>JAKFCD010000061.1:0-10917 GCA_036676805.1 Elusimicrobiota bacterium
GTACGCCAAGCGCGGCGGCGACATCGCCGACCCCTACGGCGGCGACGACAGCGCCTACCTGGCCGCGGCGACGGAGATCGGCGACGCGCTCGACGCCTTCGTGGAGCGCGTCCCGGCGGGCGCGGCCGAGGCGGCTAAGCCCTAGCCGGTGCTCACTCCAGCCAGCCGGGCAGTTCGATCTCCGATTCCGAAACCCGGAGAAAATCGCGTTCCACGCGGTTGAGGTTCGCGATGAATCTTGGGAAGTCCTCCGCGTACGCCGAGGTCGGGTGAAAATCGACGGCGGCCTAGAAGCGCTCGACCAGGAGCCAGTGCTTCAGGAGCCCCATGCGGGCCATGGCCTCGGCGTCGGCGGCGTCGTTCTGATTGAACCGCTTGAGCTTGCTGACGACGACGTCGGTCAGGTCCAGGGCTTCGGCCGAGAAATTTCTCATCGCCGGCGCCGGGGTCGGGCGGAAGACGGGCTTCTGCGGAAGGAACATGATCGCCCGGGTCACGACCTCGATGTACATCCGGTATTTCCGGAAGAGATCGCTTTTCGGGCCGGCGAGGAATCTATCGATGAGTTTCACGGGCGGCCCTCAGCGCCTGCGCGAAGTCATCCGTCTTGATCCGGGTCGTGATCCCCCAGCGCTTCGAGATCCCGGAGCTCTCCCGACGAGCCTCGGCCAGCGACTTGTCGCTGGCGATGTCGCGATCCAGCACGTCGTCAGGTTCCCCCGGCGCCGCCTCAAGCTCTCGGCCGGGCCGCTCGTACGAAAGAAATGACTTCAAGAGCGTCTCCGCCCGGCCGTATTTCCGAGCCCATTCCCGCGGCAAGGTCCGGGACTGCTCGTCGCGCAGGGCCGCCAAAGTGTTTTCCAGGATCCACCCCAATCGCCGCTCCAGGCCGGTCTCATGGAGGCGCGCCTTTAAGGTCCTGAGGTTTACGCGGTCGATATTGTCCACGAGCACGGGCGCCAGCGCCGTGATCTGCCGCGACGACTCCGCCGAGATCAGCGTCTCGCGCACGGCGTCGGAGGCATCCTTAATAAGCCCGGAGGGCAAGGTCTCGGCCGATTCGAACAGGTAAGTGGCGCCGAACCGTGCCAGGGCGCTTTGAATCTGATCCTGACCCTCCGCTTCGGCGGGGGAAAAATAATCGATGGGGACGTTGAAGGCCTTGAGAATCGTCAGCAGGTGCTCGGCCGTGAACGAGCCCTGCCCGCGTTCCAGCTCCGAGAGGTAATTTTGCGAGATGCCGAGAAGCTCCGACAGCCGCTTCTGGGTCCAGCGGCGTTCCCGGCGCAGCGCGCGGATGCGCTTGCCGATGAAAGCTTGTCGACGGGAGTGCTGGGCCTTCATATCGCTATGGCGATAATAATATCGCTATAGCGATATTATTGGCGATAAACCATTATTTTTCAATGGCTAAGTTAAACATTAATCCCGATATTTTACGAGTTGGAAGGCAGCGGGCTCGGCCTCGTCGTTATCGACGGCCTTGACCAGGCCCACGCCCGGGGCGTAGAAGCGCTCGCCGGAGCCGCCGTCGCCCTCGGCGATCAGGTAGGCGACGCGCAGGCAGTCCTTGAACTTGCCGGCCGGGGTCTCCACGGCCGCGTTTAGCGCCTCGATCCAGAAGCGGCGCGGGGGGCTGATCCACTCCGTGCCGGCCGCGAGCGGGTTCTTGAACTCGAAGGCGACGCCTTCATGGACGCCGGAAGGGTCCTTCGTCACGGTGAACTCGACGGTCTTCCCGGGCTCGCCCGGCAGGTTGAGCGTGCGGCGGCACTTGGCCGTCGTCGTCGCGTCTTGGGTCGAGGCCTCGAGGATTTCGACGGTGAAGCCGCCGGTTCCGCGCGAGTTCTCGTACGAGTACTCGCGGACGGCTCCTTTGACGAGGGGGAAGTAGTCGCTCATGCGGGGATTATAACAACTGTTTTCGAAAAACGCCCCGCCGTGTCTAGCGGCCCATCCGTCCCAGCGTGTGAGCCGGCGAGCCGCTCAGTATCGGGGTCTGTTCCCGATTTTGCCGCCGCGCGTCCGCCTCAATCGAAGGCGTAATCCGTCTATGCAGCTCTCCGACGGGAAGACCATTCCATGGATGGTCGGCGGCGTCACGCACGGCCTTCAGGAGATGATAGGTGAAGATCCCGTGGTTTTCGTCCTCGAGCACTCCGGCCGCCTGATCATCGCGCGCGGCTGTGAGCAGGGTGATCTTCGAAGGCGGGGCTTTCGCGGACCCCCTTCCTACCACCAGGGGACGGCCGTTTGAGGGCGCGCTCGAGCGGCTTCCGAATCCGGAGAAGCCCGCGTCCAGAAGGACGACGATCTGCCGCGCGGGGAGCTTTGCCAGCGACCGCAGGAGAGCGACGCGCGAGAAGCCCGTCACTTTCAACGATCGTATATTCGCGTCCCAGGGAAGCAGGTAGGGCTCCCCGGTGGCGGGATCGGCGGAGCCGGACCCCGCGAAGTATAAAAGGACCGCGGAATCCGCCCGCGCGTTTTTCGGAAGCCACTCCGCCAGGTATTTCTCGATTCCCGAACGAGTCGCCTCCTCTCCGGTGAGAAGGATGATGTTTCTCTGGGGAAAACCGAGCGAAGGCAGATAGTCGCGAACCGCGCCCGCGTCCCTCTCGGCGTACGCGGCTCGCGGCGGGGCGCCGCTGGCCGCCGGCCTGTAATTCTCGACTCCGATGACGAGTGCGTAGAGCCTGCCGTCGGGGGCCCGGTCCGGAGGGGCCGCGTCGACGTCCGAGCGGGCGGCCTGCGCGCCGACGGCGGGCTGCGCGCCGGCGTAGGGATCGCTGAACGCGGCCGCGCGACGCTGCGCCTCCCGCGCCTGGTCTTCGGTGAGCAGCGCTTTGGCGCGGGTCAGGTTGCTGCGGGCGTCCATGCTTCCCTGGGCGGCGGCGATGAGCCACCACTTGTACGCCTCGATCATGTCTTTCTCGGCTCCGAACCCTTGGCTCCGCATAAAGCCCAGGTTGTTGAGCGAATCCACGTCGAACTGGCGCGCCGCTTTCTCGAACCAAAGAACGGCTTCCGTGAACTCCGGGCCGCGATCGTGGTTTATCTCGATTCTCTTGGGCGGGCCGCCGTTCTTGGAAGAAATAAAAGTCGCCGAGAGCTGGTGCATGGGCACTCTTTGGTTCTGCCAATTCATCAACTTGATTCCGAGATTTCTCTGCGCGGTGGCGTCGCCGCCTTCGGCCCCGCGGCGAAGCCAGGACTCGCAGAGATGCGCGTTCTGCGGAACGCCCAGACCGTTGCAATAGATAGCCCCGAGGCGGCCCTGGGCCCGCGCATCCCCTCGGTTCGCCGCCTCCTCCAGCAAAGTCAGGTGCTTCTCGTGAAAGCCTTCCGGCAGCCTTTTGGCCATTTTCATTTCCAGCAGTTTGTCCTGGGCCAATTCATGACCGCCGCGCGAGGCCTTCGCGTACCAAAACGACGCCCGCTCGTCGTCGGCTGTCGTTCCGGTTCCCTCCGCGTACATTTCCCCTATCTTCGCTTGGGCGGCCACGTGGCCGTTTTCCGCCGCCTTCTTCAGCCATTCGAACGCCGCTTCATGGTCGACACGTACCCCGAGTCCGTTGAAATAGATGGCGCCCAGGTTCATTTGAGCGGGCGCGTCCCCTTGTTCCGCGGCGGCTTCGATCCAAACACGGCCTTGCGTTTCGTCCTTGTCCACGCCCAAGCCGTTCATGTAGAGATAGCCCACCTTGCGCTGGGCCTCAGCTTCTCCTCGTTCCGCGCGCGCGAGGTAGAGGCGGTAGGCCGTGCCGTAGTCCGCGCGATCGTAGGCTCGCTGGGCATCGTCTCGCTTCGCCGAAGCGCCGTGAACGGCGGACGAGGAAGCGAGCATGAGAGCGAGAAGAAGAAAAGCGCCGTTCATGGGATCAGGGGGGGGAAGGAGGCCGGCGCGGCCCCGAGAAGGAGCGGAGTTTGTTCGCGATTCTGGAGCCGGGCGTCTTTCTCCACCAACGGCCGAAGGTATCGATGAAGTCCCTCGATCGTAACGGCTCCCCTGGAGTCCTTGGCCGCGCCTCCCAACCCGCGAAGAAAGTAATACGTGAACAGTCCGTGGCCCTCGTTCTCGATCGTTCCGGAGATTTGCTCCCCGGAGGCGGAGACGAGAAGGACGATGTTTTGGGGGATTTCCGCGGGGTCTTCGGTTGTGACCGCCAGGGGCCGGGCGCCGTCGAACGCGACGGACCGCCCTCCCCCGGAAAAGCAGGTGTCCAAAACTACGATCACTTTCCTGGCGGTGAGTTTTTTCAATGAGCTCAACAAGTCTTCCCGCCGGAGGGCCGTCGAGCGGAGGAATCGAACGTCGCCGTCCCACGGGACGAGATAGGCTCCGCCGCCCGCGGGATCCGTCGCTCCGTGCCCGGCGAAGTAGACGAAGAGGGTCGCGTCCGGCGTGATGTTCTTGGGCAGCCAGTCTTGAAGCTGCATCTGAATGCCGGAATGGGTCGCGTCGCGTCCTTCGAGAAAGACGGTGTTCTCCGGGGGAATTCCCAAGGCGGGCAAATGGTCCCGCACCGCTTGGGCATCTCGGTCGGCGAAGTCGGCGCGCGGAAGACCGCCGCTCTCCTTGCTCTGCTTGTAGCCGCCGATGCCGACGACGAGGGCGAATCGGCGCGGATCCGGCTTACGCGCCGGGGGCGCGCGGTCAACGATGGAGAAGAATCGCCGACTTTGGTGCGGCTTGAGCGGAGCGGCTTCGCCGGCCCGCTCCGGCCGGCGATACAAGTCGGCGCGCCGCCGCGCCGCGTTGATCTGATCAGGCGACATCCTCTTCTCCAAGCGATTCGCGAGAAACCTCGACCCGTCGTGTCCCGCCTCCGCGGCGAGGCGGTACTGCGCGTGGGCCTCGATCTCGTCCTTCGCCGCCCCGACCCCCGTTTCATAGCAGCGGCCGAGCTGATAGCGCGCCATGATGGAGCCTTTTTCCGCCGCTCGCCGAAACCACCCGACGGCGGCGGCTGAGTCCTTAGCCACTCCGCCGCGGCCGGCTAGGAGGGTCGCGCCGAGAGTCTCATAAGCCTCCACGCTTCCTTCCTCCGCCGCGCGATAGAGCCCCCGGAGCGTTTCACCGCTGAGCGCGCCGCCGCCGTCGAGTTGAAGACGGCTTAAGGCCGATAGCGCCGCGGGGTCACCCTGGTCCGCGGCCTTGCGGAGCCACTCGCGAGCGGCGCCGATGTCCTTGGGAGATACTGAGCCCTCGGCGAGCATCATCCCCAACTCGCGCTGGGCCTCCCGGAGGCCCTGCGTCGCGGCGCGCTGAAGCCAGGCGACGGCTTCCTCGGCGTCCGCTTCGACCCCGATTCCGTTCCGATAGTAGAGTCCAAGGTTCATCTGCGCCACGGGCTGGCCCTGCTCCGCCGCCAACCGCTGCAGGCGGGCCGCTTCTCCCAGATCCACGGCCACGCCCCGGCCTTGCGAGTACATGTAGGCCAGGTTCGACTGCGCGTCGTCCAAGCCGAGCTCGGCGGCTTTGCGGTACCACTCGACGGCGAGCGCGTCGTCCTGCGGGACTCCCAGGCCCTGCTGATGCATGAACCCGAGGTTCGCCATCGCGCGGCTGTAGCCTTGCTCGGCGGATTCGCTGAACCAGTAATAGGCGCGTTCATAGTTTTTCGGCACGCCTTGCCCCATGCGGTACATCATGGCGAGCCGGCTTTTGGAAGGAGCGTGGTTTTGATCGACGCCGCGGCGGTACCAGTTGAGGGCTTTGGCGAAATCCTGCGGCAGGCCGTTTCCGTCTTGATAGAGAAGCCCCATGACGTATTGCGACGAGGCTTGGCCTTTCTCGGCGGCGGGGAGCGCCATTTGGAACGCGGCCTTGTAATCTCCCGCTTCGTAACGGGAGAGCGCCTCAGCCCCGGTCTTCGCGGAGGCCGCGACGCCGAGCAGCATGACGGGAAGCAGGAGCCTGAAAGCCATATCAGCGTCCCGAGGCCAATGCGTGATCCGCATCGCCCGCGAGGAACGGCGTCTGCTCGTGATTCTGGCGTCTGGCCGCCTGCTCGACCCGCGGCCGCAGGTACCCGTAGATCTCGGACATGATCGGAGGCGTCGCGCCTTTCCTCGCTCCGCCTCCGAGGGCCTTGAGAAAGTAATAGGTGAAGATGCCGTGGCCCTCGGATTCGAGGTTCCCGGCGATTTGGTCGCCGCCGGAAGCCGCCAGAAGCGTGATCTTCGGGCTCGTGATTTTCGCTTCGACGACCTTGGCGACCAGCGGCCGGGCGCCGGCGGTGAGGAGGGATCGCCCCCCGGCGCCGGAAAAACAGGTGTCCAGGACCACCGTGATCCTACGCGCCTTCAGCTTTGCCAGGGATCGCAGCAGGGCCGCGCGAGAATAGCCCGTCGTCGCCAAGTACTGGGTGTCGCCGTCCCAAGGAATGAGATACGGCTCGCCAGACGACGGATCGGGCGCGCCGTGCCCGGCAAAGTAAATCAGCACCGAGGAGTCGGCGCCGGCGTTTTTAGGAAGCCAGTCCTCGATGTATTTTTGAATTCCGGCGCGCGTGGCGTGCTGTCCTTCAATCGCGACGACGTGCCCTTCCGCGTAACCCAGGGCATGCGCGTAGGCGCGCACGACGCTCGCGTCTCGCTGGGCGAAGCGCGCGGGCGGGAGGGCGGCGCCTTTGTCCCCGCCCTTGTATTTTTCGACCCCGATAATGACGGCGAACAGTCGCGGGTCGACGCGGACCTTGAACGGAGGCTGATCGACATCTGACGTGAATGCGCGCTCCTGAGCGACCGAGACCGGCGAGGCTCCGCCGCCCCGAACCCGAGCGCGATAATAGTCGGCACGCCGGCGGGCCTCGCGCAGATCGTCGGCGGTGAGCCGGGGCGTCAGCTTCTTCAAATACACGCGCGCCTCTTCGTCGCCCTGGTCGCCGGCGACCATATACCACTTAGCCGCTTCGATGAAGTCCTGCGGGACGCCTTGGCCGCCGTTGTGCATGAAGCCCAGGCTGGTGCGCGACTTCGGATGACCGAGGGCGGCGGCCTGCTCGAACAAGGCGCGGGCCGCGGGGAAATCCTGGTCAATCCCCTTGCGTTCGTCGACCAGCCAGGTAAGGTCGCCCCATGTTTGCGGAGGCACGCTTTTACCTCGGTACAACAGCGAGCCTAGGCGGTGCATCGCGTTGGAGTCGCCCTGCTTCGCGGCCGATTTATACCAGCGGGCGGCCATGTCAAAATTCGCGGGGACCCCGAGCCCGCCTTCATACAGTTCCGCTAGGCGGTATTGCGCCCCCATGTCGCCCTTCTCGGCCGCGCTTTCAAGCTCGCCCACGCTTGGGGCGGCCGCGGAGTCCTGCGCGGCGGCATGTCCAGAACACAACAGCAGAGCGACTCCGAGGGCATGAAAGGCGGGCCGAGTGCAGAGCACGTGGGAGTTTGACCCCGGAGACCCAGGCCTGTCAAGGCCCCCGCGGGGGCCTCCGGATTTATAATCTTGCGCACCTTGGGCCATCGGACTATACTCCGGCATGCATTTGCTGCTGGCGCTTATTGCCCTTGCCGCGACTCCCGTTGTTTTGCGCGCGGAGCAGTTTCAAACCTACATCGAATTCCGCACCGTGCTGGAAGGGGCGCCGAACGCCGAGAGCGGCACGCGCAAGCTCTGGCGCTCCGGGACTCGCTATGCCAGGATCGAAGAACCGCTCGATCCTCGCACCGGCGCGGAGGCGGCGACCATCATCAGCGAACCCGACATCTACCTTGTCGATCTGAAATCCAACGCCGGGCGGCACGTCACCGATCCAGATCCTAATGGCGAGGTTCACGTTCCCCTGTATATCGGGAAAAGCTCCGCGACTCTTCTGGAGGCCGGGCGTGAATTTCATTTTTTCAAGGCAAACCACGCGACCCGGCTGACGGATACGGAGCTCGAGAGTGTAAAGTGCGCAAGGTTCATGCTCAAGATCGACGGCCACGAATTGACTTTATTCATCGATTTGAAAAATCGGGTGCCTCGCCGCGTCCTCATCGAGACCCCCCAAGGAGCCTACTCCATCCGGTATGAGCGTTACATCCGTAAACAGGCGTTCGATGCCGCGCTTTACAAGCCGCCGGCAGGGTTCTCACCGATTAAGCTGAATGAATCGGGCTTGCAGGCGCGGGCGATCGATACGCCGTTCTCGAAGTTCGGGCCGGTTCTGCCTTTCACGGCCTTCGATCCCGTCAGCGAGACGTATTTAAGCGGCTTCCTCTGCCGCGGATTGCCGGTGCTTCTGTATGTTTTCGATCCGGAGGGCGAACTTGGACCTGAGTCGGTCAATCATTTGAAGCTGTTATACGACCGCTACAAGCGGAGCGGGCTGTGCTTTGTTTCCATGCTTTCAACGCCGGATGCCGCCCCGCCGCCGGACTTGGGATTCCCCGTTTATAAGCTCTTGATGTATCGAAGGGAGACGTCGAATCCGATCGAGTATTTCAAACGCACGCATGATCAAGTCACTCCGGCGGCGGATGTAATACATCGGAATGGGTCCTATTTCGCTCATAGAATCCACGGCCAGGAAGAATTTTCAGCCCTTGATAAGAGAATCGAGGACGCCTTCGGGACGCGGATGGCCGTAGATGAGGCGGAAACCCTGGACCCCGCGATGGAATTCGAGGACAGGGCTGACTTACAGCGGCGTGTAGAGGGAACTCTGCAGTCCGCTGAGTTTGAACGGCTATCGGATAAACTCAAGGAGAAGGAATTCTCCGACGTGGATAAGATGTTCGCCGGCTGGAGGGAGCATAAAACAAGGGGGACCAACGGCTCGTGGATGCTGAGAGGCGCTTACGGCATCTTGACGAACAAATTTCGCGAGGAGTCCGAGATTCTGAAAAGGATGGCGTTGATGCGGCAATGGATTAAATCCAGGCCGGCGTCCCCCACGCCGAGGATCGCCCTCGCCAGGCTGTGGATCACGTATGCGTGGCTGGGCCGCGGCAACGCTGCGGCCGACCGTCTGACCGAGCGTCAAAAGAAACTCTTCACTAAGCGGCTGGCGCAGGCGCATCAGCTCTTGACCCAGGCAAAGGAACTGGACGAGCAGTGCCCCGAGCTTTATGCGAATATGATCACTCTCGGAATGGGCGAAGGATGGCCGCGTGAGGAAGTTGACGCGGTATTTCGTCAGGGCCGGAATCTGGAGCCCGACTACCAGTACCTGTACTCCAAAATGGCCCTCTATTTGCTTCCAAAGTGGGGAGGCGAGCTCGGCGAATGGGAATATTTTCTTGAAAAAAACGTGCCCGCGGGGCCGGCCGGCGATGAGGTCTATGCGCGCGTCGCCCAAATTCTGAGCGATGATCCTGATTTCGCTCCCAACAGAGAAAAAATCTTCGTCAATTCCCGCTTATCCTGGGAAAAAGTCCGACGCGGCTATTTGTCGATACTTTCGACGTATCCAGACAAGAAAATGAACCCGAATTTCTTCGCTTTCATGGCGTGCGCCGCTGGAGACCGCAAGTCCGCTCGACAGGCTTTCGCGCTAATCGGAAATGATTTCGCCCAATCTATCTGGGGGAGTCAGGTCAGTTATGATTATGCCCGGCATTGGGCGAATTCGTCGGCGTCATCCGAAAAAGCGGTGAAAGGTCGAGAACGGACCAGCGAGTGGAAGGCGGAAAGACAGAGTCGATGAGGAGGTCGGGGACGCTTTGAACTGTTTCCGGAAGATGGGTATTTACATAGCCCCCCTCATTGGCGAGAGTCCACAAATGTGCTTTTTACGGCACGCTCACTCGTTCCGGGAATAGTTTCGGCGGCGTTCGCGACACAGAAACAAAACTATTCCGGTATCGGGGGGCGTAAAGTAATAGTCGAACGGGCGCCAGCGTCAAGTACCTGCGAAGCCATATCGCGGGGACCGAGGCGCAGGGCTTCGCCATGTACGCGGGCCTCAAGCGAGCGCTGCCGGCGGGAAGCGGCAGAGTCGTTCTCGGGGCGGCCCTGCGAAACATCGGGCCGGGCCTCAAATACGACCGGCAACGTAATGATCTGCCCCTGCGCGCGGCCTTCGGCGCGGGGGGCTGATCCACTCCGTGCCGGCCGCGAGCGGGTTCTTGAACTCGAAGGCGTCGCCCTCATGGACGCCGGAAGGGTCCTTCGTCACGGTGAACTCGACGGTCTTCTCGGGCTTGCCCGGAAGGTTCAGCGTGCGGCGGCACTTGGCCGTCGTCGTGGCGCCTTGGGTCGAGACTTCGAGGATTTCGACGGTGAAGGCGCCGGTTCCGCGAGAATTTTCGTACGAGTATTCGCGGACGGCGCCTTTGACGAGGGGGAAGTAGTCGGTCATGCGGGGAGTATAACAAGATGGGGACCTGGCGGCGCTGGCGCCGCTTTCACATATAGAGCCGGTTTTCCGTGCGAAGAGTTGTTGTCGTTTGCGATCGCGTGAAACCGGATCGGCTGTGGCGGCGGGCGGAACTATGATTTTGGTTATTATGTAATTTATATCGCATTACTTCGTTCGGGGGCTTGACGAACAGTATGACCGGGGTTATAGTCCCCAAGCGGTCCATACCACATCCTGGCTGAGCTCGAGGACCGCGAGAAGGACAAAACGAACACCGAGCAAAGGCCGACGGCGATCGAACTTCCCAGCCGAGGCCGAGGCGTCCCCACCGAAGAAGTTAAACGCTCGGCAAAAGTTTACACCCTCGACGAGCTCAGATCAGTGAGCGCGTCAGACGAGAACGGACCTAATATGCACGCAAGTATCGTTGCGACCCTCGCCCGGGCCGGGCGAGGCATTTTCATCCGAGTCCTGAGCTGTCACGCAAAGGGTGTAGTTACCGTCGGCGAGTGCCGCGCCGCTGGCGACCATACCCTTCCAGTTCAGATTGATTTCAGCCTCGAAGGGGAGGATAAATTGGTTGGTGCCCGCCGCTATCGGTTGATCGGTGGTCGTGTGGAGTTGG
>JAKFCD010000062.1:0-18579 GCA_036676805.1 Elusimicrobiota bacterium
CGGTGCGCCGCTCGCTCGGCGCGCCGGGCGCGGCCGACCGCGCCGCCGCCTCGGTTCTCGCGGGCGCGCCCGCGGAGGCCGCGAGATGACCGTGCGCCGCCGCCTGCTGCGCTACGCCCAACCCTACCTCGGGCGCTTTGGCTGGGCCTGCCTGGCGATGACCGGCGTCTCGGCGATCAACGGCCTGGGCATCCTCCTGCTCAAGCCGATCGTCGACGAGGTCTTCATCGCCAAGGACCTGCGCATGCTCGCGCTGGCCGTGGCCGGCGTGCCGCTGCTCGTGGCGCTCAAGGCCGCCGCGTCCTACATCCAGAACTACCTGATGAGCTGGATCGGCCAGCGCGTCAGCCAGCAGATCCGCGAGGACCTGTTCCGGCACCTGCACCTGCTGCCGCTGGAGTTCTACTCCGGCCTGCGCGGCTCCGATGTCCTCTCGCGCGTCACCGGCGACCTGACCCTCGTCCAGAGCGCGCTCACGGCGCTGCCGGTGTACCTGATCCGGGACAGCCTGACCGTGCTGTTCCTCGTCTCCTCCTTGTTCATGCTCGACTGGCGCTTCGCCCTGCTGACCGTGCTCGGTTCGCCGCTGTCGCTGGCGGCGCTGTGGGTGCTCTCGCGCAAGATGCGCGCCGCCAGCCGCCAGTCGCAGATCGCCGTCGACCGCCTGCACCACCGCTTCCAGGAGAGCGTGCAGGGGATGATGACGGTCAAGGCCTTCAACTACGAGGCGGGCGCGACCGAGAAGTTCCAGGAGGAGAACGAGTCGTTCTTCCAGCCGATGATGCGCTACCTGAGGGCCACCGCGCTGATGAACCCCCTGCTCGAGCTCGGCGCCTCGGTCATGGTCGCCGCCGTCATCTGGTTCGGCGGCCGCGAGGTGATCAACGGGCGCATGACGCCCGGCGCCTTCTTCGCCTTCATGGGCGCGATGCTCGCCGCCTACGCGCCGATCAAGAACCTCGCGCGCGTCAACGCGGAGGGCCAGCGCGCCTGGGCCTCGGCCGAGCGCCTGTTCCAGATCCTCGACGAGAAGACCGCCGTGCCCCGCAAGCGGATGCCGGGCTTCCAGCGCCTGAACGCCGGGATCCGCCTGGAGGGCGTCGGGTTCCGGTATCCGGGCGCCCGGAACTGGGCCCTGCGCGGCCTCACCCTGGAAATCCCGAAGGGCGCGCGCACGGCCATCGTCGGCCCGAACGGCTGCGGCAAGACGACGATCACGAAGCTGCTCCTGCGCCTCCACGATCCGATGGAGGGGCGCATCACTTTCGACGGCGTCGACGCGCGCGAGCTCGACGCGTCCTCGATCCGCGCCCGCGCGGGGCTCGTGTCCGCCGACGCCGTGCTCTTCAACGACACCGTCTTCCAGAACCTGGCGCTCGGGCGCAAGGTCGTGACCCTCTCCGAGGTCGAGGCCGCGGTGCGGGCGGTCGGCGCTTCGGAGTTCGTCGCGAACCTGCCCGAGGGCTACCAGACGACGCTCGGCGACTGGGGGTTCTCGCTGTCCTTCGGCCAGCGGCAGAAGATGGCGA
Organism: Elusimicrobiota bacterium; assembly: GCA_036676805.1. Taxonomy (GTDB): domain Bacteria; phylum Elusimicrobiota; class Elusimicrobia; order UBA1565; family UBA9628; genus GWA2-66-18. Next base: position 1,530 of record JAKFCD010000062.1, read on the forward strand.
TCGCGCGCATGCTTCTCAAGGACCCCGACATCGTCGTCCTCGACGAGGCGACCGCGCACCTCGACGGCTCGGCCCGCGAGGAGGTCCTCGCCGCCCTCGACAAGGCTCTCGCGGGGCGCACCGTGGTCACCATCGCTCATGACCTGGCTTCCGTGGCGCCCGCCCACCGCATCTACGTCCTCAACGGCGGGAGCCTGGCCGAGTCCGGGACGCATACGGACCTCATGGAGAGCAAAGGACTGTACCGTCGGCTGTTCGAGCTGCAAAGCGCCGCGCGCGATTCGGCGGAGGCCTCGTGATCACGAAGGAGGCCCTGCTCGCCAAGTTCTCCGCCTACTCGCCCCACGTGGACCCGATCGCCCTCGAGCTCGCCTGGGACTTCGCCGAGAAGGCGCACTCCCACCAGGCCCGCGCCTCCGGCGAGCACTACCTGACGCACTGCGTCGCCGTCGCCGAGTCGCTCATCGAGTGGCGCATGGACCTGCCCTCGGTGTGCGCGGGCCTGCTGCACGATACGGTCGAGGACACCGCGACCACCGAGATGCAGCTGCGCGCGGAGTTCGGCGAGGAGATCGCGATGCTCGTCATGGGCGTGACGAAGCTAGACGCGCTGAAGTTCGAGTCGCGCGACGAGGCGCAGGCCGAGAACTGGCGCAAGATGCTGCTCGCGACCGCGCAGGACATCCGCGTCATCGTGGTCAAGCTCGCCGACCGCCTGCACAACATGAAGACGCTGAACTTCCTCAAGCGCGAGAAGCAGGAGCGCATCGCCGCCGAGACGATGGCGCTGTACGCCCCCCTCGCGCACCGCCTGGGCATGTTCCAGCTCAAGGGCGAGCTCGAGGACCTGGCCTTCATGTACCTCTATCCCGAGGAGCACCTCGAGCTGTCGCAGAAGGTCGCGGCCATGGTCGCCGGCAGCGAGAAGAACCTTCTCGAGACCCGGGCGGCCATCGAGCGCGTCCTCGCCGGCACGAACATCCCCTGCCGCATCCTCGCCCGCAGCAAGACGCTTTGGTCGATCTACGGCAAGATGGGGCGCCAGGCGAAGCCCTTCGAGGAGATCCAGGACGCCCTCGGCGTGCGGCTGATCACCGACACCGTGGCCAACTGCTACGCCCTGCTCGGCATCATCCACACGAACTTCAAGCCCGTGGCCGGCTCCTTCACGGACTACATCTCCACGCCGAAGCTGAACCTCTACCGCTCGCTGCACACGACGATCGTCAGCCCGACCGGCGAGCTCGTCGAGATCCAGATCCGCACCGAGGAGATGCACCGCTCCTCCGAGTACGGCATCGCCGCCCACTGGCGCTACAAGACCGGCGAGTCGGCCCGCGACGCGCACATGGAGGAGAAGCTCAACTGGCTGCGGCAGTGGATGGAGTGGCTGCAGGATCTGAATTCGCCGCGCGAATTCCTCGACAGCCTCAAGACCGACCTCGAGTTCGACCAGGTCTTCGTCTTCACGCCCGCCGGCGAGGTGAAGGTCCTCCCCTCCGGCGCCACGCCGCTCGATTTCGCGTTCGCCGTGCACACCGAGATCGGCTTCTCCTGCGTCGGCGCGCAGGTCAACAACAAGATGGTCAAGCTCGACCTGCCGCTGAAGTCCGGCGACATTTGCAAGATCATCACGAAGAAGGGCTCGATGCCGAAGAAGGATTGGCTCAACTACGTCAAGACCGCGCGCGCCCGCTCCAAGATCCGCCATTACCTGCGCGAGCAAGGGATCGTCGCATGAATGCTCTTCGGCTCGCGCCGCAAGGGATCGTCGCATGACGAGGCGCGCCCTTCTCGCGGCGCTCCTGCTCGCCGCGGCCTGCTCGCGCAGGACGGCGCAGAACTACCGCCACTGCCTCAAGCTGCGCATCGGCATGACCCGCGAGCAGGTCGTCGCCGCGATGGGGCCGCCCGACGAGACCTTCCCCTACGTGCAGGGGAAATCCCTGCCCCACCTGGCGGGCCGCACCGCCTACGAATGGGGCAACCCCGCCTCGATGCCGGCCCCGAACCGAGTGTCCTTCGACGACGCCTCCGGAACGGCCGAGAGCATCCGCTGCGGGGACTCGGTGATCACCACGGCCGTGTTCATCGAGCCGCCGGAGCCCGTTCTTTCGACGGCCGCGGCCCCCGGCGCGAAGGCCCCCGCTCCGCTCGCGCCGCGCCGACCCCCGGGCGAAGCCGGCTCCTCGAGCGCCCGCTCCTCCGGGAGGCCGCTGACCGAATGAGGCTGGCCGCGCTCCTGATCATCGCGGGGCTCGCCGCCTGCGGCAAGGCCGAGCCCCCTCCCGCCGCGCCGACGGCCGAGGCCGTGGGCGCCGAGCTGGCGACGTTCCCGCAGATCCTCGTGCCGATCTCGACGGCGACCTGGACGAGCATGCTGGAGGCCGCCTCCCGCAACGACCCCCTGCGCGTCACCGCGATCCAGCACCCCCGCCCATACGCCCACCCCGTGGTGCTCGTCGACGGCAAGGAGACCCCCATCCTCAGGGGCTACACCGGCCTCTGGCTGGCGCCGGCGCCGGTCCCGCTGCAGCCGATGTCGGTCCAGCAGTTCCTGCGCGTCTTCGGGGGCGACCAGGACGCCGACCTCGCCGGCGTGGTCGCGCCGCGCGGGACGATCTTCTTCACGCGCGAGCAGCTGCCCGACGTCATCTCCTCCGCCCGGGCGGCGGGTGCCACCTCCGAGGACCTGCCCTACAGCGTGGTCCGCGGCGCCGCCCGCGCGCGCGAGTAGCGGCCTGGCCGCGGCCTAGGGAAGGCGCAGGGCGTCGTGACGCGCGCGTTCGGCCGCGACGGCATCCGCCGGGGCCTCGCTCCGGGCCAGCGCGTCGGCGAGGGCTTCCTCGTCGCCGGGCCTGAGCCAGCGGTACTCGTGCGCCGCGAGCCACGCGGCCGGAACCTTGGAGCGCTCGACGAAGACCAGCGCCCGGCGGTCCCACCACACCAGGGCCCAGCGGTCGCGGGGGAGGTAGGACGCGTACCACGGCCGAGAAAGCTCCCGGCGCGAACCGTCGGGGTAGACCATCGCTCCCTGCAGACGGGCGGGATAGTGCTTGATGAGAAGCGCGTCGAGCCGGTTGCGCTCGATGAAGGCGGCCAGCGGGGCGGGCCCGGAGAGGGCTTCCTGCGTTTCGGCCAGCTGGCCGTGGAACAGATAGCGGCCGTCGCCGTAGACGCGTCCCTCCGGACCGAGGCGCCAGCCGAGGTAGCCGCCCCATTCGTAGGTATTGAAGACGCGCAGCGGCGCGAAGACCTCGCGTTCGGCGACGACGAAATCCACCGCGCGGCGGGCGACGAACATGTCCTGGTACGGCCGGCCCCACTCGGCGAGCCTCAGGGGCGCGGCGAGGAGCACGGTGAGCACCAAGAGAACGGCCGGCGGCGACGTCGGCGCCGCGCAGACCAGCAGGGGCACGGCCGCGGCGGGCCAGAACACGTTGAAGCGGGCGGAGAAGAGCGTCGCCGCGGTCAGCGCCAGCGCGGCCGCGGCAAGGCCCGGGTCGCGGCGCCGCGCGCGCCACGCGGCCCAAACTCCGGCGGCGAGCGCCGCGGCCAGCGGCCACTGATAAGGCTGGCGCAAGGTCAGCGGGCCCCACTCCGCGACGCTGGCGCGCACCGGGTCCAGCGCGTGCGTCGCGAACACGGAATACAAGGAGAGCCCGTAGGGATTGAGCAGGGCGCCCAGCGCCGCGCCGCACGCCTCCGCCCAGAGCCCCTCGGGGGCGGACTTGCCCGAGAGGCGCCGCGCCAGCGCCCAGCCCGGGTACAGCGCCAGCCCCACGGCGAAGCCGGCGTGCAGGTTGGCCCAGCACGCGAACGCGGCGAAGCCGGCGAGGAAGGACGCCCGCCCCGAGGCGAGACGCCGCAGCTGCCAGGCGAAGAACGCCGCGGAGACGAGGTCGGCGCGCAGATCGGCTTTGGGGAGGATCGCGGCGGCGAAGAGCGCCGCGCCCAGGGCCCGCCCGAGCGGGGACGTCTTGCGGTCGCGCAGCAGCCCGTCGAGGGGCAGGAACGCCGCCAGCAGCAGCAGGGCCTTCGCCGCCCAGAGGCCCCGGTCGCCGAGCAGGCCGAAGGGATACAGCAGCAGCTGAAAGGCCCACTCGAAGTCGATCCACGGCGCGCCGGCGAGGGTGAAGCTGAACGTCTCGGCGGCGGGAACGGCGCGCTGCGCCCAGATCCAGCGGCCCGCGGAGAGATGCCACCAGACGTCCGGGCTGCGGACGGGCAGGCACAAAACAATCAGGGCCAGGGCATAAGCCCAGGCCCTGAGCGCGGACCCTTCCTTGTGCATGCGAACGAGGAAGGGTATTATCGAGTCGGGCGAACGGCGCGCCCGGACTTGATGCAGTCCGTGCACACGTAGACGGTCTGGGTCCGGCCCTCGATCGAGACCTTCTGCCGCTGAAGGTTCGGGCGGAAGACGCGACGGGTGGCCTTGTGCGAATGGCTGTAGCTGTTGCCGGACTTGGGACCTTTGCCGCAACCGGGAATCTGACATTTGAATGACATTGTGCCGTGATGGTAGCAAACCTCGACGGACCCTAGCAAGATGACCGAGCAATCGCTGAGCACGCCCGTCCAGTACCTAAAAGGGGTCGGCCCCCGCAGGGCGGTGCTCTTCGAGCACCTGGGCGTGAGGACGTTGGGCGACCTCCTCACCCACTACCCCCGCCTCTGGCAGGACCGCCACGAGACCCGGGACTTGAAGCGGCCCACGGGGGGGCTCATCGTCCTGAGGGGGCGCGTGCTTCGCGCCTCCAAGCACGGCGCCGGCCCCACCCTTGGAATCTACAAGGCCACCCTCGCCACCGCCCACGGGAAGGTGGAGTGCCTGTGGTTCAAGCACCTTTCGCGCACCTACGACGCCTTCGCGTCGCTGAAGGCCGAGGCGGCGGAAGGCGCCGACCTCTGGGTGATCGGCCGCGCCGAGCCGGACCTCACCGGCGTGCGCGAGATCCGCGTCGACGAGCATTACCCGCTGTCCGACGAGCGCTGGCGCATGCACGCGGGGCGCATCACGCCGGTTTACGGCCTGACCGAGGGCATCTCTCAGCGTTTCATACGCGAGGCCGCCCACAAGGCCCTCGAGCTCTCCGCCGACTCCGCGCGCGACGTCGTGCCCGCCGAGTTGGCCGCCAAGCGCCGGCTGCTGGCCGCCCCCCAGGCCCTGCGCGGCATCCACTTCCCGCGCTCCGAGGCCGAGCTCGAGGCGGCGCGCGCGCGCCTGGCCTACGAGGAGCTCCTGCTGCTCGAGCTGGCGTGGATCCTCAAGCGCCGCCAGACCCGCGGCCTGCTCAAGCCCTTCTCCTACGAGGTCAAGCGGACCCTGCTCACCCCCTTCCGTCAAAAGGCCGGCTTCGAGTTCACGAACGCGCAGAAGCGGGTCATCAACGAGATATTCGACGACATGCGCAAGCCGTATCCCATGACGAGGCTCCTCCAAGGCGACGTCGGCTCGGGCAAGACGGTCGTCGCTCTGTCCGCTCTGCTTTTGGCCGTCGAAAACGGCGGCCAGGGCGCGCTGATGGCGCCCACGGAGATCCTCGCCGACCAGCATCGAGCGACCCTCGATCGGTTCCTGAAGGGTCTTCCCGTGAAGGTCGCCTCGCTGACCTCCCGCGTCCCGAAGAAGGAGCGGGAAAAAACACTGAAGGCCGTGCAGGCCGGCGAGGTCGACATCCTCGTCGGAACCCACGCCCTGCTCGAGAGCGCGATCGGCTTCCCGAAGCTGCGCCTGGCGGTCATCGACGAGCAGCACCGTTTCGGGGTGCGCCAGCGCACGACCCTGCGCCAGAAGGGCAACCTGATCGATCTCCTCGTCATGACCGCGACGCCGATCCCGCGCACCTTGGCGCTCTCGCTGTACGGCGACCTCGAGGCTTCGACGATCGACGAGATGCCGCCCGGCCGCACGCCGATAAGAACCTTCTTCTCGCCGGAGGCCGCGGCTCTCGAGGCCGTCCGCCGCGAGGTCGCGGCCGGGCGCCAGGCCTACGTGGTCTATCCGATCATCGAGGAATCCGCGAACCAGGATCTGCAGTCGGCGAAGGCCGAGCACGAACGGCTCAGGACGACCGTCTTCAACGGCACGGAAGTGGGACTCATCCACGGCGCCTTATCGGGAAAGGCGAAGAGCGCGGTGATGGCCGATTTCGCTTCCGGAAAAATAAAAATACTTGTCGCCACCCAGGTCATCGAGGTCGGCATCGACGTGCCCAACGCCACCGTCATGGTCATCCAGAACGCCGACCGCTTCGGCCTCGCTTCCCTGCATCAGCTCCGCGGCCGCATCGGCCGCGGCGCGGCCGACTCCTGCTGCCACCTCGTCGCCGACCCGCGCACCGAGCAGGCCCGCGCGCGCCTGGACATCATGACCGCGACCTCCGACGGCTTCAAGATCGGCGAGGAGGACCTGAAGCTGCGCGGCCCGGGCGAGCTTCTCGGCACCGCGCAAAGCGGCGAGTTGGCGCTCGCGGTGGCCGACCTGTTCAAGGACGCGGAGCTGCTCGGCTTCGCACGCGCCGACGCCGACGAGCTTCTCGCGGCGGACCCGAAGCTGCGGGCCCCCGGCCATCGCGCGGCGCGCGAGCGCCTCATCGCCCTGTATCAGAAACGCTGGAACTGGATAGACCTCGCTTAATCTATATTTAATAAATACTTTATTTAATAGCCCTTGACAGAATCATTATGTGAGTGTATACTCACTCACATGGACCTCATTATTGAGAAGCACAAGCTCGGTACCGCGCTGCCCGCCATCATGCGCGCCGCGGTGCGGCTGTTCGTCATCAAGGGTTTCGAGGCCGCGACGATCAAGGACATCGCCCGCGAGGCGGGCGTCGCGGAAGGGACCCTGTACCGGCACTTCCCCGGCAAGGAGGCGCTCGCGACGCACCTCTTTTTCGCGAACCTCGGCGAGCTCACGAGGCGGATCTCCGCCCGAGTCGAGGACGCGGGCACGTCGGCCTACAAGCTGCGCGAGTACGTCGAGTCCATCTTCGCCGAGTACGAGCGCGACCCGGAGCTCTTCTATTTCCTCATCCTCTCGGAGCACCGCGAGCTGAAGGCCGGCGAGGCGGAGCACCCCGGCACGATCCTGGAGCGGATCATCGTCGAAGGCCAGGCGTCGGGGGAGCTGTCTCCCGCGGATACGATGACGCTCGTCTCCCTCGTTTTCGGCACCTTGCACCGGCTCTGCATCCTGCGCAAGCTCGGGCGCATCTCCGTCCCGCTGACCGCAAGCGCCGCCGACGTCTCGTCCCGGCTGTACCTCGCCGTCAAGTCGTAAGGAGGTCTCCATGACCGTCGCCGCCGTCGTGCTGGCCGCCGCCGTCGTGATGATCGCCGCGGAGCGCCGCTTCCCCGGCCGGCGCTGGCCCGAAGTCTCCGGCTGGCTAATGCGCGCCGCCTTGCTCAACGGCTGCCAGGTCGCGTGCGCCTACGCGGGCGGACGCTATTGGGATTCCTGGCTGGCGGCGCACCGGCTTTGGTCGGCGGACTCGCTCGGGCTTCTCGGCGGAGCGCTCGCGGGCTACGTCGCCATCACCTTCGTCTATTACTGGTGGCACCGGCTGCGCCACGAGAACGGATTCCTGTGGCGCTGGCTGCATCAGGTGCATCACAGCGCCCGGCGCATCGAGGTCGTCGCCAGCTTCTACAAGCACCCTCTCGAGATCGCCGCCAACGGCCTCTTGTCGGGCGCGATCCTCTACCTCGTCGTCGGCCTCTCCCCCGCGGCGGCGTCCGCCGCGATCCTCATGACCGGCCTGGCCGAGCTGTTCTACCACTGGAACGTGCCGACTCCGCATTGGCTCGGCTATCTCATCCAGCGGCCCGAAAGCCACTGCCTCCATCACGAGGAGGGCGTCCACGCCTACAACTACGGCGACCTCCCGCTCTGGGACATGCTGTTCGGCACTTTCAAGAACCCCCGGCGATGGGAAAGCCGCTGCGGCTTGGGGGCCGCGAACGAGGAGCGCCTGCCCGAGATGCTCGCGGGCGTCGACGTGCTCGAGATGCGCCGCCCCCGGAGCCGGCGCGCGGCGCGGGCGGCTTGGGCGCTGCTCGCGCTCGGGCTCGTGCAGATGGCGGGAGACCTCGCGGCCTCGGCTCCGCTCAAGGCCCTCGGCGCGGCGACGGCGGCCTCCCCGGCGCCGAAGGTCTTCTGCGCGACGGACGGCCACGAGACGATCTCGACGAAGGTCGCGCTCGAGTATCAGCGCGGCGGCGTCTGGTACGCCGCCGCGTTCCCGGTCGCGGGGCACGAGCGGCTCAAGGGGCCCTACAACCGGCGCAACGTCTACGGCGCCGCGCTGGCCTACGGTCCCGTCCTCGACCCCGCGCTGCTCCACGCGTCCTGGCGCTTCGGCCTGTGCGGCGCGGCGCCGATGCTCGACGAGCTCGGCCTTCCCGAGCTCAAAGGCCTGCGCAAGCGCCTGGTCTACGAGGCGCGCGACGGCAAAACGACCGCGCTGGAGGTCCCGTGCAAATGAAGAATACATGGACGGGCGGACAATACAGCCTGTACCGCGCCGCGCTCGGCGCGTATCTCGCGGCGCATCTCGCCGCGCTGATCCCCTACGCGGGAGAAGTCTTCTCGAGCCGGGGAGTCCTTCCCTCCGCGGCCTTGAGCCCGCTGGCCGCCTGGTTTCCCAACACCCTCGCGGTGTTCGACGCGCCCGGCGCGATCGTCGCGGCGCTGAGCCTCGGCGTCGCGGCCGCGCTCGCCTTCGCGGCGGGCTGGAAGGACCGCTGGGCCGCCGCCTTCCTCTGGTATTTGTGGGCGTGCCTGCTCGGCCGCAACCCTCTCATCGCCAATCCGAGCATCCCTTATGTCGGCTGGCTGCTGCTGGCGCACCTGTTCGTGCCCGCGAAGCCGTACGGCTCCTGGGACGCCCGCGGGCGGACCGACCCGGGCGGCGGGTGGCGCCTGCCCCCGGAGCTGCACGCGGCGGCGTGGGCCGTCATGGCCGTCTCCTACTCCTACAGCGGGTGGACGAAGCTCCAGAGCCCCTCGTGGCTCGACGGCACCGCCTTCATGTTCGTGCTCGACAACCCGCTCGTGCGCGGCCACTGGGCCGCGGCCTTTCTGGGCGGACTTCCCGTCTGGATCCTCAAGAGCCTGACGTGGGGCGCCCTCGGCGCCGAGCTATTCTTCGCGCCGCTCGCCTTGGCGCCGCGCCTGCGGCCCTGGCTTTGGTCCGCGCTCTTCGCCATGCACCTGTCCCTGATCGGGCTCGTGGATTTCGCCGACCTGAGCCTGGGCATGGTGATGTTCCACCTGTTCACCTTCGAGCCCGCCTGGCTCAAGTCCGAGGAAGGCGGCCGGGTCTTCTACGACGGCGGCTGCGCCCTATGCCAGACCTTCGTGCGTCTCGTCCTCGCCGAGGACAGCGGCGAGCGCCTGCGCCTCGCGCCGCTCGGGGGCGCTTCCTTCACCGCGGCGAACCCGCCGCCGGGCCTGCCCGACAGCGTCGTCGTGCTCACGGACGACGGCCGCTGGCTCGTCCGCTCGCGCGCGGTCCTGCACGCGCTGCGGGCGCTCGGCGGCGCCTGGCGCCTGCTCGCCGCGGCCGCTTCCCTGGCGCCGGTCTCCTGGGCGGACCGCGTCTACGATTTCACCGCCGCGCGGCGCAGGAAATTTTCCGGAGCGTGCCCGGTGCCGCCGATGTCTATTCGCCGGCGGCTGGCGGCCTAGTCGCAAGATCCTGACGCGGCCTCCATGTCCGGGCCCGTCAGGAACGGCTAACCTGTCCTCCGTTTCAAATAAATGAGGAGGATTTCCCCATGCCCAAGCCCATTCCCGAAGGCTATCACGCCATCACGCCCGCGCTGCTGTTCAAGGACGCCAAGAAGGCGATCGCGTTCTACAAGAAGGCGTTCGACGCCCAGGAGAAGACCGTGCTCGCCGGCCCCGACGGCAAAGTCATGCACGCCGAGCTCCAGATCGGCGACTCGATCTTCATGCTCGGCGAGGAGCACCCGGCGATGCCCGAGGCCAAGTCCGCGGAGTCTTCCGCCAACGCGGGCTGCTTCTCCCTGAACCTCTACGTCGCCGACACGGACGCGGTGTTCAAGAAGGCCGTCGCCGCCGGCGCGAAGGCCGTGGAGCAGCCGAAGGACGCGTTCTGGGGCGACCGCTACGGCCGGGTCGTCGACCCGTTCGGCTACACGTGGGGCATCCTCACCCACGTTAAGGACCTCACCCCGGAGCAGATCCAGAAAGGCGCGGTCGAGTGGGCCAACCAGGCCCTCGCCGGCAAGCGCTGACCTAGGCTGAACGGCCCTCGCTTTCAGGGCCGAAAGACTCAAGACAGGCGCTCGCGTTCGCGCGTAGACTGTGCGCGTGAACGCGAGCGCCGCTCTTTTATCGGCCCTGATCATTTTGGGCCCCTCCGCGGTCCGGGCAGGGGTCGTTTCCGGCCTGCGGACCATGACCGGCGCGCCCGTGCCCGTCGTCACCTTCTCCGCGCCGATGATCATAACGGGCGCGCTTCCCGCGAGCCTGACGCCGTCCCTGGCCCCCTCGCTCGCCGTCGCGGCGCCGCGGCTCGCAGCACCCGCCCTCGCCGGTCCCGTCCATCCCGCGGCCGCGGCTCCCGCGCCCGCCGCGGTGACCGCCGTCCAGTCGCTCTCCGCGATGGGAGCCGCGCTGCCCGCGCTTCGCGCGCCCGCGCTGAGCGAGATGTCTTTGCGCCTGTCCGCCGGAGCGGCCTTCGACGGGACGCGGGCGAACCCTTCTCCGGTCCCGGCGGGCGATCCCGCGGTCGACGCCTTCGTGCGCGAGCTGCTCGTCGTCCTGATCAAGGCCGGCGGCGATCCGGTCAAGGCCGAGGCCGAGCTCATCGAGGTCCTCGCCCGCGTCCACGCGGCGGGCCGGCTCGCCCCGGTGCTTCAGGCCCTCGTCGCCGACCCGCGCGTGATTCCGCACCTGCCGGCCATGCCCGCCGAAAAACGCGCTTTATACGCCGCCCAGCTCGCCTTCATGGTCGGAGCCGAGCTGGAAGGCGCCGGCCGCATCCCCGGCACCAAGCCCTTCGAGTCCTGGGACGACATGTCCCGCCGTCAGCTCGCCCTGATCGCCGGAAGCGCCTATGCCCCGCGCGGCCCGGGCGAGGCCTCCCTGTTCGACGAGCCCGGCTTCGTGAAGGAATACGAGGCTCTCACCGGCGCCGCCTTCACCGGCGGAAACTCGGCCAAGGCGCTCATCGACGGCCCCGCCTCCTTCAAGGTCCGCTTCGCCCTGATGCGCAAGGCGCGCAGGAGCATCTTCATCCAGAGCTGGGCCTTCTACGACGACGCGACCGGCGGCGCCGCCGCCGACCTGCTCATCGCCAAGAAGGCCGAGGGCCTCGACGTCAAGATCATGGTCGACGGCAAGACCACGGCCGTCCACGGCGCCGCCGTGCTCGCGCGCATGGCCGCGGCGGGCGTCGAGGTGGTCTACTTCAACGACGCCGCCCGCCGCTACGACGGCCTGCACACCAAGATCCTCCTCGTCGACGGCGCCCACGCGATCGTCGGCGGCATGAACTTCGGCGACGACTACTCGCATCGGGGCGCCAAGAAGTGGCGCGACACCGACCTGTACTACCGCGGCCGCGTCGCCGCCCAGACGGCGCGCTTCATGGCCGCGCTCTGGAACGCGCAGGTCGCGGCCCAGGGCCTGCCCCACGGCCTGATGGGCCCTCCCGTCGTCCGCGCCGCCGCCGGCAAGGCGCGCATGTCCTTCCTCGCCGACGATCCCGAGGGCGAGGCGACGATCATGCTCGCCCATCTCAAGGCCATCGCCGGCGCGAGCACGGTCATCAACATCGAGAACGCCTACCTGATCACGATGCCCCAGCTGCGCGCGGCGCTGCTCGACGCGCTGCGCCGCGGCGTGAAGGTCAACATCCTGACCAATTCCGCCGAGAGCATCGACGAGCCGATCATCATCGCCCCCATACTCGCGAGCCTGCCCGAGCTCATCGAGGCGGGAGCGGCGGTCGCGCTCAAGCGCGGCGACACTTTGCACAGCAAGTTCATGACCGTCGACGGCCGGTTCTCGATCGTCGGCTCCTTCAACCTGCATCCGCGCAGCGTCCGCTACGAGTTCGAGCTGATCGTGAGCGCGCTCGACGCGGGCCTCGCGGCGAGCCTCGACCGGGCCTTCGCCGCGGACATGGCCGCCGCCCTGCCCGTGACCGACCCCGCCGCCCTCGCGATCCCCGACTCCCCCCTGACACGGATCGTGCGCCGCTACCTGTTCAACCAACTTTAAACGAACGGAAGAACCACAAAGGCACCAAGGGGATTCGTTGCCGTTACCTTTTAATCCGTTTCCAGTAATGCGACCCCTTCGTGTCTTGGTGTCTTTGTGGTTCAATCCGTCCCCGTCTGTTATACTCCCATCGTGCGCTTCCTTCTTTTGACGCTCCTTCTTTCCGCGCCCGTTCACGCCATCGACATCGAGCGCGAGGAGTACAAGATCGTGGGCTGGAACAACGCCTGCTCGGTGGCCGTCGAGCGCTACGCCTACCCGGTGCTGGGGCAGGCCATTCAGGGCGAGCCGATCACCTCGCGCATCGGCACCTTGGCCATCGTCACCGAGAGGCCCGTCGTCGAGACGCGCTGGGTGCTAGAGGCCGACGGCGCCAACACGCACGACAAGGCCGCCATCGCCGCCTTCCGCCGCAAGCTGCGCAAGGCGGGCTTCGACCGTCCCGGCTTCAGCGAGACGATCCGCGACGCCCACACCGTCGAGTCCCCGGGCTCCGCCGAGGTGATCCTGTCCACGGCCATCCTCGAGGCGCGCCCCGACTTCTGGCCCGACACCGCGCAGTGGCGCCTGGGCTACGTCCACTACAACCCCCTGGGCACCTGCGCGCTGCTGGTCTACGACCGGATCGGCGAGCGCGACCGCTTCAAGTTCATCCTGACGCGCGTCTACAACGCCAGCGCCCGCGCCGAACGCGGCCGGGCCCACACGACGAACGGACGCCTGCTGTTCAACGCCGGCGACCTGCGCGCCGCGCTGGCCGAGACAGAGATCGGCGCCCGGATGGCTCCCGAGGTCGGCGGCACCCGCTACCACTACGCCGCGATGCTCGCGATGAACGGCCGCCTGAGCCCCGCCATGGCCGAGCTGCTCGCCGCGGTCAAGCTCGACGAGGTCTTCGCCGCGAAGGCCGCCGACGACGCGGACTTCGACTCCCTGCGCGTCCGCCAGGATTTCCGGGAGCTCATTCTCAAGGAAAAGCGCCGGCCCTCACCGGGCGCCCCCTGACGCCTCTGGCGCCGGGGGCCATGAAGCGCTATAATAGCCCTGTCGCAGGCGAGGATTTGTGCCCGATTGCCCCGTGCCTCAACGGGAGCTAAAAAGGCCCCAGAAAACCACGCTCGCGGCGTGGTTTTTTAATTTAACGAGGGACCTTGAGCCATTTCCGAAGCCAGTTCATCGACCGCGGCCGCGAAGACGAGCTGCGCGAGCTTCTCCACCGCCGCCTGCTCGTGCTCGACGGCGCCATGGGCACCATGCTCCAGGCCCGCGACCTCAAGGCCGCCGACTTCGGCGGGGAGGCCTTGGAGGGCTGCAACGAGAACCTCGTCCTGACCCGCCCCGACGTGATCCAGGACGTGCACGAGGCCTACTTCGCGGCCGGCGCGGACATCATCGAGACCGACACCTTCGGCTCGATTCGGCATGTACTGTCTGAATATGGCCTGCAGGACAAGGCCCGCGAGATCAACAGGAGGGCCTGCGAGCTCGGCCGCGCGGCGGCCGCCAAATACGCGACCAAGGACAGGCCCCGATTCGTGGCGGGCGCGCTCGGCCCCGGCACCAAGTCCATCTCGGTCACCGGCGGCATCACCTACGACGAGGTCCTCGAGGGCTACCGCGAGGCGGCGGGGGGCCTGCTCGAGGGCGGCGCCGACCTCGTCCTGCTCGAGACCCAGCAGGACACGATCAACATCAAGGCCTCGATCAACGGGATTCACGCGGCCTTCAAGGACGCGAACCGCTCGATTCCCATCATGCTCTCGGTCTCCATCGAGACGATGGGCACCATGCTGGGCGGCCAGGATATCGCCGCGCTCGCCGACGCCGTCTCCCACTTCGACCTGCTCGCCATCGGCATGAACTGCGCCACCGGCCCGGATTTCATGACGGACCATCTCCGCACATTATCTTCGTTAACGCGCGCCTTCACGATTTGTTATCCCAACGCCGGCCTTCCCGACGAGAACGGCGTCTACAACGAGTCCCCCGCCATGGTCGCCAAGAAGGTCGGCCGCTTCGCCGACGAGGGCTGGGTCAACCTGGTCGGCGGCTGCTGCGGCACGACTCCCGAGCATATCCGCCTCATGGCCGAGGCCGTCGCCGGAAAGCCCCCGCGCCGGGCGCACAAGCCCCGCCGTTCCTCGGTGTCCGGAATGGAGTCCCTTTCCCTCGATGAGGACCGGCGACCGCTGATCGTCGGCGAGCGTACCAACGTCATCGGATCGCGTAAATTCAAGGAATTGATCGTCTCCGGCGACCTGGAGTCCGCCGCCGAGCTCGCCCGACATCAGGTCCGCGCCGGCGCCCACGTCATCGACGTGTGCCTGGCCAACCCCGACCGCGACGAGAAGGACGACCTCATCAGCTTCTTCGAGAAGGCCGTCAAGAAGGTGAAGGTCCCCTTCATGATCGACTCGACCGACGCCAAGGTCATGGAGGAGGCCCTCAAGCGCGCCCCCGGCAAGTGCATCCTCAACTCGATCAACCTCGAGGACGGCGAGGAGCGCTTCGAGGCCGTCATCCCCCTCGTCCACCGGTTCGGCGCGGCGCTCGTCGTGGGGACCATCGACGAGGATAAGGTGATGGGGATGGGGCTGACCCGTGAAAGAAAATTGGCGATCGCAAAACGCTCGTTTGATCTGCTGACGGCCAAATACGGCATCGCTCCCGAGGACATCATCTTCGATCCGCTCGTCTTCCCGGCCGGCACCGGCGACAAGAACTACTGGGGCTCGGCCGTCGAGACGATCGAAGGCATCCGCCTCATCAAGGCCGCGATGCCGCGGTGTAAAACGGTCCTCGGCATCTCGAACGTCTCATTCGGGCTGCCCATCGCCGGGCGCGAAGTCCTCAACTCCGTTTATCTCCATCACTGCGTCGAGGCCGGTCTCGATCTCGCCATCGTCAACGCCGAAAAGCTCGCCCGCTACTCCCAGATTCCCGAAGCCGAGATCAAGCTGTGCTGGGACCTCCTCGCCTGGACCGGCCCCGGCGACCCCAAGCACCCCGCCGGCTTCGACGCCGTCGCGGCGTTCTCGGAGCACTTCCGCCTGGTCAAGACCGTCGAGAAAAGCCCGTCGGAACGTCTCAAACATCCCATCGACGAGCGGGTGCCGAGAAATGTCGTCGAGGGCTCCCAGGAAGGATTGAAGACCGACCTCGACGAGCTTCTCAAGACGCTCAAGCCGCTCGAGATCATCAACGGCCCGCTGATGAAGGGCATGGACGAGGTCGGCCGCCTCTTCGGCGCCAACACGATGATCGTCGCCGAGGTCCTGCAGTCCGCCGAGGTGATGAAGGCCGCCGTGGCCCACCTCGAGCCCCACATGACCGTCGCCGACGCCGCCACGCGCGCGACCATCCTGCTCGCCACCGTCAAGGGCGACGTGCACGACATCGGCAAGAACCTCGTGCACATCATCCTCAAGAACAACGGCTACAAGGTCGTGGATCTGGGCATCAAGGTCGCCCCGGAACAGCTGCTCGAAGCCGTGAAAAAGCACAATCCAGACGCGATCGGCCTGTCCGGTCTTCTCGTCAAATCGGCCCAGATGATGGTCGTCACCGCCGACGACCTCACCGCCGCCGGCATCCGCCTGCCCATCCTCGTCGGCGGCGCCGCCCTCTCCCCCCGCTTCGCGGCCAAGCGCATCGCGCCCTCCTACGACGGCCCCGTCTTCTACGCCAAGGACGCGATGACCGGCCTCTCGCTCGCCAACGATTACTTCGGGGAAAAGAAAGAGGCGCTTCTCGCGAAAAACAAGGAAATTCAAGAATACCTGCGCGCGGAGACGCCCGCTCCCGCCGCCGCCGCGGCCGAGGGCCCCGCCGCCCCCCGCGTGGAGATCGTCCACGAGACCCCGCCGGTGCCGCCCGACCTCAAGCTCCACGCGCTCTCCGACTTCCCCGTCGACGAGATCTTCCGGTACATCAACCCGATCATGCTGTACGGCAAGCACCTCGGCCTGCGCGGCAATCTCGAGCAGCACCTCAAGGACAAGAACCCCAAGGCCGTCGAGCTTCATAAAAGAGTTCAGGCGCTGCAGGACGAGATCCTCGCCAAGGGCCTCATCAAGCCCAAGGCCGTCTTCAAGTTCTTCGCCGTCGAGTCAGCCGGCGACCGCATGAACCTCTTCGAGTCGCCGTCGGCGGCGGCCCCTCTGGCCGGCTTCGACTTCCCGCGTCAGCCCGCCGGCGACCGCCTGTGCCTGGCCGACTTCGTCAAGCCCGCGGGCGACGGCCGGGACTACGCCGCGATGTTCGTCGTCACCTGCGGCGCGGGCATACGCGAGCTGTCCGACAAGTACCGCGACGAGGGCGAGTACCTCAAATCCCACGCCCTGCAGTCGATCGCCATCGAGTCAGCGGAGGGCTTCGCCGAGCTGCTCCACGACCGAATCAGGAGGATGTGGGGCATCGGAGACCCGTCGGGGCAGACCATCCGCGAGAAGTTCCAGGGCAAATATCGGGGAATACGCGTCAGCTTCGGCTACCCGGCCTGCCCCAACCTCGAGGACCAGGCCATTCTCTTCGAGCTCCTCGACCCCGAGAAGAATTGCGGCGTCCAGCTCACCGAAGGCTTCATGATGGAGCCCGAGGCCACCGTGTCGGCCCTCGTCTTCCACCACCCCAAGGCCCGCTACTTCTCCGTCGGCCAAAGCGAGGCCGCCGCCGCCTCATGACCTGGGCGCTTCTGCTGGCGCTCGCCGCCCCCGCCTTCGCTCAGGCCCCCGAAGCCGTCGTCGCCCGGACCATGGCCCGTGCCGAGAAGCTCGTCGCGGCGCA
>JAKFCD010000063.1:0-48857 GCA_036676805.1 Elusimicrobiota bacterium
GCTCCGCCCGCGGCCGCGCCCGCCGAGCTCGCAGCACTCGCCGCCGCGCGCGCGACCGTGCCTCCGGCGCCGCCCGCGCCGCCCGTGGCTCCGGAGAAAGAACCGCCGGGCTTGGCGCCGCTGCCCCAGGCCGCGCCGGCCTTCTTGCGCTCCTTCTCCTTCTTCTTGAGGTCCGGGATATCCGCCGCCGGCGCCCCTTGATTGGCCTCGTTGACGTCCTCGTTCTTAGCCATGGCTTATAATCTCCCCGAATTCATTGCTGCGCGGCTTCCGGCGCCGAATTCTTGTCGTAGGACTTCAAGCTTCCCGCGGCCTGGCTCAACAGCGCCCCCGCTCCCGCGGAGACAAGAGCGCCGCCGGAGGTGAGCGCCGTTTCCATGCCGGGCGCCCAGGCGGCGATCCCGATGAAGCCGCCGATGCCCGCGAAGATCGCGCCCTGCATATAGTCGCCCATCGCCATGATCGCCACGCCCATCAGCGCGATGATGCCGCCCAAGACGCCGATGATCCCGCGGAACACCGGGCCCATCGCGTACGTATAGACGGTCTTCTCGACGATCATCGCCAGGACGGCGAGCGCCGCGATCGCGATGAACAAGCCCTGAGCGATCTTGGCCAGCATCGTCAACGTCGGATTCGCGTCCTCGCCGGACTGCGTCTTGATCTTCTTGCAGTTTCCGTACTGGTCCTGATAATGGTCCGCGCCGCAGTCGACGGTCGGGTCGCTCGAGCCCGTGGGACCGCCGTTGTTGACGGAGTTGGGCGTGCTGTCGGCTCCGGTGGACGAGCCCGTGCCCTGGCCGATGCCGGGGCCGCTGATCACGTTGCCCGCGCCCGGGTTGTTGTCGAAAGCGGTCCCCGCGTCGGACGCCGAGGTCTCGCCCGGGCCCGCGGCCGCGCCGCGGCGGGAGTACGCGTTCGCGTTGGCGAGCTGCTTGCGCGCGAAGCCTTTCGTCCTGCTCGAGGACAGGCGGCCCTTGCCCGCCTTGGCATAGGACGGCCGCGCGGCGCCCTTCATCGCGCCCAGCTTGCCCCCGGCGCCCTTCTTGATGGAGCCGCCCGAGCCGAACTGACGGTTCACGCCGCCCGAAAGGCCGGCGCCGCCCGACAGGGACGAGCCGCCGCCGAAGCTCGAGGTCAGCGCGCCGAACTTTTTGCCGAACGCGCCGCCCTTGCCCCCGTTGGCGCCGTCGGCCTGGGCCGACGCCAGGAGCGCGTTGGGATCCACGGCGGGATTGCCCGCCAGCCGCTCCTCCTCCTCCTTCCTGGCCGCCTCCTCATCGGCGAGGCGCTGAGCCTCCGCCGCGGCGGCCGCCTCGGCCTCCTTCTTGGCGCGCTCCTCGGGCGTCAGGCCGTCCCGGCTTCCGGACAGATAGCCGAGGGAGTTCGGGATGGTGTTGGGGGTGGACGGAAGATTGGAGGTGTCTCCTTCGAGCCTGATGTCGCCCTTATCCGCGAAAAGCGCGGGCTTCTGGTCGGGCGTGGAACGGGCGTTCGCGGCGCTGCGCGCTCCGAGGTAAACGGCGGCCGAGCCGACCGACGCGGTCAGGAAGATCGTCAGCATGAGCTTCGAGAAATTCAGTCCCAGCGCGCCCGCCAGGCCGCCCGCTCCACCCGCTCCGCCCAGGCCCGCGACGCCTGAGCCGCCCGTCGCGCCGCTCCAAGCGCCGCGCGGACCGCCGCCGCCCCGGAGGAAAGAGAACGCGCCGCCCTTGCGCTTGCGATCCTCGCCGACTCGCGCGACCTTGAAGGTCGGAACGTCGGAGATCGCCGAATCTTTCTTCGTGTCCATACTTAGCTCCATCCGGATGGGGCCGATATCGCCCCGAGAAATCTGTATTTTCGCGCCTGAGGCAGTGTAGCCCTGCCCCAAATTTTTGTCAAGGAAATGACAACCCGTTACTGTATTTTTACTTTGATCGAAAAACCGCTTTAAACGCTTATTCTCTCATCCCGAGGGCCGTCGGCGGCTCCTCAAAGAAATCGCGGCCGGTCGATGAGCGACCGGCCGCGAACTCCCTCGGATGGCATCCCGGCTAGACGCGATATTCCCGCTGCGGCGCCGGGGCGTGATAGCTCGTCGGATAACCTTTCTCCTTCGCCTCCGACTCGGGCATTGATTTTTTGGGAACCATCATCGCTCCGATCAAGCCCACGGCGGCGGCGCCGCCGATCACCTTGATGAGCGTGCTCGAACCTTTCATGATGGTATTCAGCGCCGCGATTTGCCCATCCTTCGTCACATCGACGCTCCAAATCTGCGTCAGCATGTAGGCGGAAAGGCCTCCGGCCAGGACCGCCGCCGCCATGATCAAGCCTCCCTGGGTCTTCTGTCCTCCCGGCCCGAAAGTCGCCTGGCCGGCGAAGAACAGAGCCAAGGCGGCGGCCGCGACGGCAAGCCCCAGGAGAACCTTGGCCAACGTTATCGTCCACGCCTTCGTGACGGGAGTGACGTCCTTGAGCAGCATGCTCGCCGCCATCATCAAGGCGGCGGAAAGCGCCACCGCCATCATCGCGTTGTTGAGCGCCTTCTCCCAGGGCGTGACGATGGGATCGGGTTTCGCGGGCGGCGGCGTCAATTCGTGGCTATCCTTGATCGAGTTCGCCGCGAGCGACTTGGGCTGCTCGCCCGCCGCGCCGTCGCCGACCCCGGCCATGCCGATCGCCCCGCCGTCGGGCCCGATGGCCCCGCCGGCCTGCGTCGCCGAGCCGTCATAGGTCCTCCCCGCCGAAAAGCTCGAGCCCGCGCGCCCGCCCGCCTGATCGCCCATGACGTTCCTGGCCTGCTGCCGGGCCCCGCGCCCGCCGCGAGCGGCCCGTCCCTTGGCGCCCGAGGCCTTGGCCCCGGGACCGCCTCTCGAGAATCCGCTGGTCGCGCCGTTCCTGGACGCGGCGGCCAGATTGTCGCCGAGCTTGCCGGCCGGCCCCGAGCTCGCGGTCGTCGAGGCCCCGCCCCCCGTGGAGCCCGAGAGCGCTCCGAGCTTCTTCACGTTCGCCAGCCCCCTCATCGAGCCGACGGCGCCGCCGCCCCCGCCCGAGTTGATGGCGCCCCCGGAAGCGGCCTTGGCGGCCTCGCGCGCGGCCTCCCCTGAGGCGTCCTTGGCCGCGTCGCCGGCGACGGCGTCGGTCGGCGCGTCGACGGCCGCCGAGGCGGACAGCTCCGGCTCCCGGTCCTTGGCCGCGGACTGCGCCATCAAGGTGAGGGACCGTGACGAGCCGTCCCCGCCGGCCGCGCCCGCGCTCGAGTCGGCCGCCTGAGGGGGCTTCGGCGCGAACAGGGAGAGGTTGCCGCCGGTCCGATCCGCCTCGCCGGGGCCGAAGATCTTATAGCCCGCCACGCCGATGCCGCCCGCCACGGACGTCCCGATCAGGACGAGCGCCAGCATGCCGGCCTTGGTGGCGAGCAGGCCGCCTGCGCCCGCGGCCCCCGCGCCCAGGCCGCCCAGACCTCCGGCGGCGCCTCCGCCTCCGCCCCCGAAAAGGCCGAGGAGGCCGGCTCCTTTCTTCTTGCCGTCGTCGGACTTGAGGACTTCGGCCTTGATGTCGGGCATCTGGGTTTTCGGGTCCATAAAAAACTCCTCCGGTGCGTCTATGCGAAAAATCGTCCTATCTCAGCTTGTCCTTGGCCCTTTCCAGCTGCATCTTCTCTTCCATCTCGCGAATCTTCGCCTGCTGGTCCTCTTGACGCTGGATGGCCTGCATGATCACCTGGGTGACGATGGGGCCCACCGGCCCCCCGATGACCGCGCCCAGCACGGCGCCCGCCATCTGCATCGCGATCTGCTTGCCCAGCTCGCTGTCGTCCATGCCGTTGTCGGCGCCGGTGTCCGTGCCGGCGGGCGGCTCGATCGTCTTTTCGTTGAGCTTCGGATCAGCGAGCTTGAGATTGACGGGAGCGGCGTCGAGCGCGGCGTAGGCCCCGGCAATCGCGGCGCCGCCGCCGCCGATCTTTTCGCCGCCTTTGGCGCCGTCGAACGCCTTGTCCAGGGAGCTGCGGGCGTCGTCGCTGCTGCGGCTGCTCGCGGCGAGCTGAGCCTGCGCGGCGGCGGCCTTGAGCGCTCCCACGCCCTTGCCGCCGGGGACGGTCGTCTCGACGTCTGCCGCGTCGCCGGACAAGCCCTTGGTGCCCGCGAAGCCGATCTTGGCGTTTCTCGAGCCGAACGCGCCCAGGCCGGAGGCCGAGCCCGCCTTGCCTCCGCTCGCCGCGCTCATGCCCGAAAGCGAGCCGCCCGCGAGCTTCGGCGCGGTGAAGCCCCGCTGCGCCTTCTTGCCGCCCCAGCCGCCGTCGCTTTCGCTCACCTTCTTGAGGGCGCCGGCCAAGGTGCCGCCGGAGCTCGACGCGGAACCGAGAGCCGACGAGCCCGCCGTCGCGGCCGCCGTCGACGCCGCGTCCTCCGGAGCCGGCTGATACAGCGAGGAGCCGAACAAGGGGTCCTCCTTCCTCGCGCGCCCCGTCCCCTCCATCGACAGATTGATCCCGTCGCCCGCGTCCGCGTTGAAGTTTTGCTCGACGTTCTCCGCGGCCTTGGGCGAGGTATCGACCACGGTCGAGCCGACGGATTTCTCTCCCAGCATCGGGGTCAAAAGCCAGATAGCGGTGAAAACGATCCCCATGAGGATCGCCCACCAATACTTTTTAAATGGATCGTCCGCATCAGAAACCGCGTATTGCGGCGCGATGGGACTCAATGTGACGCTCATATGGCTGATTCGAGTGTAGCCCCCCCCTGATTTTTTGTCAAGGAAGCCCGTTCCCTTTACCGAGTTTTTACCGAGGCCCCGCCGGCGTCACCTGGCCGTTTAAAGCGCGTACGGCGGACTGATAGAGCTCTCCGCAGCGGTGGTAGCGGTCCTCGGGGCGCGGGGAGAGGGACTTGCGCATGACCGCGTCGATGGCCGGTCCCAGCGCCGGCACCAGCTCCGACGGGGGCGTGAACCGGCCTTCCATCTTGTCGTTCATCTCCCCGGGGCCCCGGAAGGGCAAGGTCCCGGTCAGAAGCTCGTATAAGGTGACGCCGAGGGCGAAAACGTCGGATTCCTTGACCACCACGCCCATGGCCTGCTCCGGCGACATATACACCGGCGTGCCGACGATGGTCTTGGTCGTCGTCAGAAGGGAGTCCATCACCTGCCGGGCGATTCCGAAATCCATCACCTTCACCCAGCCCCCGTCGGCCAGCATCACGTTCGAGGGCTTCATATCGCGGTGGATGACGTGCCGCGCGTGGGCATGGTCGACGGCCTCGCCGATCTGGCGCAGAATCTCGAGCGCGCGGGCGGGCGGAAGGCGCCGCCCGGGCGTCTCATTGAGCAGCTCGTGCAAGGTCATGCCCGAGACGTACTCGAAGACGAGATAGGTGTCGCGCGCGTCGCGGATGATGGTGTAGATATCGACGATATGCGGGTGATGGAGGGAGGCGACCATCTCCGCTTCCTTCAAGAAACGCTCGCGCTCGCGCGGGCTCGACTGCAGCTCGCCGCGCAGCTTCTTGATCGCGACGGGGCGCTTGAGCACCTTGTCCCAGCCCTTGTACACCATGCCCATGCCGCCCTCGCCGAGCGGGGCGGTGATGTCGTACTGCGAGTCGAGCTCCTTGCGCTCGGAGGCGAAGCCGATGCGCTCCTCGGGGCGGGCGCGGCGCGACATGCGCCAGAACAAGAACATGAGCACGGCGGCGAGCGTCGACGCGCCCGCCATGACCGCCCAGAGCCAGCCTCTCGACGGCTTCGCGGGGGCCGGCGCCTCGGGCGCGCCGGAGGACAGGCGCGTGCGCGCGGCGGCGTAATCCGCGGCGTACTGCGGCTCGAGCTCCGCGGCGCGCTTGAAGTCGGCGAGTATGCTCTCCCCCTTCTCGCCCAGGCCCTCCCGGGCGCGCGCCCTCTCGAAGTAGCCCAGGCCCAGGCCCTTGTCGGCCGCCACGGCCTTCTCGGCGTCGCGCAGGGCGTTGGGATAATCCTTGCTTTCGTTGAGCACCTCGGCACGGCGGCCGTAGGCGACGGGGAGGTTCTCCATCTTTCCCTGAGCCGACCAGAGGTCGATGGCCTTGGTGAACTCGCGCAGGGCGGCGGAGAACTCCTTTAAGATCGTGTAGGCGAGGCCGCGCATCATGTAGCCGTCGGCCAAGGTCGGGTCCTTCTCGACGACGGCGTTCGCGGCGGCGAGGGCCCGGGCGCCGTCGCCGGAGTTGATCAGCTGCATCGCCACCGCGGCCTGCTTGAGGGCACCCACGCGGTCGCCCGCGCGCCGGCCGGCGGCGCGGATGCGGGGATCGTCCAGCAGCGAGCTCTCGACGAGCGCGTTCGCGAGCGGGCGGCTTTGCGTCGTCGCGATGGCGACGACCGCGTTCTTGTCCCGGCCCTTGGACATCTCATAGATCGAGCGCGCGGCCTTGTCGTCGGGGAAGGACTTGAGCACGCGCAGCGCGTCCGCGGCGGCCTTCGGGTAGTCCCCCGACCACAAGGCGCCCGTCGCGCGGGTGCGCAGGGCGGCGGCCAGCGCCTTGGGATCGTCGGACTTCGCCTCGGCGAGGGCGACGGCCCGGTCCGCGTAGGCGAGGCCCTTCTTGTAGTCGCCGGCCTGGATCGCGACGGCGCCGGCGGCCCGCTGGATCTTGCCGCTGCCGGGGAATTTCTCCGCGGCGGCGTCCGCCTTGCCGACCATGGCGCCCGTCTGCTCGTCGATCGCCTTGATCTGCGCGGCGGTGGAGCGGTCGGCGGGTTTCGCGCCTTGCTGCTCGACCAGTTTGGTCTTTTCGGCGGTGTTGCCTTGGATGGTCCCTACGGCGCCGGTGAGATCGCCGTAGAGATCATCCTCCTCTTCCGTATATTTTGCGACGGACTCAGCACCGGCAGGTGAGGGCTTCGGAGGAAGTTCAGCGTGAACACCTAGACCGCAAAGAAGTAGTCCGCCGACGAGAATCAATCGTCGAAACTGCTGACAATCGCAGGTCTTGACGGCGGGCGAAGGAGTGTTACAATAGGCGAAGGTCATTATTTTATGAGAACGATTTCCAAAACGCTGAGCCGATCGGCATTCGTTCTAGCGCTAAGTATGTCGGCCCTGCCCAACCTTGTCAATGCCCAGGCGCACAGTTTAACATCCGTTAACAAAAACAATTCTTCTACACCCGAGCTTAAAGATTCGGTCCGGGAGCCTAAGAAGGACATCGCGGGCCTGATTTCTGCCGTGATGCAGAGGGGCACGAACGCGAACATCGGAAGCAATCTTGCACCCGTCATCGGGCTGCCAAGGGCGATGCCGACGATGGATGTTGAAATTTTGATTCGCCAGAGAGACAAGAACGTAGAAAAGCGCGCGTGCTTTATCGTCTACGAAAAAATTGAGGGGACGCCAACCGAGGCCTCGGGGAAACGCCCGGTTTGTGCTTATTTTGTAAAAATCAAACGTTCGCGACTGGATTCGCAGACTCAATATTTCCGGGTCGATCTAAATGGTAATCTTGAAAAGGTCATATTATCAAAAGGGAAATTCGGAGAGGGCGGGAAGGTCGTCCGCGGCTCCGGCGTCAAAACCGACCTAGACGTCGATTCTCCAGAGGTACGCAAGACCTTCGAGGCGGAGATGAAGTTCTGGCTGAAGGACTGGCTCAAGAAAGAGCAGAAAAACGCCGCGAAAAAGACGGCCGACGCGGCGAGCAAGAAGCCCTCCACGACCGCCCTGTAATCGTCCTCGACGATGACCCCGAACGACCTTCCGCCGCAAACCGCCGAGCTCATGCTCCAGAACGGAGCCGTGGTCCTCTTCGGGCCGGACTATCTGGAGAATTCCCTCCAGCTCGCGAATGACCTGAAAGGCGCGCTTCCCGGTCTCGCGATCATCAGCTGCGAGAAGATCGACGACTTGAGCATCCCCGACGGCCCCCTGCTCAACGGCTCGCTGATCTTCTTCCACCGCAAGCCCGCCCATCTGGACGCGGGAGCGTGGGACACCACCTTGCTGAAGGGCATCGACCTGCGCGCGTTCCCCCCCAGGCGCCTAGGCGTCGGCGACCGTTCCCCGGAGGAGCCGACGGTGGAACTGGTCCCGGCCGGCGGCGCCGAGATGCAGTTGATCATTACCTGGCTGCGCCCGCTGGAGTCGGGCCACCTCATGCGCGTCGCCAGGGCGATCGAGCAGTCCTACCGCGAGCACGGCGGGCGCTACGATGATTCCGGCAATTCCTGAGGATTCGGGCCTACGGTCGACCCTGCGCCGCAAGGTCCTGGGCGCCGCCGCTATCCTGTTCCTCGCCGCAGGCCCTGTCGCCGCGAAATCATGGAATCGCCTTGAAATTATCGGCGTCTTGGGCGGCAACGGCGTCTACGGGCTTGACGTGTTCGCCGTTGGAATCTACCACCCGCGTTACGGCTTAGGTCTCGGCACCCGCGCGTTGGAACTGCGGGGAGAAACATGGGACCTTCCTCGCAAGAGCAGACCGGACGCGTCGGCGCACGCGATCGTCATCGTCGCGCCCATTGAAGCGCGCGTGGTCCTCGCCAGTTGGGAGGGATCGCCCTTCTTCGACTCCTCTAGCGCCGAATCCTCGACCGGCCGGCTCGAACTGTTCGGCTCATATTGCCCATGGGCGCGCTTCAGCGGACTGACCGAAGTCCGGACAGGCATTCTGGGGACGCCGGAACGCGGCGCCGTAAGAGGATTCGCCAAAGCGTCGACCTGGGACTGGGGCCTGAGCTACGACGCGGGAAAGGTTTGGTCGGTCAGCGCCGGCCGCTTCGAGTTCCAGACCCGCGAGGACGCGTCCTTCCGCGCGCGCCGAGCAGGCCGTTGGTATGCGATGGCGCGCCTATACTATGGGCGCACCCACGGCGCCACGATCGGGGCCAACCCTTTCAACCTCATCCGCGACGCCGGCTTCAAGCTGTGCCGCCTTGCCGGGCGGTGCGGCATCATCGAAGACTAACGGCCGGCGAACGCCAGTTTGGGGTTGATGGCTGGATGTATTCATCATAGAATCCCGCATGCGCTTGGGATTAGCCCTTCTACTCATCTTCCCGGCGGCCGTTCATGCGCAATCCCCAGCCGAGCAGCTCTGCCAGGCTGCCGGCGGGACGGCGGGCTGCATCGACTTCGGCCGTCGAGACGGCTATCGCCCCGAGCCGAGCCGCCCGACGCTCGATCCCCAGGAAACGGCGGCCAGCCGCGAACGCAGGCGCCGGGAACTCCAGGAATCCCTCGAAAAAATGGAGCACCCGAAACCGGTGCGCCCGCTCTCGGCCGACATCCCCGCCGTGCTTCGGGAGGATGTCGTCAAAGAGAACCGGGTCCTACACGCGGATTCGAACGCCCTCGCCCTGACGATGGGAGCGGGCTACGTGATCCAGGCGCTGGAGACGGGGGTTCTCGTCAGAGCCTTCATCACCGCGGCGCCGGCGATCATCATCACCGCAGCCGTTCTGAAAGCGGCGCATTCCGCGGGCTGGATATTCGCCAAGACGCGCAAGCCGCCTCACGACGCCTGGGATTCGAACGGGGCGAAAGCTCCGGGAAAACCCGGCGAGGCCGAAGGCTTCAGGGACCCGAAGGGCGGGCCGGCTTGGGGGCAGGCCCAGAACGGCAAGTGGGGTTGGGTCCACGAGAACGGCGACATCTGGGTTCCGACCGGTCCGAATGATCCCAACCGGGACGCTCACGGCGGGCCCCATTGGGACATACAGCGTCGTCGAGGCGGCTACGGGAACACTTATCCGGGCGGGAGGACGCGAGAATGACTGTCGAAATCGATTTGGGCCTCTTCTTCTATTCGAAAGGTGACGAGGCCCGATTCTTTCAAGGATTGCAGAGCATCCCTGCCGTCAAGAAGGTCACCGGCCTCGGCCGGGGTAGCCGCTCGAGCGTGCTGCGCCTCGACATCGACCCTCGCCTACTGACTAAAGCTCGTCTTTGGGATCTCGTAGCGCTGCTGCGACGATATGGCATACCTCTCGCTCCTTTGCGGCGCTTCGCGAAAGCCCGGAAGTTCGCTTGGCACAGACAGGAAATATACTGGCATCGAAACGTGTATAGGACCCCCCGATGAAGGCAGCCCTCTTCCTCGCGCTGAGCCTCGCGGGCCCCGCGCGAGCGGAGGAGCCGGTCTCGCTTCCGTTGCTGCCGGTCCACGCGCGACTCGACGCCGACCCGGGTGCGGCCTTCTGCTCCTCGGACGAATTCAAGACGGCCCTCGCGGGATGGGCCTTCGCTTCCGTCTCCCGGTCGAGCGAGCGCTCCCCGGTCACGGACCTCGTCGTGAAGTGCGCGCGCTACGACACGGGCCGCGCGCTGATCTCCGTGACGGACCGGGATGGCGCGCCCGTGGATGACTTCAAGACGAAGATCACCGACTCACGGCAGGATTTCGACGGGATCGCGTTTCTGGTCGCCAGAAGGCTCGCGAAGGGACGAAGAACGATCGAGGCCGCCTTGGTCGCGCACCGCTCGAACCTGCGCGACTCCGCCGCTCAGCGCGGCGCGCAGGCCCTGGCCGCCGCCGACTGGACGGATGCCGCCGGTTCCCTGTACCGGGCGCTCGAAAGCGATGCCGACCCCGCGCCGCTTTACTACGGCCTTTACGTAGCCCATGCCCGCCTTGGAGACGTCCTCCTCGGACGGTGGTATCTGCTCGCCTACTGCGAGGCGGCCTCGAAGAGGCCCGACCAGCTGACCGATGAGCAGCTGCGCCCCCTCCGAGAGATCACGCGAGCGGAAAGGGCCGATGACGGCTTCGCGGCGGCCTCGATGTCGCGGTATCGGAAGCTGGCCGCCGAAAAGCGGGGAGCCGAGGCGATGCATCTGATGAAGCAACTCCTCGAGAAAGCCCCCTGGGTCGTTGAAGGCTACGAGGCGCTGGCCGACGGCTACGGGAAGCTCGATTGGGGCCCGCTCGAGGACTCCTGGCGCCGCCGCGCCAAGGTCGCTCGCAAGGCTTCCAGACATAAGCGCAATCATGAGAGCCTGCTTCAAATCGTGGACCCGGATTAAACTGCCCGCGGCAGCACGATCGGCGCCACCCCCTGCGGCCCCCGGCGACTGTTTCCGGAAACAGTCGTCGGGAACTCGCACCGGTGCGAGTTCCCGACGGTGACATAAGGCGCCGCGGACGCTAGAGCGACTCGAGCAGGGGACGCGGCGGCTTGCCGTATTCCTTGAAGATGTCCACGATCTCGTCGTAGTCTAGCTCCTCGCGCTTGAGCAGCTCGCCGGCGAAGCGCTCGACGAGCGGCCATTCCGCGCGCAGGGTCTTCTCGACCTCGGCCAGGGCCGTCTTGAGGAGCTTGTTGGTGTCGGCGTTGAGGCTGCGCTTGACGTCCTCGGAGATGTGCCCCGCCGGCATCGTCGCGAAATTTCCGACGTAGCCGCTCTCGCCCATGCCGATCGACCAGACCATCCAGTGCGCGTGATGCATCGCGTTCGAGAAGTCCGAGCCCACGCCCTCGGTCGTGACGCCGAACTTGATCTTCTCGGCCAGGTAGCCCCCGAGCGAGACCTTGATGTTGGCGTATAAAGAAGCCGAGTCGTCCAGGATAATTTCGCCTCGCGGCACGGAGTGCACGACGCCGAGCACGCCGCCGCGCTCGATGATCGAGGCCTTGAACACGTCGCGCGTCGGGTGCTCGAGGTACATCTGCACGAGATGGCCCGCCTCGTGAAACGCCGTCATCTCGCGTTCTTTAGAGGTCATGCTGACGCGATGCGCGATCCCGAGCTCGATGCGGTCGAGCGCGGCCACGCAGTCCTTGTAGGAGATCAGCTCGCGGCGCTCGCGCGTGGCGATCAGGGCGGCCTCCTTGAGGACGTTCTCGATGGAGGCCGGGGAGTAGCGGACGGTCTTGCGCGCCAGGCGGGCGAGGTCGATGGACGGGTCGCACTTGAGCTTCTTGGCGTAGTACTCGAAGATCTCCAGGCGCTCCTTGAGGTTGGGCAGGTCCACCCGGATCGTGCGGTCGAGGCGCCCGGGCCTGACGAGGGCTTCGTCCAGGATGTCGAGGCTGGCGTTGGTGGCCGCGATGACGACCACGTCGGCGTCGGTCTCATTGAGGCCGTCCATTTCGACGAGGAGCTGGTTCAAGGTGCTGTTGGACTCGGACGTGCCGCCGTCCATCAGGCCGCCGAAGCGGCGCTTCTGGCCGATGACCTCGATCTCGTCGATGAAGAGCACGCAGACGCCGTGCGCCTGGGCGTAGAGGCGGGCGCGGCGGAAGATCTTGCGCACGCGGGCGGCGCCGGTGCCGACGTAGACCTCGATGAACTCGGAGGCCGAGGTGGTCATGAACGGCACGCCGGCCTCGGTGGCGATGGCCTTGGCGAGCAAGGTCTTGCCGCAGCCCGGAGGGCCCGCGAGCACCATGCCGCGGATGATCTTGCCGCCGACCTTGCGAAGGAGAGCGCGGTCCTTGATGAGCTGGACCATCTCCCAGGCCTCGCGCTTGGGCTCGGAGAGGCCGACCACGTCGCTGAACTTGACGTTGATCTTGGTCGGGTCGACCTTCTTCTTGCTGATGTCGGACAGGCCGCCGTGCAGGAAGATATAAAGGAAGAAGACGAAGATGAGCGTCCCCATGATGCTCGACGGCAGGGAGATCACGTTGAACCCGATGATGTAGCGGGCGACGCTCTCCTCGAGGCGGGTCAGATACCAGAGCGGCAGGAAGACGGCGGCGAGGATGATGAAGCTGAAGATGACGTAGATCCAGTAGAACTCCCACCAGAGCTTGAATTTAGCCCAATTCATGCGGTCTCCTTGAGCGCCTCGCCGGCGCGTCGTCCTGCGACCCGTGAATCATAGCAATTGTTCCTTTACGGGCTGATGCCGGGGAGGACGAAGGCGATCGGGCGGTCGCGGTTGGGCACGTATTTCGTCGAGCAGACGACGAAGCCGGTGGTCTTGTAGAACGGCATTTCCAGCGGCTTGGTGCAGGCGGTCACCGTAACGACGTTCCAGACCTGGGTGCGCTGGACCGACACGCCGGGCTTGGTCGGGCAGTTCGCCGTCGGGCGGCAGAAGTCGACGAGGTCGAGGAACTTGGCGGCGGGGGTGCCGTAGCCGAGGTAGGTCAGGACGCGCTCCTGGATGTGCGGGCGCAAGGTGCCCTCGTCCCACGGCTCGTGGATGGCGTTGCGATGGGATTCGAGCTGCCACCGGCGGGCGGCGTAGAAGGACGCGATCTCGAGCTTCTGCATGAGGATGAGCAAGGCGAACACCTTCGCGAAGGCGAAGAGGAAGAACATGAAGATCGGGAAGAGGAGGACGGTCTCGGTCGTGGCCTGTCCGCGTCGGCCCAAGGATAGCCGGCCCCAGCGTCTCACGGGAACTGTCTCACCTGGAACTTCGGCGTCGGGTCCGGCCACACCTTCGCGTTCGGGTTGTTGGCGCCGACGGACACCGTCGTGTGCAGCTCCGGCGCTCCCCGGGGGAAATCCTGGGGCCGGTTGCCGAAGTCCACGTTGAAGTAGTTCTTGCCGGGGATCTGCCAGATCAAGGAAAGCGACAGGCCCGGGTACTCCGAGGCGCCGGGCTTGCTGAGGGCGTTGGTCGAGGCGCTGTCGACGGTCTGCAGCTGGAACAGCCCGCCGCCGCTGCAGCCGGGGGAATCGGGAAGGGTCTCGGGCGGATTGGTGCCGTAAGGCCGGTACTGCTGGATGCCGGTCCCGCCCAGGTGGCGGTTGCCGTGGTAGACGATCTTGCGCACGCAATGCGCCTCCGTCTTGAAGTCTCCCAGCGCGACGTCGAAGCTGCGCGCGAGCTCGGCGCCGTAGGCGGCGGGGTCGCCGGTGTTGAGCCAGTAGGACTTCTGCAGGAAGCTGTGGTTGGAGTCCTTGGTCAGGCGCTTGAGCACCTGCCACTGGGCGTCCTCGACGGAGCCGAGCAGGGAGAAAACCTGGACGTAGAGCTTGTAGACCTCGGAGGCGAGGTCCCACGAGTGCCAGAACTTCTGCGCGTTGTCCAGCGAGAAGAGGACGACCGGATCGTCGAGCTGCGGGCTGGTCGAGTTCCTGCCCGCCCCCTTGCCGCCGTACTCGATGTCCCACTTGTCCTCGCCGTCGAAGGATTTCTTGCCGCTGCGGCTGCGCGGGAAGATGCCGTTCGCATAGAGGATCTCGGCGTAGGTGATCTTGTCGCAGTGCTCGACCTTGCCTTCGCATTCGGCGTAGAAATCGTCGTAGCCCTGCTCGAAGATGCGCATCGGGAAGGCGCCGTTGACGTAGGCGGTGCGGTTGAGGAAGTCGGAGTAGTTCGTGGCCTCGACGAAGGCCGCGGCGTCCATCGCGAACTGGTGCTTGATCTTCTCGCGGGACAGCTTCGCCGTCTCATAGATGAGATAGACGAACAGGAAAAGCGTCGGAAAGAGCAGCATCGCCGGGATGACGATCTGCCCCGCCCGTGACTTCCAGGGCCTCATGGGGCAATTATGACCGGTTTAGGCCGGAATTCAATGTCTAAACGGTTAAAAAACGGTTACTTATTAGGGGCCGCCGGAACTTCGGGCCCCAGGAAGGCGGCGCTGGCCTCGCTGTACTGATGGGTGGAGGTCTCCAGGTCGACGCTGGCCATCACCAGGCTTCGCAATTGGCCGCCGAGGATGCGGTGCACGCGCAATTGCGTCGTCATCGAGTAGGTCTCGCCGCGCACGGATTCGACCTCCACCCACAGGCCGCGTTCTCCCCAGGCCCGCAGCATGGAGACCATATTCGCGGTGTAGGCGGCGTACTCGGCGTCGGACATGCGCACGGTGGTGCCCATGTTGAAGATCAGGAGGCCGACCTCGGGGTCGTCGGAGGGGATGTTCTTGGTCACGAAGGCCGCGGCCTTCTCGGGCGGGCACGGGGCGAGCTGAAGGAAGGCCGCCTCCTCGCGCGTGCGCAGCGCGATCTTGTCGAGCGCGGCATCGAGCTCCGCGATCGCGGCGAGGTTGTCCGGCCAGATCCCGGCGGTCAGCCAGCGGCGGTCGGTGAGGTCCTCGGCCTGGAGCGGCCGGGCCTCGAGCCCCACCCGGGCGGAGATGAGCGCCGAATCGAAGCCCTTCAAGGCGGCGACGTGGTCGGCGGCCAGGTTGAGGCCCGCGCCCGCGTTGACCTCGACGAGGTAGTAGGGGAGATCGCGGCGCTGGAAGAACAGCATGGCGGGCGCCGTCCACATGATCGCGCGGCCCGCGACGTAGGTGCGCCGCTGGCCGGCCTTGAGGTTCTCGAAGAAGGTCGGCGGCGGAGAAGCGAGGAAGCGGGCCAGCGCGACGGAGGGGTCCGCCTCCGCGGTGCCGCCGCACGAGGGGAAATACGGGACCAGCTCGCACTCGGCGTCGCTCAAGGCCTCGAAATGCAGACAGGTGAGATACAGGCTCCAGGCCTCGGTCCAGGCGACGAAGGTGCGTTTCTCCCAGGCCTTGGCGATCGGCTTCCACCAGGCCGGCTCCCCGCGCTTGAGCTGGTCGGCGGTCCAGCGCAGGAGGGACGACGTCACGGGCAGGGCGGAGGCCGACAGCGCCCCGCGCTCGAGCTGGGAGACGAATTCGTCCTTCGTCATCCTGCGCTAGGAGGCCCTCAGTTGGGGTCTTCGGGCGAGATCAGGCCCATCTCGATGCCTTTGACGACGGCCTCGGTCCGGTTGCTGACCTCGAGCTTCTGGAAAATGGCGTTGAGATGGTTCTTGATGGTCTTGACCGAGCATTCCATCTTCGCCGCGATCTCCTTGTTCGACATGCCGGTCCCGAGGAAGACGAGCACGCGAATCTCGGTCTTCGTCAGCGCCACGGGCGAGCTGCCGTCGCCGCTGGCCATCTGGCGCAGGCCCTGGAGGAGCTTGCCCATCACCTGCTGGGGGATCATCACGCCGTCGTTGGCGAAGGCCTTGAGAGCGTTGACGAGCTCGGCGGCGGGGAGCATCTTCGAGAGGTAGCCGTTGGCGCCCGCCTGGATCGACTCCATCACGTGCGCCTCGTCCTCGTAGGAAGAGAGGATCAGAACGTTCGTGTTGGGGCATTCCTTGCGGATCAGGCGGGTCGCGGCGACGCCGTCGAGGTGAGGAAGCTTGATGTCCATGAGGATCACGTCGGGCTTGAGCTTGCGCGCCAAGCGGACGGCTTCCTGTCCGTCGGCGGCCTCGCCGACGACTTCGATGATCTTCTCGTTCTCGAGCAGATCCTTGATGCCTTCACGGAAAAGAGTCTGGTCGTCGGCGATCAGCACCTTCACGCGTTTTTTCGGGGCAGCCTTCGAAGCCATTTCGATCCTCCTCGCAGTTCGGCTAGTTTAGCAGAAAATTATGAGCGGAATTCACAAAAACGTCAAGCCTTCCCGACAGGGACGGTGAACAGGAACGCGGCGCCCCGGCCGAGGCCGGCGCTCTCGACCCAGATGCGCCCGCCGTGGCTGTCCACGATCTCCCGCGAGATCGAAAGCCCCAGGCCGAGCCGCCCGCCGCCGGAGGCGCTCTCGCCCTGATAGAAGCTTTGGAAGAGCTTGCCTACCTCCTCGGGAGCGATCCCGTCGCCGGTGTCGCGCACGGCGAAGCGGACGCACTCGACGCCGTTCTCGACGGCCCTCTCGGCGGCCATGGTCACCGTTCCGCCCTTCGGCGTATGGCGGATGGCGTTCTCAAGAAGGTTGTTGAGCACCTGGGAGAGGCGCTTCTTGTCGGCGGCGATCGTGGGCAGGCCGGGCTGGAGCTCCGTCTTCAGGGACAAGCCCCGCACCGAGGCGCGCGCCGCGGGCCCGACCGCGGTCTCCTCGACCAGCGAACCGGCGTCGAACAGGTTGGACTCGAGGCGGAACTTTCCCTGCTCGATCGAGGCCCAGTCCACGAGATCCTCGATGAGGCGGGAGATCTGCCCGATGCCGTTGGAGATGTAGCGCATCTTCTTGACCTGCTCGTCGTCGGGCTTGATCGACTGCGCGAGCATCTCGAAGCTGACCTGAAGGGTCATCAGGGAGTTGGAGAGGTCGTGCGACGCCATCGACATGAACTTGGACTTCATCGCCGACAGGCGCAGGTTCTTGTCGTTGGCGCTCTTCAGGTCCTGCTTGAGGCGCATCTTCTCGAGCGACTTGGCGATCGCCCGCTTGAGGTGGTCGAAGTTGACGGGCTTCGTCAGGAAGTCGTCGACGGACTCCTGGATCGCCTTGAGCGCGGTGTCGAGGTTGGCGTGGGCCGTGATCATCAGGATCTGGCTCTCGGAGTTCAGAGCGCGGATCTTCTGGATCGCGTCGATGCCGGTGCCGTCGGTGAGGTTGTAGTCCATCAGGATGACGTCGAACTGGGTCTGCTTGACCTGGGCGACGGCCTCGGCGGCGCTCGAGGCCTGGGCCGTCTCGTAGCCCTCGACCTCGAGGTTGTCATTGACGCTCTCGCGCATGTTCGCGTCGTCGTCGACGATCAGTATTTTCCCTTTCATTGATGCCTCAAGAGGCCGTGGGGATGTAGAGCTTGAACGTCGTGCCCACGCCCACGGTGCTTTCCACGTCCACTTTGCCTTTATGGTGGTCGACCACCTTGCGCACGACGGCCAGGCCGAGGCCGGTGCCGCGCGCCTTCGTCGTGAAGAACGGGGCGAAGATCTTGTCGAGCACGTCCTGCGGGATGCCGCTGCCCGCGTCGGCGATGTCGACGCGCACCCAGCCCGCCTCCGGGACGATCGAGCGGATCGTGACCTTGCCGCCTTTCGGAGCCGGCATCACCTCGATGCCGTTGCCGACGAGGTTGCGCACGGCCTGCTGCATCTCCGTCTTGTCGATTTCCACGTGGGGATTAGCCGGGTCGAAAAGCTTCTCGATCTGAATGTGCGGCGGGAACGGGTACACCGACAGCAGCTCCTCGAGCCAGTCGTTGATGCGGACCTTCTCGAGCTGCAGCTCGCGCTGGCGCGAGTAGGTCAGGATCTCGTTGATGATGCCGTTGGCCTGCTGGATCTCGGACTCGATGATCTTGATGTGCTTGGTGATCTTCGCGTCGGGCTCGCCGCCGGTGCCGAGCTTGGTCTTGATGAAGTAGATCGAGTTGTTGATGACGGCGAGCGGGTTGCGTATCTCGTGGCCGACGACGGAGGCCATCTGCCCGATCGCGGCCAGGCGCTCCTTCTTGATGAGCTCGTCCTGAGCGGCCTTGAGCTCCCGCGTGCGGGAGTCGACGCGCTTCTCGAGGAACTTCGTGAACTTCTCCAGCTCCTGCTTCGCGTGGATGAGCTCGCCCGTCTTCTCCTTGAGGGACTCGCTCATGCCGAGGAAGGTCTGCGCCAGGTCGCCGATCTCGTCGTTCGTCGTCACGACCTCGGGCAGGTCCTCGAACTGGCCCTTGCCGAGGCGGTCGGCGGCCTCCTTTAGAATACGGATGGGCTGGGTGATGTGGCCGGCGACGGCGAGCGAAAGCAAGACGGTGAACAGGACGACCCAGATCAGCACGCGGAAGATCTGCGCCTTCATGTCGGCGGCGGTCTGGTAGGCGGCCTCGACGGGCTGCTGGACGTAG
The DNA here is from genome assembly GCA_036676805.1 of Elusimicrobiota bacterium. GTDB lineage: Bacteria > Elusimicrobiota > Elusimicrobia > UBA1565 > UBA9628 > GWA2-66-18. The sequence goes on from JAKFCD010000063.1 coordinate 18,456, forward strand.
ACGATCCAATCGAGCTTGTCGATCAGGGCGAAGGCGCCGAGGAGCCGCTTGCCGCCCTCGAGGCCTATCTCCCCGCCGCCTTTGACGTTGTCCTGGGACGTGAGGACCTTCTCGACCTCGGGAGGCATGCGCGCGTCGGGCCGGTATATCTCCCGGGGATCGGAGTGGGCGATCAGAAAGCCGTCGCGAGTCATCACGGCGGCCTGGCTCTTTCCGGAGGCCGGGAACTCCATCGCGAGCATGGTGGAAAGGCCGTTGAGGCTCACGCGCGCGACGACGACGCCCACGGCCTTCGCGGGCTGCACGCGAGAATCCATGATCGGCACGGAGATGGTCACCGTCGGATAAAGCCCCTGGAAGCGCTCAAGCCGGCCGATGAACTGGCCGCGGGGCCCCATCGCGCCGCTGTAGACCTCCTCGCCGCGGAAGTCGCGCATGTCGGGGGCGGGCCCGAGGAAGCGGCCGATGCGCAGGGCCTCGACTCCCTTGTCGTTCAGGACGGACAGCTCCAATACGGCGAAATGAATCTGGAGTATCCGGCTCAGGTACTGCTGCTGCTTGACCGGGTTCATCGACACGAAGTCCTCGAGCCCGGCGGTCTCGGTCAGCACGTTGCGGAAGGTCGTGACGTACTTGAACGTCGTGTCGGAGAAGCCGACGGCCAGGGACTCCTGCATCGCGAGCGTCTCCTTGCGCAGGGACTGCTGCGTGATCCCGACCAGATGCCAGCCGACGAAGATCATCGGCGCCAGCGAGATGAGCAGAAACCAGAAGAGGATCTTGTAGGCGAGCTTGCCGCGGTTCCGGGTGGCCATGGGTTATCGTTCCGTACCCGAATGATAGCGGCCCCGGAACACGAAAATGTTGCGAGGAAAGACGATAATCAGCCCTTCGCGGCGTTCCGCGAAAGAAGCTGCTTGATGCGGGCCGACAGCTCCGCGAGGTCGAAGGGCTTGGTGATGTACTCGTCGGCCCCGAGCTCGAAGCCCTGCTTCTTCTCCTCCGAGGAGAGGAAACGGCCGGTCATCATGATCAGGATGGTGATCTTGGAGCGCTTGCGCAGCTCCTGGCAGATCTGGAAGCCGGAGGAGTCCGGCAGCTGGATATCCATAATAACGGCGTCGGGCTCTATTTTGGCGGCGGCCGCGATGCCTTCCTTGGCCGCGCCGGCCTGATGGCACTCGAAGCCGTCGAGCTCGAGGACCTCGGCGAGGCTCTCGCGCAGGTGGGCGTCGTCGTCGATGATCAGCAGCTTGGGAAGCTTCGCCATGTTATCTCCTCATTTCCCCGCCGGGGGGAACGAGCTTGTAGCCGACGCAGGGGATGGTGGTGATGTATTTCGCCGCGACGCCGAGCTTCTCCCGAAGCCGGCGCACGTGCACGTCGACGGTCCGCGGCGAGCCGAAATAATTGTAGCCCCAGACGCGCTCGATCAGATAGGGCCGGGAGAGCACGCGGTTGGCGGAGCTCAGGAAGACGTAGAGCAGGTCGAGCTCCTTCGAGGTCAGAGGCACGCGCTTCTTCGAGATGTGGAGGGTGTAGCTCGTGAGGTTGAGCTCGATCTCCCCCATGTTGATGATCTCCTCCGAGGCGTTGACCTGGGTGCGGCGCAGCACCGCCTTGATGCGGGCCAGGCACTCGGCCGCGTCCCAGTTGAGCGAGAGGCATTCGTCGGCGCCCGCCTGGAAGAAGGCGAGGCGCAGGGACACCTTGTCCTTGAGCGAACTTTGGCTGGGCGCGGAGGCCGGTCCGGAGCGGCCGAACAAAGCGTAGGCGTGCTTGGAGGGGGTCGCGGAGGCAGCCGGCTGATCGGCATGCTCGACGAGGGCGACGATCGGCATCTGGCGAGCCGGGCCCTTGGCGCGCAGCTGCTTGACGAGGTCCACCCCGTCCTCATCCACGAGCTTCTGGCCGATGATGAGGAGGTCGCAGCCCCGGTGGGCGAGCAGTCCCTGGACCTCCTTGGCCTTCTGGGCGACGGTGACGGTCATGCCGGCGGCCTGCAGGGCCTCGAGGATGACGGCCGCGCGGTTGGGCTCGCGCGAGCCGTAGACGACGCTGGTTCTCATTTCGTCGTTATTCCTCGGCGCCGCCCTCATCCTCTAGTTCGAGGCTGAGGCCGCCGAGCGAGCTGATCGCGGCGAAGAAGTTGTAGACGACGGAGAGCAATAACAAAGCGCCCTCCGTGAGGACCGCGTAAAACAAGGTGTAGAAGCCCACCGACATGGCCTTCTGCATCGCGCTCAAGGCCGCGTTCTGCGTGTTCGGGGAGACCACGAACGTGACCAGCCCGCCGAGAAAGCCGAGCAGCATGACGGTGCCGGTGATCGCGGGGCGCGTGGACATCAGGATGCCGACGGCGGCGATGAGCGCGCCGACGATCGCGATGGGCGGCTTGTTGGCGAAGCCGGCGCCGAGCGCCAGCGCGGCGCCGAGGAAAACGGCGATCGGGAGGATGGGGTGCTTGAACCAATAGGGATCGATTCTCTTCACGCGATAGCTCATTCCAATCTCCTTAATAGCGTCTCACCAGGCCCGCCAAGAATAACAGAAGCGGGGCGGTTTGACAAGCCCTCGACATTTTCTTTGACGAAATATTGAACCACCAAGACACAAAGGCACCAAGAACGGAAAGAACGTTAACGGCATCGGCGTTAACTCTATTGCCGTTCTTGGTGTCTTTGTGTCTTTGTGGTTAAATCCGTCCCCACAGAGCGGCCGTCGTCAGATGCGCGCGCCGACGGTCTTCGTCTCGAAGAGGATGAGCGTGCGGCGAAGCTCCCCCTCCTCCTCGAGGTGGACGGCCTTCACGTGGCAGGGCTCGGACTTGAACATCGTGTCCGCCTCGACGACCTGGTTCGGGCGGTCGAGGGCGACGCCGACGAGGCGCAGCACGTCCTGCTGCTGGCTGTCGATGACATCGAGCAGATGGAGCTTCCCGTCGGTGGTCACCGTGCCGGTGATCGGGAAGTTGGTGTAGAGCACGCTGTTGTCCTCGTCGACGACGATCGCGCGGTGGCTCTTGGACACCACGGCCTTCAGGATGGACTCCCACCACCGCGCCTCGGCCAGGCCGCGCTGCTTCTCCTTGACCATCGAGTTGGCGATCTCCGCCTTCACCTTGGAGAGGAAGATGTTGATGGCGCCGGCGAGCTCGCCGATCTCGTCGTTGCGCGCCGGGAACTTGAGCTCCAGGTTCTTGAACGAGATCGACTCGATCGCGTCTCGCAGGTTGAGGATCGGGTTGAGGACGAAGTGATGGAGGAAGAAGTACAGCGGGATGCCCAGCAGCAGCAGCACGCCGACCGCGCCCACCGCGTACTTGTGCATGGCCTTGTTGATGACCTTGACCACGCCCTCGCGGCTGATCTGCATGTTGAGGATGCCGAGGACCTCGCCGCGCAGGGCGAGAGGTATCGCGATGTCGTACAGCGGCATGTTGGGCACCGCGCGCACGATCGGGGTCTTGGCGAGCCAGGCCTGCTCGATGGCGTCCGTCGGCAGGCTCACCTGCTTGACGAAGTCGTCGAAGGGCTTGGTCATCATCGACGGATCCTTGAACCAGCGGACCTCGCCGTATTTATTGAGGTACAGCAAGGCGGCGATGCGGTCGTCCTTCGAGAACCGGCTGACCGTGTCGAACTCGGGCATCGAGATCACGCCCTGATTGCGCGAGAGCCCCTCGATCAAGGTCGGGGCGTACAGGCGGACCATGTCGATGGACTCCTGCTTGAGCTTCTCGTCGAACGTCCATTTGAACAAATTGTAGTAGAAGATCCCGCCCAGGCACATGACGTAGATGCCGATGCCCGTGAACCAGAGGAACCATTTGGCTGAGAGCTTCATTTATTGCCCCGCGCCGTAAAGCTTTTCTATCTTCTCGAGGCCGGCGATCGCGTCGGAGTTGCTCGGATCGAGCTGCTTGGCGTGCAGCCACTTGTCGCGCGCCTTCTCGTAGTCGCCCTTCTGGTAGTAGATGACGCCCTCGAGATAGGCCTGCTGGGAGGCCTGCTTGTTGCTCTCCGCGCTCGCCGCGGGCGGCGCGCCGGCGGCGGGCGGCTGCTGCGTCGCGCCGGCGGCGGCGGCCTTCGCCTTCTCCTCCTCCTCCCTCTTCCTGGCCTCCTCCGCGAGCTTGGCCTCCTCCTCCTCCTGCTTCCTCTTGTCCTCCGCGCGCGCCTTGGCGACCTCGACGGCGCGCGCCTTGGCGGCCGATTCGCGGCGCGTCTGCTCCTTCGCGCGGGCGACGAGCTGGTCGGCCGACTTCGGATCATAGCCGTACTCGACGGCGTGCTTCCACTCCGCGATCGCCTTGTCGTACCGGCGCGACTCGTAGAAGCGGCGGCCCTCGGCGACGTGCTGGTTGGCGACCTCGGCGCGGATCTCGGCCTGCAGCTTCTGGGCCTTCACGTTGCCGGGACCGGACTCGAGCACCGCGTCGAGCATCTTGAGCGACTCGAGCACGAGGCCCTGGCTGTAGAGGTTCAGCGCGGCCTGCAGCTTCTCGTTGGCGTCCTGCTCGCGCGACTCGGCCTCGACCTTGGCGAGCTCCACGGTCAAGCGGGGATAGCGGGGGTTGAGCACGAGGGCGGCGTACCATTGATCGAGGGCCTCGCGCAGGCGGTGCTGCCGGTAGGCCTGCCGGCCTTTGCGATAGTGCTCCTCGGCCATCTCGGTGCGCGCCTTGCGCAGCCAGTAGTGGGACTTCAGGTTGCTGGGCGCCAGCTTGGAGCACTCCTCCCAGCGCTGGGCCGCTTCGACCAGGCGGCCTTGCCGATACAGCGCCATGCCTTCCTCGAAGCGCTCCTCGATGAGCCGCTTCTCGGAGACGCGCGGCTTCGTCGAGCCCTTCAGGTCGATGGTCGCGCGGTTGAGGATCGAGGCGTCCGAATAGCCGGGGTCGATGGAAAGGATCTTACGGGTGAGGTCGTTGGCGGCCTCGTATTGGCCGTTCTTGTAGAGGTCGAAGGCATTCTCGTAGACGTTCTTGAGGGTCTTGCGGGTGACCCGGGACTTCTCGAGCTGGATCGTGTAGATGTATTTCTTCTTGTCGTCCTCGGAGGAGATCGTCCCGAGGTTGAGCTTCGACATGTCGAGGAACAGCCCCTCGGTGTCGCGCCGGGCCTCGGCGGCGCGCGCGCCGCCCGGGCCGCCGGAGGCGGCCAGCAGGGCCAGGACGACGAGGGCCTTGGTCGTCATCAGAAGCCGAGGCCTCCCTGGACGAGGCTCTTCATCATGGGTGCCAGCATCATGATGAACACGGTCGGGAAGATGAAGATGAAGAGAGGGATGAGCATCTTGGTCGCGGCCTGGGCGGCCAGCTTTTCGGCCTTGTTGAGGCGGCGGAAGCGCATGTCCGCGGCGTAGTTGCGCAGCAGCTCGACGAGGCTCGTGCCGAGCTCGTCGGACTGGATGATCAGGCCGACGAAGGAGCGGATCTCGGGCACGCCGGTGCGCATGGCGAGGCGCTTGAGGGCGTCGCGGCGGGTGTAGCCGAGCTGGACCTCGTTGAGCATCTTCTGCAGCTCGTTCTCGAGCTCGGTGCGCTGGGACTGCTTGACGTTCTTGAGGATGCGCTCGATGGCCGCCATGTAGTCGAGGCCGGCCTCGATGGTCAGCGCCATGAGGTCGACCATCGTCGGGAAGTTGCGCATGATGTCGGCTTGGCGCGCCCGGATCTTGCCCTGGAACAGGGAGTCGGGGATGAAGAACCCGATGATCCCGAACATGGCGATGTAGGGCGACTCCATCATGACGTAGAGGAAGACGATGATGCCCGCGGCGAGCATCTCCTTGAGGTGGAGCATCTCGAGGGGCGTGGGCTTCGTCGGCCGTCCCATCATCATGTGCAGCTCCTCGAGCTTGACGTCGAGGTGGAAGGTCTTGAGCAGGAACAGGTCGAGCTTCTCGAGCAAAGAGCCCTGCGGATTCAAGGATGAGAAGGCGGAGCTCGTGCCGACCTCCTTCTTGGCCAGCTTGGAGAGGTCGCCCTCCTCGGTTTCCGCCGGCGGCGCGAACAGCCGGCTGGCCGCCGTGTACGCGGCGACGGAGCCCAGCACTCCGACCGCGAGCAGGATGTAGTGCATCAAGGGGTCGATGGGAGTCATATCAGACGCTGATGTCCCCGAGCTTGTTGACGATCTTCATGCCGATGGCGATCCAGACGGTGCAGAACATGAGGGTGGCGACCCCGAGCCCGCTGAAATAGTATTCCCTCATGGGCTGGGGTTGAAACAAGAACATGATGATGAGCATGATCCAGGGCATGACGCCGACGACGATCGCCTGGATGCGCTGCTGCGCCGTCATCGCGGCCGTCTTCTCCGCGAGCTTGGACTCCTCGCGGATGTTGTCGACGATGCGGTCGAAGATCTTCGTCAGGTTGCCGCCGACGGAGCGCTGGATGACGACGGCCTTGATCATGTAGGACAGCAGGCGGCTCTGCACGCGCTCCTCGACGCCCTCGAGCGCGCGCTCGAGCGCGGTGCCGAGCTGGTAGTTCTTGATGCACAGGCCGAACTCCTCGGAGATCGGCGGCAGGCAGTCGCGCTGGACCATCTCGAGGCAGCCGATCAGGTCGATGCCGGACTTGAGGCCGTTCGACATCAGGATCATCGCGTCCATGAGCTGCGCTTCGCACTTCTGGCCGCGCCGGAAGCGGATGTTCATCAGAAGCCAGCCCGGCAAGGTCAGGCCGGCGTAGACGCCGAAGCCGCAGAAGATGATGAACCCGAACGGATCGAAGGTGAGCAGGCCGATCAGGAAGCCCAGGGCCATCGGGCCGCCCACCAGGTAATGGATCTTGATGACGATGAACTGGCGCTCGTACTCGTGCGCCCACTCCTTGGCCTTCAGCTTGTAGCGCTCCCAGCCGTCGGCGATCTTCTTATCGTTGAGCGAGCCGATCGTCCAGGCGCAGGCGATCATGAGCCCGATGCCGATCATCTTGAAGAGGACCGAGCCCGCCTGCGAGCCCTTGGCGGCGCCCTGCTGGAACTTGAAGCCTCGCGGCGTCGACTGGAGCGTCTCGAAAGCGCCGTTCATCAAGGCGCCCATGGCGATGACGGCGTCCTTGTAGCGCTGCGTGTCGCCGTTGACGAGCCCGTCCATGACGCTGTCGTACTGCTTATTGATAAGCTCGAAATGCGCGATCACCGACCGGCCGCGTCCGCCGAGGGAGTCGCCGAGCTTGGCGCGCACGAGGCGGTCGAGCGACATCTGGAAGCGGATGCGCTTGTCCTCGTAATCCTTGATCAGGCTGCCCGGGGGGATCAGCTGGCCGCCGTCCGAGGGCGGCAGGCTTTTTCGAACAAGCTCGAAAAATTCATAAAGCACCGACGCGGGCGCCTGCCAGAGCTGGGCCTCGTTGAGGATGCCCTCGTCGGGGTCCTGCCAGACCGGCCGCTTGAGCATCGCCTCGAGGGTCTGATCGACCCACTTCGGGATCTTCAGGCTCGCGTCGCGGTCCCGCTTGAAATAGTGATAAAAAACCTGCGTGCGCGTGATGGCGCCCTCGACCTTCGGCGTCCCCGGCGCCGCCGACTTGCCCGAGCCGACGAGGAACACGATCTCCTGGCGGTTGAAGATCTGCGCCCCGGAGGGGATCGCGGCCAGCAGCAGAAGCGCGGGGAGCAGTCTTTTCATGCTAATGCCCCCCTCCGCCGTGGCCGCCGGTGGCCACGGCCTCGGCGTCGTCGGGCACGGGGATGCCCGCCTTGATCAGCTCGTCGATCGCGTTGGGCAGGCCCTTCTTCTTCTTCGTGCGCTCGCTCATGAAGGCTTCCGGTGGAACCGGAAGCCCCTTCAGCTGGATCTCGGCGTAGCAGTGCGGGACGTAGTCCATCGCCGTGAAGTAGCCGAAGCTGACGCCCTTGTCGTCCATGCCGGTCTGGATGAAGCGGAAGATGTCCTTGGTGAGGACGCGCTGGCCGTCGCGGCCCACGCACTCGGAGATGTAGGTCACGCGGCGCTTGCCGTCGGCGAAGCGCGTGATCTGGATGAAGACGTGCACCGCGCTCGAGATCATGTCGATCAGCACGTTCATCGGCAGATCGATGCCCGACATCAGGCACATCGCGGACAGGCGGCTGATCGACTCGGTCGGGGTGTTGGCGTGGAGGGTCGCGAGCGAACCTTCATGGCCGGTGTTCATCGCCTGGAGCATGTCCAGCGACTCGCCGCCGCGGCACTCGCCGACGACGATGCGGTCGGGGCGCATGCGAAGACAGTTCTTGATCAGGTCGCGGATCGTGATCTCGCCCTTGCCCTCGATGTTCGGCGGGCGGGACTCGAGGCGGATCCAGTGGTCGGCGAGCAGGCGCAGCTCGGCGGTGTCCTCGACCGTGATGATGCGCTCGCCGTCGGGAATGAAGTTCGAGAGCATGTTGAGGAAGGTCGTCTTCCCGGTGCCGGTGCCGCCGGCGATCAGCATGTTCTTCTTGACGATGACGGCGGCGCGCAGGAACTCGATGAACATCGGCGTGCAGGCGCCGAAGCCGATCAGCTGGGTATGGGTGAAGGGCTTCGCCGAGAAGCGGCGGATCGTGAGCGTCGGGCCGGAGATGGCCAGGGGTGCTATGATGGCGTTGACGCGCGAGCCGTCCTTGAGGCGCGCGTCGACGAGCGGGACGGACTCGTCGATGCGGCGGCCGACGGGTGCCACGATGCGCTTGATGACCTGGACGACCTGCTCGTCGTTGCGAAAGCGCATCGGCAGCAGCACGAGCTGGCCCTTCTGCTCGATGTAGATCTTGTCGTACGCGTTGACCATGATCTCGTTGATGCCCGGATCGCGCAGCAGCGCCTGCAGCGGCCCCAGGCCCAGGATCTCGTCGACCAGCTCGCCGGTGAACTGCTCGCGCTGGGCGCGGGACAGGGCCAGGCTATGCTCGCGCTGCAGGAGGTTCTCGATGATCTGGGAGACCTTCGCCCGGTTCTCCTCGTTCTGGTTCGGGTCGTCGGAGATGCGGATGCGCTCGGTCTCCATCGCGCCGACGACGAGCTTGTGCATCTTGCCCTTGAGCTCGTCCCAGAATTCCGGCACCGGGCCCGCCGACTTCGTCACGTCCTTCGCGACGGCCTTGGCGCCCTCGGCGGCCGCCGCGGAGGAGGCGGACTGCTTCCAGAGGATGTCGGCCGAGGAGCCGAACTCGTCGGCGTCGATCGACGACTCCCAATGCTTGACGGAGGGCTTGACTTCCATGAGCCGCCCTAGGAGGATGCGGAGGGACTTGACCCAGTCGCTCTGCAGCTGCTCCACGACGAGTATCTTCTGGGTGTTGGCGTATTCCGGAATCAGATCTTCCCACGGACAGTACGCCAGCACGCGCTTCTGGATCGCGTTGAAGAAGCGGTCGACCTCCTTGGGCGCGAGCGCGCCGGGGAGGTTGGCCTGGTTGACGACGATCTCGAACTTGTCGAGCGCGAAGTGCAGCTGCTTGATCTCGTTGAACAGCGAGTAGGTCGCCTCGAAATGCGAGCGCTGGGGCAGGCAGACCCAATAGATCAGGTCGGCCAGGTCGAAGGAGAATATCTGCATCGGGAAGAAGGGATCCACGTCCAGGAACAGGTCGTAGGACTCGGCCAGCGACCCCAGGATCTTCACGACCATGTTCGGGGAGAGCTTCTGGAACTCGGCGCGGTTGGCGGCCAGCGGGAGCAGGCCCACGCCCCACTGCGAGATCGGAATGCGGCCTTTGAGGAGACGGCCCAGGCCGCCGGTCGGATTCTCGCCGACGAGCTGGACCATGCTGGCCAAGGTGGGAGGGTTGACGCCGAGGACGTAGCTCAGGTCGTTGCGGCACATGGGATCCATGTGCACGATGACGACCTTGCGGTTCTGGCTGCCCGCCCAGGCGAGCGCCAGGTTCAGGCAGGTCGTGGTCTTGCCCACGCCTTCCTTGGGCCCCGTAAATACGACGACGCGCCCCGGCTCCTTCAGGGAGGTCGCGGCGGCGCTCGAGGTCTCCGGGCGGGGCGTGTCAGCCATGGTCGCTGTCCGTCCTCATTTCACGATCTCCATGGTGATGAAGAGGAAGAGCGACTTCTGCTCCTCGACGACGCTCGTCGTCGTGAAGAGCAATCCGAGGATCGGGATGCTGCCGATGAACGGGACCTTCGTCTTGGCCACGCTCTTGACGCTGGACTTCAGGCCGCCGATGACGAGGGTCTCGCCGCTCTTGATCTCCACGGCCGTCTGGATCTGGCGCGTGATGATCGAGGGCACCGACGTGTTGCCGACCTGGACGGGCTTGGAGAAGTCGGCGTTGGACACCTCGAGCTGCAGCTCGGCGCGGATCGTGTCCTTTTTATTGGGATTGATGACCGGAACGATATTCAGGATCACGCCGAACTTCTTGAAGTCGGCCGTGACCGTGCCGTTGCCGTTCGCCGACGGATAAGGGATTTCCCCGCCCACCACGAAGTTGGCTTGAGACTGCGCCTGAACCACGACCTTCGGGTTCGAGAGGAGCTGGGCCTTGCCTTCGGTTTCGAGCATTTTGAGCTGGGTCTGGAGCTGCGTCTGCCGGGCGAAGTCGCCGAGACGGTAGATCCCGGGGATCGTCTTCTCGGCGAAGCCGATGCCGGCCGCGAACGGCGTCCACGAAAAACCGATGTCCCGCTGCACGGAACCCGCGATCTCGACGATGTCCGCCGAGACGGCGATCAGCGAGTCCTCCGGCTGGGCCGAGGCCTTCGCCGCAAGAGCGCAAACAAGTGCTGCCGCCGTCCACAGTTGTCGATTCATGGTGTCGAGACTTCGTGCCGTCAGTCGGACGAACTTATCGGAAAAGCTTGCGGAAGCTGGCCATCTCCATCGGGTGCATCTCGGCGTCGCCGAGCCCGCGCATGATCACGGTCGTGTCGCCCTGCTTGATGGCCAGGGCCAGGTATTGAGCCTCGTTCGGGTTGAGCGCCAAGCTGACGGACGCCTTCTCGGAGAACGCGGCCGTCTTGTCCTCCTTGTCCCCCATGGACTTGAATTGGCGCGCGTTCATGCCCTGCCCGAGATTCGTTCCGACCGCGATGACGAGGACGTTCTGAAGGATCGTGGCCGTGACCTTCTCCTTGCGCCCGTCGTTCATGAGCGCGTCGAAGGTGACGAGCACGTCCACCCGGTCGCCGGGCTTGATCAGGATCTTCATCTCCTGATCGATCGGCAGGATCGCGCCGCGGTAGCCGGGAGGGATCTTGACGCTGAGGCCCGACTCGGGAGACAGCGAGATCAGGGAGGACTGCGTCAGCTGGTTCCCCTTCGGCACGCGGGTGCGCGTCACTAGGTTGACGATGAGCTTCATGTCGCTCGGGGTCTTGATCTCGAAGGAATCCTGCTGCATGAACTTGCGCGGCACCTCGAGCGCCTCGACCATGTCCTCCTTGAGGACCGTGCGCTCCGGGATGTCGACGCGGGCGGAAAGGACCTTGGCGGTCTCGTAGGCTCCCCGCAGCGCGTTCTCCTTGCTGCTGAGCACCATCAAATAGAAAACGGCGGCGCCCATCGCGAGGAGCATCGGGACCAGCACGCCTTTCTTTTCCATGATTTTGGGTTCCTTACTTTCTGAGCGGCGACTCGATCGGCATCCGGACGACCGCCTGAAGCAGCCTTTTCCCGGTCCCGCCCGGCTTGGCGAGGATCACGCTGCTGATCGGGAATACGAGCTTGATGTTGTTGCTTCCGGTGATGATGAGATCGAAGTTGTCCTGCTGCGACTGCGGGTCGGTCAGCGTCTTCTCCGTGCCGCAGGCGACCGTCGCCGACTGTATGATCGTTTTCATGATCTCGTTGAGCTTGCCGCAGCTGTGGCCCGGAGGCGACGTCGTCGTCATGCCGCCGATGCGAGCCACCTCGTACGTCGCGTGATTCAAAAGGATCAGCTGGAACGAAACGTATCCGATCTCCATGATCGTGAAGATGATCGTCAGGAACACCGGCAGGATCAGCAGCATCTCGACGACGACCTGACCCGACCGCCCGACTCGGACCTTTTTCACGGCCTTTTCTCCCCCCCGGGCTATGCTCCGGGCCCTTGAGGGCCCGGAGCAAGCCCGGCGACCTTACTGGCCGCTGCCGCTGCCCATCTGGCCGGCGGCGCCGGTGATCATCTGCTGGATGTTGTTGAACAGCGTCGGCATGAACTTCTTGAGCATCGCGCCCGAGACGAGCACGACGCCGACGACGACCGTGAGCATCAAGAGATACTCGACCGTGTTCTGGCCCTTGCGATTGACCGTCCTCGCCTTGAGCCACCACCCCACCTGAGACAGTTTCATGAGCATGTCATTCTCCCCTTCCAGGAATTCCGTCGTTTTATTTTGGATAAGTCGACAAGATCTTTACGCCCGCGATCGTGAACAGCCTCTTCAGCTGCCCCTGGAGGAACCCGTACATCCCCGCGAAGACGGTGACCAAGGCGACCGTCGTGAGCAGGTACTCGATGGCCGTTTGGCCGGTCCTTCCTCTTACGATCCGACGAAATGAACGTGTCTTCATCCGTTGTGAGTGTAACACCCGACCTATAACGTGTCAATACGTTGGTCATTAAAAAACCGTTAAAACTTCATCTTCACCGAGATCTGATCGACCGTGCCGAGCGCCCCCATGGGCACGAAGGCGTAATCCAGCGAGACGCCGTAGCCGAAGGCCTGGGACGTGTACATGCCGAAGCCGAAGGACAGGTTGCTGGCGCGGTCGAGGCGAAGCGACTTCAAGGTCGCGTCGTCGCTCTGGCCGAGGGAGTCGGCGTTGCGGTAGCCTAAGCGCAGCGACAGCTGGCCGACGTCCAGATACTCCTCGGGAAGCTGGAACTCGGCGCCTAGCCCGACGCGCGCGTCGCTGTCGGAGGCCTTGGTGAGCTCGAGGCCCACGGTCAGGAACTCCCCGAGGCGCACGCCGGCGCCGCCGCGCGTGATGCGCGGGACGTTGGCCGCTCCCGAGCCGAAATTCTGCACCGCGAAGCCGAGCGACAGGGTCGGATTGGGCTTCAGGATCACGCCGACGTCTCCGACGACCGTGTCCTTGACCGCGCCGGCGATGTCCTCGTGCACGACGCGCAGGGCGCTGCCGAGGAAGAGCTTCTCGTACCAGAAGGACCGGGCGAGCCCGATCGACATCAGGCCGTCGCGCACCCCGACCTCCTTCCCGGGCTGGGGCACGCCTTGGGCGTCGCGGACGTCGAAGCCGTCGATGCTGATGTAGGAGAGGTTCGCGCCCCAGGTCGTCCGGCCCATCGGATGCGCGTAGGCGAGGTAAAGCGGGGAGTCGACGTCCTGGATGTAGCGCAGGTAGGAGAAGCCGAGCTCTCGCTGCTGGGTGACGGCGAGGCCGGCCGGATTCCAGGCCATCGCGTCGGCGCCCTCGGAGAGGGCCACGTACGCTCCTCCCAGGGCCATCGCGCGGGCCGAGCCCTGCCCGATCTTCAGGAAGTTGGCGCCGCTGGTGCCGGCGTTCGAGTCGGCGGCGCGCGCGGAAGCCGCCGCGAGCAGGGCGAGGAGCGAAAGGCCCGCGAGGGAGATCGTTCTCACTGGATCAGCACCTTTTTGACCGTCTGGAGGATGTTCGACCCGCCCTCCGTCTCCTCGACCCGGATGATGGCGAAATAGAGGCCTCTCGCGACCTTGTTGCCGGACTGGTTGATCTTGCTCCAGACGTAGGTCACCGGGCCGGCCTGGAAGGCGGGCGGGACCTCGCCGAAATTCTTGTCCAGGACGAGCTCCCCCGACATCGTGTGGAGCTTCAATTTCACGACGCCGCGGAAGGGGGAGTATATCTGGAACGTGGTCGACTCGCCCGTCACCGGGTTCGGATAATTGAAGGTGTTGTTGATGAAGTCCTCGTTAGGCGACAGCGACGCGTTGCGCACCAGAGGGATCTCGTCGATCAGCCGGTCGAGTGAGAGCGCCCCGGGGTTGAGGACGTTTCCGGTGGCGTCGTCGATGGCGGCCATGTCGGTCGAGCCGACGATCTTGAACTTATAAGAGCCGTCCTTCAGCAGCGAGAACTTGAAGTCCGTGCCGTCCCACGCGTCCTCGATCGGGGTGCGGGCGGGGCGCACGCCGACGATGCGCTTGACGAGGGACTGGGCCTCGGGCGGCGAGGGATTGCCCGCGAGGTCGAAGATCGTGCCGGATTTGTAGATCTTGATCGCGACCTTCATGGTCTCCGACACCTGATAGGAGAGGACGGCGGGCCCCGAGTCGGCGCGCAGGGGCGTGATCGCGAGATCGTAGATGCGCAGCGGGTCGAAGGCGATGGTCAGCTGCGCCGTGGCCCCGGAGGACAAGACCGAGGCCACGTCCTCGGCCACGGCGCGCACCAGGTAGAAGCCCGACGGCGGGAAGTTGCCCGCGTCGTTGCGTCCGTCCCAGACGTCCGTCTGGAGCAGCCCGGCGGGGCGCACGGCGCCGGCGACGATCGTGCGGACCACCCCCGCGGGAATGTTCGTGTTGAGTATCTGGATCGTCACGGAGGACTGCCGGGTCAGGGCGTAGTTGACGGTGAAAGGATGCAAGGTGATCGAGTTGCTGGAGTTGAACAGCTCCGGCGAGTCGGGCAGGACGTTGAACTGCGAGAAGATGATCGCGCCGCGGGCCACGGTGATGTTCCCGAACACCTTGTCGGTCGCGAACTGCTTGGGCGTCGTCGTGGACTGGGCGGTGAGGGTGAAGATGTAGTTCCCGTCCGGAACGAACAGCCCGTTCACGTCGCGGCCGTCCCAGAGCTGCGTGATCTTGAGCCGGCCGGGGATCAAGCCGCGGAAGGTCACGACGGGCGCCGCCTGGAAGCCGCCGGGCGTCATGACCGACGCGCTCGTGCAGGCCGCCGGCGGCGACTGCGCGGCGCACGGGGGCCAGCTGGTGCTGCTGTTGACGATGGTCGAGCCCGGAGGATAGATGTTCCAGGCGACGAACATGGTCTGCGAGAGCTGATAATTGAGGACGACGTTGTCCGAGGCCCCGCTCAGCAGCGGCGAGACCGCGACGTCGGTGATCCGGAACATGTTGACGGGGAACATCGCCGTCGTCGTGGACACCTTGGCGGGCTGGGCGGGATCGCTCGCCGTCAGCTGGACGAGATAGGTGCCGGAGGAGACGACGTTGCCGGAGTCGTCCACGCCGTCCTCCCAGAGCTCGGCGTTGGAGAAGGCGCCGGGCCGGGTCTCCCGGTCCACGATCGTCTTGACCAAGGTGTTGCCGTTCGCGTTGAAGATCTTCATCGACACGGTCGCGTCGCGGGTCAAGGTGTAGCGGAACGTGAACGGGTTGATGCCCGCCACCGCGGGGCTCGAGCCGACCACCGTCGAGGTCGGGGAGATCTGCGTGATGCCGACGAGGCCGCGCAGGACCGGCAGGAAGCCGACCTTGGCGATCGAGGTCCACACCCGCTTGTCGACCGGGCCGTTGAGTCCGCCGCGGTACAGCTCGCCGCGCTGGGAGGGAAGTGCCGCGTAGATCACGAACACGTAGTCGCCGTCGTCGACGAGGTTGCCCGCGGTGTCGCGGCCGTCCCAGAAGCTGATGACCTGGGAGCGCAGGGTCTTGATCTCGCTGATCGACTTGACCGGGGCGATCAGCGGATCGCCGCAGGCGCCGAGGGTCGCGCCGAACTTCTTGGCGGGCGCGACGGGCTCGGCGCCGCCGGGGTCCCGCGAGGCCAGCGAGACCTCGGTCAGCCCGGTGCAGAACTGGGTCCCGGGAGGGTAGATGTCGATATAGACGGTGGCCGCCTCGGTCAGCAGATAGGACATCACGGCCAGCGAGGTCGAGCCGCCGGTCAGCGGCTGGACGCGGATGTCGGTGATCTGCAGGGGGTCGAGCGCCACCTGGCGCGTCGTCGCGAAGGAGAGGTCCCCGCCGTCGAAGGCGGGATTCGTGAACTGGTCGACGCTGTTGGCCTGGAATACCGCGAGGTAGTTGCCCGCCGGCAGGATGTTGCCGTTCTCGTCGCGCCCGTCCCACGAGTCGCCGTTGAGCAAGGTGCCCTGGGGCGTGCCTTCGCCGATCTTGGGCAGCCCGGGCACGACGCGCCGCAGCCGCTCGAAGCCGCCGGCGACCGGGATCGCGCTGTTGACCGTCACGTACATCGTCGCGTCCTTGGACAGGCGATAGGTGAAGTTGTAGGGCTGGGCCGCCACGCCGGTGATCTGGCCGACCACGGTCGGCGAGGAGCGGATGACGTGCACGTTCGTCACGTCGACGGCGATCGGCTTCTGGGAGACCGCGACGCCGGTGCTGTCGAGCGTCGCGCCGGAGGGATAGGCCCGCGTCGCGGTGATCGTGATGTTGCCGCTGTTGCCCACCTGGTTGGTCTGGACCTTGACGCGGAAGCCGTACTGGCCGTTGGTCTTGCCGAACTCGCCTTGGATGTTGGCCGAGCCGTCCCACATCACGCAGTCGGCGTTGATGCCGTCGGAGGGGATGGTCGGATTGGCGTTGGTCGCCGCGCCGGGAGCGTCGATGAAGAAGGTGCGCAGGGGGGGCGTCGAGGCGGGGTCCAGGGGGTTGGAGCCGTCCTGGAACTTAAACAGCTCGAAGCTGATCTCGTCGACTGCCACGGAGCCGGTGGGATCCGTGTTGTTGTTTTTGACACCGACCTGGGTGCAGAGGAACACGCGGTCCCGGCAGAAGTTGCCGTTGATCGTCCCGGCGGGGCGCGTCGCGGTGTTGCAGCGGCCCGCCGGCGAGACCGCACCGTTCTGCTCGAACTCGATGTGAGGCTCGTTGGAGATATTGCCGAGGGTGGGACGGTCCGCCAACGGGCAGCGGAAACGGATCGGCGGCCCGGCGAAGGTAGTGCAAAAATCGGGGTCGGCGACGAAGGCTGTGTTGATGAACACCTGGACCGACTGCGCCGCGGCGGACAGCGGGGAGAGAGCGATGGCGGCGAGGAGAGCCGCGACCGCGCGATAACGCGCGGAAGTGCCGCTTCCTCTCGCCGTTAGAAGGCGGCCCCGCGTCCGGCTCAAGGTGCGCCGATGTCTTTTCATGTTGTGATTTCTTTGCGGCGCCGTGACTTCGAAGTCAAGAGTGTACCGTACTCGCGTTGCTGAGTGATTAAAGGAATGTTAAAAGATGGCAAAGGGTATTCTTCGATGCAAACGCAGCCGGAGCAGCGCGGGCTGGGCCCTTTGAGCCGACGGCCCGACGAGCGCCCACACGCGGCGGCCGGCGGCCCCGGGAAGCACCGCGAAGCCGACGACGGCGGCGTCCGGAGACGGATGATTTTCCTTCAGCGCGAAGCGTCCGTTCTCGGCCGCGTAGACCATGATGCGGCGCGACTTGGTGTCGTGCAGCCACAGCCGGCCGTCCACCCAGGCCATGGCGTTGGGCACCACGTCGTCCTCTAGAGGGAAAGACTGGTAGGTGGCTTCGTCGGAGGCGTGGCGATAGAGGGCACGGTTGGCGGCGTCGTAGGACCACAGCGACGCTCCATCAAAGGCCAGCGCCGTGGGCGCGGGCCCGGGCGAGGGGATAGAGGAGACCACGGACTCGGGGCGGGAGGCGAGCGCGCGGAGCAGGCGGGCGCGGGCGGAATCCAAGGTCCACATCCGGCCGTCGCCGAACGCGAGAGCGACCGGGCGGAACACTCCGCCGGACGGCACAGCGATCTCGCGCACGGCGCGGCGGGGGTCGGCGGGATCGAGCGCGGTGATGCGCCCCCCCCAGTCCGCCACCCAGAGCAAGGTCCCGTCGAAGGCGAGCGCGGTCGGGTTGAGCGCCGCGACGGGTGCCGTCGCCTCGGGCGTAAAGCGCCATTCGGCGCCCCAGCGCCAGGCCGGGACGGCGGCCGCGATCAGCACGGCGACGGCGAGGGCCGCGGCGGCGGCGCGGATCCGGCGGGCGCGGACGGACGCCGCCCGCCCGGCCTCGACGCCGGTCTGGGCCGAGACGGCGCGGTCGCGCTCCTCTCGGCTCTCGAGCTGGCGCATGCGGTCGGCGACCTGCTCGGCGGCGACGGTCGTCTCCCGGATCTTGCCCGTGAGGCTGTCGGTGAACGTGAGATGCGACTTCTCCTTCTCCTGGAGCTCGCCGTGCCACGCCTCTCGCTCGCGGCGCAGGGTCTCCTCCCATGATGCGAGCTCCTGGCGCTGGGCCTCCCAGGTCGAGCGCTCGCGGTCCCAGAGCTCGCGCCACTGCGCCCGTTCCTCTTCCCAGAGCTTCTGAAGCTCGGCGAAATGGAGCTCGACCTCGTCGGTCTTCTTGAGGGCGCGCTCGCGCTCCTCCTCGACGCGGGCGCGCTCGTGCCGCTCGAGCAGGAGCTCCGCCAAGGTCTTCTCGAGGGCGTTCTTCGCCTCGGCGAGGCCGCCCTTGAGCGCGCTCACGGCCTGGTCGGCCTGCGCCGCTTCCTGCTGACGGCGCTCGGCCGCCGTCTGAACGTCCTTCAGATCGATGAGGCTTTGCGTCTCGCGCTTGGCCCAGCGGGCCTCCGCCTCGCGCGCGCGCTCGACCTCGGCCGTGATGCGCGCCCGGGATTCCTCGAGCGCGGCCTGCAGGAGGCGGCGCTCCTCGCGCTCGTGCTCGAGCGCGCGGGCGGCGCTCTCCAGGCGCTGCTGGGCGTCGAGCAGCTGGGCGTAGACGAGCTCGTCGCTGCCGTCGGCGCGCGTGCGGAGCTCGTCGGTCTCGGCCTGCAGCGCCTCGGCGCGCGTGCGCCAGAGCTTGAGGGACTCCTCCTTGGCGGCGACGGCCTCGGAGAGGGCGGCCACCCGGCGGCGCTGCTGGGTCTTGAGCATGGCCACCGTCTCCCAGGCGAGCTCCGCACCCGCCGCGGACGGGGCGTTGGGGGGCGGCGCGGCCTCCGCGGAGGCGCTGCCGAGGCGCGTCCAAAGACGCTCGATCTCGCGGCTCAGGTCTTCAGGCGGCATGTTGCCCACGGATGAAGTATAGCGGTTGGCCAACCATCTCTAATTTCGAATATATGAACTCTCAATCGATTCACAGACTGTCGGAAGACATTTATTTCGTAAGCTTGCAGTCGTGATACCAGAAAAACAAAGCTGCACCCAAAAGGTTCTCGTCATGGAGGACGATCCGGAGAATCTCCTGCTCCTTCAGACCTGGCTCGACCGAGCCGGCTATCTGGTTTTACCCGCTACCAAGGGGCAGACAGCTATCAAATGGCTACGGCAGGCCGGCAAACCCGATCTTGCCGTCCTGGATCGAACGCTGCCGGATATAGATGGCCTCGAACTATGCAGGACCATCAAGAGCGATCCTGAGACACGCAAAATTCCCGTGATGATCCTTACGGGGCTTGCCGATAATGCCGGACGCATTGAGGCTGGGTTGGGAAACGCCGATCTCTACCTCAATAAGCCCGTCACGGAAGAGGATTTTCTAAACGGCGTGAGATCTTTGCTTGGGAAATCGGGAGGTTATCTTCAACGTCGCGGTCTGCTACGCCGCGATGGCTTCGAGATTGATCCGGAGCGCCATACCGTCAGGTATCGAGGAAAAATCGCGGACGACTTCAGCGAACGGCTCTTTGATCTCATGTACTTATTGGCTGAGCATCATCCACAAGTCCTCAACCGCAAATTCATCCTCGCGAATATCGCTGCCCGGGGCAGAGATCGCGAGGTGGACGTCCTAGTCAGCCACCTGCGCGCCGAACTCAAGCGCCTCTTTCGTTGCGAGATCATCGAAACAGTAGCCGGCCAGGGTTATCGTCTCCAACTTCCCTCCCTCCTTTCAAAAGGCTCATAATGTTGGGAACCCATTAAGAGTTTTAACATCTATTGCAAAGGTCCCTCCGGGCGCCCGCCAAGCAGCCTTTTCCCCGTCGATCAAGCTTGCAAAATCCGTTAACGCATTGACTCTCCTGACGCATCGTCTACCCTCTCCTACGGTTAGGCGCGAGTCATGCTCATCCAAAATAGACATCCGAGAAAGGCCCTTCTAATTGCCCTCTTGATGTTTTTGCCGAAGCACCCCCTGTCACAACCCCTGCTTGACTCCCAAGTTCTGAGCGAGCAGGGCACACTGTTAAAGTCCGGCCCCGTCGAACTCTTATCTGTGGGCGGCCAGGTGGCCATTGCTGACACCACCCAAGATGACATCAACCTTCAACTGGGCTACCTTAACACCCTTGCTTTCTTCAGCAAACCCATGGCTGTCATCAATTCCCCGATAGGGGAAGGCCTCTGCTCCATAGTCAACGGCGATGTTACAGTGATGGGAACGGTCGAGTCGGCAAACCTCAACGACTATAAGCTCGAATTCGCCCAAGGCAAGAATGCTCCATCGGGCTTCGTCTTCCTTAGTTCCGGAACTACCGCCGTATCGGGCCTCTTGGCTCCCTGGCCCACGGCCGGCTTGTCCGGTTTTTACACTCTCCGCCTGAGCGCCGCCGATACCTCCGGCGGCTCCATGGCCTCCTCGGTCTCGGTCTTCATCGGGCAGCCTTCCGCAGTTTTGACCATAGAAAGTCTCGACAAGCCCGAGGGTACGTCCGCGGGGTCGGATGGCAAGCTCTACGTTGCCGATACTCACAATAACCGGATCGCAGTACTCACCAGCACGGGCGGCATACTCTCTAGCCTGGGAGGCTTCCATAAGCCATCCGGCGTAGCCGTAGACGACGTCGGGAATATCTACGTGGCCGACACACAAAATGACCGCGTGTTGAAATTGGCCGCCGACGGGAGCATCATTCTCACCTTTGGGCAATCGAACAAGAAGAAGGGTCCATTTCATAAACCGCAGGATGTCGCTGTCGACGCAGCTCGTCGAGTTTATGTCGCCGACACCGGCAATCACAGTATCAAGGTGTTCGCCGAAGACGGCAGCCCGCTTTTGACCTTCATGTTACCCGATGAAGGCACTCCTGTATCAGTGACGACCGACAATTCGGGGCGCATCTATACCGCCGACGAAAAAAGAAGCCAAGTCCTGCAGTACGACTCCTCCGGCCTTCTGCTGAAGTCCTATGGAGCCAGCCTACTCAAGAAGCCCGGCGGCGCGGCCATCGACGCGGACGGCGAGTGTCTCTTCGTCGCGGACAGCGGCAATGACCGCATCGTCCGTTTCGATCGATTCGGCAATCTTCAAGCCTCATTCGCCGGCTTCGATAAGCCCGCCGGTCTGACCTTAACGACGTCCGGGGAACTTTTAGTCACAGAGCGAAAAAATGACCGGCTCCTCAAACTTGCTTTACCTGATTCAACGCCCCCAACTGTGGTCGGGCGCCACAAGGGGCATGGCCGAGCGGCAGCAAACTTGACACGTTTCCAGGGCGGCAAGGTTGAGCGCGACGATGGGACTGGCGTGAGCGTACCGCCGGGCGCCTTGACCGCGGATATTGAGATAACAGTGGAACAAGGCGATGTTGTCCGCGATGCGGACATCAAAGAAGCCAAGCGCCGACAAAGAAAGACTCAAGCCGTTTCCGAGGAGATCGAGTACGGCCCGGCGGGAACAATTTTCAACACGCCGGTCACACTCGTACTCGCTTACAATCCGGCGCTAGTCGCGACACGCGGGCTTAGAGAAAGCGAGCTCAAGGTCTACTACTGGAACCCGCTTCTTGGTGATTGGGAGCCCATGCCGTCCGTGGTGGACACGAAGACGAAGACCGTAAGCGCGCTCACTACCCACTTCTCCGGCTATCAGGTCCAGGGCAACGGGATCGGCGTGGCTGCACTTATCGATGAATTTCATCTACGCGAGGCTTATGCCTTCCCGAACCCGGTACGGGGCGTCAGTGCGGTCACGATCCGGATTCAACCAGGATTGGCCGATTCGGTTGAGGTACGCGTTTATGACCTGGCCGGGCGAAAGATTCATACATCGTCCAATTTCAGGTTCAGTATCACCAGCGGCGAAAACACCTACGACCATGCCTGGAATGTGGCCGGTGTCGCCTCCGGCGTCTATTCCTATGTGATTCGGGCCCGCAGGGCAGGGCAGGCTGACATCGTCAAAGCCGGCAAGATCGGAGTCATAAAGTGAAGTACCTGGCTCCCCTATCCATTTTGCTCTTCGCAGGCGCAGCTCAAGGCGCCGAGTCCGCGGCTTACCTCGACATCGGCGTGGGCGCGCGTGCGCTGGCCATGGGCGGCGCGTATACGGCGCTCGCCGATGATGCCCACGCCGTATATTGGAATCCGGCAGGACTAGCGCGCCTGAAGAAACGCGAGGCGGCGGCCAGCCATGCTGAGCTGGGCAACTCGACACGACATGATTTTCTAACCTACGCCCATCCGGCGAACGAGGCGGTACTCGCAGGCGCCTTTACCTATCTCAGCCAAGGCAAGCTCGAGGGCCGTGATGCGTTGGGTCGACAGACGAGCGGCTTCGACGCTTCGGATAGCGCCTTCGCATTCGCGGCGGGGCGCAAGAACGATTTAGCCGACCTAGGAGTCAGCGTAAAGTATCTGCGCAGCCACATCGCCTCCGCGGAAGCCCAAGGCTTAGCCGTCGACGCGGGACTCAAGCGCGAGTGGGCGACTACGCACGGAAAGGTCCTGCTTGGCGCAAGTCTGCGCAATCTCGGACCTGGCCTAAAATTCGACCACCAACGCAACGATCTCCCACTGCGTCTTGCCATGGGCGCCGCTTACCGTTTCGAGAAAGGCCACGCACTTGCGGCAGAATTTCAAAATAGTCCTCGCGGCGCCGGCTCCGAGGGAGGTTTTGGCGGCGAGTACAAAGCATGGGACGGTATTTTTATGCGCCTAGGCTACACGAGCAAGAACTCCGCCACGGCGGGCTCGGGTTTTGACGCCGCGCGCGGTCTGACGATCGGCGTAGGACTGAAGACGGAACGCCTAAGTCTCGATTATGCCGCGCAGGCCGCCGGAGAACTCGGCAATGTCCATCGCTTCAGCCTAGGAACACGGTTCTGATATGGAGAGGATTATGAAAAAACTGCTTGCGTCGTTGCTGAGCTTGGCGCTGTCAGTTTCCTCGGCGCAGGCCGTCCCCCAGGTTCTCAATTTCCAGGGACGGCTATCCGAATCGGGTTCCCTTTCCCATGGCAATCGGCAGATAACCTTTAGGATTTATTACTCCCAGACAGGCGGAACGGCCCTTTTCACGGAGGCCAGGACGATAGCCGTCTCCTCCGGCATCTTCAACGCTCTAATCGGGGAAGAGACGCCGGGAGGCATTCCCCTTTCCGTCTTTGACGGTAATGATCGCTACGTTGAAGTACAAGTCGGGACTACCATTCTCCCACGACAGAAGATGGCGAGCGTTGCGCACGCCTTTGTTGCCGATCAAGCGAGGACCCTGGTGAGCGGGGCGACCTTTCAGATACATGCCATTGAGGCAAGTTCCATCACTGCCTCTACGCTTCGGGTCTTGGATGTCGTAAAGATCGGCACAGGTACGATCACTTTGGGAGGTGCGCCAGTGAACGGCGGCGCAGAGAATTCCATCACTTTCAGCGGGCTCGGAAGTGGCCCGACCGCCGGGATCGGCGGCCTCATTCGAACTGCAGGCGGCGGAGGAGGACCTGGGCCACTTCATCTTGAGGCAGCAGGCAATAATTCAATCTTTCTGACTCCAGGCGGTGCCGGACTAGTGAGCATAACGAGCAGTCTGGAACTTACCGGTGGGCAGGCAAAGACTATCTCAGCGGCAGCCGCCCCGCTCACCCTAACCTCCGGCGGAATAAATCCTCTACGGTTCAATCCGGTAGCCGGCTCCGGCAATGTAGGCATCGGTCTGGCTGAACCCCTTCTTCCTGTAGACAAACTTCATCTGATCGGTCAATTCCGAATCGACAATGACCCGGCCGCCGGGAATTCGGGCTGCTTTCGCTACAACGGTACTCAGTTGGAATTCTCAAACGATTGCGTCGCATTCCAGTCATTTGGAGGCGGTGGACTCGGAGGAAGCGGCACCCCTGACCGCATCGCAAAGTTTATCACGCCGTCGACACTCGGAGACTCCGTCCTTACTGAGACACTTGGCAATATCGGAATTGGAACACCAATTCCCTCGACGACCCTGGACGTGGCTGGAAACGCTCAATTCGGCTCAGGCGAAATGAAGTCCACCTTCACGGCCACAGGAGCTTTGCTTCTCGCCGATAATGCAGTTGTACTATTGTCAGGCCCAAACGGCACGATCACTACGGCCAGTTCTGTAACTGCCTCCGCCTTTTTTGGCGACGGCAGCGGATTGACGAACCTGGCGGCGATCGACCCGACCAAGGTGTTGAAGACCGGCGACACGATGACCGGCCAACTCGACCTCATCGGCCCCACAGGCAATGTGGTTAGCCAAGCTTCCGTCACCGCCTCCGGCTTCTTCGGCGACGGCAGCGGATTGACCAACGTGGCTGCGAACGATCCGACCAAGGTGCTGAAGACCGGCGACACGATGACCGGACAACTCGACCTCACCGGCCCCACCGGCAACGTGGTTAGCCAAGCCTCCGTCACCGCCTCCGGTTTCTTCGGCGACGGCAGCGGATTGACCAACGTGGTTGCGAACGATCCGACCAAGGTGCTGAAGACCGGCGACACGATGACCGGCGATCTCCTCCTGAGCGGCGTTGCTGTCAATCTCACCGGTCCCGCCGGCAATGTGGTCGGCCAAGCCTCCGTCACCGCCTCCGGCTTCTTCGGCGACGGCGGCGGATTGACCAACGTAGTTGCGAACGACCCGACCAAGGTGTTGAAGACCGGCGACACGATGACCGGCCAACTCGACCTCACCGGTCCCACAGGCAATGTGGTTAGCCAAGCCTCCGTCACCGCCTCCGGCTTCTTCGGCGACGGCTCCGGATTGACCGGTATTAGCGGCCCATGGGCCAAAATCGGGCAGAAAGTGACTCTTACAGACCCTATCGATTATGTCGTGGTTCAGACGACGCTTACCGTGGAGGGGACCCACTTCTCAGTCGGTGGCTCTCTTCTGAATGTATCTGACGGCAATGTCGGTATCGGGACTTCCGGGCCGTTGAGCACAGTTCACATCATTGCGCCAGATACTGACGTCTTCGCAATGATTATTGCAACCGGAAGTCTTGCGTCTCAACAAATCGTCACGATTTCCACTGGTGGTGTTATCAACGCGAAAGCAGGGGTGACCTACGCCGGGGACTTAGCAGAGATGTACGCCAGCCGAGATCCTATAGAAGCGGGAGACGTTGTTATGCTTGATGATTCGAATACTGATGGCACCGGCATTGCTGTGCGGAAAGCAGTTGCGGGGAGAGGCATGACACTAGGAGTAATTTCGACCGAGCCAGGAATGACAATTGGCGCGGGGGATCTTGGGCTGGCGGGTAAAAAATTTCCTGTGGCGCTTTCTGGACGCGTGCCTGTAAAAATAAGCTTAGAAAACGGGCCTATTCGAGCAGGCACGATGTTGGCTGCCGGCTTAAAGCCGGGGTACGCGGCGAAAGCTATAAAGAGCGCACACGTCATCGGTCTTGCTCTCGAGGATTTTCACGCCGAAGGGAACAGCCAAGAGGGAACTGTTCTATGTTTTGTAAATCTACACTACTGGGTTGAGCCATCAGAATTCGAAAATTTGCATCGTGAAGTGGAATCCATCAAGAAGTTAGTAAAGAGCGAATCACGCTAATCATGGAACAAAGAAGCTGGTCGCGATGGTGCAAGAAGGACCTCAGAATAATTACGATCGCGGTCTTTCTATGCAGCGCATTTACTCAACCTTTGCATGGTCAATGCGTCTCGGGAGTTGAAGGCTTTATGGACGGTTCTAATGGGAACATGATCTATTACGTTAAAGGCGGAAGTTTGTTTGTTGCGTACCCTCGCCCCACCGGTGTGCCTTTGACCAAACAGATCGACACCGGAGTTACCAGCACTGTAGGTCTTTTGGCTGGTGCTAATGGGAACATGTTCTTCTATCTCAAGAGCGGAACCTTGTTTGCCGCGTACCCGTTGCCCAACGCCGGGGCGACCACGATCAAACTGGTCGACACCGAGGTCACGAGCACCGCGGGCTTCTTATCTGGATCTAACGGAGTCATGATCTACTACCTCAAGAGCGGAACCTTGTTTGTGGCATATCCGCTCCCCTCCGCCGGAACGACTTTGACAAAGCAGATCGATACGGCGGTGACGAGCACAGTGGGCTTTTTGGCCGGTGCTAATGGGAATATGTTCTTCTACCTCAAAAGCGGAACCTTGTTGGCCGCGTACCCGTTCCCCAACGCCGGAGCGACCACGATCAAACTGGTCGACACCGAGGTCACGAGCACCGAGGGCTTCTTGTCCGGGTCTAATGGAGTCATGATCTATTACCTCAAGAGCGGAACCTTGTTTGTGGCATATCCGCTCCCCTCCGCCGGAACGACTTTGACAAAGCAGATCGATACTGGCGTTATGTGTCCTACCTTAATCACAGCTCCAACCTGGATATCACCTATCGATGCTTCTGGTTTCACAGTAAATCGTCGCCCAAAAGTGTGGTTTTTGGTCGACAGCGGAGGTACGGATGCGCGAGTCAGTGTGTCAACAAGCCCAACCTTTGAAGATGGCGTCAGTTCGACATTCCAGTTTTCGATCAGCGCCGCAGGATGGACCCCGTTGCCCCCATGGAGCGCCGGAACGACTATTTACTTCACGCCAGAGCAAGATCTCGCAACGAACACTACCAGCCTATACTTACGCGCTGCTGTTTTTAACGACTCTTGGAGCCCGTACTCGAGCAATCTTCGAGTGCTCATTCGCGGTGATTGGAGCTGGAGCGACGACCCCATCACTGCCGGAATAACGGTCATACGAACGCTTCACGTGACCGAGCTTAGGACCGTGGTGGAGAATGTTTTACCATTCAGAGGATTTCCAATACCCCTATGGACAGATGCGGCCCTCCAACCGAATGCCACCGTCATTCGAGCACAGCATGTAAGCGAATTACGCAATAATTTAGAGCCCGCTTTAACAGCAGTGGGAGAGACTTTTTCATGGACAAACAATCCAATCAGCACTAACACTACCACCGTGCGCTCTGTGCATATTCTCGAATTACGGAATGGCGCAGCAAAACCATAAAGATTGGGAATTTGACGCAAGCAGTGTTTCGGCTCGAAAAATAGCTCGAACTTTCTATTTCGCTCGCTGGAGGCGGCGCAGCTCGGTGCTGGCCTCGCTGAGGTCCACGCCGGCGTCCCGGTATTCGCGCAGGATCCGGCCGATCTTCTCGAGCAGGACGGAATCCGCGGCGCCGGCGAGCTTGGCCTTCTGATAGGAGCGCCAGTCCTCCTGGAACAGGGAGATCCGGACCCGGCGGGCGGCGCCTTCGCGGTCGGCCTTCACCCTCTCGAAGGTCTCGGCGGCCTTTTGCTGGCGCAGCTCGAGCTCCCGCAGCCGCCGCTTGGCGTCGACCTCCGAGGCGCGCTTCATCTCCACCTCGTCGCGCAAGGCCGCCATCTCCGAGCGCAGGCGATTGAGCTCCTCGGCGAGCTTCCACTGCTTGACCGAGCTCGACTCGAGCGCCGAACCGAGCTGGCGGCGATAGCGCAGCTCCTGCGACAGGAGCTTCTCGTACTCGCCTTCCGGATCGGCGCGTCCGAAGCGCACGGATAAGGAAAGGCCGTGGCCGAAGCGCGTGCTGCCGGTCATCGGGACCGTCATGGAATAGTCGACGCGCGCGCCCTGCGCGCGCCACCCCAGGCCCCAGTTCCACATGCGCGTGCCTTCGCCCAGGGACATGCCCGAGCGCAGGGCGTACTGCCCCGCGCGGGCCGTGGCCCACCACCGCTCGAAGCCCAGGGCCATGGTGTGCCGGCCGCCGCCGCTCTGGGACGACTCGCGCTTCGTCAGGTCGGCGGCGAAGATGACGCCGCGCACCTGCTCGGCCGCGCCGATCTTGAGCGTCAGCGGCGCCCGGTCGCTCTTGAACTTCGGGCTGCCGAAGTTGAGCAGGGAGGCGCCCAGCGCGAAGCGGTCCTTGAAGCGGTACAGCGTGCCCATATCAAGGGCGAGGTGGTTGCCCGAGCCCCCGCCCGAGTCGAAGGCGCTCGACAGGAGCTTGAGCCCGCCGCCGAAATCCACGCCCCCGCTCTCCGTCTCCCGCAGCCCCCGGGTGCCGTACATGACGCCGATGGCGCGGTCTCCGCCCACGCCCGTGCGGCGGTCGTAGCGCACGTCGAAGCCGAGCGCGCCGTTGAGAAGGTCCTGGCGCAGAGGCACGACGACGCCGGCGCGCGCCGAATCGCGGTCCGATTCCCCCGAGGGAATGTGGAACTGGCGCAGATAGGCCATCGAGGCCTCGAGGGTGGACGCCTGCCCCAGCGACGCGGGGTTGTAGGCGAGCACGCCGGGATCGTCGACCACCGCGGTGAAGGCGCCGCCCATCGCGATGTCGCGCGGGCCGAAGCCCGCGTCCTCGAACGCCGCGCGGCCGGTCCCGGGAAGGGCCACGGTCAAAAGGACGGCCAACGCCGCGCGGATAGAGCGCATCGCGCGAATTATAGCTTTCGCGCCCGCCATAGTGATTACGGGCTCATGAACGCACGACGGAGGCACGCCTCTACTCGAGCTGGTAATCCTCGGGGTCGAGCGAGACCGCGGTCAGGTCCAGAATCTCCGGGACCGGCTCGCCCCGGGATTCCAGAAGACGCGCCGCCGACCAGGCGGCGAAGGCGTAGGAGAGCTTGGCGTCGCGCGCGTAGCTCTCGTCCCGGCGCCACGAGGCGGAGCGGCGCAGGACGACGGGGGCCGGCGCCTGGGGTTTTCCGGCGGCGCGCTGAACGAGCCCTTCGGGCGTCAGCGCCGTGGGAGGAAGAATGCCCGGAGCGATGCCGGCGACGAAGGCTTCGGCGTGGAGGGAGGTGACGGAAAGCCACATTTTCGGGTCAGTCAGGCCAGCGCCGTTCAATCCGAACGAGCTCGCTCTCGGAGAAGTCAATTCGAGCCAGCGCAGGCCGAACAAAGCGGTATCGCCCGAGACCAGGAGGTTGCCGCCGGGCGGGACGGCGCGGCGAAGATTGCGGACATAATCGTAGGCGAGGAAGTCGTCGCGGCGCTCGGGGACCGGCGAACGGAGCAGCAGCGCGGCGGCCGCGAGCGCGAGGCCGGCCGGCGCGAAGCGGCCGAGGCGGGCCATGGCGGCTCCCGCGAAGACGGCCGCGGCCAACGCCGGGACCAGGAAGGCCGGCTCCAGCACGGAGCGGGCGACCCAATTGGAAACGTCGAACCTCGCCAGGACGACGAACAACGGACCGCACAGCAACGCGGCCAGGAGCATGCCGGCCGCGCGGTCACGGTCCTCGCTCCAGGCCGTGAACGCCCCGTACGCGGCCGCGGCCGCGGCTGGAATCGAGACGGCGAGCGCCCAGGCCTTCAGCGACCAGCCGAACAGGCGGACGGCGCCGTCGGGGGTCAACGGTCGCGCCAATTGGGCCGACAGGGTTCCCGCTCCGTACTGGGAACGAAGCGCTACGGCGAGCGCCGCGCCGAGGGAGCCGAGGCGGACCACCAGGAAGGCATAAAGGGAAAGACCGACCAACGACCATGGGATGGCGACGGAGAGGATGGCGCTCATCGACGAACCCCGACGGCGAGCCTCGGAACGCCAAAGGAGGAGAAAGCCGGGAAGGAAGAACAAAAGGCTTTGGTGGTTCACCAAACCAAGGCCGACGATGAAGCCGGAAAGACGGGCCCGGCGCCAGAAATCCTCTTTTCCGCCCTCGGACAGATAAAGAAGAACGGCAACGATGCATGCATGAAAAGAATATTTTTCCTGAATCAGCGCGAACTTCCACAACGGCGCGGAGAAGGCGAGGACGGCGGCCACGGTCAAGCCGGCCCAGACGCCGTGACGGCGGCGGACGCTCAGGAAAAGGAAAAAGACCGCGCCGGCGGCGGCGAGGCACGACAGGACGGCGAGACGATAGGCCGGATTTCCCCACGGGAAGACCGTCTGCCACAGATGGCCCAGAACGGAATAGAGAGGGTAGCCCGGCGGGTGGGCGACGCCCAAGGTCAGCGCGGCCGAGGCCATGTCGGCCGAATCGCGCGGGGCGATAGAGGGAGACGCGCCGGCGAGGTAGAAGCCGAACGCGGCGAGGAAGACGAGGGCGCTCACGCCCAGCTGCGAAGCGGCAGGGAGGAATCACAGGCCCCGGGACGCGGCGGCCCCCCGGCTGACAGGCGGCGCCAGGCGGCATGCGCGATCATCGCCGCGTTGTCGGTGCACAGCGCGCGGGCGGGAAGCCTCACCACGAACCCCGCGGCCATACCGCGTTCCGTCATCAGCGCCCGCAGCCGGGAGTTTGCCGCGACGCCCCCGCCGAGGACGATGTCCTTCGCTTTGAATTTCTTCGCGGCCGCGACGGTCTTGTCGACGAGCGTCTGCGCCACGGCCTCCTGGAAGGACGCGCACAGGTCGTCGAGCTCGCGGCCTTTCGGCCTTCGGCCCTTCAGATGATAGAGCACCGAGGTTTTCAGGCCTGAGAAGGAAAAGTCCCAGGTGCCGGGCATG
>JAKFCD010000064.1:0-13920 GCA_036676805.1 Elusimicrobiota bacterium
AGGCGCGCCAGCGCCCACAGTGCCAGCCCCGCCAGGAGCCCGAACACCGCCGCGCGGGAATGCGTGAGCAGAAGCCCGGCGCCCTGCAGGGCGGCCGCCGCGGCCCACCAGCCGCGGCGCGGGCCCGGGGCGTACGCCCCGGCGAGGGAGAGGGGCAAGGCCGAGGCCAGCGCCGTGCCGAGGAAGATCGGGTTGCCGAAGCTCGCGAAGGGCCGGGGCGCCCCGCCCGCCGCCTCGAAGACCGCCCACGCCGCCGCGGCCGCGCCCCCGGCGCTCCAGGCCGCCGGGAAGAAATCATTTTCCGCGAGGGCGAAGGACCGGCCGGCCGTCCAGAAGACCAGGCCGCAGAACAGCAGGCGCGCGGCCTCCGCCTGAGAGACGGAGAGGTCGGGCGACAGGGCCCAGAACAGGAGGCCCGCGGCGGAGAGCGCGGCCACGGGAAGGTCGAGCGGGGAGCGGCGGCCCTCGCGACGGCAAGCCAGGAGCGCCCCGGCGAGCAGCACGACGGCCTGCACCGCGAGCAGCTTCCCCCGGACTAGCTTCTGGTCCGGGACGAGCCAGAAGCCGCCCGCCCCCAGCGCCCAGAGGACGACGACCGCCCTAGGCACGCAGGGAGGCGACGAGCCGGTCTTGGACCTTGAACATGCGCTTTCTCGCGGCGGGCCGGTGGTCGTCGTGGCCGGTCAGATGGAGGGCGCCGTGCACGGCGAGCGTGGCGGCCTCGACGGAAACGGAATGGCCGAGGGCCTTCGCCTGCCGCCGCGCCATCCAGGAGGAGATGAAGATGTCCCCGATCGGGGCCTCGTCGCCGGTCAGCCCCGGAACGGCCTCATGCGAAAAGGAAATGACGTCGGTGTCGTAGTCGTGGCCGAGGTAATGGCGGTTCATGCGCAGCATCTCCGCGCGCCCGAGAAAGACGACGTTGACCTCGCCGCGCAGGCCGGCCGTCCTTCTCGACGCGCCGAAGGCCTTGAGCACCGCCTTCCGGTACAGCGCCGCCCTCCGGGCCGCGGCCGGCAGCGAGACCATGCCCGCGATGATGATCCTCACGACGTCTTCTCGTCCCATTTGTCGTAGGCGCGGATGATGCGCTTGACGATCGGATGCCGGGAGACGTCGGCCTCGTTCATGCGCACGGTCGCCATCCCCTCGACGCCCTTGAGGATCTCGAGGACGCGCACCAGCCCCGAGGTCGCGCGCGCGCCGAGGTCGGTCTGCGTGGTGTCGCCGGTGACGACGGCCTTGGAGCCCGCGCCCATGCGGGTGAGGAACATCTTCATCTGCTCGGGCGTGGTGTTCTGCGCCTCGTCGAGGATCATGAAGGCGTCCTCGAACGTGCGGCCGCGCATGTAGGCCAGCGGCACGATCTCGATGACGTCGTTGTCCCGCCAGGTGCGGAAGCGCTCCCCGCCGAGCAGGGAGATGAACGCGTCGTAGAGCGGGCGCAGGTAGGGGTTGACCTTCTCCATCAGATCGCCGGGCAGGAAGCCCAGCTTCTCGCCCGCCTCGACGACCGGCCGGGAGAGCACGATCTTCGCCACGTGCCGCTGCTCGAGGGCGCGCAGCGCGCAGGCGACGGCGAGGAAGGTCTTGCCGGTGCCGGCGGGGCCGATGCCGAAGGTCAGATCGTGCTCGGCGATCGTGTCGCAGTACTTCTGCTGGTTCGGGGTGCGCGCGCGCAGGACCTTGCCGCTGTGGGCGCGGTACAGGCCGTCCTCGGGCAGCGACGGCGCGTCGAGATTGAGCGGCTCGAAGCCGCGCGGGTCGACCGGGGCGGCGCGCCGCCGCAGGGCCTCGATCTCGGCGCGCAGGCGCTTGGCGGCCTTGTCCACGCGCTGGGCGCTTCCCTTGACGGTCAGCGACAGGTCGCCGCTCTCGGCGTCCTGACGCAGGAAGATTTCCACTCCAAAATCCCTTTCCAATTCGCGCAGGCGCGCGTCCTGCTCCCCGAGGAGCCGGACCGTCTCGGCCTGGCCGTTGAGGCGTATGAGCTTGCTGGTCATGAAGCGATCCCCCGTGAGAAATCCGCGAGCCCGAGCCGGGCGCCGACGGCGCGGCAGGCGTCGAGCGCGGCCGACGGGCCCCGGCCCTCGAGCGCCGACGACCAGCGGGCCTGCGCGTCGCGCAGGCGCCAGACGCCGGCCAGCAGGCCGGCGTCCCAGAGGACGTCGAGCCAGCGCAGGGCGCGCGACACCCGCGCCGTGTCCTCGGGCTCCGCGACGACGGCCTCCATGTGGCGGTGCAGGCGGTCCTCGAGCTCCGAGGACCAGGGCAGCTCGGCGGCGTTGAAGGAATGCACGGCCGACTCGGAGAGCAGCTGCAGCACGGCCTCTTCCTCGGAGCCGCCGCGGCGGAAGGCGGCCATGCACTCGACCCAGCGCCGGAGATACGCGGCGCGCGACGCGCCGAGCGCCCCCGCGCCCGCCAGCGCCTTGATGACCTCGCCGCGCTCGTCGTTGAGCACCGCGTCGAGCCCGAACCGCGCGGCGCCGAAGCGTTCGTCCATCGCGGCGCGGAATTCGTCGTCGCTCAAACGCAAGAATTGGTCCCCGACGAGGATCGGATCCAAGGGCTCCCGGCTCGGGGCGAGCCAGCACGCGAAGTCGAGGCGGTCTGCGCGATGGACGACGGCGTGGAACTCGGCGCTCTGGCGCGTATCCGCGGTCCGGACCGCTACCTCCCTGATAGACAGGGTCCGGGAGCGGCCGGCGAGGCCGGCCTTGTCGGCGCGGAACGCGGGGCCCGCCTTCCACCTCAGAAGCGGAGGCTGCGGCGCCGGCAGGTCGAGATGGTCGAGCACGGCCGCGTGCGCCGCGGCCCGGGGCAGGCCGACGCGCGCCGAGGCCACGAGAGCCCTCCACACCTTGGCGCCGTTCTCGAAGCGGGGAAGGTTCGAGCGGCAGGCCGCGAGGCGCTCGACGAAGGCCTCCTCCGGGTCCTCGCCGAGCAGCTTGGCCAGGTCGAGCGCGCGCGCGGCGCGCGTCAGGCACAGCACGGCCTCGACGCCGGAGATGTCGTCGAAGAACCAGCCGCAGCTCGTGAACATCGCCAGGCGCTCGCGCTGCAGCATCAGCAGCTCGAGGGCGCGTCTCTCCTCCTCGGCGAGCAGCGGACGCTTGGCGCGCGCCTTCAGAAAGGCCGAGGCGCGCTCGTCGCCGGGCTTAAGCCACAGCTCCACCGATTCGTCGCGGACCTTCCAGGGGTCGTGGAAGAAGCGCGCGGCGTCGTCCTCGTAAAACGCGTCGAGGCGGTGCGCCAATTTGTTGAGCGCGTCGCGCAGCCCGGTGCGCCACTCCTGGCTCCAGCCGGGCAGGTGGGCCGAGCGGCAGCCGCAGT
Source organism: Elusimicrobiota bacterium (assembly GCA_036676805.1). Lineage (GTDB taxonomy): Bacteria > Elusimicrobiota > Elusimicrobia > UBA1565 > UBA9628 > GWA2-66-18. The sequence goes on from JAKFCD010000064.1 coordinate 3,337, forward strand.
CCTTGTCCCAGCGCCCGAGGCCGTGGTCGCAGCTCCAGGCGGTGTTCTCGCGTATGCGGACCTCGTGGGGCGGGGGGAACAGGGCCAGGAAGCGGCCGGGATCGATCGCGGGGATGCCGTCCGCCTCGAGCAGGTCGAGGGTCAGCGCCAGCACGCGCTCCGCCCCCGGGTGATGATGGCCGTAGAACTCGCCGTCGGAGGCCACGTGCGCGAGCTGGGCGGCGTCGCCCTCCCAGAGCCGCCCGCGCACCGCGTCGGCGAAGTGCTCCGCGCTGACCGTCGTCTCGGCGCTGACGATCCCGGTCGAGAGGCGATGATGGTAGAAGAAGATCGCGAGCCGCTTCGCCGGGTCCGACGGCGAGACCCAAAGATAAGGGGTCTTGGGATCGAGGTGCTCGGCGTCGAACTCGACCCAGGCGTCCGTGCCGAGGTCGCGCACGGCCTGGCCCTGCTTGGGATCGAGTATGGTGAACTCGACCCCGCAGCCGGCGAGGACCTCGAGCGTATCGACGTCCACCGCCGTCTCGGGAAGCCACATGCCCTTCGCCTCGCGGCCGAAGCGATGCCTGAACTCGGCCAGGCCCCAGCGCACCAAGGTCTCCTTGTCGCGGCGCGACTCGAAGGGAAGAATATTATGAAAGTAGGGCTGGGCGATCGCCGTCCGCGTCTCGGCGTCGGCGGCGAGCACGCGACGAAGGAGGGCCGGGCGCTCCGTCTCGAGCCAGGAGAGCAGGGTCGGTCCGAAGTCGTAGGAGAGCCGCTTGAGCGTCTCGTCATAGGCGATCGTGCGGCCGTCGCTGCCGCCATGGACGCCCAAAGTGATGGGGCCGTAGCACTCCTCGGCGACGCGCGCGTTCCAGTCGTGGAACGGGGCCGCGGAGGCCTCGCGATCGACCGCGCCCGTCCACGGATTCTCCCGCGGGGGCTGGTAAAAATGGCCGTGAACGCAGATATGCCGGTGGCTCACGGGCTCATTGTAGCCATTTCGCCCCGCGTCGCGCAGGGGGGAGCGCGCGCCGGCGCGAGCTGCGGGAACTGTTTCCAGAAACAGTTCCCGACCCGCGACGCTCAGCGGCCTCGCCGCTCCAGCGCGCGCCGCACGCGCGCGACGATCACGTCCTTGGCGACCGGCTTCTTGATGTAGTCCTCGGCTCCGAGCGCGAGGGCCCGGGCCTCGCCTTCCTCCTCGGCGGTGAAGAAGATCACGGGCGTGGCGATGCTCTTCTGCTCCTTGAGCTCCATGAGCTTGAGCCCGTCGAGGTTGGGCATGTTGACGTCGGATAAAATGAGGTCGAAGGCCCCCTCGCCGAGGCGCGCGAGGGCCTCTATGCCGTCGGCGGCGGTCGTGACCGCGTAGCCCTGGTTCTCGAGCACTCGCGCGATGAGCGCGCGCGTGTCGGCGTCGTCCTCGGCGACAAGTATCTTTGCCGTTCCCGGGCCCGAGTCCATGATGATGGCGGGCGGTTTCGAGGGCGCTTTCGGCGAAATCGGCGGCGCGGCCTTCGGGGCTTTACGGTACTCGGATTCCTCGAGCAGGACGTTCTCATAGACATTGCGGCCGTCGAAGAGCAGGGCGCGGACCTTCTCGATCGCGTGATCCACGATCAGGATGTCGCCGCGCTCGCGGGCGAAGTCGCGGATTTGGGAGATCGGGACGTCGCGGCGGATCATGTCCGAGATCTCCGGGTAGAACTTGACGATCTCGTAGATCCCCTCGCGCCCGAGGAAGCCCGTGCCCCCGCATTTGACGCAGCCGACGGGGCGCGCGAGCACGGCGGGGACGTCGTCGGTGAACGGCGCGAACCAGGCGCGCTCCTCCTCCGTCGCCGGGCCCGTCTTCTTGCAGTGCGGGCATAGGCGCTTGAGCAGCTTCTGGGCGATCACGCCCAGGATGCTGTCGGCCATCGCCCCGCGCGTGACGCCGATGCGCTCGAGGCGGAAGATCGCCGTCGTCGCGTTCGTCGTGTGCACCGAGCTGATCGTGAGATGGCCGGTGCTCGCGAAGTCGATCGCCATCTTGGCGGAGAAGGGGTCGCGCATCTCGCCCAGGAAGAGGATGTCGGGGTCCTGGCGCAGCGAGGACTTGAGCAGGGCCTCGAAAGTCAGGCCCGCCTTCTCGTCGACCTGCTGCTGGTTGGCGCTGGGGATGCGGTACTCGACGGGGTCCTCGACGGAGATCAGGCTGCGCTTGCGGCAGTCGATGTGCTGCAGGAGGCTGTAGATCGTGGTCGTCTTCCCCGAGCCCGTGGGACCCGCGATGACGATCAGACCGTGGTTGCGGTGGGCGAACTCCACCATGTGCTTGACCTGCTGGGGGGACATCCCGAGCTCCTCGAGCGGCTTGGGCTTGACCCAGGGCTCGAGCAGGCGCAGGATCAGGCTCTCGCCGGCGGGCGTGCAGGTCGTGGCCAGGCGCAGGATGAAGGCGCGCCCGTCGATCTCGAGCTCCATCGAGCCGTCCTGGGGCTTGCGCCGGTCGGCGATGTCGAGCCGTCCCTGCGCCTTGAAGCGGGTGATCAACTGCAGCCCGGTCTGGGTCTTGAGCCGGTGGACTTCGCGCAGGTCGCCGTCGATGCGGAAGCGGACGACGGTCCCGTCGGCCTTCGGCTCGATGTGGATGTCGCTGGCGCGCTCGTAGACCGCGCTGTCGAGCAAGTGGCCCGCGATCTCGGCGATGGGCACCTCCTCGCGATCCGAGCCCAGGCGGGTCTTAAGCCGCTCCTGGTCGGGACGCTTGAGCAGCAGCGCGATGTTCGCCGGCTCGGTGACGATGATCCGGGGCGCGGCGCCGTCCGCGGCGTAGCGCCCGAGCAGGCCGAACAGCTCGCGGTTGAACGCGTCGCCGACGACGAAGGCGGGGCCTTTCTCATCCGAGATCGCGATCACCTGGTTCTTGCGGCAGAACGGGGCCGGCAGCACGCCCAGGCGGATCGTCTCGGGGTTGATGTTCGCGAGATACGGCAGTCCCGCGGACTCGGCCGCCAGCCTGGCGGTCGCGAACGCCGGCCGCCGCGCGTCGGGCGCCCACGCCGCGGCGACGAGGCCTTCCTTGAGTCCGGCCCACTGCCTCTTCGTCCCGGCGTGTTTGGCGATGATCTCGAGCAAGGTCTTCTTGACGATGGGCTTGGTGAGATGATCCACGCCCCCCGCGGCCAGCGCCCGCGCCTTGTCCTGCGCGGTGTCGAGCGCGGTGAGGAAGATCACCGGGATCAGGGCCAGCTCGGGGTCGGCCTGGAGCTTGGCGCAGAACTCGTAGCCCGTCGCGCCCGGCATCATCACGTCGGTGAGGATCAAGTCGGGCCGCCCCGTCTTGAGCCATTCGAGCGCCGAATCGCCGTCCGCGAAGGGCCGGACCTCATAGCCGCCGTTGACGAGGATGCGCTCGAGCAGGGCCCGCATGCTCGCGTCGTCCTCGACGCTCACGATCAGCGGCCGGGCGGCCTCGCTCATGGGTACACCACCTTGACCCGCTCGAGATAAAGGCCGAGGGCGTCCAGGCGCGCCCGCAAGGCCGCTTCGTCGCCGGCCTTCGCCGCGGCCTCGATGCCGCGGCTCTCCTCGCTCAGCGGCCGGAAGCCGAAGCTGGCGCCCGCGCCCGTGAGCTTGTGGCTCGCGGCGAGTATGGTCCGGTAATCCTTCTGTTCGAGGGCCATCCTCATCGCCGCGGCCTCTCGCCGGCAGTTGTCGAGAAAGGCCGGGATGAGGTCGGCGAACTCCGGGTCGGCCGTGACGAGTATGCGCTCGCCGGCGGGCGCGCCGGGCCGGGCGCCGAGCCCGCGCGCGACGGCCGCCAGCAGCTCCTCGCGCCCGAACGGCTTGCGCACCGTCGCGGTGAATCCCGCCTCGAGGCAGCGGCGCAGGTCCGCGGGCTCCGTGTTCGCGGTCAGCGCGAGCATGGGGACCGGCGCGCGGCCCCGGCTCTTTTCCGACTCGCGCATGCGCGCGACGGCGGTCAGGCCGTCGAGCACCGGCATCTGGATGTCCATGACGACCGCGTCGAACTCCCCGGCGAGGAACAGCTCCACCGCCGCCCGGCCGTCCTCGGCGAGGGTGACCGCGTAGCCCGTCCGCGTCAGGCACAGCTGCAGCAGCGCGCGCAGCGCGGGGGTGTCCTCGACGGCGAGCACGCGCGCGCTCACCGCTGGACGGTTTCGCCGCGCGGCACGATCACCAGCCCGCTCGGGTCCACGAAGTAGCGCTTCGCGTCCTCCTCGGGGTTGAAGCCGACCTTCAGCTTCGCCGGGATCTCGTTGAAGCGGTCCACGATCACGCGCTTGAGATGGGCCTCGGAGCGGACCTTGCAGAAGTCCATGATGATCGAGTCCTCGATCACCGCCCCGTCGTGGATGTGCACGCCCCGGCCGATGATGGAGTTCTTGATCGTCGCGTTGCGCACGAAGCAGCCGTCGCTGATGATGCAGTTCGTCAGCTTGCCGTCGAGCACCTTGGCGGGCGGCCCGTCGTAGCGGCCCGAGTGGATGAACCAGCGGCGGTTGTTGAGGTTGAGCCGCGGCCGGGCCCCGAGTATGTCCATGTTCGACTGGTAGTACGCGCTCAGCGTCCCGACGTCGCGCCAGTAAGACTGCTCCTCGTACGGCTTGAGCCCGGGCAGGACGTTGGTCGAGAAATCGTAGGCATATAATCTATGGCTTTTCAGGATGGCGGGGAGGACGTTCTTCCCGAAGTCGAGATCGCTCTCGTCCTTATGGTGATTTTTAAGCAGGTCCACCAGCACGCTCTTCGTGAAGACGTAGTTGCCCATCGACGCCAAGGCGTGAGTCGTGCTTCCCGGCATCGGATCCGCCGTCAGCGGCTTCTCGACGAAGCCGGACACGCGGTTCTTCGCGTCGGTCTCCACGATGCCGAAGGACGGCACGCTCTTCAGGGGGACCGGGATCGTCGAGATCGTGACGTCGGCGCCCTTCTCGATGTGCCACTGGATCATCTGGCCGACGTCCATGCGGTAGACGTGGTCGGCGCCGAAGACGACGACGAAGTCGGGGTCGTAGTCATGGATCAGGTTCAGGTTCTGGCGCACCGCGTCCGCCGTTCCGCGGTACCACATCGTCCCCAGGCGCATCTGCGGGGGCACGACGGTGATGAAGTGCTCCCGCGTCAGGCCGGCGGTCCGCCAGTTGGAGCGCAGGTGCTCGATGAGGCTCTGCGACATGTACTGCACGAGCACGTAGATCGAGAGCATGCCCGAGTTGACGAGGTTGGAGAGCACGAAGTCGACGATGCGATACTTGCCGCCGAAGGGCACGGCCGGCTTGGAGCGCTCATGCGTCAGCGGGTGCAGGCGCTCGCCCTTGCCTCCGGCCAGCACGATCGCCAGCACGCGGCGCGTCGGGGCGATGTTGGGCTTGCTAGGGCTCGCCATAGGGATCCTCCCCGTAATCGATGTCGTCCAAGACCTCGGCGTGCTTGCGCTTCTTCCTCACGGGAGCGGGGCCGATGGCCGGCCCGGAGGACTCCTCCTCGCCGCGCTGGGCGCGCGCCCGCGCGCGCAGGGCCTCGAGGTCCGCCTCCTGCCGGTGGCGCTCGGAGCCCCGCAGCTGCTCGTCGTCGAGCACGAGCACGTCGCGGTTGACCTCGATGCCGGCCGTGATCTGGGTCAGCCCCTCCGTCGTGATCCCGGTCGAGACGCGCACCGGCAGATAGGTGACGCCGCCCTCCCTGACCAAGGCGCCGGTCGGCACGTAGAGCACGTCCTTCTTCGACATGGGCACGATCTCGCCTTCCCACGCCGTGCCCGGGTTGAAGTAGCGGTCGGGGGACATGAGCAAGGTGAAGGTGCCCCCGGGGGACACCTTCTCTCCTTGTATATCGAGAATGAACTTGGTCACCCGGCCCTTGAGCCGGCGCTTGGGGTCGTTCACCGGCCAGAAGACCAGGTCCTGGCCGTCGCGGATCCAGGAGGCGTCCTCGGGCCGAACCCGGGCGACGAGCTTGAGCGTCGACGCCGCCTCGAACATCACCGACTCGGGCTTCACCCAGGTCTTGGGCCTCAGGAAGCTCTTGAGGATGAAGCACGTGTCCGGGCAGCGCGCCGAGGTCGGGCGGTACACGCGCTGCCAGCGGTCCTCGAGGATGTCCACGTTCTGCGTGCCCTTGGAGTCGAGCATCGCCGCGAGCTCCTTATGGGCCAGGAACGCGAGGTGCTGGTCGGCGCCGCGCCAGACGTAGGTCGAGGTCAGCACGCTCTCGACTCGGCCCTCGATCGTGGACTTGATGCGGAAGATGTCGTCGGCGATGACCGTGCCGGTCACCTTGACCCGAATCTCGAGGTTGCCTCGCTTGACCTTGGCGGGCATGGCCGCGCCCGCGTGGGCGGCGAGGAAAACGAGGCCGGCGCAGAGGATCCGCTTCATGGGTGGAGGGTAGCAAATTGGCCGACGTGCAATTGTAAGGGGAAATCGACGGCCGCGCAATGGGGTTCGGCAGGGGAATGGAAGCAATCGGGTCGTTATCCCCCGGGTGGCCCAAAATCGGGCGCCCTGCTGTGCTAGAATCGGTTCATGAAACCGATCCTCCTCGCCGCCCTCCTGGCCGTCCCCTCGTACGCCGCGGAGTTCGACGCCTCCGTCGCCCAGGGCCTGACCATGGCCCGCACCGCCGCCGACGGCAACGAGAACCTCGCCCTGGCCGCACTGTACGAGCGCCTGTTCGTCCTCCAGGACAAGCGCCGCGAGACGGAGCTGCGCTCGGATGAGGCCGAGCTGGCCATCGAGGACATCGTCATCGCCTACCATAAGTACGATGACCGCATGACCCCCGAGCTTATAAAGGAAATCGCGGCGAACCCCGACCACCGGGACTACCCCAACATCACCGAGCGGGAGAAGCTGCAGATCATGGCCTCGGTCCGCGAGAAGCTGCGCGTGCAGAAGCTGGCCGCCCTCGAGCTCAAGCGCATCGCCCGCGACGCCGATGAGGTCAAGGCCATGATCGCCGAGAACCTGGCCCGCCGGGCGCCCGCTAAACCCTGATCCGCCCCGAACTGTTTCCGGAAACAGTTCGCTACCTTCGGAAGATCAGGCTGCCGAGCGTCATCGCGACGCAGGCGGAGAGGTTGAGGCTTCGGGCGCGCGGGTCGATGGGGATCTTGCGCTCGCGGCCGGGCCAACGCGCGTGGACCTCGTCGGGCAGGCCGCCCGTCTCGGAGCCGAACACGAGCGTGGCACCCGGGGAAACCTCGCCGGGGTCCCAGTCCTTCTCGGCCTTGGTGGAGAGCAGCCAGACCTCGCGCGACGGCTCGACGCTTCCCAGCCAGTCCTTCACGCTGTCGTGCTGCTTGAGGTCGAGGTTGGGCCAGTAGTCGAGGCCGGCGCGCTTGAGGTTGGCGTCGGTGATCTTGTAGCCGAGCGGATGGACGAGGTGCAGGCGGCAGCCCAGGGCCATGCAGCTGCGGCCGATCTGGCCGGTGTTGCCCGCGATGTCGGGACGGACCAGCACCACCTCGTAGACCGGCGCCACCTTACTTGGCGGAGGTCTGCAGGGCGGGCAAGGCGGCCTTCTCGGCCGCGATAATGGGGTTCTCGCCCTTCCAGCCGTCGCGCAGGAACGCTTCATACGTCCACGGCATGAGGTTCTTAAATTGCGCGGCGAGCGCCTCGCCGTAGGCCTGGATCTCGAGCTGGGCGTGCGCGTCGGCGCGCAGGGCCACGAAGTTCATGAGGCTTCGGGCGTTGACGGTCCAGTAGAACTCGGTGTAGAGGTTGACGGGCAGGACCATTCGCGCCATCTCGCGGGCGACGCCGTGCTCGATCATTTTTTTATAGGTGCTGAGGCAGGAGTCGACCTGCTTGGCGAACATGTCGTGAAGGGTCTTCTGGTCGAGTTCGACGGCGGTGTTGGAGGCCTGCTTGTTTTTCTTATCCTGGCCGCGCCACTTCGCGGGCATGTAGAAGTAGTCCTTCACTTCGGTGTATCTGAAAGAAACTTCGTTGTATGCGGCGAAGCGATGCCGGAACCACTGGCGGGCGACGAAGATCGGGGCGGAGACGTGGAACTTGAACACCGCGTGCTCGAAGGGCGTCATGTGCGAGTGCTTGAGGAGGTAGGCGATGAGTTTTTTATCCGCCTCGGCTCCTTTGGAAACGCCGCCGTAGGAGACGCGCGCGGCGTCGACGACGCCCTGGTCGCCGCCCATGAAGTCGACGAGGCGCACGAAGCCCTTGTCGAGCACCTTCACCGGCTCGGTGTTGAGAGTGGTCTTGTCGGTCATCGGAATCCCCCTTGAGCGTTGTCTTTGAACCGGCGGACGTCGGGTAAAGCGGAAGCGGCCTTGGAGATGGAGACGATCCAATCGGCCAGGCGCGGATCGCCGAGCACGCCCTTGCCGTTCCAGCGGTAGCCGCCGGAGCCGAGCTGGCGCTGGAGCAGCTTGCCGGCGCGGCGGCCGTCGAGGGCCAAAGGCACGGCGACGACGCCGCCGGCGGTGACGAGGCCGCGCAGGGTCGTCCGGTTCTCCTCGCGGTCCTTGTCCTGCTGGCCGGCGCGGGTGCCGTCGCGGACCCAGACGATCCCGCTTTCGCGGAAGCCGCCCTTGACGCGGACCGACTCGGCGATCGCGGAGGCGGCCGTCCTCCAGGCGTCGAGGGATTTGTCCGAGCGGGGGCCGACGCCGACGAGGATCACGGCCTCCCTGGCGGGATCGCGCGCGAGGGCGGCGGCGCGCTCGCCCAGGATGTCGGCGAGGGCGGGGGACTTGTCGATGGTCGCGGTGAGGACGAGCTCGGCGTCGCTCTTGAGGCGCTTGGGGCCGCGGCCGGGAAGGACGATGGAGCTCTTGTTGAGGGATTTGACCGGGGCCGTCGGGGGACGAACGTCGTCGGGGCGGTCGGAGACGGGCTGCTCGCGGATGCCGAAGAGGTAGCGCAGATGCTCCATGCCCGCCGACTCGGAGACGAGGTCGAGGGGAACGGCGACGATCTTGGAGACGTGCTGGGCGTTGAGGCGGTCGACGGCGCGCTGGACCGAGACGCCGTCGTTGAAGGACTCGACGCTGTCGAGGGGGACGCCCTGCAGCCGGGAGCGGATGTGGGCGAGCTCGGCCTTGAAGGCGCCGCCGGTGTCGGGCGAGAGGAGCAGGACGCCGTAGGGCTTGCGGCCCATCGAGGTGTTCCCGAAGCCCGCCGCGGCCGCCGGCGCCGACAGCAGCGCCAGCGCGAGAAGGGCGGCTCTCACGGCTTGCCCTTTTTGAGAAGGACCGCCTCGAGGCGCTCGCGCAGCTCCTGGATGCTGACCGGCTTGGCGACGAACTCGTCGCCGCCGGACAGCGCCGCGCTGGTCTTGTCGTGGGTCGAGTCGCGGGCGGTCAGGAAGAGGACCGGGGTGCGCTTGGCTCCGGCCTTTTTTTCCACGGCGCGGATCTGCTGGCAGGCCGCGAGGCCGTCGAGGCGGGGCATCATGAGGTCCATGAGGATCACGTCGGGGGCCTCTGCCTTGAAGGCGGCCACGGCCTCGAGGCCGTCGTCGGCGGTCGCGACGGTAAAGCCCAGGCGCGTCAGCTGGATGGAGAGGATCTCTCGGATGGAGGGGTCGTCGTCGACGACCAGGATTTTGCGGCCGGTCATATCCTAGGGATCGAAGGTCCAGACCGCGGACTTGCCCGTCGCGCCGGCGACGGCGACGAGGAGCTCCTTGCGCCCCGCCTCGGGCTCGACGAGGACGAAGCCGGGCGAGGAGCCGCCGAGCTCGGCCTTCCACGCGGTCTCGAAGGCCACGCCGGTCCAGGTCTTGGCGTGGAGCTCTCCGCCGTTGAACAGGCCGAAGGGGTTGGCGAGGCCGCCGAGCATCGCGAGGTTGCGGATGACGTAGAGCTTGTCGAAGCCCTTGACGTCGTAGGTCGCGAGCATCGGGGGGTGGAACTCGAGGAGCTTCTCGTGCCAGCGCACCCGGGTCGGGCTTTGGCCGAAGCCCTCCTTGGAGCGCCAGTGGCCCTTGGCGAACTGGGCGCGCAAGCTGTTGACGGAGGTGAGGTAGAGGGCGGCGGGCTCGCCGGCGGCGTCGAGCTGGGCGTAGGAGAAGCCGTAGAGCCAGTCGGCGCGCTTGGGGTTGAGCTTCGGGCGGCCCTGGACGTACTTGCCGTCCTTGTAGACGAGGGGGTACACCGCGCCGAAGGGAAAGGTCTTGTCGTCCTGGATCTGCTGGGACGCGAGGCTCGGCTCGCCCTTGGCGTTCTGGTGGGAGCGCACGAGCAGGGGGAGGTCGGCCGTCTTGGCCCACTTGCCGGCCTCGAGCGCGAACACCGACGTCTCGAGGCGGCGGAAGCCCTCGTTGTAGACCGACACGAAGAGCTCGGCCTTTCCATTTTGATCGAGATCGGCCGCCTCTAGGGAGACTATGCGCGCGCCGGTCCCGGGGATGTCGCCCTGGGCCAGCACCTTGTGCTCCGCCGCGGGGTAGGCGTAGAGGCGGAAGGCCTTATCGTCGGACAGGACGACCTGCTTCGCGCCGGAGCCGTCGAAATCGGCGACGGCCATGGCGGTGATGACGAAGGGCATGGCGGCGCCGCGGGTGCGGGGAGCGCGCAGCTCGGCTTCTCCGGGGCGGCGCGACGGGACGGCCGCGGCGGCGGGC
>JAKFCD010000065.1:0-27509 GCA_036676805.1 Elusimicrobiota bacterium
GCCGTGCGAGCCGTGCGAGCCGTGGCTGCCGTGCGAGCCGTGCGAGCCGTGGCTGCCGTGCGAGCCGTGCGAGCCGTGGCTGCCGTGCGAGCCGTGCGAGCCGTGGCTGCCGTGCGAGCCGTGGGAGCCGTGCGACGCGTGGCTGGCATGGGAGCTGTGGCTGGCGTGCGTGGCGCCGGCCCCGGAGTTGTGGATGGCGTTGGTGTGCTGGGTCTGCGCGAGCAGGTCCTCGGCGCGCATGATGGCCGCTCCGATGATGCCCAGGACCGCGGCCGCCTTCACCACGTCCTTCTTGAGGATCTTCCCCTCCTCGCTCGTCAAGAAGCGCGAGAGGTCCTTGGCGACGCGCGGCATGATCTCTTTTCCGGCGACGTCGTCCTTGTCCTTTTCGTTGTCGGCCATGGGGGTCCTCTCAGCCTCGCTGGTACAGCGCGGCGACCTTCTCGCCCTCTCCCTTCCTGACCTTGAGCCAGGAGCGGAAGATCTTCTCGTTTTTCTTGTCCTGGAGCCGGTCAAACAGGATGTCGAGCACGCCCATGCTGATCCTGCAGCGGGAGTTCGTCGGCATGCGGCCGTTGATGTCGCCCTGCTCCTTGTAGCACTGCACCGGGCAGATCCCGCAGTAGGGCTTGTACGCGCACTTCGAGCACTCGATCTGGTTGTCGAGGTTGGACGCCACGGCCAGCGCCCGGACGACGGGATGCCCCGCCGACTCGGCGTACGTCCCCTCGCCGGCCTTGCCGATGAGGAAGGTGTCGTCGCCCATGCGGTTGAGCATGCGGCCCTCGTCGCAGGTGAAGACCGAGCCGTCGAAGTTGTAGGCCATCTGCCCGATGCCCGCCCCGCAGGGCGAGCGCAGGTCGAGGTAGTTGGGGTCGTCGTCGGTCAGGATCTTGGCCAGATACAGGCGGGCGGTCTGCTCGAAGAACGGCCGGCGCAGGGTCCGTTCGCGATTGATCTCCAGGACGCGGTCGAGGGCCTTCGCGTAGAACGCGAGGAACTCCTCGGGTCCGTAGCCGATCTTCTTCCAGGTCGCCGCGGCCATGCCGTACGGGTTCAGCGGCCGCAGGAACACGCCGCGGGCGCCGATGGACGCGTACTCGTCGACGATCTCGCGGGGCTGCTCCAGCGACAGGCGCGTGACCGTCAGCAGCGCGTCGATGCGGAACATCTTGGCGCGGGTCTTCTTGTCGATGATCTTGAACCACTTCGTCGCCTCGGCGTGGCTGGCGCCCGCGCTCCAGGGCCGGTTGCGGTCGTGCAGCCTCGCCGGCCCGTCGATGGAGGTGCAGAAGTTGACGCCGCGGGCCAGGAGCCATTTCAGCTTCGCGTCGTCCATGAGGCTCAGGTTCGTGACGAGGTTCAGCCAGAGGCTCTTCCCGGCCGTCTTGTTCTTCTCGGCCGCGTACTCCACGATGAACTTGACGACGGGCCAGTTCGCCAGCGGCTCGCCGCCCTGAAACTCGATGGTGAGCGCCCCGCTCGGGCTCTCGAAAATGCGGTCGACGACCTTGCGCGCGGTGTCCTCGCTCATATCGGTCATCGCGTCGGCCATGCCCAGCGCGCTCGCGTGGCAGTACAGGCAGCGGTGGTTGCAGCGCAAAGTCGTCACGATCACGTGCAAAGTCGGGCCCTGCCAGAGGAACTTGTTGCGCCGCGCCCAGACGGCGGCGATCGCGTCGAAGTCCATCTGGTCGCGGATGAAGCCGTCGGCCTTGAGCTTCTCGTACAGAGCGTCGCCCGGGAGCAGCGCGCCGGTGACGAAGCGCCTGAACTGCCCGTCGTCGAGGAGCTGATGACGTCCGAGATCATTGGTGACGAGCATCCTGCCCGAGACCTTCCGAAACCGGAAGGGCCCGGTCTTGACCTCGTCGAGGACCGGGATGGAGGCCGCCGCGGTCCCGCTCATGAGCGCTTCGCCTTGACTTTAGCCTTCGCCTTGGGGGCCTTCGCCTTGGAGCCGAACGCCTCCTCCCAAGGAACCGAGACGCCGAGGGGATCGGCCGCGCCGTCGCCGCTCTCGATCTCGGCCAGCAGGCGGTCGATCTCATTCTCCAGGGCCGCGTCGATCTGCGGCGGCGCGGGCGGGGCGCCGGGGTCGGCGCACTCGGGGCACGGGGCGGCTTCGGCGGCGTCCGGAGCCGCCGCGGCCGACAGGGCGGACGGCTGGGCCGAGACCAAGGCCTTGGTCACGATGAACTCGCGGATCTTCTGGTTGGAGGCCGAGACGCGCTGGCGGAGAACCTGATGGATCAGCTCGTTGCCGAACTCCCCCCGCAACGCGGCGGCCGCGGATGGCGGGCCGGCCTTGATCGTCATGAAGACCTTGAGCCGCTCATTTTCGGTCCTCTCGACGCGGACGTAGGCGCGATCGGTGAAGACGTAGACGGCGTTCTGCACCGCCTCGAGAGAATAGATGGTCTCGTCTAGGTCGATGGTGATTTCACCGGAGTCGGAAATGGACATGGATTCCTCTGTTATCTGGGTCGATGGGCAGGCGGGCTTTCCGTATGGTAGCGGCTTCCCGACGGCCGGGCCATGCTATTTTGGGGCACGAATGGGAATCAGGCCGCCTTGGCGGCGCGCACGGTCCCGAGGACCCGGTAGACCGTCTTGGGCGACACGCCGAGCCTCTTGGCGATGGCCGCGATGCTCAGCCCCTGGCCGCGCCAGGTGCGAATGCACTGGTCGCGGAAGCGGCAGACGGAGCAGCGCAGGTTGCTCCCGGCCTTCGGAATCCATAAGCGCCGCCCTCCGAAAGCGGTCTGCAGCAGCGCCAGTCGCCGGCTTCCGAGAAGCTTGAGCAGGCGGGCGGCATCGCTGTCGATCGGCTGAGGCGAGGCGGCGCAGCGGGTCCTGGGCATGCGTCACGCCACCGCAACGCAACGGCCAGGACGGGGTTACTCGTCGGCGGGAGGGGCCTTGGGGGGCTTGGTCTTGCGCGGCGGCGGCAGCGGGCGGCCTTCCTCGAGCGCCTTGATGATCTCCACCGCCTCGGGGGGATTGGACTCCATCGGCGCGCCCTTGCGGAACTGCGGCTTGATCTGCCTTTCGATCTTGGCCTTCGCGGCGGCGGCCTTCCTGGCCTCCGCCTCCGCCTTGGCCTTCACCGCGGCCTGGGCCGCGGTCATTTTCGCGGCCTGCGCGGCGGCCTGCTTGGCGAGCTTCTCCCGAAGGGCGGCCGCCTCGGCCCTGGCCCGGACGGCGTCCGCCGCGATCCTGGCCTGCTCGGCCGCGGCCGCCGCGGACCGGGCGGCGGCCCGACCCGCGAGCCGCTCTTGAATCAGCCGCTCCGCCAGCCGCCGCTGTTCCGGCTCCCGCGCCAACCGGGCTTTTTCGGCGGCCAGGTCCTTGGCGACGCGCGCGCAGAGCGCGCCGGAAAATCGGTTCCTCAATTCGTCGCACGCGGCGGGCGATTTCGACGCGAGCGCCCGGCACGCGGGAGAGGCGGGGCAGCGAGGGGGCTCGCGCAGCCCGGCCGCCAAGGCGGCCCGCCCGAGGCATTCCCGCTGCACGTCGGGATCCCCGTGCCGATCGCAAACCCTCGGATCGTCGGACCACATCGCCTGGATGTCCTCGCACGATTCTTCCGGAGCGAGGATCAGCGCGCCCGCGAGGCTTTCGCACGACGGCTTGGGGCCTCCGGCGCGGACGGCCTTGATCAAGGCGGCGCAGCCCCTTTCGACCGACGAGCCTCGCTTGCCCTCGAGCTCGAGCAGCTCTCGGCAGGCGGAGAGCGCGTCGCCCCCGGCCAACGTCCGGAACACGAGCCGATATTCCGCCGCCAAAGCGCGGCAGCGGCTCGAGCCCGCCTCGAGGGCGAGGCCGTCGATCGCCGCGCAGACCCCGGGAGCGCCCTGAAGATCGCGGCACGCGGCATAGTCGTAGAGATCCCGCGCCTCCGGGCCGGTGAAGGTCGCGGAGTCCGCGCGAAACGCCGGGTCCGACAGCAGCGAATCGACGGCGAGGGGCTTGCGCGCGCAAAGCAGGGAGAGCCTTTCATTGGCCGCGACCGAGTCGGCGCGGGACATCCCGGCCTTCGAAGCGGGAGCGGCCGCAACGACAGGCTCGGCCGCCGTGAACAGCGCCGCGAGCAGAAGCTGGGCGATCATGGCCTAGTTTAATCGCCGGCCGGCTCCCGCGTCTATGATTTAAGTCATGGCGACGGGCGCCAGTTCGGAGGAGCCGAACAGGGCGAGGTAGGACGCCCAGGTGCGCGGGCAGGCGGCGCGGACGGCGCAGCCCCGGCAGGCCGGCGCCTCGGGTCGCGAGCCGCGGCGCGCCGGATCGAGGGCCTCCTCGAGGCGGTGAAGGTCGTCGACGCGAAATCGGTCCCAGCGCTCCTCGGCGTCCGGCCCGGACCGCTGGTCCGCGTCGAGATGGCAGAATGGGACGCCCTCGGTCGACGCGGGAAGCCCGACGCGAGCCGCGGCGCGAAGCGCCTCCCGTATGCGCGGCGCGGCGTCGGCCAGACGCGCGAGCGCCGCCCATCTAGGGCCGGCCGCCGTCTCCACCGGCCGCGGAAAGCAGAACTGGATCCGGCGCGCCCGAAGCTTCGCGGCCAGGCGCACGGCGGGGAGCAAAGTCGAGAGGTTGCGCCGCAGCACCGGGACGTTGAGCACGACCTCGCGCCCCGCGGCGGCGGCGGCGCGGGCGCCGGCCAAGGCCTCGCGCAGGGAGCCCGGGCGCCCGGCCAGCGCGTCGTGCGCGGCCTCGTCCGCCGCGAACAGCGTGATCTCGAAGGCGTCGACGAGCTTCGCCACGCCCGCCAGGCTCCCTCCGCTCGTCTGCAGCTGGATGAAGGCGTAGCCCATCGCGCGCGCCCGGGCCAGCAGCGCGGGCAGGTCCGGCCGCGGCGCGGCCACCCCCCTCATGATCACGAGCTCGGAGCAGGCCGCGGCGCGCCCCGCGGCCAGCGCGCGCGCCGCGTCGGCGAAGCTCCGGTCCGGAAGGTGGGCGATGTCGGCGACGGGCGCGTGGGACTGAGCGCGGCCCTCGCGCGCGGCGAGCCTCAGCATGAGGCGCCGTCCGCCCGGGAGAGCGGCCAGGGCCGCGTCGGGTTCGACCGGCCGGACCGGCGCGCGCCGCGCGATGAAAGGACCTAGGACGAGGACCCCGGCCTCGGGCATGCCGAGGAAGCAGGCGACCGCGTCCTCCGGAGCGCAGACGATGGGCTCGCCCCGCCGGTTGAAGGAAGTGTTCAGCACCATCGGCACGCCGGTCAGCGCGTCGAACGCCGCGATGAGCTCGTGATAGAGCGGGCTCGCGCCGGCGTGCACCGATTGCGGGCGGCTCGTCCCGTCGACGTGGGCCGCGGCCGGGACGAGCGCCGCCCGGCCCTTCTTCAGCCGCCGGGCGAACAGCATGAACCTGGAGTCGAAGCCGTCCTCGAACCACTCTCGCTCGCGCCCCGCCAGGATGGAGGGCCCGAACGGGCGCCACGGCTCGCGTTCCTTGAGGCGGTTGACGCGCGCGCGCATGTCCGCGCGGCGGGGGTCGGCCAAGATGCTCCGCGAGCCCAGCGCGCGCGGACCGAATTCCGCGCGCCCCTGAAACCAGCACACGATCTCGCCCGCGGCGAGCAGCGCTGCGGCCTCCGCGGCGACCGAGGCGGAGCGCCCGTAGGCGAGGCCCGCGCGCTCGAGGGCCGCGCGCGCCTCGCCCTCGGGATACTCCGGCCCGAGCGCGGCGTGCTCCAGCGCGCCCGCCGCCCCGGCCGCCTCGAGCGCCGCCCCGAGAGCCGTGCCCGCGTCGTTGGCGGCGGGCTGGACGAACATCGCCCGCGGCTTGAAGGTCCGGCGGATCAACTCGTTGAGGCGGCAGTTCAGCGCCACCCCTCCGGCCAGGCACAGTTCGGCCCCGCGCGGCACGCCGGCGTCCTTGAGCAGGCCCACGACGAGCTTCTCCAAGGCCGCCTGCAAGGAGGCCGCGAGGTCCTTGTGGCCCCGCTCGAGCGGCGCGTCCGGCGCGCGCGCCAGCGCCTCGAAGCGCGCGGAGAGCCCGCGCTCGTGGATGGCGTAATCGCCCCGCCCGCGGCGGGACAGGAACTCCTTGAGATCGCGCGCGGGCCTGCCGAAGGACGCCAGGGCCATGACGCTTCCCTGGCCGTGCGCGCCGAAGCCGAGCAGGCGGGTCACGGTCTCGTACACCCCGCCGATCGAGCGGTCCGTGAGGCTCAGGAGCTCCGTCTCCCGGCTCAGGCGGCCGCGCCGGCCGCGGAACACCGCGGCGGTCTCGCGGTCGCCGCGCCCGTCGATCGTCAGCACCCAGGAGTCCTTCTGGCCCGAGAGGCGCCAGGCGGACGCCGCGTGGGCGAGATGGTGCGGGACGAAGACCACGCGGCCCGCGCGCAGCACGGGGATGGGCGCGGCGGCCTCGTCGCCGCTGAAGGCGCGGCGATAGCGCGCGGGCACGCCGTTGACGGCGATCACGTCCATGTCGTCGAGGGTCAGGCCGCGCTCGGAGAGGAGCGCGCCGGCCGCGCGGCGGCACAGGACCTCCTCGAGGCACAGGGTCGGATCGGCGGCGAGCGTCGGGCCGGCGCGCCCGTGGTGGCGCGCGCGGGAGAGCCTCTCCTCCTCGACGGCGCCCGCGACCGCCCCGTCCTCGAGCAGGGCGGCGGCGTGCTCCTGCATCGTCGTCACGGCCAGGCCCAGGACCCACTTCGGGTTTTCCCGGGGGCCGGGCTTGGGAAGGAGGAACGACGGCGGGAAAGGCGCGGGCACGGCGGGGCCGGACGCGCCGCGAAGGCGGGACAGCCAGCCCGGCCGGCCGGCGAGCGCGCGCGCCGCGGTGGCGCTCGAGGGCCCGTACCGCGGACGCAGGGCGTCCGTGGGGCAGGCCTCGACGCAATCGAAGCAGCTCAGGCAGCGCGCCGCGCCGCCGGGCGCGAAGACCCCTTTCCCCTCCAGGCTGCGCGTCGGGCAGATCTCGGCGCAGGTCCCGCAGCCGTCGCAGCGCGCGGGCTCGACGATGACGGGGACGTCCTCGCCGAAGGCGGGCGCCGACGCGATCGTCGGCCGCCGCGCCGCCGCCCATTCGAGGCCGTCGAGCAGGATGTCGGCCTCGGGATGCGCGGGCGCGCCGTCGTCGCCCAGGGCGTCGCGCAGCCAGGCCAGGGCCCTCGGCTCTCGGGACGCCGCCACGATGCGCGCCGGGCGCGCGCCCCGCGCGCCGCCGGGGCGGCGCCAGCTGATGATCCTGCCTTCGCCGCCCAGGCGCGAGCGCACCTCCGCCTCGACGCGAGCGGCGTCGCGCTCCTCGTCGAAGATCTCGCCGAGCGCGACGACCCAGGTCGGACGTCGGCGGCGGTCCTCGAACGCGGCGGCCTTCCTCCGCGAGCCTCGCTCGACGCGCAAGGGCATGAGCGGGGAGAAGCGCCCGCGCAGCCAGGTCGCCGCGCGCGCGGCCGCGTCCGAGGCCGGATCGCCGCTCAGCTCCAGGCTCGCGCCCTCGTCGTCGACGCGAAGCGTGAAGCCGCGCAGGCCCCGCGCGGCGAGCCCCGCGACGAGCGCCGCGGGCTCAAGCCGCGTTCCGAAGTGATCCGTCACCGGACGTGAAGCCGTCATCATCGCGCCGCGTATTGTATACAATGCGCCGGGGAGCGAAACCCTCGATGGCGAATCTCGGCTACATCCAAGTCGTCCGCCGCTGCAACCAGGCCTGCCGGTTCTGCTCGAACCCGGTCAACGAGCGCGAGCTCCCGCTCGCGCAGGGCAAGCGCCTCGTCGACCGATATCAGCACGCCGGCTACGCCGGCGTGATCCTCACCGGCGGCGAGCCGACGCTCTACGGGCCGCTGCCCGCGCTGATCGCCTACGCGGCCCGCGCGGGCATGCCCTGCAGGCTGATCACCAACGCCCAGCGCACCGCCGACCCCGCCTATCTCGACGAGCTCCTCGCGGCGGGCCTGACGCATCTCCACGTCAGCGTGCACAGCCACCTCAAGGCGGTGCAGGGCGCCCTGACGGGCAATCCCGAGTCGCTGGCCAACATCGTGCGCACCTTGGCGCGCCTGAGCCGGCGCTCCGTGAGCGTGGACGTCAACCAAACCATCTGCGCCCAGAACGCGGGCCACGTCCACCGGACCGCGCGCTGGCTGTGCGCGCGCTTCCCCTACCTGAGGCACTTCTCCTGGACCTATCTCGATCCTCTCGTCGAGCGCGTGGCCAGGGACCCGGGCACCATCCCCACCTTGCGGAGCACCAAGCGCTCTTTGCTGCAGGCCATGCGCTTCCTCGAGAAAAGCGGCCGGACCTTCCGCCTGGAGAAGGTGCCGCTGTGCTACATGGGAGAGTTCGGAGACCGCTCCACCGAGACCCGCGCGATCGTGAAGGGAGAGAAGCGCGGCGTGGAATTTCTCGACGACCGAAAGCGCCATCAGGAGAGCCTTTGGCGCTACGGGAAGGCCGCCGCGTGCGGCCGCTGCTCGCTGACCGCGATCTGCGCCGGGCTATGGGACATGGGCGGCGCCTACGATCCCGCCGAGCTCGTCGCCCAGGATTCCGACCCGCGCGCGATCATACGCCGCGTGCTCGCCGGCGTCACTTGAGGCAGCACGCGACGCGGACCGCCTCGGTGTAGCCCGTCGACATCGCGCTCTGCTGGCCGTTCGCCGGGTTGATGCCGACGAACTGATATATCCGGGTCAGGCTCGGGGTGACCAGGAAGGGCGCCGGAAGGTTGTTGTAGCTGGTGCCTTCGGTGTAGACCCCGGGCTGGAAGGTCGCGTAGCGCCCCGCGGGGCAGATGGTGCCGTTGGCGACCGCCGCGGAGATCGCGCAGCCGGTCGCGTTGAGCTTGATATAGCCCCTGCCGCCGCCGCCCGAGGCGACGTTTACGTTGCCGAGCACGTCGAGGGCCGAGGCCGGATTGGTCACGCCGATGCCGACGCTGCCGCCGACGATCAGCGCGTTCGCGGGCGGAACGCTGCCCGCGTAAGAGCCGACGGCCATGCTGCCCGAGACCGAGAGCTTCGCTCCGGGCGCGGTCGTGCCGACGCCGACGCGGGACGCCGCGCCTCCGTCGCGCGCGAGATACGTGTTGTCCGTCGTGATCATGTTGGTGTAGACCCCGGACGGCGCGGGATAATACGTGCTCAAGGTGACGCTCTCGGAGTTGAGCTCGCCGACCGCCGCCAACATCATGAGCGCTGCGAGCGGGGCGCGGAAGGTCCGCGGCCCGTAGACGAAGCTCAAGTCGAGATTCAACCGTATGGTCTTTTGCTCCACAAGCCCTCCCCTGCTCTTTGAGTGTAGCCGCCGGGAGCCGCGCCGCCTATGACCGATATCATAGTCGCGAAGGCGTTGGTGCAAACGTTGCATGAGGATTCGGCGTCTATTAAGGAGCATCATGCGGATGATGAGGGGCTACGGCCGGCTGTTCCTGGCGACGGGCGTCGTCTTCGTCGCCGTCCCCGGACCCTTGACGGCGCTGCTCGGACTGCCCCACCAAGGGCCCGGCTTGTGGCTCGCCCTCGCGGGGGCTTTGATGGCCGTGATCTCCTTGCTGTCCTTCCAGATCGCCGAGGACCCCTTCGTCGATTCGAGGTGGAACCTTCTCCTGATCTCCAAGGCCGTGTCCTCGCTCCTCTTCGCGGCCTTCGCCGCGGCGCGGCGCGAGCCCGCCTTCCTCATCGGCACCGCCGTCGACTCAGCCATCTTCCTCCACCTCGCGTTCCTGCGCGCCGGCGTGAGCCGGCCCTACCGCAGCCGCGCCGCGTCCTCCCCCGTTCAGGAGGCGTGGTTCGTCATGGTCTCGGACCCCGCGGCGAGGATCGGCTTCTGGGCGCGCTACGCGGTGTCGCGCGGCCGCGCGGAGTGCCGCGCCGTCCTATTCGACAAGGCGGCCGGGCGCGCGGCGGTCGAGCGCTGGGAGCGGCCGGCCGCCGAGGTCGAGTCGGGCCCCGCGACGGCCTACCGCCTCGGGGAATTCTTCCTCGCGAAAGGGCGGGCGGAGGGCCCCTCCTGGCTCCTGACCTGGCCCGAGGCGGAAGCCGGCCTGCTGCGTTTCGCGCCGCCCCTGCTCTCCGGCGCGGGGCTCGTGCGCGGCGGCTACGAGTCCGTCGAGGCCCTGACCCGCGTCTCGGGCGAGGCCCGCGTGGACGGACTGACGGCGCGCTTTGCCGGCGCCCCCGCCGGGGTGGGGCATCTGTGGAGCCCGCGCGGGGCGCGCGGCTGGCGCTGGGCGCGCGCGGTTTTCCCGCTTTCCGGCGGAACCACGGTCTTCGAGATCCTGACCGCCGACGCGCCGCTGATCGGAGGCTTCAGCGTCCCCTTGACCGCCGCACGTCTCGTGCGCGAGGGCCGCGCGCTCTCCTGCGCGGGCGCGCTCGCCTCGCTCGGCGCCCGCTCCGAGCTCCGGGACGGGGTCTGGTCCTTCCGCGTTCGCCTCGGCGGGGCCGTCGCCGAGGGCGAATGCCGACTCGACGAGAGCCTCGCCGTGGAGTTCCCCTACGAGTCGCCGGCGGGGCCCGGCGCGTGCCGGACCTCGATGACCGGCTCGATGCGCGTGACTTTAGAAGAGGGCGGCCGCCCATCGGCCGTATTCTCCGCCCCCGAAAACGCGATCGTCGAGCTCGCGGCGCTTTCATGATCAGCCTCGCCTGCCTCCTCCCGCTGGGGCGGGACTATGCCCGACACGCCGGCCTCGACGACGGCCGCGAGGAGCTGTCCGCGCGGCTGCGCTCGCGCCTGGTCCTGGCCCCGCGGTGGGCGCGGGCCTACTACGCCGCGGGCGCGCTGTACGTGCGCTTCGTAGCACCCGTCCTGTACCTCGGCCGGGCGGCGAGCTTCGCGCGCCTCTCGGAGGAGGAGCGCGAGGCCTTGCTCGGGCGGCTGCAGCGCGACGGCCGGCCGCTCGCGAAAGCCGCCTTCCTGGGCGTGAAGACCATGCTCGCCGTCGCCGTGCGCCGGCCGGAGGCGCGTGGCGCCTGAGCGCTGGGATTTCGTCGTCGCCGGCAGCGGCGCCGGGGGCGCGGCCGCCGCGGCGCGGCTCGTCGCGGGCGGCGCGACCGTCCTGCTCGTCGAGGAAGGCCCCGTCGCGCGCCCGGCCGCGGACGCCTTCGAGGCGGTGCAGCGCTACTACGCCGACGGCGGCCTGCGCGCCGCGCTCGGCGACGGTCTGCTGCCTATCCCCACGGGCGGGACCGTCGGCGGGACGACGACGATCAACTCCGGCACCTGCCTGCGCCCCCCCGCGGGCCTCGTCGCGGGCTGGGAGCGGGCGTCGAAAGGCGCCTTCTCGGCCGAGGGGTTCGGCCGGCTCGTCGAGGAGGTCTGGCGGAGCCTGAAGGCGAAGCCGGCGCCGCCGGAGACGATGACCGGGGCGTCGAAGCTGTTCTTGCAAGGCCTCGAGCGGCTGGGGATCGCGGGCGGTCACAGTCTCGACCGGGCCGAGGACGGCTGCGAGGGCAAAGGCCTGTGCTGCTTCGTGTGTCCGAAGGACGCGAAGATGACTTCGTATAAAACTTTTTTGGCGGGGATTCAAGGAAAGTCCGGCTTCGAATTGAGAAGCGGAACCTCGCTGGTCGACATCGACGCGGGAACCGACGGCGTGCGAATAGGTCTACGGCTTTCCAACGGCAGCGATGTTGAAGTTCAGGCACGCGGATTGGCGCTCGCTTGCGGGACCATGTCTACCCCTTATTTCGTCCGAAAATTCCGCCTCGGACGGGATTGGCGGGAGGCGGGAGCGAATTTGTCCGTGCATCCGGCGGCCAAGGTGATGGCGCTGTTCGACGAGGAGGTGGCGCCTTGGAAAGGCGTGCCGCAGGGGGCGGGCGTCGTCGACCCGGAGGACCCCGCGATCCGCTACGAGGGAGTGTACGTCCCCGCGGAGATGGCGGCGCTGGCCGTGCCCCTCGAGGGGCGCGGGCTCGGGCGCTGGCTGGACGCGCATCCCCGCGTCGCGACCTTCGGGTTCATGATCCGCGACGAGAGCCGGGGGCGGGTGACCTACCCGCTCGGCCGGGACCATCCCTTCGCGCGCTACCGCATGGGGCCGCGCGATCACGCCCGCATGGTCCGCGGCGCGCGCTTCGCCGCGCGGGCGATGCTCGCCGCGGGGGCGCGCCGAGTCCTGCTCCCGTTCAACGTCGAGCGAAACGAGATTTCGGACGCGCGCGCTCTCGACGCCCTCGAGCTCGACCGGACCGGGCCCGCGGACCTGCAGATGATGGCCTTCCACCCGCTCGGCACGTGCGGGCTGGGCCGCGCGGCAGGCTGGGACCAGCGCCTCGGCCCCCGGGTGGTCGTGGCCGACGGCTCGGCCGTGCCCGAAAGCCTCGGCGTGAACCCGCAGGTCACGATCTCGGCCTTCGGCCTGCGCGCCGCCGACGTTCTTCTGGGGACGCGCTCGTGAGGCCCGACGAGCGCCGCCCGGCGACCGCGCGAGAGTATCTCGTCGGCGGGATCGCGCTCGGCGCGGCGATGGTGCTCAATCAGTTCGCGGGGAGGCTGGCCGACGCCAACGGCGAGAAGGCGCACCCCTCGCCCGATCTCCTGCTCGGCTGGCTCCCCCACTGGGACACGTCCGTCCTGTTCATCTACGGCTTCACCGCCCTGCTCCTCTGGCTGATCTTCGCGGCCCTGCGCTGGGAGCGCCGCCGCATCCCGCGCATCCTCTGGGCCTACGCGATCCTCGTGGCCGTGCGCTCCTTCTTCATCATCCTCACGCCGATGCACACGCCGCCCGACCACGCGATCACGGCCGGCGATCCGCTTTTCGACGTCTTCGGGAGCCTCCTGACCTTCAAGCACGACCTGTTCTTCTCCTCGCACACCGCCACGCCCTTCCTCGCCTACCTGCTCTTCCGCGACAAATGGGTGAGCCTGAGCTTCCTGGCCGTCTCGATCCTGATGGCCGCGACGGTGCTCGTCGGACGCTTCCACTATTCCATAGACGTCTTCGCCGCCTTCTTCATAACGTATGCCGTGCAGAAGCTCGAGGCGCACAGGATCCAGGGCGTCTACGAGCGCCTGACCGGGATCCGGCGCGACTGACATGGCTCTCTACGACCTGGCGATCATCGGCGGAGGCATCGCGGGCCTCGGCGTCTTCGAGTGCGCGGGCCGCGCGGGCCTGAAGGCCGTGCTCCTCGAGAGCGGAGCGCCGGGGAACGCGACCACCGCCGTGACCAGCGGGCTCCTGCACGGGGGCCTGCGCTATCTCCCGTACGACGTGGCGACCTCCCTTCTCATGTGCCGCGAGATCGCCCGCCTCAGGAGCGAGCGGCCCGAGCTTCTGACCCGCCAGGCCTTCCTGTGGCCCGTCTATCGCGGAGAGCGCCTCGGCTTCGGCCTCATCGAGGCGCTGCACGACGAGTACGACCTGTTCGCCGGGCTGCGCGGCGCGCCCCGCCACGCCCGGCTCTCGCCCGACGAAGCCCTGGGCGTCTTCCCCGGCCTGAGCCGGGAAGGCCTGCTCGGCGCGGTGGCCTTCAACGAGTGGCGCGTGGACGTGCCCGGCCTCGTGGCCGCGCTGGCCCGCGCGGGCGCGGCGGCGGGCGGCGAGATATTGGAAGGCCGCCGCGTCCTCGGCCTCGAGGTGCGCGAGGGCAAGGTCGCCGCCGCGAGCGTCGAGGGCGGACTCGGTGACGTCGAGGCCCGTGTCTTCGTCAACGCCGCCGGCCCCTGGGCCGAGGAGGTCGCGCGCCTGGCCGGGGTCTCCTCGGTGCGCATGCGCCTGCGCAAGGGCGTGCATATCGTCGTCGCCGGCGAGCCGCCGCCCCACGGCCTCATCTTCGCCGGCCCGGGAGGCCGGCGCATCGGCGTCTACCCCCGACCCGGAGAGACCTGGGTCGGCCCCACCGACGAGCCGCACGACGGCGCGCCGGACGCGGCCCGCGCGACCCCCGCCGAGGTTGAGGCCGTGCGCCTCGCGCTCGCCCGGGTCCTGCCCGAGTTGGCGGCGCGCCCCTGCCGCGCGGTGATGGGCCTGCGCCCGATCCCCCGGCGGTCGGGCGCCGCCTTCCTTCTCTCGCGGGAGCACCGCATCTTCGACCACGCCGGCGAGGGCCGGTCCAACTTCCTCACCGTCGCCGGCGGCAAGCTCACCACCTATCGGCCCATGGGCGAGGACGTCCTCGACGCCGTTCTCAATAAGCTGGGGCTGCCGCCGGCGGTGCGCCCCCGCGGCGGCGAGGAGGCGGGCCTGCCTTGGTCCTTGATGCGCGCCCGCGGGGCCGCGGGTCTCGCCGCCTCCGCCGGGCTGCTGGCCTATTACGCGGCCCGCCGGGCTCTGCGCGGCGAGGGCCGCCGCGGCCTGGCCGCGTTCTCGGAGGATCGATGATAGGCCTGCCTCTCGAGGAGCTCTACGAGCACATCGGACCCGGCGGAATCATCACCGGCTCCGGCCTGCGCGCCTACGCGCGCGACTCCTGGCCGCAGGCGCTGGGCTGGAGCGAGGCGGAGCTTTCGGCGCACGTTCCCTCGGCGGTGCTGCGCCCCGCGACCGAGCGAGCCGCCGCCGGCGCGCTCGCCTGGGCCGCGCGCCACGGCGTCGCCGTGGTCCCTCGCGGCGCGGGCTCCGGCGTGCTGGGCGCGGCCGTGCCGCCGGGCGAGGGCTCGGTCGTGCTCGAGGCCGCGCGCCTGACGGATTTCGACCTGCGCGCGGACGCCAAGGAGGTGCGCGCGGGCGCGGGCTGGCTCGGCGGCGGGCTCGAGCGGCGCCTCAACATCCTGGGTTGGTCCCTGCTGAACTTCCCGCAGTCGATGGAGGACTCGACCGTCGGCGGCTGGATCGCGACCGACGCCTGCGGCCAGCTCTCCACGCGCTACGGCGGCGTGCGCGCCCAGGTCCGCGGCGTCCGCGTCGCCGGCCTCGACGGCCTGACGCGCGCCGAATCCGCCGAGCCCCACCTCGGCGCCGAAGGCACCTTGGGCGCGCTCACCGAGGTGACCTTGCGCGTCCGCCCCAATCCTCTCACGCGCCGTCATTACGCCTTCGAGTTCCGGGGGGCGGAGGCCGCGATGGATTGGGCCAGAGAGGCGATGACGCCCGACGGACCGCCCTCGGTCCTGCGCCTATACGGCCCCGTCGACGCCTTCTTCAACGGCCTCAAGCGCCGAGGCGACGGCGCCTCCTCCGGGGAGCTGCGCTCCCGCGTCGAGGCGCTCCTGCTCAAGCGCACCGACTGGCTCAACGCGCTCGCGCCCCTGCTCGGCGAGCGGTGGCTCGCCGTCGCCGTCTATGAAGACGAGGAGCCGTACCTGTTCGCCGCCCCGCCCGTCCCGCGCGACGCCGTCGACCTGGGCGCGGGGCCGTCCCTGCGCTGGTGGAAGCGGCGTTATCACCTATCCAAGGAGCGCCTGGAACGGACCTTCGCCGCCGGAGGCTTCGTCGATACGGCCGACTTCTGGGCGCCTCTTTCCCTCATGCCCGCGCTCGACGCCGCGGTGCGCGCCGCCGTACGCCCGTACGCCCTCTCCTTCTCGCATCTCTCCCACTTCGACCGGACCGGCGCCTGCCTGTACGTCACCTTCGCCGGCTCCGGCGGAGGAGAGCGCCACGCGCGCGCCTGGGCCGCGGCGCTCGAGGCGGGCCGGGCCCTCGGCGCGGTCGTCAATCATCACCACGGCATCGGCCTGGGCAAGCTCCCCTGGCTCGGCAGCGCCTGGACCGCGGACCGGATCCAGGTCTGGCGCGAGGAGAAGCGGGCGCGCGATCCGCGGCATCTGCTCAACCCGGGGAAGATATGTCCATAGGAAAGACCAAGGTCTACGCCCATCGCGGCGCCATGCTCACCTCGCCGGAGAACACGCTCGAGTCCCTGCAGCGCGCCCAGCGCGCGGGCGCCGACGGCATCGAGCTCGACGTGCAGCTCAGCGCCGACGGGGAGCCGTTCATCTTTCACGACGACAGCGCCCTGCGCGTGTGCGGCAACGACGTCCCGGTCGCGAGGCTTAAGTGGCGGGAGCTCCGTGAGCTCAAGGTGTTCGGAAAGTACGCGATCCCCCATCTCGACGACGTCCTCGAGGACATGGCGGGCTGGCCCGAGGCCGAGCTGTTCCTCGACCTTCACCAGCCGAGCGTGCCCCTGGCCGAGGCGGCGGCGCGGAAAGTGGCGGCCTCGCCGGTGCGCGAGCGGGCCTTCCTCCTCGACTTCTACAAGAGCCGCCATCTGCTCCACGCGGCGAAGAGGGCCGCCCCCGGCGTGCGCATCGCCGTCATGCCCGGCCCGCCCTGGGACACGCGGGCCGCCTGCGACATGGGCGCCGAGGCGATCTCCCTGGGCTGGGACGGCAGGCTCACGCGCGCGCTTTATCGCGCCGCCTGCGCGCTCTACGACCTGCCCGCCGAGGTCCGCAAGGCCAAGGCGCGCGGGATCGCGGTCAGCGGCGGCGTCGCCAACGAGCCCGGCGCGGTGCGCTTCTTCCTCGGCCAGGGCATGGACGGAATCTGGACCGACGACCTGGACATGGCGCGGCGCACGCTCGACCCCTAGCCGGAATGTTGCGTGGGCACCGGCACCATGGCCACCCCCGCCCCCCGCCTCCCCCCCGAGCCGTACCGCATCAAGATGATCGAGCCCATACGCCGGCTTTCCGAGGCGGAGCGGCGCCAGCGCCTGGCCGAGGCCGGCTACAACACCTTCCTTCTTAGGAGCGCCGACGTCTACATCGACCTGCTCACCGACTCGGGCACCAACGCCATGAGCGCGGCGCAGTGGGGTGCGATGATGATCGGCGACGAGGCGTACGCGGGCAGCGAGAGCTTCGAGCGCCTGCAATCCGCCGTCGAGGACGTCTACGGCTTCCCTTTTCTGGTGCCCACCCACCAGGGACGCGGCGCGGAGAACCTGCTGTCCAAGGCCTGGATCAAGCCCGGCCAGGCCGTGGCCGGGAACATGTACTTCACGACGACGCGCGCCCACATCGAGCTCAACGGCGGCGTGTTCCACGACGTGATCGTCGACGAGGCGCACGACGCCGCCGCGGACCTGCCCTTCAAGGGCAACGTCGACCTCAGGAAGCTCGAGGACTTGATCAGGAAGACCGGCCGCGCGGGCATGGCCTACGCCTGCGTCGGCGCGCCGGTGAACCTGGCCGGCGGCCAGCCCGTCAGCCTCGACAACCTGCGCCGGGTCTCGGCGTTATGCAAGGCCAACGAGGTCCGCCTCGTGCTCGACGGCGCCCGGCTCGTCGAGAACGCCTATATGGTCTCCCGACGGGAGCCCGCCCAGAAGGGACGGCCCGTCGCCGATATCCTCAAGGAAATGTGCGCCGTCGTCGACGCCGTCGCGGTCAGCGCCAAGAAGGACGCGTACGTGAACATCGGCGGCTTCCTCGCGACGCGAGACAGGGGGCTTTACGACGAGGCGAGCAATCTGTGCGTGCTGTACGAGGGCCTGCACACCTACGGCGGCATGGCCGGGCGCGACCTCGAGGCGCTGGCAGTCGGCTTGCGCGAGATGGCCCAGGACGAGTGGATCGCCCACCGCGTGGCCCAGGTCGAGTATCTCGGCGAGCGCCTCGCCGAGGGAGGCGTGCCGGTCGTGCGGCCCATCGGCGGCCACGCGGTGTTCGTCGATGCCCGAGCCTTCCTGCCCCATCTTCAACAGGACGACCTGCCCGCCCAGTCCCTGGCCGCGTGGATCTACCAGGCCACGGGCGTGCGCGCGATGGAGCGCGGCATCGTCTCCGCCGGACGCGACGAGAAGGGCGCGCACCACCGGCCGTCGCTGGAACTCGTCCGCCTGACCTTGCCGCGGCGCGTCTATACCCAGACGCACCTCGACTTCGTCGCCGACGGCATCGCCCGCCTGCACGAGAGGCGCGCGGAGCTCCCCGGGCTGCGCTTCACCTACGAGCCGCCGCGCCTGCGCTTCTTCCAGTCCCGCTTCGACGTCGCGCCGGTCAAGGTGAACGCCTGAGCCTGAGCGACAAGGACGATCTCTCCTGGTACGCCCGCAAGGCCGCGAAGGCCATGACGGCGCTGCCCGGCGCCGACCCCGAGCCCGGCCGCGTCGACGCTCTGCGCGGGCGCCTCGAGCGCCTGCGCGCCGCCGGCGTCCAGGGCGATTTCGAGAGCATGACCCTCTACACCCGCCGCCTGCCGCCGGGCTGCGCCTCCTGTCTCGAGGGCCTGGGCAGCAACCTGTACGTGACCGGGCTGTGCACGCGGGACTGCTTCTTCTGCTTCAATCAGAAGCCGCGCAAGGACGAGACCGTCGTGCACGGCATCCCCATCGACGAGCCCCGCGAGGCCGTCGAGATCATCTCCCGCTACGGCCTGCGCAGCGTCGGCCTCTCCGGCGGCGA
The DNA here is from genome assembly GCA_036676805.1 of Elusimicrobiota bacterium. GTDB lineage: Bacteria > Elusimicrobiota > Elusimicrobia > UBA1565 > UBA9628 > GWA2-66-18. Next base: position 18,261 of record JAKFCD010000065.1, read on the forward strand.
GCCCCTGCTGCGCCCGGAGCGCGTGCTGGCCCTGCTCGCCGAGCTCAAGGCCATGCCCGATCCTCCCCGGGTCGACCTATACACCAACGGAGACCTGGCCACGGATTCGCTGCTGCGGCGCCTGCGCGACGCCGGCCTCGACGCGATCAGGTTCGACCTGGCGGCTCGCGACTACGACGCGGAGCCGGCGCGCCGCGCGCTGAAGGCGTTCGAGGAGGTGGCCGTCGAGATCCCCGTCGTCCCGGAGGATAAGGAGAAGCTCGAACGCATGATCCTCGAGCTCGACGAGGCCGGAGTCCCCTTCCTGAACATCCACGAGCTGTTCCTGTGCGCGGAGAACCGCGCCCGGGTCTTGGCCGACGGGCAGACGGCGCTGAGGTCCGACGCCGCCCATCTGCTCTGGCGTCCGACCGCCGAGAGCGGCCTCGTGGCGCTCGATCTGCTGCTCTTCGCGCTGGAGCGGACGCGGGCGCTCTCCGTCTATTACTGCTCCTGCGGAACCCAGGAGCTCATCGCCTCGCGCGGCCTCGCCCGGCGGCGCGGCGGCCGCGTGTCGGCCTAGTCTCCTTATCATTTTCATAATATTGTGGTCGGAACGGTGCACCGCTGCCGTGCATGGGCGCCGACTTCCTCGACTCGCTCCGGCCTCTGTTCGACTGCCTTACGGACGGCTTCTGCATCGCCGACGCCGACGGACGCCTTCTCTACGCCAACGCCGCCGCGGGCCGGCTCGTGGGACCCGGCGCGCGCGAGGAGGCGGGCCGGACGTCGATCTGCGAGCTGCTGTGCGCGGGCCTGGAGGGCAGTCACGGCCTCACCGCGGCCGCCTGCCCGCTCAAGGTCCCCCGCGGCGCCAGGGACGCCGTCACCTTCAAAGGGAAATTCGCCCCGTCGGGGCGCGACCTTCGGGCGCGCTGCCTGCGCGTGCGCCTGCCGAGCGCCGAACGCCACTTCCTCATCATCGAGGACGTCACGGCCAACGCCGAGCGGGGCCGGCAGAAGGAGGAGTGGCGCCAGATGCTCGCCCACGACTTCCGCGCGCCGCTGGCCGTCATCTTCGGCGCGCTGCGCGCCGTCGAGGACCTCGGCGCGGGCCATGCGCTCGACAAGGAGGACCTCGAGATCATCGACAGCGGCGTGCGCAACGCGCGGCGGCTGGACGACCTCATCGAGTCGTACCTGGAGACGACGCGGCTCGAGGACGGGGCGCTGCCCGCGCGCTCGTCCGAGGTCGACGTCGACCTCCTGATCGCCTCGATCGTCGACGACGAAAGCGAGGTCGCCCGCGAGCACGGGCTGACCTTGACCGCGGGCCCACCGTCGGGGCTGCGAGCGCGCGCCGATCCCGAGCTGCTGCGCCGGGCCGTGACCAACCTCATCGGAAACGCGATGAAGTTCACCCCTTCCGGCGGGCGGATCCGGGCCGACGCGTCGGCGGCCCCGGGCGCGGTCCTGCTCCGCGTGACGGACGACGGACAGGGCATCCCGGCGCGCGAGCTTCCCCGCATCTTCGACCGCTTCTATCAGGGAGAGAAGCACCGGCGCGGCCACGGCCTCGGCCTGGGGCTCACCTTCTGCCGCGCCGCGCTGCGCGCGATGGGAGGCGACGTCGCCGTCGAGTCGGAGGAAGGCAAGGGGAGCGTCTTCACGTTGACGCTCCCCGAAGCGGCCGCCGCGGAGGCCAAGCCATGAGCGTGTTCGATTCGCTGTCCCGGGAGCACGCGCTGCTGCTCATGCTCGTCAAGCACCTCGAGCGCGCCGTCGGCGAGAGGGACGAGCGGACGGCCGCGCGCGAGACGCGGAACATCCTCCTCGTCCTGTTCAAGGCCTTGAAAGCCCACGAGAACCTCGAGACCCTGGTCTTCGAGGACTCCCCGGAAGCTCCCTCGCCCGCCGCGTACAAGGCGCTCGCCGGCATCGAGACCCAGCACCGGACCTTGCATGAGCTGCAGAAGGAGGCGGAGACGATCCTGAACACGCTCACGCCCGAAGGCGGCGCGAGCATCCGGGAGCTGTCGCTGCGTTTGGCGCGCCTTCTGCGCCGCCATTTCGACGAGGAGGAGCGGCTGCTCTGGCCGAGCTTCAACGCCTACGCCGGCCGCTCGACCATGCACCGCCTCTCCCGCCAGGCGCGCGAGCAGTACCGGGCCATGGAACGCGAAGTCCACCGCTACTGGGCCGAGGTCGAGGCCTACGGAAACGGCGGCCGCTGACGTGCCGCCCCCCGGCCTGGCCGAATCGTTGCATGAATAACGGACGAGAATGTCCGGGATAGGCCCGGAGAGAGGAACACGATGCCCAATATCGGATTCACGGAACTGGCCGTCCTGCTCGGGATCGCGGTGCTGCTGTTCGGCTCCAAGCGCATCCCCGAGGCGGCGCGCGGGCTCGGACGCTCCTTCAACGCCTTCAAGGAGGGCCTCAAAGCCGATTCAGACGACAAGAACGCTTAGTTCCGCTCCGAGCCGGAGAATCTAAAGCTCTCAAGAGCCACGATCCGCCGGCCGCGGGGCGCCGGCCGAAAGGCCCCGCCCTCTCGAAGCCCGCCGCCAGGGCTGAATCACAAAGGAGAACATGATTTCCGCCGAAGACGCCCTCGCCTTGATCCATGCCCATGCCCGCGTCCTGGGCGCGCAGCCCGTCCCCCTGGAGCGATCCGTGGACCGCGTTCTCGCCGCGGACGTGCTCGCGACGGCGGCGCTTCCCCCTTTCGACAACTCGGCCATGGACGGCTTCGCCCTGCGCGCCGCCGACCTCAAGGACGCCACTCCGCAGGCGCCCGTGGAGCTGACCGTCCTCGAGACCGTGCGCGCGGGCGAGACGGGCCGCGTGGAGGTGAAGGCGGGTCAGGCCGTGCGGATCATGACCGGCGCCCCCCTGCCTCGAGGCGCGGACAGCGTCGTCATGGTGGAGCGGACCGAGCCCGGCGCCGAAGGGAAGGTCCGGCTGGCCGGCTCGACCTTGGCCCGCAGCCACGTGCGGGCCCGCGGCGAGGACGTCCTCGCCGGGAGCCTTCTCCTCGAGAAGGGCGCGCTCCTGCGCCCCTGCGACATCGCGCTGCTCGCCGCCCAGGGGATCACGGAGGTCCCGGCGGTCCGCCTTCCGCGCGTCGCGGTCCTCGCCACCGGCGACGAGCTGGTCGACGCCCGCGAACCGCTCGCCCCCGGGAAAATCCGCAACTCCAACGGACCGGCGCTGCTCGCCGCGCTGTCGCGTTGGGGCCTGCCCGCCGAGAATCTCGGGATCGAGCCCGACGAGCCCGGGGCGCTGAGGGCGGCTCTCGCTTCGGCCTTGGATCGCTCCGACGTCCTCATCGTCACGGGCGGCGTCTCCGTCGGGGACTTCGACTGCACCAAGTCCGTGTTCGGAGAACTCGGCCTGCGCGAGATATTCTGGAAGGTGGCCATCAAGCCCGGCAAACCCCTGTACTTCGGGGCGCTCGACTCCAAGCTCGCCTTCGGCCTTCCCGGAAATCCCATCGCGGCCTTGGTCTGCCTCGAGGAGTTCGTGCGTCCCGCCCTCGAGACGCTCCAGGGCCACGCGCCCAAGCACCCGAGCTACCACCTCTCGGGCACGGCCGAGAACGACTACCCGAAGCCCGTCGACCGGCGGCAGTACCTGTTCTGCCGGGCCGCTCGGTCCGGCGACGGCTATGCGCTCGAGATCATCCGCCCGCAAGGCTCGGCGATGCTCGGCATGGCCACCCGGGCCAACGCCCTGGCCGTCGCTCCCGCGGGCATCGACCGCGTGCGGCGCGGCGACGTCCTCGGCTTCCGGTGGCTCAAATGATCGACGGGATGACCGGGGTCGTCCTGGCGGGCGGGCGCAGCAGCCGCTTCGGAGCCAACAAGGCGCTGGTCGACTGGAAGGGCGCGCCCCTGGTGCAGTCGGTCGTGAACTCTTTGCTCGAGGTCCTGCCCAAGGTGCTCGTCGTGACGAAGAACGCCGCCGAGCTCTCCTTCCTCAAGAACGAGCGCGTGGAGATCGTCGAGGATCTCTGCGCCGACGGGCATCCCATGGGCGGCATATTCACCGCCCTGTCGGGGCTAAAGACCCGCCACGCGTTCGTCGCGGCCTGCGACATGCCCTTCGTGCGGCCGGAGCTCATCCGCGCGCTCTGGCACTCGCGCGCGGATTACGACGCCGTCATCCCGGTATGGCGGGAGAAGCGCCAGCCCCTGTGCGGCGTCTACTCGCGAGGCTGTGTGGGCATGATCCGGGCCTCTATCGCCGAGGACTCGCTCGGCATCACTCACCTTTTCGACCTCCTGCGCACGCGGTTTATGCTGGAGCGGGAGGTCGAGGGCGTCGACCCGCAGGGACTCTCCTTCATGGACATCGACACGCGCGAGGATTACGAGCGGGCCAAGGGGCTGCGGCCATGATGCGCGACGGCTTCGGACGGAGGATCGACTACCTGCGGCTGTCGGTCACGGACCGCTGCAACCTGCGCTGCGTCTATTGCCTGCCCGAGGCGGCGGCGCGCTTCGCGCCTGGCGCGGACCTCCTGAGCGACGATGAGATCGTGGCACTCGCCGGCGCCTTCGCGCGCCTGGGCGTCTCGAAGATACGCATCACCGGCGGGGAGCCTCTGGTACGGCCCGGCCTTCCGGGGCTCGTGCGCCGCCTGCGCGCGCTGTCCGGGATCAAGGACCTCTCGCTGAGCACGAACGGCGTCCTGCTCGCGGGGCTAGCCGGAGACCTGAAAGATGCGGGCCTCGACCGCGTCAACGTGAGCCTCGACACGCTCGCCCCTGAGCGTTTCAGCCGAATCACCCGATTCGGGAGCCTGAACTCCGTCCTCGCGGGAGTGGAGGCCGCGGTGGAAGCCGGGCTGGCCCCGGTCAAGCTTAACGTTGTCACGGCCAAAGGGATGAACGACGATGAGATTCCTGCCTTCGCCGCGCTGACCGACAAGAAGCCGCTGCATGTCCGCTTCATCGAGCTCATGCCCATGGGCGAGACCGGCTTCTTCACCCCGGAGCGCCGGGTCCCCCTCCGAGAGATGATGGCCGCGGCGGGACCTCTCGAGCCGGCGTCCGCCGCGCCCCTGGGCCACGGCCCCGCCCGCTGCTACCGCCGCCCCGGCGCGGCGGGCACGGTCGGCTTCATCAGCGCGCTCAGCTGCGGTTTCTGCGACGCCTGCAATCGCGTGCGCCTGTCCTCGACCGGGACCTTGATCCCATGCCTCGACGGGGATGACGGGGTGGACTTGCGGAACCCTCTGCGCCGGGGCGCCGGTCCGGACGCGCTCATGGAACTGATCCGGAGCGCCGTCCGCGCCAAGCCCGAGGGCCACAGCATGCTCGCGCGGGCCTCGGCCGCGGAGGAGAATCCTCGCTTCATGTGCTCGATCGGCGGCTAGAATCCGCTGGTTTGCTCAGCCGCGACACCATGGTGTGGCCGACGGCGGTGACGCAGTCGTCTTTCGTCGGAATTTTCTGGTGGGGCGAGCCTGCGCTAATAGGGGTCGAAATCGAATGAAGCGCCAGCCTCGGCAAGTCGCTGCATCGTAAAGAGGGAGAGGTGCAAAGCTGGGCGAATGTTGCGATCACCAGAGGAAAGGAGAATGGATAATTCCGGGGTTCCCGAGCGCAATGCTGATAAATCTTTCACATTCAAAACACGCACAGCGCAAGCTGAGCGCGATGTCGCGCCAGACGTCGTCTCTCGGACTGAAAGCTATTGAGGCACTGTCCACCAAAATCGGAAGCAACCGCTAGGCCGAACAGTCAGGGCCGCGCCTCCACGCCCCCTATACACTTCGTTCAATTTACGGAACCATGTTTAGCTTTTTCGGCGTATTCTCTAAGCTCCGGCCGGAGGCTTGGATTGTTTGAGATAAAATCAGTTATTAGCTGCGAAACGCGCTTCGGGTAAACGAGCGCCCAATGGCCAAGCCCGTGCAGGGCACTTTCGCGGCATGCATCGTTGGACAAGCTGAGTGTTTTTTCCATTACGGACAACACCTCATTGTCCAACAACGTCCGGCTCTTGTCGTTTGGGTTTCCGTGCCATGGGAACACATCCCACCACATATAGCACACCGAATTGAGTGGATTAGCTCCTTTTTCGTTGATCGAGCAAAGATGTGATGAACATTTTTTCGAAAAGAGCCGTGCGAACAGATAGTAAATGGAGCGAATTCCGCGCGCCTGCACCAATGAATCCTGGTCAATGAGCGTGTACATGTAATTCGACAAGCTGCTGCTAATCAAATAGCGAAATCCCTGACTCAGCTGTGCATCAGAAAACGTCTCCAACACACCCGGCTCCTCAAAGGCTCTTATGAGAAATTCTGCAGCCTTCTCCTTCGACGGCTCCCAATCACCGTCTGATCCGATCTCATGCCAGGGGGGCTCAGTGACCGGCCTGTCAAACACATGCTTAATCCATTGCTCATAAGATTTATCTGGATTCATATTCGCCGTCCTATTCGGAGATTGATTCGTTCGGGCAATGCTTCGAAATCACTTTGATGCATTTGGCTGCCGACTTGCGGGCCGTGTTCGCTTCTTCCCGATGATTCTCATCACCGCCGCCATAGCAGGTGTTATTAATTTCGTCCCGCGCCACCGCACAGTTTCGGTTTCTATTTAATCGGGACAACAAATCGACGCAGTCTTTCATTTCAAAGGTACACTTTCTCGGAGGATCGCACGCTGCATGTACGGCGCTTTGTAAGCGGGCATGCTGATCATCTGTGCAGACGCCCCTAGGGTTGGTGCCCCGAGACTTGGCGGCCTCCCTGTCCAATTCGTCGAACACGTCCATTTTGGGTACTTTAGGCTGAGCGGGATTATGGGTGTCTATCGCTTCGTTGTATTTATCCAGCGACTCGTTCATTTTCCTATCGACGGCCAGCGCAAACTTGCCGATTTTCCAACCGACGACGAATGAGGCGCTCAGAAATCCCGTGACGACGATAGCCGACGAAGCAGCCCCGAGGGTGATTTTAGCGCCAACCTCGATCAACGCCGTCTTAATCGCTTGGTCGCGGACCAAAACAATCGTCGCCCCGGTCAATGCTTGACTCGCCTCCGGGACAGCCGAGGATATCCCGACTGAGTCCGGGGATGGGGCGCCCGGGCTCGCCGCATTGATAAGGCCGTTGCCGCGGGAGGCTCCGATGAACGGCGCGGGCTCGGCCGGTGGATCAGCCCGCGGTTTGCGGCCAGGGTCGTAGTTGTCGAGCTCGTCGTGCGCCTTCTCAGACGCGCCCTCAACGCTCTGAACGGCTAAAGATACGGTCGCGATGCCCTGAGAGTCGGTCGACACGGTGCTGGTGATGACTTTGTCGCCTTTCCATCCGACGCTGAATACGACTTCATGCCCTGATAGATCGATTCGCTTCGCCCCCTCGGGATACGTGCAGGAGAATTGGACCCTCAGTTCGATGGGAGCGATGCCCACTGTTTTGGGCGGCCTGACCGCCCCGAAGGAGCATTCCGGCTTTGGCGGTTCCGGCGGAGGCTTCGGAGCCTCGACAACGACCGGCGACGGGTCGTAGCGAGGATATTCGACGGCCGGAGATTCGACCTTAGGCTTGGAACGAAAAAGCTTGCCGAGCATCGACCACAGATTCGGTCCCGTGTACGGAGTGCTGTAGGAGGATCCGCCGCTCGACGGTTCCCCGCCCCCGCAGTTGGCCATGCACACGCCGTTTGGAACGGACGGAGGCGGCGGCAGGCCCGGTATGTTCCACGCGCCGAGTCCCGCCTCGATCAGCGCGCTGGGGCGGGCGCGACTCAAGATGGCGGCGGTGCCCGCGTCCTCGATGGTTTCAGTCGGCGGGGCGGCTGAGACAAACGACGCCGGGTCATCGAGCCAGCGGGCGAGGAGGGGTGCTGGAATGGCGACGGGCCAACGCCCCTCCTCCGTGTCGGCGCGGCGCAGCACGAGCATGCCGGCGACCTCGCCGGCCTCGTTGAGCACGGGGCCGCCGCTCAACTCCGAAGAGACCGCGGCGTCGGTCTGGAAGCTGACCTCGCCTACCTTGGTCACGAGGCCGGATGTCTTGGTCCACAGCCCCGACGCCATGGTGTGGCCGACGGCGGTGACAAGGTCGTCTTGCGACGGGGCGCCGTGCGCTAGCTCAAGGGCGGGTCGTGTTCGGTCCCCGGTATAAGTGAGAACGGCCACGCTAAGTTCGGGATGGCGGCGCACGACCGTCGTCCTGAGCGCGACGGGCTTTTCGTTCTCCGAAAAAGCGAAGAGAATGGGATCGTTGGTCTCGGCGACGATGGCGGCGTCGGTGACGAGCATCGAGCCGTGCTTCGTCCTCAGCAAGACGGCGGCGGCGCGCTGATTCTTCCATACGACAACGAATACGGACGCCTCAGGCTTTCGAACGACGGCTTGCGCCGCCGAAATAAGGGCGGTGTCTTTCGCTCGGTGAAAGCCGGCGAGGTCCGTGTATGCGGCCGCGCGGGAGCAGTAAAGCTTGGAGCGGGCGGCGCCGGCGGCTTTGTCGGAGGCGAGCGCCAAGGTCAGCTTGCGGACCCGGGCGCGGAGCTTCTCGTACGCGGCGTCGGTCAGCTTCGCATGGGACGAGGCTTGATCGAGGGCCTGCTCGGCGGCTTCTCCCACCGCCTGCGGGCCCAGCAAAGACACGAGCCACGGGGACGCCTCGCCATCTTCCGTCTGGAACAGGCCGTCGCGGCTGTCCAGGAGTTCGCGGCGGGCCAAGACTGGGTCGCACGACGGCTCCGGGAAACGCTGGGCCCAGGTGTAGTCCGTGACCGCCAAGGTGCGGTAGACGGCGTCGAGGCTGGAGGCGCGGCTCTTGAAGAACGGCTTGAGCTCCGGCGACATGCGAGGCTCAAGCCGCGCCAGGGTTTCCTTGGCCTGCGCCTCGTCGCGGAAGGACTCGAGGCCTTCGGCCAGGACAAGGAGATCGGCTTGAAGGGCGGCCAGGCCCTTCGCGTCGGCGGGACCCTCGCCCCCGGCCGAGACGGCCCTCACGTCCGGAGCCAGGATGGTCGTCGAGAGCAGGTACCACAGTGGGTCGGCGGTGGTCTCGGCGCGGACGGGAACGGCGAAAGCGAGGAGCAGGGCAAGTGCCGCTCTTGCTTTTCTCACGGCCTTAGAATAAGCCGATAGGCCCGCAAAGTCAATGCCTTGCCTCTCCCAGTTCATGAGGTTTTAACGGATGAACCACCAAGTCACCAAGACACAAAGATAATCGGGTTTTAAAGAACAATTCTTCGAATGCCGTCCCGAATCAGAGGAACGTTGAAATTGAATAGC
>JAKFCD010000066.1:0-23596 GCA_036676805.1 Elusimicrobiota bacterium
CGATGGCGCGCCGCACCGCGCGGCCCCGGGACGGCGCCGCCGGACCCGCGGGGGCGCTGTCGAACGCCTCGGCGCCCGCGGCGGCGGCGGCCTCGGTCTCCCAGTCGTCGCCCGGGCCCTCGTCGATGAAGTCCTCGTCGGGATCCCCGTGCAGGCGCCGATGGATCGCGGCGAGCTCCTCCGGCGGGACCAGCTCGCCCTTGCGGTAGGACTCCTTCGCGTCGGGGGCGCACTCGCCCGAGAGGCCTTCGCACGAGGCGGAGCGCTCGAAGTCGCGCCCCGACTCGCTCAGCGCGATGTCGCGAAAGGCGCCGGAGCGCAGCTCCGGGCGGGAGCGGTAGTCGGTCTTGAGCCGCTCGAAGCGGGGCTGCGGCAGGACCGAGAAGAAATCCGGGCGCCGCAGCAGCGCCGCCGGCGCGGCGGCGATCCGCGCGCGCAGGGCGGCCAGATCCGCCGCGGTCGCCGGGGTCCCGTCGGCGCGCCGAAAAGAGGGCCGGCCCGACGCGTCCCGGCCGACGACGAGCCCGAGCGCGGCCAGCGCCCCTGGGTGGGAGGAGACGGCCAGCAGCAGCTCTTTTTCCTCCCGAGCCGCGCCTCCCGGCCTGCCGCCCGCGCCCGGCCCGCCGGGCGCGCCCGCGGCGTCCTCGCGCAGGTCCTTCTTGAGCGCGTCGCCGAGGCCGCGGGCGCGGCTCATCGCCCGGTCCCCGTCCGCGCGCGCCCGCGCGGCGGCCTCCGCTCCCGGCGGGGGCGAATCCTCCTCCGCGTCCGCGCCTCCCGCCGCGGCCTTCGGAGAGGCTTTTTCCCCCGGCGCCTCGTTCTCATCCTTCTCTTCCCCCTCCTCCTTCCCCTCCTCTTTTTTCTTCTCGTACTTCTCCTTGATCTTGGCGCAGCCTTCCCACCGCGGCTGCTCGAGGCAGATGACATAGTTGTTCCGGTCGGTCTCCGACATCGGCACGCCCAAGGGCTTCCAATCGGCGTTCTGCCGGGCCCAGCTCTGCTGAACGCTCAGGTCGGCGTCGGGAAGCTTGTCTCCGCCGATCGCGGCCGCCGCTTTCTCCTGGTAGCGCTCGCGCATCGCGTCGCAGGACGGGCCCCAGTCCTCCTCGCAGGCGACGTACTTCGCCCGGTCCTCGGCGGTGAGCGGGATATCGAAGGGCTTGTAGTCGGGATGCTCGCGCGCCCATTTCTGCCGCTCCTCGAGCGTGTCGCCCTCGGGGTAGAGCTGGGCCCGGGCGGACGGGGGAAGGGCGAGCAGCAGCCCCGTGAGAAACGCGGTTGCGCGGACCATCCGTCAAGTGTGGGGCCGATGTCCGGCCCTGTCAAGACGCGACTCTTTAACCCGTTCGGGCCCTTGAAAAATTCCGCCGGCGGGGATAGACTACCTCCATGGCCCCCCCTCTACGAATTCTGCGCCTCGCCCTTTTTGCGCTGCCGGTCGCCTTCGCGCTCGCCTGCGGCGGCGACGACGGGCCCACGGAGCCCTACGACCCCGATCTGACCGGCCCCTGCCAGGACCTCAACCAGCGCTGCAGCTCCAGCGGCGACTGCTGCGGGGTGCTGACCTGCAACGCCAACAAGGTCTGCTCCGGCGGCGGCTGCCAGGGCGCGGGCACCTCCTGCTCGAGCTCAAGCCAGTGCTGCGGCACCTTGACCTGCTCCGGCGGCGTGTGCACCGGGTCGACCGGGTGCAACGGCGCGGGCGCCTCCTGCACCAGCTCGAGCCAGTGCTGCAGCTCGCTGTCCTGCACCGGCGGCGTGTGCGGCGGCGGCACGAGCTGTTCCGGCCAGGGCGCGGCCTGCGGCTCTTCTTCCCAATGCTGCGGCACGCTCACCTGCGGCAGCGGCGGCTTCTGCCAATAGAGATGTTGTAGGATTGAGCCATGGCTAAAGCGACCAAGACGCCTGCGAAGACCGGCATCACCAAGGAGCTTTTCCCCAGCGGCAAGGTCTCCGCGGAAGTCCCTTACAAGAAGGGCGTGCGCGAGGGCGCGGGGAAGATGTTCTACGAGTCCGGCGAGCTCTACGCCAAGGAAACCTACAAGGCCGACAAGCTCAACGGCCCGACGACCACCTACTATCTCTCGGGCAAGGTCCAGTCCGAGCTCCACTACAAGGACGGCCTGCTCGACGGCCTCTGCAAGGAGTATTACCTGAGCGGGAACCTCGAGTCCGAGACCACCTACAAGTCCGGCAAGAAGGAAGGCGCCGCCAAGATCTACAGCGAGGCCGGCGCCGTCGAGAAGACGCTCAACTACAAGGACGACAAGCCCGTCCCTTGACGCCCGCCCTTCTCCTCTCTCTTTTTTTGGCGACGTCCCTCGCCGCCCAGGATCGGGCGTCGGCCGAGCCGGACGCGATAACCGGCTATCGCGTGACGCGGGAGTTCCGGGAAGGGGGAGTGGTCGCTCGAAAGGCCTTCCCCTTCGAGCCCCCCGCCGACGCCAAGGGAAAATTCCTGTTCTGCGCGATCCTTCCCGCCGCCGATTGGACGCTCGATACCCGCGAGGCGCATATCGAGGAGCAGTACCTGGGGCTTCTCGCCGCGGCCCTGCGCCTCGACCGCCGCCTGGCGGCGGACCAGGTCGTGGCGACCGGCGTGATCGGCTTCTGCGGGAAGCTGCGCTCCCCGACGCCGCTCGTCGACCTCGACCGCCTGGACGCGAGCTGGCGCGCCGCCTGCCAAAACTTCAAGCCCGCGGCCCGGCCCGGCCGCTACGCCTCCACCGCCGGCGCGCCTTTCCCCCCCAAGGCCGCCGTCGTCGAGACCCTCGCCGCCTTGGTCCGGTCCCCGCGCGAGAAGACGGCCATCAAGGCGCTGAACCTCACGGAGGAGATACGGGGACGCGAAAAGTTCTTCGCCAAGACCGTCAGCGACGTCCTGCGCGACCCCAAGTCCCCCCTCGCCGCGCGCGAGCGCGCCGCCGAGGTCCTGGCCAGCGTGCACACCCACGACCTCTCCGCCCACACCCTCGCCGCCGTCTGGGGCGACCGGTCCAATCCCGAGAGCCTGCGCCGCGCGGCCCTGCGCGGGTATTCGCTGATCATGAGCTTCGGCGATCCGAGGTCGGCCGGCGGCGACCCCGCGGCCGAAGGAAAGGTCCGCGACCGCCTGCAGCGGTACCTGCACCCGCTGGCGGGCGTCGTACAGGCCGAGACCAAGGACCTGGAGAACGGCGGCGACGAGCTCACCCCTCTCGGGGAGGAGGCGCGGTGCGTCGCCGAGCAGTACTCCAAGCGCTGGATCTGCTACGCCAACCGCTTCGGCGCGAAGTGGTACGAGGAAGTCAAAAAGGACGAGGCCGCCGGCCTCGATGCCTGCGCCAAGGACGGGAAGCTCCGGCGCTAGCGCGTCTTCGCGCTGAAGGCGCGGCCCAAGGCGGGCACGGCGTGCGTGATCGACATCAGGGCGTCGGGATGGGCCGCGAGAAACTTGATGGTCTGAGGGTCGGCGAGCATCCTCCTCATCACGACGGGATCTCCCAGGGCTTCATGGATCGCCGGGCAGTCGAGCATCTTGCGCACCATCGGGCTTCCCAGCAGCGCGCGCGCCGCGCGCGGGTCGCGCATCGCGGGCGAGGCGAGGAAGGCGCGGATCACGGCGGGGTTGCCGAGCAGGGCCTTGGCCACCGTCGGGCTGTTGAGCGTCACGCGCACGAGCGGCGAATTCATGTAGGCGTCGACCTTCCTGGGGTCGGCGAGGAAGGCGCGCAGGGAGCGGGCGCTGCCGAGCGCCGAGCGCGACACCATGTATTTCGCGGGCTTGGCGAGCAGGGCCGACAGGAACCGGTGCCGCTTCGCCCAGGCCACGGCCTTCGGCGTGATCGCGGTGAAGGGCTTGTCCGCGGCGGCTCTCGGCGCGCCGCCGACGACCATGCCCGGGTCGGCGATCGGCCTCGTCAGCGAAGAGGCCGCGGGCGGCATGGCGGCCACGGCGTCGCGCAAGGTCTCGCCGGAGGCCAGCCGCGCCGGAGGGCGCGCCGGGGCCGGGCCGGTCTGAAGGTTGAACGCCTTCGCGGCGTCCGTCGTCATGAACGTGTCGGAGGGGCGGGACAGCACCGACCAGGTCACGGCGCCGCCGGCCCCCAGGAGGCCGATCACGCTGACGACGGGCAGCGCTCTTCTCACGCGTATAGGATACCCGCCTCGTAAACACCCGTCATGGGCCTTAGGGCCTACCCCTTGACAGCGCCAGGGGGAGCCGTTATAGTAAGGTTTCGCCCCATTCGAGCTTATATATATGAAGAATATGAACGCCTGGACCCTTTTTGCCCCGTTGCTGGCCGCGGCCCTGGCCCTCCCCTCTTCGGCCATGCCTCCGGCCGCCCCCGTCGCGCGGGCTCCCGGCACCCCGCTGGCCCCGGTCATCCTCGACCCCGGCCACGGCGGCGACGACGACGGCGCGATCGTGCGCGGCGTAAAGGAGAAGGACCTGGCCCTGGTCTTCGCCAAGAAGCTCAAGGCCCGCCTCGCCCGCAACGCCCGCCTGCCCGTCGTCCTGACGCGCGACAGCGACCGCTACGTCACGCTCGACGACCGCCTCGTCGACAGCGTGGACATGAGCGGCTCGATCTTCGTCTCCCTGCACCTCAACCAGGCGCGAGGCACGAAGGCGTCGGGCGCCATCGTCTACAGCTACGGGCCGGAGAAGAAGACCAAGGCGAGCCGCAAGCGCCGCTTCCCGAGCGTGCCGCCGATGCCGGCGCCCTCGCGCGGCCAGGCCGGCGACAGCGCGCGCCTGGCTCGGACCTTCTCGCGCGCCCTGCGCGCCGACGGGTTCAAGGCCGAGGCTTCGAAGGCCGCCTACTACGTACTCAAGAATCCCGCGGCGCCGAGCGTGCTCATCGAGCTCGGCTTCCTCAACAATCCCGGCGAGGCGGCCAAGCTGCGCAACGGCGCCCACCAGGACCGCATGGTGGAAAGCCTCGCCAAGGCCATCGAGGAGTACGCGCTCCTGCGCAATCTGCATCAGGACATCGAGCCCGTGCCCGCCGCCCTGTCCAAGCGCTGACATGCGCGCCCTCGTGGTCGTCACCGGCGGGACCTTCGACAAGGAGTATGACGAGCTGCGCGGCACCTTGTCCTTCGGCAAGACCCACCTTCCCGAGATGCTCAAGCTCGGACGCTGCCTGCTGAAGACCCGCGTCCAGAAGCTCATGATGAAGGACAGCCTGTTCATGACCGAGAGCGACCGTCGGCGCATCCTGACGGCCTGCCAAAAAGCGCCGGAGAGCCGCATCGTGATCACCCACGGCACCGACACCATGGCCAAGACCGCCGCCGCGCTCGGCCGCGCTTTGCGGGGCAAGACCGTGGTGCTGACCGGAGCGATGCGTCCCTACCGCGTGGGCTCCTCGGACGGCCTCTTCAACCTCGGCTCCGCCGTCTCCTTCGCCCAGGCCCTTCCTCCCGGCGTGTACGTGGCCATGAACGGCCTCGTCTTCACCTGGGACGACGTGCGCAAGGACCGCCGCCGGGGCGTCTTCACCCGCCAAAAGACCCAGGCGCGCTGACCCGTTCCGGGTTATAATAACCGCATGAAGACGCTGGTGCTCCTCAGCCTCGTCCTGGCCGTGCCCGCCCTCGCCGCCCCCTCCGCCGTGCGCATCGCCGCCGGCAGGAAGGCCGAGGACAAGCTGCGCCGCTTCATCGAGCAGGACCCGAGGCTCAAGGCCCGCCTCGACGAGGCCGCCCGCCGCGAGGAATATTACCTCGCCGAGGCCCGCGAGTCCGACCTGCGCGACGCCGTCTCCGATATCCAGTCCGGCGACCGCCTCCTCACCGGCCTCGAGAAAAGCGTGGGCGACAAGCGCCGGGACCTCCTCTCCGGCCTGCCCGGCATGAAGGCCCCCCCGCTCCCGGCCTGCCATAACGTCTCCGCCTGCCCCACCCCCGAGCTCGCCCTCGACGTCCTCGACCCCGGCGAGCTCTCCGACTCCGTGCGCCGCCTCGTGCGCCCCTGGCTCGTGCTCCAACAGGCCCGCGGCTTGGCCGTCGAGCTCTCCCCGGTCGACGGCCCCGGCGACGCCGCCCTCAGCGTCAAGCTCAAGGGCCTCGAGGCCGAGCCCCTGATCATCAACGTGTCCCCGCGCCTGCTCGGCGGCTTCAAGGTCTGGGTCGAGCGCCCGCTTTACCTCGCCGCCCTGTACGGCCGCGAGCGCGAAGCCGTCCTGCGCTCCTCGCGCTAGATCAGCCTCAACTGATCGCCCAGCGGCCGCCGGAAGTTCCCCCGCTCGAGCGGCGGCTGACTCCTCCGGTTGAGCCCCAGGCGCTTGCACGTCAGCGCGAACAGCTGGGAGAGGTGCTCCGCGTAGATCCCCTCGCCGCACATACGCGTGCCGAATCTAGGGTCGTTGAGCGCGCCCCCGCGCATGCTCTTGATCTGGTTGAGCACCTTGGCCCGGCGGTCGGGATAGTTGTTGGCCAGCCAGTCGTCGAACAGCGGCCCGAGCTGATGCGGCAGCCGCAGCGGCACGTAGCCCGCCATCGTCGCCCCCGCGTCCGCCGCGGCCTCGAGCAGCCTCGGCAGCTCGTGATCGTTGAGCCCCAGTATCATCGGCGCCGTCATCACCCCGACCTGCACCCCCGCCTTCGAAAGCTCCTTCATCGCCGCCAGCCGCGCCGGCGGCGCCGACGCGCGCGGCTCCATGCGCCGCGCCAGCTCGCCGTCGAGCGTCGTCAGCGACATCATCACGCGCACCCCGGCGTGGCGCGTCAGCTCCTGGAATATATCGATGTCGCGCGCCACCAGAGCGTTTTTGGTCACCAGCCCGCACGGCTGCCGCGCGTCGGCCATCACCTCCAGGCACCCGCGCGTGACCCTCGCCTTGCGCTCGATGGGCTGATAGACGTCGGTCACGCCCCCGAGCGCGATCGTCTCCGCCTCCCACGTCTTCTTGGCGAGCGCGGCCGCGAGCAGCTGAGGCGCGTCTTCTTTCACGAAGATCATCGTTTCGAAGTCGAGGCCCGACGATAATCCGAGGTATTCGTGATAGGGCCGGGCATAGCAGTAGACGCACCCGTGCTCGCATCCGCGATATGGATTGAGGCTCCAGGTGAAGGGGATGTCGGGGCTGTCGTTCTTGACGAGGATGGACCTGGACGCGTCGCGGAAGAAGCGCGTCTTCGGCGCGGGCCGGTCCGCCGGATCGGCGGATTCCTCCCACTCGTAGGCGAGCTCCTCGAACCGGTTCGTCGGATTGAGCGCGGTCCCCCGTCCGCGCGGCGTTTCGGGCATCCCTCAGTATAGTCGTACATGCGTTCGAACGCAAGACCCATGTGTACGCCGCAACGGGCTCGAGTTCGCGTGGAGCAAGCTCAAGAACCGCTCCAACAAGCGCAAGCACGGCGTCTCATTCGAAGAAGCCCCGACGGTATTCGATGACGCTCACGCGCTGGAATCCTTCGCCCCCCCAACTCGGAGGATGAGGACCGCTTCCTTCTGGTCGGGATGCGCGCCGGCCTGCGCGTCCTATTCGTTTGCCACTGCTATCGGGAAAACAATTCGACCATCCGAATCTATGACCTCGCGAAGATGAAAAGGCGGCGCAATCCCTACTACGGGAAGATCAAGCACCCCATCACCATCCGCATCGAGGACGGCAGCCTCGTTTATTTTAAGACGCTCGCCGAAGAGTACGAGATGCCCTACCAGAGCCTGATCAATATGTATCTGCGGGACTGCGCCCAGAAGCGCAAGAAGCCCCGAACCAAGTGGGAACCATAACCCCCCGAGATCGCAGACTATCCCGCCCCCTCCCGCGGCATATTCACACACCCCCTCCTGGCGCGCGTCTGGTTTTCGCTCTATAATTCGTATATCTACAACAATCAAGTGCGTTATATGTCGTTCAGCACAATCATTGGTTAGGCCCCGAAGCACCATGATACGAGAAAAACATCAGCAACTTTTTCAGGAGTGTGCCTTTTGCCATAGCGTCGGACTGAAACCAGGAATTTTGGCAACAAAGCACGGCGATTACGGATTTCGGAGTGAAATGGGTTTTTCCTACTGCTTCGTTATGCCGAAGAGAATTTAGTTTCATACCTAAACCCGATCCAGCGAGAATCATGATCTTTGCAACGCCGAAGGATCTCGGCCTGTGGCTCAAGGTGAATCACGCCACCGAAAGCGAACTGTGGGTGAGGATATTCAAGAAAAAGACCGGCATTCCGAGCGTGACTTGGGACGATGTCGTGATTGAGGCACTGTGCTGGGGCTGGATCGACGGCGTCAAGAAGTCAATCGATGACCAAGCCTATTTCCAGCGAATTACTCCCAGGAAAGCGCGAAGCAGCTGGTCGAAAAGGAACAGAGAGCATGTGGAGCGTTTGATAAGCGCGGGCCGGATGACGGAGTCAGGGCTCGTGCATATTCGTGCCGCCAAAGCGGACGGACGTTGGGAGAACGCCTATGCGGCAAGTGAAATGAAAGTGCCAACAGATTTCCTGGCAGCGCTGAAGAGAAAACCGAAGGCGAAACGGTTTTTTGAAACGCTCAACAAATCGAGTCGCTATGCCATCGCGTACGGATTGACAAGTGCGAAGAAACCCGAAACCAGACAGAGGCGATTTGCAAAATTCATGGACATGCTTGTCCGCGAAGAAAAGCCGGGCTTTGGCTTCAAAAAGACGGAAAAGGCATAACAATGCAATGCACCGGAGCCGCGAAGCCGGGCGTTTCCAAATGGACAATCACCCGTCGCGGCCCGGTGATTGCGGGCGTTATGCTTACTACACTAAAGGCGTTTTTCTTCTCGGCCCCCGCCATCACCCTGCTGCGGAGCTAGCGCCACAAAGGATAGCCGCGGATGAAATATGACTGAGAGTGTCGACCAAGCATCTAAATTAATTCATGCCTCGCCAGAAATGATTTATCGAGCCATTGCGAGTGCTGGTGCCATGGAATCGTGGCTGCCTCCCAAAGGGGCGGGACAGATGCTCGCGTTCGCTTTCCGAGAGGGCGGGACTTATCGAATGCGCCTTTCACACCGCGAGCCGCATCTAATTTCCGGAGCAATGAAGACAACTTGGACTTTTGATAAGGCACGCCCGGAACCGCACGTGGCCTTCCGATGCGAGAATGGTCCGGCCGGGCGGGCATCTACTCTTGAGAATCTGGCGAGATATGTCGAGTAACGCACGGGTTGGAGACGCACTGGGCGGAAAAATCTATCTCGCGCTTCTGATCCTCGTCCACGCGGCGCTGATTATCCCCGATCTGGCGGAGCGGATCCTTTCTCCGGTCCATTTGCTCGATCTTGGGATCACCTTGGTCACCATCATCGGCGTCTTCGGCTACGCGTTCGAGAAAAGGTTGGGACACCCGCATTTCTGGAAGGCATGGCTTTGCATCCAGGTGTCATTGGATGTTTGGTCCAACTTCATCCTCCCCGCCTACATATTCCCGCCTCATTACATCCTGCTTTTCATGCTCATGATCTTCCTCTTGCCGGAATACCTGATGCTCTATCGTTATGGATTCGGGGAAGAGAACGCCAAAAGCGGCGCGACTCAATAGAGCGCGTTGATCGGGGCGGCGTAGGAGATGGGCCAGGGGCCGCCGCGCTCGCCCCGCTCGTCGGTGAACCAGCCGAGCGTGTCGGCCAGACCCTCGTTCGCCCACGAGTGGCGCAGGCCGCCTTCTTCATCGTACCAGCGCAGTTCGAGCAGGCGCGCCTTGAGCGAGGCCTCGCCGCCCGCCTCGACCGTCCTAACGAAGTCGAGCTCTGGCCTGTCCTCGAGGCCCAGGTAGTAGAAGGCGACCGAGCCCGTCGCGTGGCACGCTGGCTCCGGCGATGGGTCGCGATAGACGATACCCACCCAGTAGGACACCGAGTACACGGTCAGCAAGGCCGGCGTGGCGCGGCGCGCGGGCCGCGCGAGGTGCCCGGCAAGGCGGGCCGGGGGAACGACTGGAGACGCGGCGGAGACCCATTGCGCGTCCGGCGGGCACGACCCGGCGGAGCGCGAGGGAACGGCGACGGCGAGCAGAAGGGCGGCGGCGAGGAGCTTGATCATTGCCGCATGATACCGCGAAGCGTCGCGAACGTCCTGAGTCGAAGGGCGCAGGCGCCCGAAGGCAATCGGTCTAGACCGCCGAGGAGACGATTAACGGCGCTTTGGCAACCGATCCGGTTTCGCCGGTCATGAGCGCCCACTCGCGCCAGAGCAGGACGGCCACCGAGCCCAGCCCCGCGACGAGGCCGAGCCACAGGCCCGTCGCCCCCCACTTAAGGCCGAAGCCCAAGGCCGCGCCGACGGGCAGGCCGATGAGCCAGTGGCCGAGCAGGTTGATGAAGAGCGGCCGGCGCGTGGAGCCCAGCCCGCGCAGGGCGCCCGTCAGCACGGCCTGGGCGCCGTCGAAGACCTGGAACGCCGCCCCGCAGTAAAGCAACGGCGTGGCCGCCGCGATCAGCGCGGCGTCGGCGCCGAACACGCCGAGGATGAGCCGCGGCGCCAACGCGAAGGACGCCCCCGTGACCGCCATGAAGGCCACGCTCATGAACGTCGCCGCCCGCCCCGCGGCCGCCGCCGCGAGCGGATCCCCGCGCCCGAGCGCCTGGCCGACGCGGGTCGCCGCCGCGTGGGAGAGGCCCATCGGGATCATGAAGGCCAGGCTCGCCAGGTTCAAGGTAAGCTGGTGGGCGGCCAAGGTCTCCGCCCCCAGGCGCCCGACGAGCGCGGTGACGAGGGAGAACACCGACACCTCGACGGCCATGGCCGCGCCCGCGGGAAGACCCAAGGCGGCCACGTCCCGGAACAGGCGCCCGTGCCAGCCGTGGAACTTGAAGGCGATCGCGCGCAGGCGGCTCCAGGAGGACCAGGCGACGACCGCGAACATGGTCGTGTTGGCCGCCAAGGAGGCGTAGGCGGAGCCCGGCACGCCCAGGCGCGGCGCGCCCAGGCTGCCGAAGATGAGGAGGTAGTCGAGCGCCGCATTGGCGAGGTTGCCCGCGACGATCGCGACGAGCAGCGGGGCGGTGATCGACATCGACTGCAGGAACTGACGGCAGGCCACGAAGCAAAGCCCGGGGAACATCCCCCAGCGCAGGATGGAGAGATACTCGACGGCGCCCTCGGCCGCGCGCGGGTCGACGCCGATGAGGCGGAAGGCCCAGCCGGCGAGGCCGCACAGGAAGAACAGAGGCAGCGCCACGGCGAGCGCCAGGACCAAGGTGTGCACGAGAAGCTGGCCGCACAGGTCGGGCCGGCCCGCGCCGAAGGCCTTCGAGGAGTGGCTGTCGATGCCCATCACGATGCCCATGCCCACGACGAAGCACGTGAAGAACGTCATCGAGCCCAGGCCGACGGAGGCGATCGCGACGGCGCCCAGGCGGCCGACGAAGAGCATGTCCACGGTGCCGTACAGCACCATCCCGATCTGGGTGAGCGCGATGGGCCCGGCGAGCTTGAGGACGGAGAGAGCCTCCGACCGCGAGAAATCGATCTTCACGGTACATTTTACGATTTTCTCCCCTGTTCAATGGTGTCAGGCTTGTCGTTCTTTGCATAACTTCCCGGTTCCCTGGAGTTATGCAAAGAACGACAAGCCTGACACCAAAAGTAGGTAAAATTGACGACCATGAACGACCGCTATCCCTCGCTGATCGCCGCCGAGCTGTCCCTTCCCGCCGCGGGCGTCCACGCCGTGATCGGGCTGCTCGACCAGGACGCCACGATTCCCTTCATCGCGCGCTACCGCAAGGAGGCGACGGGCAGCCTCGACGAGGTGGCGATCGCCGCGGTGCGCGACCGCGTGGGGCAGCTCAAGGAGCTCGACGCCCGCAAGGCGGCGATCGTGAAGTCCCTCGAGGAGCGCAAGCTGCTCACGCCCGAGCTGACGGCCAAGATCGTCGCCGCGGCGACTTTGGCGATCCTCGAGGATATTTATCTGCCCTACCGGCCCAAGAAGCGCACGCGCGCGATGATCGCCAAGGAGAAGGGCCTGGAGCCCCTCGCCGACAAGATCTTCCTGCAGGGCGCCGAGGACCCCGCGGCGCTCGCCGCCGCCTTCGTCGACGCGGAAAAATGCGTCAAGGACGCCGCCGAGGCCTTGGCCGGGGCGCGCGACATCATCGCCGAGCGCGTCGTCGAGGACGCCCCCGCCCGCGCCCGCCTGCGCGAGGTGTATTTCGCGAAGGGCGAATTCCACTCGAAGGTCATCGCCGGCAAGGAGGCCGAGGGCGCTAAGTTCAAGGACTACTTCGACTGGCGCGAGCCGGCGGCGAAGGCGCCCTCGCACCGCGTGCTGGCGATGCGCCGCGGCGAGTCGGAGGGCTTCCTCTATATGCGCGTCGACGTGAACGAGGACGACGCGATCCCCATGCTGCAGGGTCTGTTCGCCAAGGGCAACGGCCCCTGCGCCGCGCAGGTCAAGCTCGCCGTCGAGGAGGCCTACCGGCGGCTGCTGTCCTTCTCGATGGAGACCGAGGTGCGCCTGGACACGAAGAAGGCGGCCGACCGCGAGGCGATCAATGTGTTCGCGCGCAACCTGCGCGAGATTCTGATGTCCTCCCCCCTGGGCCGCAAGCCGATCCTCGCGCTGGACCCGGGCTTTCGCACCGGCTGCAAGCTCGTGTGCCTCGACGCCAACGGCAAGCTGCTGCATCACGACGTGGTCTATCCCCACACCGGCGAGGGCGGGCGCGCCGAGGCGGCGCTGAAGGTCAGGAAGCTCGCGGCTTCGCACAAGAGCGAGGTGATCGCGATCGGCAACGGCACCGCCGGGCGCGAGACCGAGGAGTTCGCGCGCGGGCTGAGCCTGCCCGGGATCACCGTCGTCATGGTCAACGAGAGCGGGGCGTCGGTGTACTCCGCCTCCGAGGCGGCGCGCGAGGAGTTCCCCGACGAGGACCTCACGGTGCGCGGCGCGGTGTCCATCGGCCGCCGGCTCATGGACCCCCTGGCCGAGCTGGTCAAGATCGACCCCAAGGCCATCGGGGTCGGCCAATACCAGCACGACGTGGACCAGAACGGCCTCAAGCGCTCCCTCGACGACACCGTCGTGTCCTGCGTGAACAGCGTGGGGGTCGAGGTCAACAGCGCGAGCAAGGAGCTGCTGTCCTACGTCTCGGGGCTCGGGCCCGTGCTCGCTAAAAACATAGTCGAGTACCGCAACGAGAACGGCGCCTTCGCCTCGCGCGCGGCATTGAAGAAGGTCCCGCGCCTGGGGCCCAAGGCCTTCGAGCAGTCGGCCGGCTTCCTGCGCATACGCGACGGCAAGAACCCGCTCGACGCCAGCGCCGTCCACCCCGAGCGCTACGAGATCGTCGAGAAGATGGCCGAAGACCTGGGCACGACGGTCAAGGACCTGATCGGCAGCGCGTCTTTACGAGCGAAGATCGATATCAAGAAGTACGCGACGGCGGAAGCCGGCGAGCTCACCTTGCGCGACATACTCGCCGAGCTGGCCAAGCCCGGGCGCGACCCGCGCCGGGGCTTCGAGGCGTTCGCCTTCGGGGCGGTGTCCAAGCTCGAGGACGTGAAGCCCGGGATGAAGCTGCCCGGCATCGTGACCAACGTCGCCGCCTTCGGCGCCTTCGTGGACATCGGCGTCCACCAGGACGGCCTCGTGCACGTCAGCGAGGTGTCGGACAATTTCGTCAAGCAGCCCTCCGACGCGCTTAAGGTCGCCCAGCGCGTGCACGTGACCGTGCTCGAGGTGGACCTCGCGCGCCGGCGCATCGCGCTGTCGCTGAAGAGCAAGCCCGTCATCGGCGCGCGCGAGGACCGCGCGTCGGCCAACGCCGCGAGCCGCGGCGCCGCGCCGCGCCCGGCGCAGGCCAAGTCTCAGGAGGCGCCGGTCGGGGCCATGGCCGAGGCGCTCAAGGCGATGATGTCGAAGCGCCGGCTTTAGACTTCGCGCCCCATAGCTCCTTGAGGCGGCGGTCGCGCCCGCACGAGGTTCGGTAGACGCGGTAGCGGATGGGATTTTTCTTGTAGTAGTCCTGGTGGTAGCCCTCGGCCGGATAGAAAGTCGACGCCGGGCTGATCTCGGTGACGATGGGGCGGTCGAAGCGGGACTCCAGGCGAGCCTTCGAGGCCTCCGCCAGGCGCCTCTGTGCGTCGTCGAGCGGGAACAGCGCCGACCGATACTGGCTGCCTTGGTCGCAGAACTGCGCGTCCGCCGTCAGGGGATCGACGTTGCGCCAGAACACCTCGAGCAGGTCGGCGTAAGAGACCCGGGCGGGGTCGTACGTCACGCGCACGACCTCGGCGTGGCCGGTCCCGCCCGAGGAGACCTGCTTGTACGTCGGGTTCGCGTCCTTTCCGCCCATATAGCCGGCCACCGCCGCGACCACGCCGGGAACCTTTTCGAAGTCCGCCTCCATGCACCAGAAGCAGCCGCCGGCGAAGACGGCGGTCTCGCGACGGGCCGCCGCATCGGGCGAGGCGAACAGCGGCAGGAACTCGCCGTAGCCCTCCTTTTCGAGGTCCTCCGCCGGGATGAAGCGCAGGGCGGCGGAGTTCATGCAGTAGCGCAGGCCCGTCGGCGGGGGCCCGTCGGGGAACACGTGGCCCAGGTGCGAGTCGGCCTTGCGCGAGCGGACCTCGGTCCGGACGCCGAAAAGGCCGCGGTCCTCTTTCTCGACGACGTTCTTCTTGACCAGGGGCCGCGTGAAGCTCGGCCAGCCCGTCTTCGAGTCATACTTGTCGAGCGAGCCGAACAAAGGCTCCCCGGACACGACGTCGACGTAGATGCCGGGCTTGTAGTGGCGGTCGTACTCGTTCTTGAAGGGCGGCTCGGTGCCGTCCTCCTGGGTCACCTTGAACTGCATGGGCGTCAAGGCCTTCTTGAGCTGTTCCCGGGACGGCTTCGCGAACTCCGCGCCGAACAAAGCCGGAGCCAGCAGCAGGCAGGCCAATGGAAGGATCTTCATCGAGCTCATTCTATGGGATGACGGAGACGCCGGTCAATGAAGGTTCCATGACGCCGCGCACGGCACAGCTCGCCGAGCGGCCCGCCGTCGACACGGCGCTAAGCACTTTGAGCTGCTGCTAACAGATTGTTACCAGGTCTATCGGATTGGGACCGACCGCGAGGCTGCGATACCTCAAGCCATATCCAATTTCGTGTTCAACTGTTTCTGGAA
Source organism: Elusimicrobiota bacterium (assembly GCA_036676805.1). Taxonomy (GTDB): domain Bacteria; phylum Elusimicrobiota; class Elusimicrobia; order UBA1565; family UBA9628; genus GWA2-66-18. Next base: position 15,093 of record JAKFCD010000066.1, read on the forward strand.
ACAGTTGGGCCGCGGCGGTTCTTCAAAAGTCCGGGAACATGGAAGGGGTCCTAGGCGCCGATCAGCCAGCGCGTGAGGCCGTCGTTCCAGGCCTTGCGGTCCGCCTCGTCCCAGGGCAGGGACTCGGCGCCGTTGACGATCGCGTTGAGCTTCTCGTTGGGGCCGGCGCGCTCGAAGAGGCGCACGGCGCCGCCGGGCTCGGAGATCATGCCGGCCAGGTAGCGCGAAAGCGCGGCGCCCGCGGCGGGGCTCAGGCGCGCGAGGGCGAAGACGGGATCGACGGAGGCCACGGGCGCGGCCTTCTTCTTCTCCCACCAATTGGCGGCCTCGGCGGCGGCCGGCTCCGGCGCCGCGAGACGCTTGTCGGAGCGCAGCGTCCGCTCGAAGAGGCGGCGCCAGCCGTCGGGGCCCGCGGCCTCGACGACGGCGGCGGCCTCGCGGGCTTCCTCGTCGTTCAATTTTTCGCCGCGCGCGGCCTTGGCGAAGGCGTCGGCGCCGCGGCGCTCGGGCGTGGACTCATCTCGGCCGAGGTAGGCCGACAGGAGCTTCGGGTCGCCAAGGACGAGCTGATAGGCGGCGTCGGAACGAGGGGTGGCGATCATGCGGCGCGCGGACAGGGAGGCGAGCAGGGAGGACACGCCCTGAATGCCGCCGTCGGCGTAGGCCTTGCGCCACGGGATGATCCCCTCCGAATAGTGGTTGTCTTCGACGTCGAGCCAGCGGCGGCGCCCGCTCGAGATTCCGGCCAGGTCCATCGCGTCGCGGGGGGCCAGGCCCAGCGAGGGGAGCAGGTCGAGCATGCGCTCGGCGAGGAGCTGCTCGCCGGTGACGGCGAAGCCCTCGGTCATCGCCGAGTAGGCCGAGGTCATCGGGTGGTTCTCCTTGCGGCGGGTCGCGTCGTCGAAGAGGACGTGGAAGTACTCGTGCGCGTACTCCATCAGGTGCGAGATCTTCTGCTGGATGAGCGGCTCCTGAGCGCCGCCGAAGGCGCTCGGGACGTTGCCGTCGGAATCGGCGCGGATCGGGTTGATCTCGATGAGGTGGCCGCGCTCGGGAGTCCAGGTGTGGCCCGTCGAGGGACGCTCCCCGCGGTCGTACGCCGCCCGCGCGGGGACGCGGCGATAGAGCGAGGGCAGCAAGCGGGCGATCAAGGAGCGGCCGGCGGTCGCGACCGGCCCCAGGCCGGGGGTCGTGGGCGCGGCGGCGAAGGTCGAAGACAGATCGCTCCAGGCCGCGGCCTCGGGTGCCAGCTTGCCGTCGAAGGCGGCGCCGAGCGCGTTCGACTGTTGCGCGCCGGCGGCGCCCTCGGCGCCGCGCGTGGGGGCGAGCGACTCGGCCAGCGCCTTGAGCTCGCCCTGCGAGGGCAGCTTCGCGGGAGCGTTCTCCCCGGGAGTCATCGCGCGGGCGGCCGTGATGATCGCGGGAGCGGGCGCGGCGAGTATGACGGGCGCGGGGACGATGAGTGAAGGGCTATTGGGGACGATCAGCGACGGCGCGGTCGGAGAGAGGATGATCCCAGGGGCGGCGTTCTGGCCGAACGGAGCGCCCGGCATGATGATGCGCGGTGCCTGCGCCGGCGCGGCCGTGGCCACGCCCCCATGGGCGCGCAGGATCGCCAAGGGCAGGATCAGGAGAGGGAGCAATCGTCTCATGACCTCAGTGTAGACGCGGCGGCGACTTTCGTCCTGAGCCGAAAGGCCCAACGGAGGGTGCCCGGTTGGCGGCTGCCTTTCAGCTGTTTCCGGAAACAGTTCCGGGCGACCGGGACTCGCACCGGCGCGAGTCCGGAGGAATCACGCCGTCAGGCGTTTAACTTCCTCTTCCTTCAGCTGGATGGAGGCCTGGACGGTCTCCATCTCCGAACCGACCTTGGTCACGCGCGCGAAGTCCTCGTAGAGCTTCGGGTCGGACATGTCGTGGGCGATGCGCTCGAGGTCGGCGTGCAGGCGGTCGAGCTCGGCCTGGGCCTTGGCGAGGGCCTTCTCGCGGCGGCGGGCTTCCTTGCCCGCCTCGTACAGGTTCTCGGCCTCGATCTCGGCCTTCTGCGCGGCGGTGGGCTCGGGCTTATTCTTCTCCGCCTCCGCGTCGAGCTGGGCCTGGCGGTGCTGGAAGTACTCGAAGTTGCCGGGAAACACGGTGATCTTGCCTTGGACCACGTGCACGACGTGGTCGGCGACGGCGTTGAGGAAGTACGCGTCGTGGCTGATCGCGCAGATCGTGCCGTCGAAGTTCTTGAGGGCGCCGACCAAGGCCTCGACGCTGGTGAGGTCGAGGTGGGTCGTGGGCTCATCGAGTAGAAGGACGTTGGGCGGATCGAGCAGGAGCTTGGCCAGCTGCAGACGGCTCTTCTCGCCTCCGGAGAGCACCTCGACCTTCTTGTGCACCGTGTCGCCGGGGAACAGGAAGGTGCCGAGCACGGTGCGCGTGAACAGGTCGCCGTTGACGCGCGGGACGCTCATCGCCTCCTGGAGCACGGTGCGCCGGGGGTCGAGCTGGCCCTCGCGATGCTGCGAGAAATACCCGACCTTCACGTTGTGGCCGAGAACCCGCTCGCCGGAGTCGATCGGGATGATGTCGCCGATGACCTTCAACAGAGTGGATTTCCCCGCCCCGTTCGGCCCGACGAACGCCATCTTCCAGCCGCGCTCGAGTTCGAAGTCCAGGCCCTCGTAGACCTTGGTCGGGCCGTAGGACTTGAACACGTTCTTGAGCTTGAGGACGGTGGTGCCGGTGCGGCCGGGCTGGGGGAAGGAGATGCTGACGGCCTTGGTCGACGGGGGCAGCACGATCTCCTCGATCTTCTCGAGCTTCTTCATGACGCTCTGCACGCGCGACGCGGTGGAGACGCGCGCGCGGTTGCGCATGATGAACTCCTTCATCGCGTCCATCTCGTCCTGCTGCTGCTTCCAGGCGGACAACAATCTTTCCCGGGCAGCTTCTCTCTCGGCCAGAAAGCCGTCGTAGTTCGTGTTATATTTCTTTAATTTTTTTTCTTCGACCGCGACGATGGCCGAACAAACGTTGTCGATGAAGGACCGGTCGTGGGAGATCATCAAAATCGCGCCCGGGTACGACTGCAGATACTCCTGGAACCAGACGAGGGTGAGCAGGTCGAGATGGTTGGTGGGCTCGTCGAGCAGGAGCAGCTCGGGCTCCTCGACGAGCAGGCGGGCGAGCGCTGCGCGCATGGCCCAGCCGCCGGAGAGCTCGGAGAGGTGGCGGTCGAAGTCCTTCACCTGGAAGCCCAGGCCCATCAGGATCTTCTTGGCCTTCGCGGTCTCGCGGCCGTCGGGGTCGCCGCGGTGGGCGAGCGCCGTCTCGAGCACGGTCTCCGGGCCGATCGGCGGGTTCTCCTGGGGCAGGTAGCCGGCCTTGGCGCCGCGCTTCCACTCGATGGAGCCGCCCTCGAGCTCTTCTTCGCCCAGCAGCATCTTGAACAAGGTCGTCTTGCCGGCCCCGTTCGGCCCCACCAGGGCGTAGCGGTCCCCGGCGTTGAGCTGAAGCTCGGCGCCGTCGTAGAGGACCTGGTCCCCGAAGGATTTTTTGATGCCGCGGACGGATATCACGGAGACATTTTACCTTCTATCGAGCCCGCTCCGCGCGGGCCTTTCGGCCTATTGCCTATTGAAGGAAGCGGCGCAAGCGCGCCTTGGCCTCGCCGGACAAGGACGGGCCCCCCTCGCCCGCGCGCGCGGCGCCGTGGCGGAGCAGGGCGAACTGCGCCAGCACCCGGCGGCAGGTCTCGCACAAGGCCAGGTGCAGGCGCACGTGCATTCCCAGCGGGCGGCCGGAGTCGAGGGCCGCGGACAGGTATTTCGAGACGTCCCGGCAGGAGGGCAGGAAGCTCACGCGGCGCCGGGCGCGAAGTGATTTTTCTCGAGGCAGCGGCGCAGGCGCATGCGCGCGCGATAGAGAAGCACCGCCAGATGCCCGGGCGAGACGCCGAGCGCCTCGGCCGCGTCCTCGGGCGCCGCGCCCTCCATCTCGCGCAGGACGAAGGCCCGGGCGGGGCCGGAGGAGAGCGCGTCGAGGCACGCGCGCAGGGCGGCGGAGAACTCCGCGGACTCCGCCTTGCGCGCGGGCTCGCCGCCCCAGTCGCGGGGCGCGGCGGCGGCCGTCCAATGACGGGCACCGAAGAACTCGCTTTCGGGGTCCGCGTCCTCGTCCGCCGGCCCCAGCGGCGCCTCCTTGGCCTGGCGGCGGTACAGCTCGAAGACCTTGTTGCGCAGTATGCCCGTCATCCAGGTCAGCTCGGAGGACTCCCCCTTGAAGCGCTCGCGGGACTTGAAGGCGGCGAGCAAGGTCTCCTGCACCAGGTCCTCGGCGGCGCCCTCGTCGCGCACGCGGGACAGGGCGTAGCGGAACAGGCGGTCGCCGTAGGCGTCGACCCAGGTTTCGGGCTCGGTCATCGTCATGAGTGAGCGAAGGCGCCCCGGGATGTCAGGGCTTGCGCAGGTCCTCGGAGCGGTCGGCGGGCACGCCGTAGCGGGCGAGTATGGCGGGCATGACCTTCGCGGCCTGCGCCGCGTCGAGCACGATGCGCGCGCCCTTGTTCTCTCCGTAGCCGGAGTAGTGCTCGCACTCGAGCTCATGGCTGCCGTCGCGGCGCGCGTCGAAGGCCTCGACGAGATCCTTGAGATCGCCGATCAGGCGTCCGTTGACCCGCGTGACGGGCGCCATCGACCAGTTGTGATAGCCGCGGTTGAAGTCGTGGGCGAGGACGTGGGAGATCACCACGACCTCCGTGCGCTCGGGCACGGGCATGCCGTCGGCCGACAGCGAGCGCACGCGAAAGCCCGCGCCGCGCGCGTTGATGAGCGCGTCGGTCAGGGGCATGAACACGATGCCGCCCGCGATGAAGTAGGAAGGCTTCTCGTCGTAGCGCGGCCCCGGGACGAGATCGGCGGAGGGCTTCATCGGAATCTTGACGACGCGCTCCTTGCCGTCGCGCACGACCACGGCGTCGACCTTCTCGCCCACCTGACGCCGGCTGACCAGGTCGGAGAAATCGATGCGCTCGTCGTCGCGGAAGGGGATGGTCCCGTCCTGGCCGATCTTGACGCCGTCGATGGAGAGCAAAGCGTCGCCTTCCTTGAGCGCGTCCCAGGCCGAGGCGCCGTAGGCGACCTTGGTGACGAGCACGCCGCTGTTGTCCATGGGCAGGCGCAGGGTCTTGCGCAGGCCGTCGTTCTCCGTGCTCTGCCACCAGACGCCGAGGTCGGGGATGCCGTCGTAGCGGCCGTCCTTGATGTCTTTAAGGAAGCGCTCGATGATCGGCACCGGCACGACGTAGCCGATGTTCTGCGCGCCGGCGCTGTGCTGGAAGGCGATGCCGACGAGCCTGCCGTCCCGGAAGACGGGGCCGCCGGAGTTGCCGGGGTTGATCGCCGCGTCGGTCTGCACCGCGAGCAGGCCTCGGGAGGAGTGCGCGTAGTGCGTCACGCCGACGCGCGAGACGATGCCCTCGGTGACCGACAGGTCGCTGCCGCCGATCGGGTAGCCGTAGACGGCGACCTTGTCGCGCTGGTAGGGCAGGCCGCCGAACTTCGCCGCGACCGTGCCCTCGAAGAAGGACTCGTCGTCGACGGTGATCACGGCGGTCTCGCCGTCGTGGCCCGCGAAGGCGACGCGCGCCGGGTACTTCTTGATGTCGCCCGACTTGCGCACCGACAGGTAGGCCGCGTTGGCGACCACGTGGCCGTTGGTCAGGATGCGCCTGCCCTCGATGACGACGCCCGAGCCGGTCCCCCCTCCCTGGCGCCCCGGCTGCCAGGGCTGGGAGTAGTCGGGGCTGCTGGCCGTGAAATGGATCTGCACCGTCGCGCGGCGCATGTCGCGGTCGTTCGAGGCCGCCGGGGCGGAAACCGCCGTGAGGAGCAGAAGCGGCAGGAGAGGGCTGGTCATATTTGCATCGTAACAATTTTGGTCTTGCGGCTGTCCGCCGCGCCTGCTATATCCACGGGAGATGAAAACCATCGCGAGCGCCATGTTCGCCGCCGTCAACTTCGTGTACGCGGCGATCTTCGGCGGCCCGATCGACGGGTCCTCCTGGGACGTGAAGGTCAAGCGGGACGGCTTCTTCCATTGGGGCTCCAAGAAGGAGACGCTCGTGTTTCACGGCGGCAAGCTCGTCGTGGCCGGCGCGGTCGGCCAGGGCTACTCCCCCACCCTCTACCAGGCGCGCGACGAGGAGAACGGCACGGTGTTCGCCGCCGTCCTCAACGACCCCAGCCGCGAGGCCATCGAGTGGACGGGCCGCGTCGTCGGCGACCGCATCGCCGGCGTCGTGATCGTGCGCGAGAGGGATGGACGTGTGGTACGCTATGCGTTCGCCGGCTCCCGCAAAGCCGGCTAGCCGCCGGCGGAACAGCATGGCCAAAACGCGCATCGTCGCCCTCAACAAGCCCTACGGGGTCCTGACCCAGTTCACCGACAAGGACGGCAAGCCGACCCTGTCGAGGTTCGGCCTGCCCTCCGGCGTCTATCCCGCCGGCCGGCTCGATTTCGACAGCGAGGGCCTGCTGCTGCTCACCGACGACGGCGGGCTCGTGCACCGGCTGACCGACCCCCGGCACGCGCACCCGCGCGTGTACTGGGCCCAGGTCGAGCGCGTGCCCGACGAGCTCACCCTCAGGGCGCTGCGCAAGGGCGTAAACCTCAGCGACGGCAAGACCTTGACCTGCGGCGCGCGCCTGCTCGACTTCGAGCCGGAGCTCCCCGAGCGCAACCCGCCGATCCGCTTCCGCAAGAACGTCCCGACGTCCTGGATCGAGCTGAAGATGATCGAGGGCCGCAACCGCCAGGTGCGGCGCATGACCGCCGCGGTGGGCCACCCCTGCCTGCGCCTCGTGCGCGCCGCGATCGGCAAGGTCACCCTCGCGGGCTTAGCGCCCGGCAAATGGCGCTGGGTCGACCGCCGCGAGCTCTAAGACCGCGGCGCCCCGCGGTCCCTGAACGGCAGGCTCGCGACGACGCGCCTCGCGAAGGAGGGCTCCGCGGGCGCGTCCGGCTCCGCCGCCCGGCGCGCCTCGAGCAAAGCCAGCAGCGAGAGCCCGATCCCGGCGGATAAGCCGCCCAGGACGCCGTGGCGCACCGGATAGCGCCAGCCCCGCCGGGCGCCCTCGCGGATGAGCCCGGCGCCGCCGAGCAGCGCCGCGGCCCCGAGGACGTACCAGCCCCCGCCTCGGCGGTGCGCGCGGCGCGCGGCAGTCCTAAAGGCGCGAACGTCGGAGGCGGGCGTGCTCACGCCGGCTCGTAGATGATCGGGATGCTGGGCTCGTCGCCCGAGGGGTTGTCCCAGTCGCCATGGCGGCGGAACGCGGCGGGCTCGCGCGCCGCGTCGAAGTCCGCCGTCTGCGCGCCGTCCTCGTTCCTCTTCCAGAATTCATGGATCATGCTTTCCCCGCCGGCTCCGGCCACAGTGTATACGGCGGACCCGGAAGCGCCTATGACGGGAGCGGAACGGCCGTGTAAATGTCTTATGACGGGGCGAAGCTCAGGCGGCGCCGAGGTGGAGGGTCCCGTCCCAGTCGCCGGACGGCGGATGGCGGCGGGCTTCGTCGATGAGCCCGAGCAGGATCGAGGCGGGCTTGTCCTCGCCGAGCGCCGCCAGCGCGGAGCGCAGCGCCGACTCGGCCTCGTCGAAGCGCTTCTCGCGGTAGGCGATCAGGCCGTGCTCGTAGAGCCGGTAGCCGGACAGGCGCGCCGCGGAGACCTGCCCGGGCAGGCCGAGCAGCTCGTAGACGCGGATGCGCTTCTTCTTGCCCCGCAGCTCGATGAGGTCCACCTCGCGCGTCTCGACCGCGCCGCCGGCGGCGTCGCGCGTGGCCTCGCTGATCAGGATGTGGGTCCCGTACAGCTTATTGAGCTGCTCGAGGCGCGAGCCGGTGTTGACCGCGTCGCCGAGGACGGTGTACTCCATGCGCGCCGCGGAGCCGACGTTGCCCACTACCATTAGCCCACTATTGATACCGATGCGGATGTCGAAGCTCGGCAGCCCCCGTCTCTCCCAGTCCTTGCACAGCTCCTTGAGCCGCGAGCGGTTGTCGAGCGCCGCCCAGCACGCCCGGCGCGCGTGGTCGGCCTGCGCCAGCGGGGCGCCCCAGAAGGCCATGACCGCGTCGCCCTCGTACTTGTCGAGGGTTCCCTCCTGTAGGAAGATCGAGTCGGTCATGGCGCTCAGGTACTCGTTGATGAGGCCCACGAGCTTCTCCGGGTCCATGCGCTCCGACATCTCGGTGAAGCCGGACATGTCGGAGAAGAACACGGTGAGCTCGCGCTGCGTGCCGCCGAGCTTGAGCGAGGAGGGGTCCTTGAGGATCTGATCGACGACGGTGGCGGAGAGATAGCGCTTGAACGTGTTCTTGACGAACACGCCCTCCTTGAGCCCCGCGATCATCTCGTTGACCGCGCGCGAGACCTCGCCGACCTCGTCGGCCCCGCCGGGCGCGGCGCGGACGTCGAAGTCGCCCTTGCCCACGCGCCGCACGGCGGCCGCGAGCGCC
>JAKFCD010000067.1:0-76858 GCA_036676805.1 Elusimicrobiota bacterium
GGGGACGGGTTCGGGTGACGGGGCGGGGGGCGCCGGGGCCGGGGCGGGGGCCGGGGCCGGGGCGGGCGAGGGCGAATCGCTCGGCGCGGGCGTCGGCGCGGGGACGACCGGGCCGCGGTCGCGCGTCGGATTCAGAGGCGATGAGCCCGGCTGCTCGAGGTTGAGCGGGCCGTCGGTCAGTCCGGGAAGATTGATCGTGAGCGGGGCGGAGGCCGACGTCGTCGAGGCGGCGGGCGGCTCGGCGGGCGGCGCGGCCGTCACCGGCGCGGGAGTCGGCGACAGCGGCTTGGCGGGGGCGGGCGCGGCGGCCGGGGCCGCCGGTTGGGCGGGAGGCGGGGCGGGGACCGAGGCGGTGGGGGTGGACTTGGCGAGCTCTTCGCGCTCGATCTTGAGCGCGGCGAGGTCCCGGCGCAGCCGCAGCAGCTCGCCTTTTTTCGCGTTGACGCGCTCCTCGGCCTGGCGCACGAGCTCCTCGAGGCCCTCGCGCGCGCGGGCGGCGTCGGGGCTGGCGGCGAACAGGCGCCGCATGTCCACGTAGCCGACGCTGCCGCGCTCGGCGCGGTTCTCCTCGAGCGACAACTCGATGGCGCGGACGGGAACGCCGGTCGACAGCAGGGCGGCGCAAAGACACAGCAGCGAGATTCGTTTCATTAAAATAGGGGTCCCAGGCCGAAGTTGATTTGATACAGCCGCTCGCCCCTGCGGTGGTTGAGGCCGTAGCCGTAGTCGAGGCGGATCGGGAAGGCGGGGGTCACGAAGCGCAGGCCGAAGCCGACGTCGGTCTTGATGTCTCGCGTCCGCGAGCCGATGCGTCCGGAGACGTCCCGCACCCGGTCCCACGCGCCGCCCGCGTCGGCGAACACGACGAACTTGACGATGGTCTTCTTGCGCTCGCGCGCCAGCGGGAAGCCGAACTCGACGTTCGCCACGCTGTAGATCTTGCCGCCCTGCGGGAAGCCGGCCTCGCCGGAGGGGGAGTAGCCGCGCAGGGAGTCCTGGCCGCCGATGAAGAACCGGTCCTGGACGGGGACCTGCTTCGTCTCGGAGAACGGGGTCACGTAGCCGCCGCGATGGTAGGCCGAGATCACGAAGGGCCAATCCCCGACGGTGAACAAGGTGTGGTGGGCCTGGTTGGTGAGGCTGGGCTTGATGAAATGAATATCGCCCTGGAGCGGACCGCCCGAGAGCAGCATGCCCACGCCGTGGCGGGTGCCGCGCGCGGGATCCCAGATGCTGTCGCGCGTGTCGCGGGAGAACTCCGCGCCGAAGGAGGACTGAATGCTCGTGCCTTCGGTCAGCGTGCCCTTGAACTGGTCCTGCACGTTCTGGATGGAGATGCGCGAGAGGCCGTAGGTCAGGTCCAGACGGTACTTGTCCTCCTCGAAGCGGGGCCCGACGCGTATCGAGCCTCCGGTGCGCCGCTCGACGTAGGCGGACAGAGACGTGTCGAAGGGGTTGATGCGGCGGGTGTTGAAGACGTCGAAGCCGAGGCTCGTCGGGCTGTCGCCGACCCACGGCGTGGTCCAACTGATCGAGTAGTCCTGGACGCGGCGGCCGAAGGACCACTGGACCGAGCCCTTTTGCGCCCGGCCGAACAGGTTGAGGTGCTGGAGGGACAAGGTCCCGATCAGTCCGTCGACCGAGGAGTACGCCGCCCCGGCCGTCAGGACGCCGGGCTTGCCCTCGGCCACGTCGAAGGTCAGATCGACCTTGTCGGGGTCCGAGGGGGTGGGCTGAAGGTCGAGGTCGACGTCGTCGATGAAGCCGAGGTTGCGGATCTTCTCGATGCTGCGGCGCACGCGCGAGGAGCGGAACATCTCGCCGGGCTTGATGACGATCTCGCGGCGCAGGACGAAGGTCTTGGTCGCCTTGTTGCCCTCGACGTCCACGTGGCCGATGTAGGAGATGGGCCCCTCGACGATCTCGAAGAGCACGTCCATGCGGTCGGTCGTCGTGTTGAAGCTCTTGACCGGGTTGATGCGCGTGCGCAGGCGGCCGCGGTCGGAGTAGAGCTCCTGGATGCCCCGGATCGTCTCCTCGAACCTCTCCTGGCTGAAGACCTTGCCCTCGCGGTACTCGACGGTCTTGGCGATCTCGCTCGAGGTGTAGATCAGGTGGCCCGTGAAGGTCGTCTTGCCGAAGCGGTAGGAGCGGCCCTCGGTCACGCCGAGGGCGATGTTGATGCGGGTCTTGTCGGCGCTGAGCGTGACCACCGGGCTCGAGATCGCGACGTCGAGGAAGCCGTGGTTCTTGTAATGGGCCTCGATCTTGGCGACGTCGTCTGGCAGGTCCTTGGCGACGTAGACCTTCTTGCGGGCGTTCTTCATCAGCTTCAGGAGCTTCTTGCGCTTGAAGGACGCCGCACCCCCGAACTCGACGAGCTCGATGCGCGACTTGGGCCCCTCGGCGACCTTGAAGACGAGCTCCACCTTGGCCGCCTCGGTGTCGGCCCGGACCTCGTAGTCGACGGAGGCGTCGAGGAAGCCCTTTTCGTGGTACTTCGCGATCAGCTTGCCGCGGTCCTCGTCGAGCTTCAGGCGGTCGAAGGGGTCCTTGTTCTTGAGGCTCAGCAGGTCGGAGAGGACTCCGCGGGAGAGCTTCTTGTTGCCTTCGAAGGTGATCTTGCGGATGACCGGCTTTTCCCGGACGATGAAGTTGAGCAGGACCTGGCGGTCGGTGCCGGCGGCCTTGCGGAAGTGCTCGGGGACGGGCTTGTCGAGCAGGCTGACCTCGGCGCCGACCCGCTCGAAGAGGCCCAGGCCGAGCAGGGCCTGGATGTCCTTGTCGAGGTCGGGGCGGTCGTACAGGTCTCCCTTGCGGCCCTTGATGGCGCCGCGCAGCGTGGAGAGCTTCGTGTTCTTGAGCCCGATGGCGCCGATATCTCCGATCACCCAGGGGCGGGGCACGACGCCCGGCGCGGGCTCGACGGCTGCGGAGGTGGAGACGGCCGGGACGGCGTACCCGGTCGTCAGGCCCGGGAGGGGCTGGGTGGACGCGGAGACGGCGGCGGTGGAGAGCTCCGGCGCGGCAGCCGTGGCTGTCGAGATGGAGGGCGCGGCGGCTGCGGTTTCGGTGGAAACGGACGGCGGCTCGAGGGCGGGCGGGGTCCCGGAGGACACCGTCTGTCCCGAAGCCGACGACGACAGCACGGCCGCGGCGATAACGCTCATGAGGAGGCTTTTCACCGGATTGGCGAGTATACCAAATAGAGCGGGCCCCCTTCGACGGGGGCCCGCTTTTCCTTATATGAGCCGTTCTTAGGACTTGACTCGCTAGCGTCCGGCGAGCGCCTTCTTCGCCTTCTTCGGCGCGGGCTTGGGAGCGGGCGCCGCCGAGGCGGTCTTGGACGGGTCGTAGTAGTCCAGGCCCGAGTGGTCGAGGACTTCCTCGCCCATCAGCACCCGCAGCGTGTTCTTGAGCTTGAGGTGCTGAATGAACAGGTCGTGCTCGGGCTTGAGGTCCTCGCGGCACTGAGGGGACTTGAAGAAGAATGAGAGCCATTCTTGAATTCCCTTGAGCTCGGAGCGCTTGGCCAGGTCGAGGAACAAGACGAGGTCGAGCACGATCGGCGCGGCCAGGATCGAGTCGCGGCACAGGAAGTTGATCTTGATCTGCATCGGCATGTCGAGCCAGCCGCGGATGTCGATGTTGTCCCAGCCTTCCTTCGCGTCGCCGCGGGGAGGGTAATAGTCGATGCGGACCTTGTGATGGAACTTTCCGTACAGCTCCGGGTAGAGCTCGGGCTCGAGGATGGTGTCGAGCACCGACATCTTGGAGAGCTCCTTGGTCTTGAACGAGCCCGGGTCGTCGAGCACCTCGCCGTCGCGGTTGCCGAGGATGTTCGTCGAGTACCAGCCGGTAAGCGCCAGCATGCGCGCCTTGAGCATCGGCGCGATCGTGGTCTTCATGAGGGTCTGGCCGGTCTTGAAGTCCTTGCCGCAGATGGGGGAGCCCGTCTGCTCGGCGAGCTCGACCAAGGCCGGGATATCCCCGGAGAGGTTCGGCGCGCCGTTGCCGTAGGCCATGCCGAGCTTGATGGCGGCGTAGGCGTAGATCATCGACGGCGGGATGGACGGGTCGCTGTCCTTGAGGCCCTGCTCGAACGCCTCGAGGTCCTCGTGGCACTTCGAGGGGGCGGGCAGGCGCTCGGTCGAGCCGCACCAGAGCATGACGACGCGGTCGCAGCCGTTCCTCTTCTTGAAGGCCTCGATGTCGGCCATCACCTGCTGGGCCAGGTCCATCTTGCTCTTTCCCTTCTTGGGGTTGGCGGCCTTGATGTTCTTGATGTAGTTCTCGTCGTAGACCGCGGACATGGGCTTGATCGCCGAGAGCTCCTTCTTGATCGGCGCGAGCGCGGCCGCGTCGAGCACTCCGCACTTCGTCGCCGCGGCGAACATGTCGTCGGTGAAGAAGTCCCAGCCGCCGAACACGAGCTGGTCGAGGGAGGCCAGGGGCACGAAGTCCTTGATCAGGGGCGAGCGGTTCTCGTAGCGCTTGCCCAGGCGGATGGCCTGCATCTGCGTGACGGACCCGACGGGCGTGCCGAGCCCTTTCTTGACGAGCTCCACGCCGGCGATGAAGGTGCTGGTGACCGCTCCCATTCCGGGGAGCAGCACGCCGAGCTTGCCTTTAGCGGGCTGGATGCGGCTGTCGCGATTGTTCATTGTGATTGACTCTCCTGAGATACTGCATGATCGCAAAAAAGAGGACGCCCCCGACGGCGGCGGCCCAGAGGAACTCGTAGACCAGGTCCACGAACGCCAGGATGACGAGCAGATAGATGAAATCGCGCTGGGCGAGCGTGTTCTCCAGGCGGGCGAGCCTGGCGTTCAGGCCGCTTCCGGCCGAAGCCTCGATGACGCCCGCCTCGGGGCCGCTGGCCGCGCGGCGGGCGCGCCGGTGGCCCCAGGCGGCCCAGGCCGAGGCCAGGACGCCGCCGCCGGCGACGGCGGAGAGGGCCAGGTTGTGGGCGCCGCCGCCCGAGAGCCAGAAGCCGACGCCCATGCAGGTGAACAGCGCGAAGTGCACGAGGTTGTCCCCCCAGAAGTCGAGGTCGGAGCCGAGCGGGCTTTCCTGGAAGCGCACGCGGGCCAACTCGCCGTCGCAGCCGTCGAGCACCGAGTGCAGCCAGATGAGCAGGGCTCCGGCGACGAAATGAAGGCGGGTCTCGCCGAGGAAGAAGGCCGCCCCGAGAAGGCCCAGGGCCGTGCTGGAAACGGTCATCTGGTTGGGCGTGACCGTCGTATCGAGCAGGGCGCGGCTCGCGGCCAGCGAAAGGTGGCGGTCGAAGTGGCGGGCCATGAAGCCGTCGGCCGCCTTGGGCCCCGCGGCCATGAGCCAGTCCACGATCTCTCCCTGGCTCAGCGGCGCCTCGAGGCGCTTGTAGGAGCCGGCGGGAAGGGGCTGCTTGAGCCGGGAGACCGAGTCCTCGCGGCTGAGCACGACCTGGACGACGCCGAGGGCGGAGACGTCCTCATAGCTGACGGTGGACGGGAAGCTCTGGCGGGCGATGAAGGCCAGGGTCTCGACGCGGATGAAATGGTCGGCGGATATGCCGAGATAGGGAGGCTCGCACTCGTCGAGCGCCGTCTGGCCCAAGGTCACCCAGCGCACCTCGAGCCCGGGCGGCAGGCGCAGCACCGCGAGCCGGCCGGCGTCGGGCTCCGGGATGGTGACGAAGACGGACTTGAGGCCGGCGCGCGCGGCGGTGAAGAGCTGGCGCTCGAGCACGCGCATGCCGCCGGAGCGCTGCCACAGCAGCTTGGGGTGCGCGGCCCACAGGATGGCGCGAGTGAATACATTCGCTGGGACGCTCACGAGGCGGCGGCCTCCGTCGAGGAGTAAGCCGCGCGGATTCCCGCGAGGCAGAAGGCCGCCTCGGCGAGGTTTTCGCCGCGGCGCATGCCGGCGCATTCGGCTTCGAAGGCGGGCCACATCGACGCCAACCAATCGGGGTGAGCCGAGCCTCCCGAGAGCTTCTCGGGGAATCGGGTGGTTTCTTCGAGACCATTCGCCTTAACGGTGAGGGAGTCGTCTCGCAGCTCGGCGGAGCCCTTTTCGCCCGCGACGAAGGCGGAGTTCGAGCGCTCGCCGGCGCGCCACGAGAGATGCATGGTGCCGGACGCGGCCGGAGCGGAAAAAAGCGCGGTCGCCACGTCGTCCACCGAGCCCTTGGGCTGAAGGACGACGTCGACAATAGAGACGTTCGGGCCCAGAAGACGGCGCATCAAATAGAGATTGTGCCAGCCGTGATCCACGAAAATGCCCCCGCCGGAAATGGCCGGGTCGCGCCGCCAGTCGTTCGGCGAAGCCGAAATAGACGGACGCGTGCGAAGCACGCGAATATCAACATGACGTATGGGGCCAAGACGTCCCGAGGCCGCCACCTCGAGAAGCCGGGACCATTGAGGGGAGTAGGCCCAATTGTTGATGCTGAACACACAAACGTTCCGCGAAGCGGATTCCGTTTGTATCTGCGCGAATACTTCAGGGTCCAACGTCAGGGGCTTTTCGCAGAGGACGTGGATGCCGGCGCGAATCCCGGACAAAACGCCGTTGCCGTGATAGCTTGGCGGAGAGCAGACGATGAGGGCGTCCAACGATCTCTCCGCCGACAGTAGGGCCTCGATGGAATCGTAGATGCGGGCGGACGGAACGGAACGGCGCGCCGCTTCGCGGCGTAATGTCGAGGGCTCGCAGATTGCATCCACGGCGACTTTGACCGAGCGCAAAGCCGATAAGTGGGCGCCTTCGGCGATCGCGCCGAAGCCGACGAGAGCGACGGACCGGATCTTGCTCAGAGGCTTCGCCTCTTCGCGACGACGGTCATCGCCTCGGCCATGAGATCCAATCCATCCAACGCTTGCTTTTCCGTGATCACGAGCGGAGGATTGATCCTGAGCGAGGGGTTGTACGCCATCGTCAACACCCCTCGTTTTAACCCCTCTTCGAAAATCTCGCGGCAGACGGACTTGTCGAGGGGTTTTTTATCTTTCGGATTGACGAGGTCTACTCCGAGCATCAAACCACGGCCTCTCAGCGAGCCGATCAGGGGCTGCTTGGACTGGATCTCGGTGAGGCGTTGAAGCATCGCCGCGCCAACGGTCGCGGCGTTTTCCGCTAATTTATCCCGCAAAATAATTTGGAGCGTCGTGTCGCAGGCCGCCGCCGCCAGGGGATTGCCTCCGTAGCTCGAAGACGACCCCGAAGGATTCGACCACGGCTTCGAGCTCGCGATCTCCGTGCTCGTCACCACGCCCGACACCGGATACCCGCCTCCGAAGCCTTTCCCGATCGTCATCATGTCGGGGATCACCCCTTCGTGATCGCACCCGAACATCCTGCCGGTCCGGCCGAAGCCCGTGATCATCTCATCGCTGATGAACACCGCTCCGATCTCCTTGGCGATGCTCTGCACGCCCGCGAAGAAGCCCTTGGGCGGGATCACGTTGCCGTTGGTCCCCTGCACCGGCTCGATGATGATCGCCGCGACCGCGCCCGTCGTCTCGCGCTTGATTTTTTCCCTCAAGAAGCCGAGCGAGTGCGCGCCGCAGTCGTGCTCGCCTTTCGTGCCGAAGGGACAATTCCGGCTGTCCGGATAAGGAGAGAGGTGCAATCCCGGCGCGGTCGCCCCGTAGCCGTTCTTGAAGCCGTCGTTGAGCAGGCCCATGACGCCCTGCGTCTTGCCGTGAAAGCCCCCCCAGAAGCCCATGACCTCGAACTTGCCCGTGCGCGATTTCGCCAGGCGCAGCGCGGCCTCGACGGCCTCGGCGCCCGAGGAGTACAGCTGGCAGCGGCCGAGTCCTTTGGGCGTCACCGAGGCCAAGGTCTTCAGGAAGCTCACGCGATGCGGGGTGGTGAAGGAGCCGACCGCGGTCTTGGCGGCCTGCTCCCCGACGGCCTTGGCCCAGTCCGGGTGGCCGTAGCCCAGGGAGGCGACGCCGATGCCGGCGACGAGATCCAGATATTCCTTTCCGTCCGCGTCGCGCAGCGACGCGCCGCTGCCGCCGTCGATGGCGAGCTGGGCGTAGAGGGCGATCGTCTGCAGGCCGGGAGCGATATGCTCTTGTTCTTCTTGAAAGAGGGCCTTCGATTTCGGGCCCGCGGAGTAGGGAGCGTCGGTGAGCGTCTGAGAGGTCATGTTGATTATCCTTTTCTGCCCGCGACCTGGCGAAGGCGAAGCCGGAGCCGGCGGGCGATCTGGACCGCGGCCTCGGCGCGCACGCGCGCGAAGCTCGGCCAGCTGTTGATGTCGATGATATAAATCTTTCCGTCGGGAGTCACGATGGCGTCGCCGCCGAACACCTCGACCTTCACGGCCTTCGCGGCGAGCTCGGCCTGGGCGGCGAGGTCCTCGATCTCGAAGGGCAGGCGGCGGGCGGTCGAGGGATCGTGGTAGAACCACGTGAACCATTGGCCGGGGCCGACGCCGTAGAACTTGATGAGGTCGCCGTCGGTGTGGCGCTGGATGACGAGGTCCTTGATCTCTCGGCTCTCGAACTCGCGGCGGATCGTCTCCGCGTCGCCCCAGTCCTTGGCGAAGACCACGTCGAAGGCGCAGGTGTTGTGCACGTCGCCGCGCTTGAGCCACCAGCCGGAGGAGGCCTCGTAGTCCGGGGCGGCGCGGTTGGCGTCCGCCGTCGTCCGGCGCACCGCCGAGGGGGGATAGGAGAGGCCGGGGGTGCCCGCGAAGGACTCGAGCATGCGCGTGCGGTAGCAGCCGAGGACGGAGTCGGCGGGGTTGACCGTGACGACGCCGGTCTCGGCCTCGATCTTCTTGAGGCGCATCAGGCGCGGGTAGGTCTCGCACATCGGGACGATGAGGTCGAAGCCCTTCGCGTCGGCGCGGTCGAACTCCTCGGGGGTCATGACCGTGACCCGGGTCTTGAGGATCGAGAGCTGGTCCATGACCGCCTTGAGGATCAGCGCGTCGTCGGACTCGCGGCCGGGGGAGTTCTGGGTCTCGCGTAAAATTCCTAAGGCTTTCATCGCTTCGTCTCCGTGGTGAGGAATGATTCGGCCGCGGCGAGGTCCTCGGGGCGGTCGACGTCGATGGATTTGGAAAGAATCACGCCCCCGACGACCTCGCCGGAAGCGACGAGCTCCTGCCAAAAATCGCGCAAGCGGGCGTGCCGGTCTGGTTGAGGTAAAGTCGTCGCGGCCTTCCGAGTCATGTAGTAAAGGCCGCAAGTTACGGCGTTCTTAGCCGTCGCTTCCTCTCCGAGCGCCGTTACTCGACCGGCGCCGTCGACGTCGGCCCACAAGGGTTTCTCGTCGTCGACATGCGATGTCAAAGCCAATCCCGCGGTCGCCTTCGCCTTCCGGCATTCGGCGATGAACCGCGCGACATCCTCGGGCCGGATCAAGGCGTCCACGGTGCTCACCACGAACTCCTCTTCCGTCTCCGCCAGCCTGAGCGACACCAGCCGGAAGGACTCGAAGGACGACGCGGTATCGGCCGTGACGAAATCGAAATTCACGTCAGGAAAAGCGGTGCTCAGGTATGGACCGACGGCATCCCCGCGAGTGTTTGTCAAAACAACGATGTCTTTACACCCCGCCGAGCGCAATCCGACGACCACCCAATAGATGAGCGGCTTCGCCGCTATGCGTATCATCGGCTTGATCTGGCCAGGATGGCTCGCTAACAGCCGTGAACCTTCCCCCGCAGCGATGATCGCGGCCTTCATCCGAGCGCGTCCTCCAGGTCCGCGACCGAGCGGATGGTCCAGTCTTGGCCGGCGTCCGGTGCGCGGTCCGCGATGGAGATCAGGGCCTTCTTCATGCCGACGCCGGTCGCTCCGGCCATGTCCCGCTTGATCGAGTCGCCGACCATCACGCAGTCCGCCGGCGCGGCCGACACCGCCCTGGCGGCATGGAGGAATATGCCCGGCTCGGGCTTGATCACCCCGAGCACGCCGGAGTCGGCCACGACGCTGAAGAGCCGGCCGAGGCCCTCGGCGGCGAGCAATTCCTCGAGGTTTCCGTAAAAATTCGACACGACGCCGAGGCGGTAGCGCGCGGCGAGACGCTCGAGCGCGGGAGTCAGGCGCTCGAACTGGGCGCGGCAGTCGGCGACGAACCGCCCGGCGATGGGGTCGATCAGGTCGCGGCGATCGGGGGCCAGGGTCCGGATGACGTCTTCGACCTGCAGGCGCGCCGTTTGGGCCAGATCCAGCCCCTTGAGCGCGTGGCGCAGATGGAGGTTGTCGTCGGCGTCGTAGAAGGCGCGTTCGAAGCGGTCCTGGGGGAAGTCGAGACCGGCTTCCTTATAAATAGGTTGGAATCGTTCGAGCCAGGTGGTCCCGTCGGCGTCGAGGGTGCCGCCGTAGTCGAACAGCAAGGACTTCATTGAAAAATTATACTAAATAGGACCGCGGTGGACGGTGGAAGGCCGTGACCTAATTTGACGAGGCCTTGACAAGGATGGGTAAACCTGTTATAAATCGGTGCCGCACACAAAACGCGCCGAGTCCGACCTCCCGGGGAATACGGGGGGGCGTCGGCGCTTTTTTAATGGCCGGTCGGCGGGCGAAGCGGATTTTAAGGAGATAAATGCCTAAGATCGAAGCGGTCAAGGAAAAGCTCGGAGCCCTCAAGGGGCTTGCCGAGATGTTCCTCGGCCCCAAGGACGTCGTCGGCATCGACGTCGGCTCCTACGCGGTCAAGGTCGTCCTCTTCAAGCTCGAGGCCGGCGCGTACCACCTCAAGGCCTGGGGCCACCTGCCCCTCGGCGCGAAGGCGGACGCGGGCCCCGATGAGAAGAAGTCGGCCGTGATCAACGCGCTGCGCGCGTTTTTCATCGAAAAAGGCGTCAAGATCAAGGATATCGCGACCTCCCTGTCGGGCAACGCCGTCATCGTCCGCTACGTCAAATTCCCCCGGCTGACCCGGGCCGAGCTGATGTCGACCTTGGCCACCGAGGCCGAGCCGTTCATCCCTTTCGACATCAACGAGGTCCAGCTCGGCTTCCACATCCTCAGCGAGATCGTCGAGGACGGCCAGAAGAAGATGGAGACCGTGCTCGTCGCGGCCAAGCGGGACCTCGTCGTGCAGCGCCTGGAGATACTCCAGGGCGCGGGTCTGACCCCGGCGATCATCGACGTGGACAGCTTCGCCCTCGAGAACGTCCACGAGAAGACCCGCGACCCGAAGGAGGGCCCCGGCGCGACCCTTTATCTCAACATCGGGCATCTGGTGACCAACCTGTCGATCGTGGAGAACGGGGTGACGCGCGTCGTGCGCGACATGTTCATCTCCGGCAACACGATGACGAAGGCCATCATGAAGGCCTTCCAGTGCGACGCGGCCAAGGCCGAGGAGCTCAAGCACTCCCGCGGCGTGTTCGTCGACCCGGCCGAGAAGGAGAAGGCCCTCGCCGACGGCGACCGCGACGGCCTCGGCGTCTCGCAGGCCGTCGGCCAGGTCGCGAAGGATCTCGTCGCCGAGGTCCACCGCTCCGTCGATTTTTACCTCTCCCAGGGCCCGGACCGCTCGATCGGGCGCATCATGCTCACCGGCGGCACGGCGCGCCTGAAGAACCTCGACAAGCACCTCGCCCAGGAGCTGAAGGTCCCGGTCTCCGTCCTCAACCCCTTCTCGCTGTCGAAGGGCGGCGAGGCCGTCCCGGAAGCCCTGACCCCCGCGTTCGGCGTGGCGGCGGGGCTCGCGCTGCGTCATAACGGGGATTGGGAATAGCTCCGCCATGATCAAGATAAACCTCGTCCCCGCGGAAATCCTCGCCAAGGCCAAGCAGCGGCAGCTGCTCCTGCAGGCCTCCGTGGTCGGCGGCCTGCTGGCGCTGGTGCTCGCCGTCGTCTCCGCGGGGCACTGGTACGGCAAGCATGCGCTCGAAATCGAGCTGACCGTCAACGAGGCCGAGCTCGCGCGGCTCGACGCGGTCGTCAAGCAGGTCGAAGAGCTCGAGAAGGCCGCGGCCGCCGTGCGCGCGCGCCTCAACGTCATCGAGGACCTCCTGCTCGGCCGCACCTTCTATCCCGTCTTCATGTCCGAGTTCGCCCGGTCGGTCCCCGGCGGCGTCCGCGTGAACTCGATGAGCACCGCGGCCACGACGCCGGGCACCGTCAAGCTCGCGATCACCGCCGTCGCCAACTCCAACGAGGACATCGCGGCCTGGGTGAAGACCCTGGAGAAGAACGCCAAGTTCAGCCTCATCGAGCTGGGCGCCGTGACCGCCTCGGGCACGAGCTTTAATTTCGCCCTGTCGGCGTCGTACACGAGCAAATAAAATGGCCATGCAACTCTCGAAGCAGCAGCAGCAGTACGTCGGCGCCGGCGCCGTGCTGTTCCTCGTCTTCATCGGCGTCTACGTGAAGTTCTTCTGGCTCCCGATCGCCCAGGCCAAGGCCGAGGCGACGGCGAAGATCGCGGCGATCGAGGCGAAGATCGCGAAGGCCAAGCAGCAGGCGGCGCGCCTCGAGCGCCTGCAGGCGGAGATCGCGAGCCTCAACGAGCGCGCGGCCGAGGCGGAGAAGCGCCTGCCCAAGACGAAATCCGTCCCCGACATCCTCCTGGCGATCTCCGCGCTCGCGCAGAAGCACCGGGTGTCGATCATGAGCTTCTCGCCGGGCCCGCAAAAAAGCCAGACCTACTTCATCGAGCTGGCGTATCCGCTGTCGATCAAAGGCTCCTACCACAATATCGGCCGCTTCCTCGCCGCGCTCTCGCTGGAGGAGCGCATCTTCAACGTGAGCAACATATCCTATCCGGCCGCCGACGCGACGGGGGTCATGACCGTGACCTTCACCTTGCTCTCGTACCAGTATAAAGGATGATCACCGCCGCCCTCGCCTTGCTCCTCGCGACCGCCGGCTCCGCCGCCGCGGGGCCGGCGCCGTCGCCGGTCGCGGCCTCGACCGCCGCCGTCGTCGTCACGACCCAGACGGTCTCGACGATCTACACGGGGGACCGGGTGCGCGATCCCTTCCTGCCGTCCGCGATGGGAGCCGGGATCGCGCGCCGCCCCGACGACGCCCAGTCCGAAGGCCCCGAGGTCGTCGACATCCACGCCATGACCCTGCGCGGCATCATGAAGGACGCGCGGATCGACTACGCTCTGTTCACGTCGGAGACCGGCGCCTCCTACCTCCTGCGCGGAGGCCGGCTCTACGACGAGCGCCAGAAGCCGGTCGCGGGCATCCGGGGCGCCATCAAGATAAAACAAAAGACCGTGGAGCTCATCACGACCGACAAGGACGTCCAGGTGTTCCGACTCGGCGAGGATGAGAAGGACAAGGAGACGCCGTAGCCGCGGAGAATCTATGATCAAACACCCAATGAAGAAACCCCTGGCCTCGGCGCTCGCCGTCATTCTCTCGATCCCCGGGGGCCTCCTTCCCGCCTTCGCCGCCGACGCGGGCCCCGCTCCGGTCGAGTTCCAGGGCGTCGAGGTCTCGGACGATCTCGTCACGATCAAGCTCAGCACCGCCGTGCTGTACAACAGCTTCCTGACCCAGACGCCCCCCCGCCTGGTCATGGAGCTCCTCGACACCAAGCACGAGGGCCCGACGCGGTCCGCGAAAGGCAAGGGCTCCTTCCTCGCCGGCGTGCGCTCGAGCCAGTTCGAGAAGTCGCCGCGCCTGATCACCCGCGTCGTGCTCGACCTCGTGAAGATGGCCGGCTACAAGGTCGGGACGACCAAGAGCGGCCTGACCGTGCAGATCGTCGGCTCGGTCGACGATCCGGCGGCCGCGCCCGCTCCCGATCCCGCCCCCGTCGTCGCCAAGCGCGCCGCCGCGGCCGCCGCCCCGAAGGCGCCCGCCGCCCAAGCTCCCGTCGCCGCCCCGCTGCCCAAGACGGCGCAGGCGACCGCGATCGTTCCTCCGCTTCCCGCCGTCGCGACGAAGGCCAAGCAGCGCCTCAACATCACCGCCGCCCAGGCCATGCGCCGCGCCGGCCTCGACGGCTCCATGTCCCAGGAGCTCGCGGCCACGGCCCAGGGCTCGGACGTCACGAAGACGAAGATCGACCCCGCGGGCGAAAGCGACGGGGACGAGCCCGAGCGCGCGCGGGGGGGGCGCATCTACAGCGACATCATGAGCCGCCTGCCGCGCGACCGGGTCACCCTGGATTTCGACAACACCGACATCCGCGACGTCCTCCGCCTGCTCGCGGCCAAGGCCAAGGTCAACATCGTCTTCGGGGCCGACGTCTCCGGCTCGCTGACCCTGCACCTGACGAACGTCCCTTTCAACGAGGCCTTCCGCACCGCGCTCTCCATGATGAAGCTGACGACCGACCAGGTCGGCGGACATATCCTGCGCGTGATCACCCCGGCCGAGCTCAAGAATCAGCGCACCACCTCGACGGCGACGACCAAGGTCTACGTGCTCAACTACGCCAAGGCCGGCGAGGTCAAGGCGACCATCGACGCCGTGCGCACGGCGGAAGGCCGCGGCGGAAGCTCCACGGCGGACGTCAAGACCAACACCTTGATCGTCACCGACTCCCTCGAAGGCCAGATCGCGACGGAGAACCTGATCTTCCAGATGGACCAGCGTCCGCGCCAGGTGCTCATCGAGACGAAGATCGTGGAGATCAACGCCAACGCCGGCCTGAACTACGGCGTGCAGTGGGACTACCAGGGCGTCCAGCAGGGCCGCATCGGCGGCCAGCAGGGGACCTCGCTGATCGGCACGACCATCAGCCCCCGGAAAGCCACGAGCCCCACCTTGCCCGCTCTCGACCAGAACGCGAACATCACCGAGGGCCTCGGCGCGTCCGGCCGCGGCACCGGCGTGGCGCTCGCCGCCGACCGCGTCTTCGGCGCCCTGACCTTGGGCCGCATCACGAACAACTTCATCCTCAACGCGACCTTGACGGCGGCCGCGTCCGAGGGCAAGGCGAAGATCCTCTCCGAGCCGAAGATCGCCACGCTCAATAATCAAGCGGCGAACATCAACGTCACGACCCAGATCCCTTACGTGACGTCGAACGTGGCCTCGACCGGCGTGCAGACGCAGACGGTCAGCTACGTCACCACCGGCATCCAGCTGACCGTCACGCCGAGCATAAACGCCGACGGCCGCATCACCCTCCAGGTCAATCCGAACGTCAGCCAGCCTTCCGCGACCGCCGCCGGCAGCACGCAGACCGGCGCCCCGGCCGTCGACGCGCGCACGGCCAACACGACCGTGCTCGTGCGCGACGGCGAGACCATCGTCATCGGCGGTCTGATCACCGACACCATGCAGGACACGATCGCCAAGATACCCCTGCTGGGCGACATTCCGGTCCTCGGCTGGCTGTTCAAGAAGAAGACCAAGACCCGCGTGCGCGCGGAACTCCTGATCTTCGTGACGACGAGGATCCTGCCCGACTAGCTCCCGAGTGCTCGCCGGTCTCGTCGGCGGCGTCGTCTCGTCGGGGCTCCTCTTGCGGGGGGCCTGGGACCTCTGGGCCCAGTCGCTGGTCCTGCTGGGGCTGCTGGCCGCCGGCTCGGCCTGGCTGGCCGCCCGCACCGCCTCCGGCTGGCTCCCCCGCCCCGATCCGCTTATGCTCTGGTGGCCCGCGGCCCTTGCCGCGCTGTCCGCGCTCTCGGCTTGGTCGAGCCCCGTCCCGGCCTATTCCCGCCCGGCCTGGGCCGCGGCGGCCGCGGGCCTCGCGCTGTTCCCGCTGATCTCCGTGCTCGATTCCGAGGGACGCGGGCGCGTCGAGCGTCTCCTGCGCTTCACCGGCTGGGCGCTGGTGCTGCTCGCCGTCTATCAGCGTCTTCAGGGAGACATGCGCCCCGCCGCGGCGTTCCTCAATCAGAACGCCTTCGCCGGCGCGATCCTTCTGCTCCTGCCCGTCGCGGCGCGCGCCGGGGATTGGGCGCTCGCCGCGGGGCTGATCCTGTGCCTGTGGTGGGCGCGCTCGGTCGGAGCCTGGCTCGGGCTTTCGGTCGCCTTGATCCTCCACCGCCGCGCGGTGGGCGCCGTCGCCTTCTGGCTCGGCTCCGGCGCGGGGTTCGTCGGGCTCGTCGCCGCCTACGCCAAGCTTCAGTCCCCGGAGACCTTGCACCGCGTGGAGTGGTGGAAGGCGGCGTGGAGCATGGCGTCGTCGTCGCCGTGGCTCGGGCTCGGTCCCGGCGCGTACGCCTACGCGCTGCCGGCCCACGCCCCCGTCCGCCCCGAGCTGTCGTCCCTGTTCGCGCATCAGCATTTTCTCGAGACGGCCGCGGAGCGGGGCTGGCCGTACGCTCTGCTGTGGCTCGCGGGGCTCGCCGTGGTGCTGCGGCCCTCCCCCGCGGGGCGCCGTTTCGGGCCGGTCGCGGCGCTGATCCATGGGCTCGTCGATTACGCGCTCTCGGTGCCCGGCGTCTTCTGGCTCTTCTGCGCTTCGACGGCGATGGCGGCGCCGGAGACGGGGCGCTCGGTCAACGTCCCGCTGCGCTGGCGGCCCGTCCTGTGCGCCGTCCTCCTCGCCTGCTCCGCCGGCTCGGGCGTCCTCGTGTGGCGCGGCTGGTCGGCCGACCGCCTGCGGGCCCGGGCCGTCGCGGCGATCCGCGAAGGCCGCCTCGACGAGGCGGCCGCGCTGCTGGAGGCCTCCGAGAGATACTCGCCCCATCCCGAGGCCGCGCGCTTCCGGGCCGAGATCATCATGGCCCGCGGAGGGGCCGCGGCGGAGGCGGCGCTTCATCTGACCCGCGCGATCGCGCTGGACCCGTACCGCGCGTCGAACCGCGCGCTGCTGGAAAACGCCCTGGGGACGCGTGAACGCTGAGCGCGCGCGCGTCGCTCCGGAGGCCGTCGTCGCCGCGGTGTTCGCCGCGGGGGTCGCGGCGCTGCTCGGCGGGGCCTGGGCGCGCGGCCTCTCGGTGTTCTGGGGAGACCTGACCTATCTGCATCACGGCTGGCGGGCCGCGCCGGCCATGCTCGTCGCGGCGGGGCGCGCGCCGCTGTGGGAGCCGTCGCTCTACTTCGGGATGCCGATGGCGGCGTCCATGCAGGGCGGGCTGTTCTATCCGCCGACGATCGTCTACTACTTGTTCGGCTTCGCGACCGCGACCGCGCTGTTTCAGGCCATGCATCTGATCGCGGCGGGCTGGCTGTGCGCGCTGTGGCTGAGGGCCTGCCGCTTCTCCTGGGGCGCCAGCCTCGGCGGGGCCCTCCTGTTCGCCTTCGGCGGCGTGATGATCGCCCGCCTGCCCTTCCTGAACCATCTCGCGACCTTGACGTGGGCCCCGGCGCTGGCGCTTTTCTTCCGCCGGCCCGTGCCGCTGGCCGTGGCGCTGGCGACGATGGTCCTCGCCGGGTATCCGACCTTCATCCCCGGCTGCGCGGCGGCGGCGTGGGCCGTCGCCTACGCGGCCCGCACCGGGCGCTGGTCCTGGAGCGGCTCGGTCCGCGACTGGGGGGCCGCGATCCTCCTTTCGGGGCTCTTGGCGGCCGCGCAGCTGCTGCCCGGCCTGGAGCTCGCGTCGCTGTCCCGGCGCTCCGCGGGCGTCGGGCCCGGCGAGGCGCTGACCTGGGGCTTCTCGCCCGCCGACCTGCTCCAGTGGATCGGGCCGCTCGCCGTCGGCATGAAGGATTTCCGCCCCGCCGTCGATTGGGCGCTGTGCGTCTACCTCGGGCTCGCCGGCGCGGCCGCCGCGGCGTACGGCGCGTGGGCGCTGCCCCGCCGGCGCGCGCTCGCGCTCGCCGCGTTCACGCTCGCCGTCGTCGTGCTGACCTTGGGCTCGTCGACCGCGCTCTCCTCCGCGTTGTGGTCGGCGGAAGGCTCGCCCCTGCGCTTCGTGCGCTATCCGGGAAACCTCGCCTACATGGCGCTGCTGCCGCTGGCCGCGTTCGCCGCGGCGGGCTTTTCCGGGCGGCGGGTCGGGCCGGCGCTCGTAATCCTGGCGGCGCTCGAGCTGCTGATGCTCGGCCGCTCCGCGACGCCGCTGGCCGACCGCGGCCTCTTCGCGCGGCCCGGCCCTCTCGTGCGGAACCTGCAGCGCAAGCAGGGGGACGCGCGCTACCTGATCTCGCCGAAGGCCCTGCAGGCCTCGAAGGGCGCCGACGTCTTCGACTGGAAGCAGCGCCTCTACGGCGTCACGAACGCGCCCTACCGCCTGCGCGCGGCGGCCAACTTCGGCGAGCCCCTGGTCCCCGCCGCCTCCTACGCGGCGATGGACGCCCTGCTGAGCCTGCCGGGCGCCGACGCGGCCGCGGCCTGGATGCCGTGGATCGGGGCCTCTCGCCTGCTGACGCCGGAACCGGCGCGGTCTCCGCGCCTGGCGGCCGAGCCGCGCGTCCTCTGGGACGTCTCGAGGGTTCGCGAGCCGGCGTCGCTGGCGTATCGGCTGACGCCGGAGGACGGCGCGGCCCTGCCCGGGTCGTGGCCGCCGGCGCCGCCGGGCTACGCGCGCGCTCCGCTCGACGTCACGCGCGCGCGCGAGGACCGCTTCGAGGTCTCCGGCGAAGGCGCGGGCTGGGCCTACGTCGCCGAGCCGCGCTTCCCGGGGTGGAGGACCGTGCTCGCCGTTCCGGGCGGAGAGCGCGAGGTCGTCCCCGAGCCCGCGCTCGGCGCCTTCCAGAAAGTCGAGACGCCCGCCGGGCCCTGGACCTTGCGCTGGCGCTACGAGCCCGGCCCCTGGCGTTTGGGCCTGCTGATCGCGGGCTTGGCGTGGATTATGCTCGCGTGGTCTTGGTATCATCGAGCCGTCGCCACTGGAGAGACTTGATGACCCGCCGGGACCTCATCGTCGTCGGGGCCCTCGCGGCCGCCGTGCTCGCGCTGACCGCGTGGGTCTGGGCGCGCCCCGGCCAGGCGTTCTTCAACCACGGCGACCTGTACGCCTATCATTGGCCCCTGCGCCACCACACGGCGGCCGCCTTGATCGAAGGGCGCCTTCCGTTCTGGAACCCGTATATCATGCTCGGCGTGCCGCACGCGGCCAATCCCCAGGCCGCGCTGTTCTATCCGGCGTCGATCATGGGCTTCCTTCTGCCCGCCGTCACCGCGTTGGTCTGGGATCAGGTCCTGCATCTGCTGTGGGCCGGGCTCGGGGCGTACCTGCTCGCGCGCTCCGCGCGTCTGCCGCGCGCCGCGGCCTCGGCGCTCGCGGCGGCCTACGCCCTCTCGCCCTTTCTGGTCTATCGAGTGACGGCGGGGATCCCGACTTTGCTGGCGGCCTTGTCCTGGGCGCCCTGGGCCTGGCTCGCCTGGCTCTCGGGCTCCGCGCTCCCGCTGGCCGCCGTCTTCGCTCTGCAGTTCTTCTCCGGCCATCCGCAGTTCCTCGTCGTCAACGCGGCCGCCATGGGCCTATGGGCCGCGGCGCGCCCGGCGCGGCTTACCCTGTGGACGCGCCTGGCCGCGGGAGCGGGAGGGGCCCTGGCCTTGGCCGCGGTCCAGTGGCTGCCGACGCTCGAGCTCCTGCGCGGCTCCAACCGTTCCGGCTGGCCGGAGATCTTCCGCGCCGCCTATTCGCTGCGCCCGCGGGACCTGCTGCTGTGGCTTTCTCCGGGCGCCTTCGGCACGCCGCTCAACGGGGGCTGGGACGACGCGATCAGCGTGTTCTATGAGAGCGGGGGCGTGTGGCTCGGCGCGGGAGCGCTGGCGCTCGCGGCCGGCGGCCTGCTGCGCGGCCGCTCGCGCCCGGGCCCCGCCCTGCTCGTCGCCCTCGGCGCGCTTCTCGCCCTGGGGGCCAACGGCCCGCTCGCCCCGCTGCTCAGCGCGCCGGGCTTCTCGTATCTGCGCACGCCGTCGCGCTGGTCCTTCCTCTCGCTCTGGGGCTTGTGGCTGCTCGCGGGCGCGGGAGGGCGCGCGCTCGCCTCGTCGAAGAAGACGGCGTGGGCGCTGTCGCTCATCCCGCTCGCGATCCTGGCGGAGCTCGTGATCTGGGACGGCGCCTTTCTCAAGCCCGCCTCGTCGGGGGCGTTCACGAAGGCGAGCCCCGCGGTCGCCGGGCTGTCCGGGCGTCCGACGCGCGTGCTCACCGATCCCGCGCTCGCCAACCCGAACAAGGCGATCGTTTACCGGATGCGCAACGTCAACGGCTACGAGGCCTTCTATCCGGCGAGCGCGGCCCTCTGGGCCGCGGAGGCCGAGGGCGAGCCGGCCGCGGACCCGAGCTGGGTGCTGGTCTCGCGCTGGACGTCGGAGGCGGCCACGCGGGCGGGAGTCTCCGCCCGCCTGACGCCCGCGGGCGTCGAGGGGCGCGCGGGCGCCTGGCCGCTGGCCTCCTTCCTCGACGTCAAGGGCGCCCGGCTGACGCCCGATCCCGCGCTCGTCATCGAGCGTCCGGAGCGCTGGCGCGCGACGGGCCCCGTGCCCGCCGGCGCCGTCGCGGTCGCCCTCGCCGAGACGCGCTGGCCCGGCTGGCGCGCGACCCTCGACGGACGCGCGGCGCCTCTGCGCGCCTGGGGCCCCGCGTTCCAGGCGGCGGCGCTCGCGCCCGGAGCCGCGGAGCTCGACCTTCGCCTCGATTTCTCGCCGTCGCTCTGGTTCTGGTGGGCGGCGCTGTCGGCCGCGGCCTGGGGCGCCTGGTTCTGGGCGCTCGGCCGCCGCGCGGGGACAGCATGAGCCGCAGAAAGCTGCTTTCGGGGGCGGCGGCGTTTACGATCACGGGGGTCTTCATGTGGCTGGCCCTGCGCAAGGTGGAGTTCGCGGCGCTCGCCGACGCGTTGATGGCGGCGCGGCTCGCCTGGCTGCTGCCGATGATCGCCATCGTCTACCTCGACCTCTTGGTGCGCGCCGTGCGCTGGCGGGTCCTGCTCTCGCGCACCCGAGCGGAGCCCGCGCCGGTGTGGGACCTCTATAAGCTCGAGGCGATCGGCCTCGCGGTCAACAACGTCCTTCTGCTGCGCCTGGGAGAGCTCGCCCGCGCGGGGCTGGCGGCCCGCCGCCTCGGCATCCCCGCCGCCGCCGCCCTGGCGAGCGTCGCCATCGAGCGCGCGCTCGACGTGGCCGCCCTGCTCACCATCTTCGTGCTCGCCGCGCGCCTGGCGCCCGGCATCGCCCCCGTGCAGGTCGTGCAGGCGGCGCTGCTGCTGCTCGCCGGGGCGGTCACGGCGCTGATCGTGCTGGCCCTGGCGGAGAGCTCGCTGGCGCCCGGCGGCTTCGCCGAGGTTCGTCTGCGCCGCTGGCCGAAGATCCACCGGTTCGTCGAGCAATTGGCCCTCGGCGCCGCCGTGCTGCGCTCGCCTTCCGCGGCGGCGTACGCCGTGGCGCTGAGCCTCCTGCTGTGGACCGTGGACGCGGCGCTGTACTGGACCGCGGCGTACGCGCTCGATCTCGGCGGCCTCATGGATTATCCTCGCGCGGTCCTGACCCTGTCGTGGGCGGGGGCCGTCTCCGCGATCCCGGCCGCGCCGGGCGCCATCGGCACGTTCGAGGCCTTCGTCGCGTCGATCCTGCGCGCCTTCGGCGCCGCCCCGGAGGTCGCGCTGGCCTACGCGCTGATGACGCACATGATCATGTATCTGCTGGTGACGGTCACGGGGCTCGCGTTCCTGTGGCGCGACGGCGTCTCCCTCGCCCAGGTCGGCGCGCAAGCCGAGGGCGGCGCATGAAGCTGAGCCTGCTCGGCGTGCTGGCGTGCCCCGTCTGCGGCGGAGCCCTGAAGTTCGCCGTCCTCGACGCCTACCCGCGCCACGACGCCGAGGTCGAAGACGCCGTGCTCGCCTGCAAGCTGTGCGCTCGCGAGTACCCGGTGACCGGCGGCGTGCCGCGCCTGCGTCCGCCCGACCCGGTCGCGCGCGCGACGGCCAAGACGCGCGACGCGTTCGGCTGGGAGTGGCTGCGCTATCCCGGCTCCCTGCCCGGCGACAAGGAAACCTTTCTCGAGGAGACGATGCTGTCCCCGCACGAGCTCGAGGGAAAGCTCGTCCTCGACGCGGGCTGCGGGATGGGCCGCTACAGCGCCGTCGCGCTGTCTTTGGGAGCCGAGGTCGTCGCCGTGGATATGTCCGAGTCCCTGATCCGGGTCGCCGAGCGCGCCAAGACCGAGCCCAAGCTCCATCCCGTCGAGGGGGACCTGCTGCATCCTCCGTTCAAGAAAGGCGTCTTCGACGTCGTCTACAGCCAAGGCGTCCTGCACCACACCGCCGACACGCATGAGGCGTTCAGGGCGGCGGCCGCGCTCGTCAAGCCCCGGGGCCTGCTCTCGGTCTGGCTGTACGGCAAGGCCGGCCGGTTCGCCGACTTCGCGACGAACCCTTTAAAGCCCGGCCGCGATTGGATCGCCCGGCATCGAAGGCTGGCCTGGCTGATCGTCCTGGCGCGCCACGTCGTCAGCGACCTCGTGCGCCTGTTCACGACGCGCATGCCGGTCGCCGTCGTCTACGCGCTGTGCCATCCCCTGACCTGGCTCGGCGTCGTCCCCGGCGTGAAGTGGTTCACCTACTCCGTCGACCCGCGCTACCGGGTCCGCCTCATCGAGAACTTCGACTGGATCTCGCCGCCCTATCAGTGGCACCACACGAAGGAGGAGCTGCAGCGGTGGTTCGCCGACGAGGGCTTCACCGTCGTCAACGTCCTGCCGCACGGCCTCGTGCCCAAGCCCGGCGCGCTCGGGCGCAAGAGCTCCTGATGAAGGTCGTCATGGTCAGCGCCGGCTTCTGGCCCGCCGTCGGAGGCGCCGAGAGCCAGGCCCTCGAGCTCGCGCGCGCGCTGCGCGGCCGCGGCGCGGACGTGGTCGTGCTCACCCGCCGCGTCGGCGGCGGCGCCCCGCGCGAGGAGGTCCGCGGCGTGCCGGTGCGCCGCCTGCCCGTCTTCGGGACCGGCGCGCTCGATTCTCTGTCCTTCCTCTTCGGGGCGCTCGGCTGGCTGCTCAAGCACGGCGGGGACTATGACGCGATCCACGCGCATCTCGCCGGCTCGCCCGCGCTGGCGGCGGCCCTGGCCGGGTGGTGGCTGGGCAAGCCCGTGCTCGTCAAGCTCGGGGGCGGGCGCGGCATCGGCGAGCTCGCGGCGTCCTCGCGCACCGTCCTGGGCCGGCTCAAGCTGCGGCTCCTGGCGCGGCTTCGGCCGCGCTTTCTGGCCGTGGTCCCCGACCTGGCCGACGAGGCGCGCGCGCATCTCCCCGGTGCGTCGATCGAGGTTCTGCCCAACGGGGTGGACGTGGACCGATATCAGCCCGTTTCCGCGGAGGAGAAGCAGGCCCTGCGCGCGCGCCTGGGCTGGACCGGCGTCGTGTTTCTCTACACGGGCCGGCTCTCGTGGGAAAAGCGCCTGCCCTGGTTCGCGGCCCTCTGGGAGAAGGCGTCCGCGGGCCGCGACGCCTGCCTGGTCCTCGTCGGCGCGGGCCCCGAGGTCATTCCGGAAAGCCCGCGGGTGCGCGTGCTCCCGCCCGTCGAGGACGCCGCGGCCTTGTACGCGGCGGCGGACGTCTTCGTGCTCCCCTCGGTGTCCGAGGGACTCTCGAACTCCTTGCTCGAGGCGATGGCCTCGGGGCTGCCGGCGGTGGCGAGCGCGGTGGGGGGGACGGCGCAGATACTGGAGGACGGCCGGACGGGACTCCTATTCGGCAAGGACGATGAAACAAAAGCGATCCAACAGATTGAACGGATTTTGAACGACAACGAATTGAGAACTCATATAGGTGCCGCGGCGAGGCTCGAGGTCGAGCGGCGCTACGCGATGCCTATCGTCGTGGAACGGCTATTGGAACTTTACCGGGGGTATTTATAAATCGCGGAGATCGCTTCGCTCGAAGCGTGGCATGGGGGCTCGCCGGCCAGGCGGGAGTCGCGGCGATCAACCTTCTCGTCATACCGATTCTTGTGCGCGGCTTCGGCGTGGAGGCCTACGGGCTGTACCTGCTCATGCAGGCGGCCGCGGGCTGGGTCGGCGCGGTCCATTTCGGCGCGGGCGCGGGGGTCGTGCGCTTCGCGGCGCAGTCCCACGCCGAGGGCAAGCGCGGGGCGCTCGACGACTCCCTGCGCCACGGCGCGCTGCTCATCGTCGGCGGCGCGGCGCTCGGCGCCGCCGTTCTCTGGGCCGCGGCGCCCGCGCTCGCGGGCGAGGTCTTCACCGTGCCGGGCTACTATCAGGCCCACGGCGCGTGGATGATCCGAGCCGCCGCCCTGGGAGCCGTCTTCGCCTCGGTGACGGCGTGGGCCTCCGCCGCGTTCCAGGGCCTGCACCGCTTCCAGTGGCAGTCGACCGCCGCGGTCCTCCAGGGGCTGCTGCTGCCGCTGGGCGTGCTGGGCGCGCTCACCGTCGGGCGAGGCCTCGGAGCGGCGGCCGCGTCCTTCGTCGCGGCGCACGCGCTCGTCGCTCTGTTCTCGGTCTACGGCCTGCGGCGCGCGCGCCTCGCGGTCCCCGATCACGGGGGAAGGCTTTCCTTCGCCGACTTCGGCCGCTACTCGATCGGCTTCTGGCCCGCGTCGTTGGCCCATCTCGTCAGCGGGCAGCTCGATCGCGCCTTCATCGCCGGCCTGCGCTCGATGTCGGAGTTCACCTTGTACGCCGTGCCCGCGGGCCTGCTCTCCCGCGTGCAGGCCCTGCCGGCGACGGCGGCCGCGGCGCTCGTTCCCGTGATGGGCGGCCTCGCCGCGCACGAGGGCCCGGAGACGCCCGCCCGCCTCTACCTGCGCGCCTCGCGCACCTTGATCGGCGTCATCGCGCCGGCCTACGCGCTCTTGTTCTGCCTGATGCCGCAGTTCCTGTCGCTGTGGCTCGGCGGCGGCTTCGGCGACGTCAGCGTGTGGCCCGCGCGCCTGCTCGTCGCGACGCACGCGATCGCGCTGTTCTCCTACCTGCCCAACGCGGTCGCGGCGGGGCGCAAGGACGGCTGGTGGGTGTCGGCGGCGGCCTGGGGGCAGGCGCTCGTCTGCCTGTCGCTGTGGCCGTGGATGGTCCCGCGCTGGGGCCTGCTCGGCGCGGCGCTGGGCGGGCTCGTCGCGCAGGCGATCGCCACGCTGCTGTTCGTTTCCTTCGTGCACGCGCGCCTGCTTTCCCTGAGCTGGGTCCGCTTCGCGCGCGAGACCATGCCGCCGGCCGCCGCGGGCGTCGTGGTCCTGTTGGCGCTCGCGTGGCCCCTGCGCGTTCACGTGACGGGCTGGCTCTTCTTCTTCGCCTTGTGCGCGGCGGCGGGGGCCTTGTACACTATCGTCTTCTGGCGCCTCCTGCCGGCCGACGACCGGCGCTTCCTCAGATCGCGCCTGCCTTTTTAGATCGAACATGTGCGGCATATGCGGCGTCGTTTACGGAGATAACAGGCCGCCCGAAAGGGCGGTCCTCAAGCGCGCCAACGACGCCATCGCCCACCGCGGTCCCGACGACGAGGGCTACCACGTCGACGCGCCCGCCGGCCTGGCGATGCGCCGATTGGCCATCATCGACCTCAACACCGGACACCAGCCGATCTCCTACGCCGACGAGACGCTCTGGGTCGTGCTCAACGGCGAGATTTACAACTTCCTCGAGCTGCGCGCCGAGCTCGAGGCGAAGGGCCATCGCTTCAAGACGAAGTCCGACACCGAGGTCATCCTCGCCCTGTACCGCGACCTCGGCCCGAAATGCGTCGAGAAGCTGCGCGGGATGTTCGCGTTCGCGATCTGGGATAAAGCGAAGAAAAAGCTTTTCATCGCCCGGGACCGCATCGGCAAGAAGCCGCTGTGCTACGCGGTCCGCCCGGACGGGACCTTGCTGTTCGGCTCCGAGCTGCGCTGCCTGTTCGCCCTCGAACCGTCGCTGTCGCGCGAGATCGATCCCGTCGCGGTCGACATGTTCCTGACCCTTCAATACATCCCGTCGCCGCGCTCGATCTACTCCGCCATCCGCAAGCTGCCTCCGGCGCACACTTTGACGTGGGAGAACGGGAAAATATCGGTCGATCGTTATTGGGACCTGCCGCTCGGCCAAAAGCCGATCACGGACGACTTTGAAGAGGCCAAAGGACTTCTGCGCGAGACGCTCACGGAATCGACGCGCTTGCGCATGATCTCCGACGTGCCCCTCGGGGCGTTCCTCTCCGGCGGCGTGGACTCCTCGATCGTCGTGGCGCTGATGTCGGGACTGTCGGCGAAGCCGGTGAAGACCTTCTCTATCGGATTCGAGGAAGAGCGGTTCTCGGAGCTCAAGTACGCCAAGCTCGTCGCGGAGCGCTACAAGACCGATCACACGGAGTTCGTCGTCAAGACCGAGATGGCCGACGTCCTGCCCAAATTGGCCTGGCACTACGGCGAGCCCTACGCCGACGCCTCGGCCCTGCCGAGCTACTATGTCGCGCGCGAGACGCGCAAGTTCGTCACCGTGGCCCTCAACGGCGACGGCGGAGACGAGAACTTCGCGGGCTACGTGCGCTACTTCGCGATGAAGGCCGCCCGCCTGGCCGACGTTCTGCCCGGGCCCGTGCTGGGCCTGCTGCGCGCGGGCGCGGAGCTTCTTCCCGAGCACGACGCGCCCCTGGGCAACGTCTGGCGCGCCAAGCGCTTCCTGCGCTCGATCTTGTCGGCCGACCTGCCCGGACGCCATTTGAAGATGGTCGGCTTCTTCTCCGAGGACGACAAGCCCGCGCTGTACAGCGAGGCCTTCAAGCGGCGCCTGGGCTCCTCGTTGGGCGAGGCCCTGCGCTACATCCGAAGCGCCTTCGCCGCCTGCGAGGGGGAGGATTTCGTCAACCGCATGCTGGCCGTGGACTTCAAGACCTATCTTCCCGAGTGCCTGATGGCGAAGGTCGACGTCGCCACCATGGCCTGCTCGCTCGAGGGCCGCTCGCCGCTGCTCGATCACGTCTTCGTCGAGACGGCGTTCCGCATGCCCGGCGACTGGAAGCTCAAGGGCCTGCGCGGCCACAAGTTCATCATGAAGGAAGCCTTCAAGGACCTCCTGCCCGAGGAGATCCTGAGCCGTCCGAAGATGGGCTTCGGCATACCGCTGGGGGCGTGGTTCCGCGGGGGGCTCAAGGGCTTCTGGGAGGAGAACGTGCTCTCGCCGCGGGCCTTGGCCCGCGGCTACTTCAACGAGGCGACCCTGCGCGGCCTGTGGGCCGAGCATCAGGGAGGCAAGCGCGACCACGGCTACCGCCTCTGGGCCCTGCTCATGCTCGAGCTGTTCCACCGTCACGCCGACGAGGCGCTTCCCGCGCCGGAGATCGCCGCGCGCTGATGGTCTGCCCCGCGTGCGGCAAGCCGGCGCAGGAGGGCGCCCTCGCCTGCGCGGGCTGCGCGGTCATCTTCTCTAAATGGAGGGCCCGGGGTGCCGCCGTCGCCCCGCCGCCCGTCTCCTGGTCGCGGCTGCCCACGCCCTCGCAATGGACCGCCTTCGCCGCGGCGGCCCTGCTGCTCTTCGCGGCCCGCGAGCGCCTGGGCCCTCTGTTCTTCATCCTGGACGCCGTCGATCTGGCGGTGCACGAGACGGGCCATCTTCTCTTCGGGCTGCTCGGCAATCAATTCATCCTCGTCGCCGGCGGCACTGTGCTGCAGCTCATCATGCCGCTCGCCTTCGTCGCCGATTTCCGCCGCCGCGGCCGGAAGCGCTCCTCGGACGCCTGCCTCGCCTGGGTTGGCCAGAACCTCCTGCACATCGGCCGCTACGCCGCCGACGCGCGCGCCCAGGAGCTGCCGCTCGTCGGCGGAGGCGTGCACGACTGGACCTACCTGCTCGAGGTCCTGGGCCTGCTGACGCGCGACGTCGAGGTCGGGCGCTTCTTCGACTTCCTCGGCTGCGCGCTGATCGCCTGGGCGGGCGTCTCGCTGTGGCGCCGGGGCTTCCCGCCGGCGGACCGGCCGGATTACTAGGCTAGCCGATCTTCAGCGCGGACAGGATGAGCTGGACGCCGATCGCCGCCAGCAGCAGGCCCATCAAACGCGTGATGATGTTGAGGATGGTGGGGGAGAGCTTCTTGGCGCTGTCGGCGGCGAGGGTGAGCACCCAGTAGCTGATCAGGGCGACCAGGGCGATCGCGACGAAGACGAGCGCCTTTTGGGTCAGGCTCGTCGCGCGCCCGATCTGGACGATCGAGGTGGTGATGGCGCCGGGGCCGGCCAGAAGGGGGACGGCCAGAGGGGTGATCGCGATGTCGTCCTTGTTCATGCCCTCGGCGAACTCCTCGGGCGTCTCTCGCATCGGCGACTTCTGGGCGCGGATCATGTCGAGGGAGGACAGCAGGAGCACGAGGCCGCCGGCGATCTGGAACGCGGGCAAGGTGATGCCGAAGAGCTTGAAGATCGCGGGGCCCAGCGCCGCGAAGGAGGCCATGACCCCCGCGCAGACGAGGCAGGCGGTGCGGGCCATGCGCCGGCGCTGGGCGGCGGTATCGCGGGCGGTCAAAGCGAGGAAGGTCGGGACCGCCGCGAAGGGGTCCACGATCGCGAAGAGGGAGCCGAACGTCAGGAACGCGTATTCGAGCATGACCCGGCTATTTTAGCCTTTCCGGCGGTCCCGGTTCTTTGCTCCCGGTCAACGAAATCGCCTTAAATTTCCTACAATTGACCCCAATGGACCGTGAAATAGGCGTGGGCGGCTTCGCCGTCAGCGCGCTGGCCCGCCGCTACGTCAACGAGGTTCTCGACTCCAGCCGCCTGTCCTACGGCCCCTTCCACCGCCGCTTCGAGGCCGCCTTCGCCGCCGAGCACGACTCCAAGCACGCCGTGTTCTGCAACTCGGGCACGAGCGCCCTGCAGATCGCCCTGCAGGCCCTCAAGGAGAGGCATGGCTGGGCCGACGGCGACGAGGTCATAGTCCCGTCGGTGACCTTCATCGCCACCTCGAACGTCGTCCTGCACAACCGCATGGTTCCGGTGTTCGCCGACGTGGACCCGCTCACCTACACGCTCGACCCCGTCAAGCTCGAGGCCGCGATCACGCCGAGGACCCGGGCCGTGATCCCGGTCCACCTGCTCGGCCTGCCCGCCGACATGGATCCGATCCGCGCGATCGCGCGCAAGCGCGGCCTTTCCATCGTAGAGGACAGCGCCGAGACGATGTTCGCCAAGTACAAGGGCCGCAAGGTGGGTTCGCTGGGCGACATCGGCTGCTTCTCGACCTACATCGCCCACTACATCGTCACCGGCGTCGGCGGCCTGGCGACGACGAGCGATCCGGACCTCGCGGTCCGCCTGAGATCCCTGATGAACCACGGGCGGGACTCGATCTACCTGTCCATCGACGACGACCAAGGCGCGACCGGGGCCAAGCTCCACGAGATCGTGTCGAAGCGGTTCCAGTTCGTCTCCGTGGGCCACAGCTACCGCGCCACCGAGCTCGAGGCGGCCCTGGGCCTGGCCCAGCTCGAGGAGAAGGACGCCATCGTCGCCGCGCGCACCGGCATGGCCGCGCGCCTGAGCGCCGGGCTCAAGGAGTTCGAGGACAGGCTGCAGCTGCCGTTTTCCCCCGCGGATCGGGACCACACCTTCATGCTCTACGGCCTCGTGCTCAAGGGCGAGGACAAGGCGCCGCTCGTGAACTTCCTCGAGGACCGGGGCGTGGAGACAAGAGACATGCTGCCGCTGCTCAACCAGCCGATTTACAAGAAACTTTTCGGCGACATCGAGTCGAAATACCCGGTCGCGAAAAGCCTCAACCGCTCCGGCTTCTATATCGGCTGCCATCAGTACATGACCGCCAACGACGCCGATTACGTCATCGAGCAGTTCCGCGCGTATTTCCGGTCGCGTTAAGATGAATAAGGTTTCGGTCGTCATCGATAATCACAACTACGGTCGCTTTCTCAAAGAGACCCTCGACTCGGTCCTCTCTCAAGTCCTCGACTCCGTTGCCGTTGAAATCGTTGTCGTTGATGATGGTTCGACGGATGAATCCCGCGAGATCCTCGCTTCATACGCCCCGCGCGTGAAGTCGTTGCTTCAGGCGCGGCAGGGACAGGCCTCCGCCTTCAATAATGGCCTCGCCGCCGCCACGGGGGACATCGTCTGCCTTCTCGATTCGGATGACGTCTTCCTGCCCGGCAAGCTTCAGGCCGTCGTATCGGCGTTCAAGGACCCCAAGGTCGTCGCCGTCCAACATTTTTTGCACGACACCGACGCCAAGCTCTCCCCGCTCCCCCGCCGCTTCCCCGCCTGGCCCGCCCGCTACGTTCTGCAGGACTACATCGAGGGCCGCACCGAGTTCACCGCGACCTCGGGCTTGGCGTTCCGGCGCGAGACGCTTCAAAAGCTCCTCCCCATTCCCAAGGACCTGTTCTACTACCTCGACGACTTCCTGACCGCGCACGCCCTTTTCTTCGGCGAGCTCGCCAACGTCCCCGAGGTCCTGGGCCTGCACCGCATGCACGGCGCGAACTGGTGCGCGGGCGGGCTCGAGGATCCGGCCAAGATCGAGCGCGACTTCGTCGACCGGGCCAATTACGCGACCCACCGCGACCGCTGGCTCGCCGCCGCGGGCCGGGAGCGTTCGGCGCAGGCGGTCGAAGCGGAGCGCCTCGAGCTGTGGCGGCGACGGGTCCTGCTCGAGGCCCTTCGCGCCCGGCCTCTCGAGGCGGCGCGCGCCTGGAGGGAGGGCCTGCGGACTTTGCCCGGGACCCGTCACGCGCGCTTTCGCGCCGCGACGACGGCGCTCGCGGTGCTGTCGCCGACCCTCTACCTGGCGCTGTACGAGGCGTACTCCCGGCCATGAGCGAGCCCTTCGACCTGACCGTGGTGGTGCCGACGCTCAACGAGGAGGGCGCGCTGCGCCTGGTCCTGCCGCGGCTGAAGGCGGTGTTCGCCGAGCTCGGCCTGCGCGGCGAGATCCTCGTCGTGGACGGCCGCTCGAAGGACGCGACGGTCGCCGTCGCCGAGGCCGGCGGCGCGCGGGTGCTGACGCAGGCGGGCCGGGGGCTCGGCGGCGCCCTGCGCGAGGGCCTGCTGTCCGCGAGGGCGCCCTGGGCCGCCGTCGTCGACGCCGACGGCTCGCACCCGCCCGAGGTCCTGGCGCGGATGTGGGCCAAGCGCGGCGAGGCCGACCTCATCATCGCCTCGCGCTACGTCCCCGGCGGCTCGGCGGCGATGGGCCCCGTGCGCCAGGTCCTCAGCCGGTCGCTCAACGCGGTCGCGCGCCTCGTGCTGGACCTGCCCGCGCGGGACTCCTCGGGCGGCTTCCGCCTGTATCGCGCCGAGCTCGTCCGCGCGGCCTGCGCCGATTCCGCGGCGAACGACTTCACCGTGCAGCAGGAGCTCCTCGTCGGCATGCTCGCGCGCGGGGGGAAGGTCCTCGAGATCCCGTTCCGCTACGAGCCGCGCCTCGACGGCGCCTCCAAGGCCTCGGCCCTGCGCCTGGCGCCGGCGTACGTGCGCATGCTGCTCAAGCTGCGCGGGTGGCGCTCATGATATCCCCAAGTTTCCACCGGTGGAATTTTTGGGATAAGTCCGGTCGGGGTGAAGCATGACGACCTTGATCCGGCTCGAGACGCTCTCCGCCGCCGATCGCTTCAACGACGAGGTCTGGAGCCGCGTGGAGTCCTTCATCGGCGCGGACATACTCGAGGTCGGCATGGGCATCGGCATCTTCACCGAGAAGCTCCTGACCCGCGGCAAGGTCTTCGGCGTCGAGATCGTCCCGGAGTTCCTGGCGGAGGCGCGCCGCCGCCTCGGCGACCGTCCCGGACTCGAGTGCCTCGCCGCCGACATCGGCGCCCCCGAGCCGCCGGATTCCCTGCGCGGCCGGGCCTTTGATACCATCGTGTGCATGAACGTGCTCGAGCACATCGAAGACGACCGCGCGACGCTGTCGCGCTTCCTGGAGCTGCTCAAGCCCGGGGGCAGGCTCGTGCTGGTCGTGCCGGCGCACCGGTGGCTTTTCAACCCGCTCGACTCCCACGACGGACACTTCCGGCGCTACGGGCGCGCCGATCTGAACGAGAAGCTCAGGGCGGCCGGCTTCGACGTCGTCCATGAATCCACCTTCAATCTGTTCGGCATCGCCGGCTGGTTCTTGAACGGCACCATCCTGCGCCGCAAGGACCTGCCCGCGGGCCAGATGGGCCTGTTCAACAAGGTCGCCCCCCTCCTGTTCTGGCTCGAGAACC
The DNA here is from genome assembly GCA_036676805.1 of Elusimicrobiota bacterium. GTDB lineage: Bacteria > Elusimicrobiota > Elusimicrobia > UBA1565 > UBA9628 > GWA2-66-18. Next base: position 31,895 of record JAKFCD010000067.1, read on the forward strand.
TCGTCGGCCCTCCCGTGGGGCTTTCCCTGCTGGCCGTCGGAGCGAAGCCGTGAACGAAAAATTATCCATCGTCATACCGGCCTACAACGAAGAGGATGCCGTCGACGCCATCCTCAAGAGCTGCCTCGACGCCCGCTCCGCTCTGGTCAAGGACGCGGGACTTTCCGGCGTGGAAGTGGTGCTTGTCGACGACGGCTCCCGCGACAGGACGCAGGAGCGCGCCCGCCGCTGGACCGAGGCCAAGGTCGTCGTTCACGAGAAGAACAAGGGCTACGGCGCGGCGCTGATGACCGGCTTTCGCGCCTCCTCCGGGGACCTGCTCGCCTTCCTCGACGCCGACGGCACCTGCGACCCGCGCGCCTTCAACGGCCTCATCCAGGCTCTCCGGCGCGCGGACGCCGACATGGCCGTCGGAGCCCGCCTGCACGCCGGCTCCGAGATGCCCTTCGTGCGCACGGTGGGAAACCGCCTCTACGCTCTCCTGCTGCGCGGCCTCACCGGCGTCCGCCTGACGGACACGGCCAGCGGCATGCGGGTGTTCAAGCGCTCCCTTCTGCCCCGCCTGGCGCCGCTGCCGACGGGCCTGCACTTCACGCCCGCCATGACCGCGCGCGTCGCCTGCATGGGCGGAGTCTTCGTCGAGCATCCGATCCCCTACTCCGAGCGCGTCGGCCAGTCCAAGCTGTCGGTGGTCCGCGACGGGGTGCGCTTCCTGCGGGTGATCCTCGGCACGGTCTTCGCCTACTTCCCGCTGCGCGTGTTCGGGCCGCTCGCGGCCGTCTTCCTCCTCGCCGCCGCGGGCCTGGGCCTGCTGCCGGCGCGCGCCTACCTCGGCGGAGACGGCATCTCGGAGTGGATGATCTACCGCCTGCTCACCGTCCTCACCTTGTCGGTGTGCGGGGCCGTCTTCGCGGCGATCGGCGTGCTCGCGCAGAAGGCCTCCAACGCCGCCCTGGGCCGTCCCGCGTCGTGGGTGGACCGGCCCGCCATCCGCGAGACGGCCGCCGTCGCCGGCGCGGCGCTTTGGCTGGGCGCGGTCGCGGTGAATTGGCCCACCGTCGTCGAATACGCGACGACCGGCCATATCACCCGCCATTGGGCCTGGGTCCTGCTCGGAGCCCTCGCGGTCATCTGCGGCGCCGTCCTCGTCTCCCTGTCCATCGCGCTGGGCGCCTTCGCCCATCTTCCGCATGAGGACGCCTCATGAGCTTCTGGGACCGCAAGAAGGTCCTCGTCACCGGCGGCGGAGGCTTCATCGGCAGCCATGTCGTCGAGCGCCTGCTTCGGGGTTATAAAGAAGTTCGGGTCACCGTCGCCGGCCGCATGGGCAGGGAGAACAAGCGCAACCTGTCCGAGGTCCTGCGCGACCCCCGGCTGCGCGTGATCAAGGGCGACCTGCGCGACCCCCGTTTTTGCCGCCGAGCCTGCAGGAACCAGGACGTCGTCCTGAACCTCGCCGGCGTCGTGGGCGGCGTGGGCTACAACAGCCGGCACCACGCGAGCCTGTTCCGCGACAATATGACGCTCCAGCTCAACGTGCTCGAGGCCGCGCGCCTCGAGGGCGTGAAGCGCTACCTCGTCGTGAGCACGGCGTGCGTCTATCCCCGCGACTGCGTCATCCCTACGCCCGAGACCGAGGGCTTCCGCGACGAGCCCGAGCTCACGAACCGCGGCTACGGCTGGGCCAAGCGCATGGGCGAGTACATCGGCCGCGCGTACGCCGAGGAATTCGGCATGAGCGTCGCCATCGTGCGCCCCTACAACGCCTACGGCCCGCGCGATCACTTCGATCTCGACAGATCGCACGTCATCGCCGCTCTGGTGCGCCGCGTCTGCGAGGGGGAGAGCCCGCTCAGGGTCTGGGGCGACGGGAAGTCGACTCGGGCGTTCCTGTATGTCGAGGATTTCGCCCGGGGGCTGCTCGACGTGGCCGAGAAGTATCCGAAGGCGGACCCGGTGAACATCGGCTCGGCGGAGGAGGTCTCCATCAAGGAACTGGCCAAGGCCGTCTTGCGGGCGGCGGGGGCCGAGAGAACGAAACTCGTCTTCGACCCTTCAAAACCCTCCGGACAGCCAAGAAGAGCGTGCGACACGAAGAAAGCACGGCGTGTCCTGGGCTTTACGGCGACGATTCCTCTCGACGAGGGTCTGCGGCGCACGATCGCGTGGTATCGAGAGAATCTCCGGTGAGAGGCAAAAGACTTTTAGTCCTGCTCACCTACAACGAGATCGAGGCCCTGCCCAAGATCTTCGACCGCCTCCCGCTGAGCGCGGCCGACGAGGTCATGGCCATCGACGGCGGCTCCAAGGACGGCACCGTCGAGTTCCTCGAGTCCAAGGGCCTGAAGGTCGTCGCCCAGCCCCGCCGCGGCCGCGGGGTGGCCTTCCGCCTCGCCCTCGAGCTCACCGACGCCGAGACGATCTGCTATTACAGCCCCGACGGCAACGAGGACCCCGAGGACATACCGAGGATATTCGAGAAGCTCGAGGCCGACGGCTCCGACCTCGTCGTCGCCTCGCGCATGATGAAGGGCGCCTACAACGAGGAGGACGTGCACTGGTTCCGTCCGCGCAAGTGGGTCAACCAGCTCTTCACCTTGGCCGCCAACCTGCTCTGGAACCGCGGCCCCTACGTCGAGGACACCATCAACGGGTTCCGCGCGGTGCGGGCGGACTCCCTGCGCCGCTGCGCGTGCGACGCCGACGGCTTCCCCATCGAGTACCAGATGTCGATCCGCATGATGAAGCTCGGCATGGCGATCGGCGAGCTGCCCACGCACGAATACCCGCGACTCGGCGGCCAAAGCACGGCCGAGTCCTGGCCCACCGGCGTGGTCTTCGTCAAGACCTTGCTGCGCGAGATCTCGCTGGGCCGGTCCGTGATCTCCGCGGACGGTGAAAAGGTAGAATTGACCCCCCATGGCTGACCAACGGCGCGACCTGCGGGCCGACGCGGAAACCTACGCCCACCGGGCGATCACCTCCTGGCTTCCGGTCCTGTACCTGCTGATCTCCTCGCTGTTCTTCCTGCGCACCTACGACTCCGCGCAGGTGAAGATCTCGATGATGCAGATGGGCGGCCTGGGCCTGCTGACGATGTGGCTTTCGCGCCTGGCGATCGCCGGACGCCACGCCCTCAACCGGGAGGACCTCGTCTGCCTTTCCCCGTTCATCGCCTATCTGGGCTGGGGCGTGTTCTCCTACCTGAAGGCGCCGTACCACATGTCGAGCACGGACTTCTTCCTGCGCCACATGTTCTACATGATCGTGGCCCTGATCACGATCTACGAGTTCGACGAGGCCGCCGTCGGGCGCCTCTTCAAGGTCCTGATCTGGACGGCCTGGATCGCGATCGGCTACGGGACTTTGCAGTTCATCGACAACTCGATGTTTCCGCCCGGCGTGGGCAAGGGCATCGACCCCTTCGTCTGGCGCGGCGCATTCTCCGACCGCGTGTTCTCGACCTACGGAAACCCGAACTTCTACGGGAACTTCCTCGTCATCATGTTCCCGATCCTGCTCACGCAGTGGTTCAAGGCCCGGCGCTGGAGCCTCATCGTCCTGATCGGCCTGCTGCTGCTCAACCTCATCAAGACGGGCACGAAGGGCGCGTGGCTGGGCTTCGCGATGGTGTGCTTCATCTTCGGCGTGATCTCGCTGGTGTTCTTCGCCGAGCAGACCAAGCCCATCCGCAAGCGCCTGCTCGGCCTCGTGGCCGTCCTCGTGCTGGGCTTCGTCGGCTACACGGCCAAGGACTTGAGCGGCCGCGTCGTCTCGATCAACTTCCGCCTCTTCACCTGGGAGGCGACCTGGGAGATGATCCGCACCCAGCCGTGGACCGGCTCGGGCGTGGGCTCCTTCCCGCCGCTCTATCCCGCGTTTCGCCGCCCCGCCATCTTTCATATCGAGGGAAAGCACAACACCGAGACCGACCACGCCGAGAACGAGTACCTGGAGCAGTTCTTCGACAACGGCATACTCGGCTTCGGCATCTTCATCTGGCTCGTCCTGAGCACCTTGGTCGTCGGCTTCCGCTCGCTGGGGCAGCTGACGACGACGGCCATGCTCAAGGACGGCCGCCCGCCGCCGCGGGCGCTGGACCTGATCGGCGTGATCGTGGCGTTCATGGGCATGCTCGCCCACAACACCTTCGACGTCAGCATGCGCTTCGTCTCCTCGGGCGTCTATCTGGGCCTGCTGTCGGGCCTGATCGTCAACCTCGCGCGCGGCAAGGCGCTCTACGAGCTCCACGCCCGCGAGCCGCAGGCGGCGGCGCCCGCCGGCCAGGCGGCCTCCGCGTGGACGACCGTCTCGGAGATGCTGATCTGGCCGCTGCGCCTGGCCGCCGTCGGCGGCGTCCTCTACTACGCCTTCCTCAAGGGCTGGAGCCAGCTGCGCCAGGTCCCGTTCGGCGGCATGTTCGGCGAGTTCTCCCTGCTCCAGGGCCCGCTGGCGCGCGTGCCCGGGGGCGGGGAGCTGCTGCAATGGTGGCTCGCGTGGGGAGTCTTCGCCGGCTGCATGCTGTGGCTCGGCTGGAAGATGATCCGCTTGTGCCTGCTCTCCGAGAATCCCGTCGTGCCGCTGCTCGTGCTCGCGATGCTGGCGCCTCTCTACCAGTTCTGGGGCTACTTCAAGGCCGACATCCACCACAACGTCGCCATCTACTTCTCCAAGGAGCGCCAGTGGGAGCCGGCCGTCGGCAACTACCTGATCGTCAACCGGCTCAACCCCGACTTCGTGATGTCGAAGTACTTCCTCGGCAACGTCTTCAACGACCGCTTCAACATGACGAAGGCGTATCTCCCCAACTGGGGAGACGTCGACAACGTGGCCCGCGACGACTACGAGCGCGCGATGTACTGGTACGAGGAGGTCCGCAAGCTGGCGCCGAACTACGTCCAGATGCACCACCAGATCGGCAACCTGCATTTGCGCCGCGCCGAGTGGGCGACCAATAATGGCAGGCCCGAGGAAGCCGAGAAGTATCTCGACCTGGCGATGACCCGTTTCCGCCTCTACTACCAGATCGACCCGGTCTTCGCGCCGAACTTCTACCGCATGGCCCAGATCTACATGATCCGCAAGCAGTACGACGAGGCGGTGAAGACCTACCAGGCCTTCATCGACGCGGCGCGGTGCGCGGTCGCGCCGTCCCTGCTCGAGAAGACCTGGCTGCGCAAGACCATCCTCTCCTATCAGGCCTACACGCAGCTCGACGGCGGCTGGGTCCACCGCCACGTCGGCGAGTCCAACCGCCTGCGCGAGTCCGCCGAGGCCTACACGAGCATGGCCAACGCCCTGTTCATGGCCGACCGCTTCCCCGAGGCCGAGCGGGCCTACCGCGTGGCACTCTCCTACGACCAAAACTTCGAGATGGCCAAGAAGAACCTCGAGGTCACCTACCGCCGCGCCCAGGCCGAGGGGCGCCTGAAGCCCGCCAAGGTGGAGCCCGGCGCGCCGATCGTCCCCGGCCAGCCGGTGCCGACGGGCTGGCTCGTCCTCCCCAAGAGATAGGCCGCGCCGCGCCCCGCGGAGCATGACCGGGGCGGCATTGACTTAATCCGGCCCCGGGGCTAAGCTGAGCCTACTTGTCATGGTAATTTCGGGCTTCCAGAAATTGATCATAGGCGCCGCTCTCGCGGGGGGCGGCTATTACTTCACGCCGCCGCGCGTCTTCTGGAATTACGGGATCAAGGTCGCCTACCCGATGGAGGGCTTCATCGTCGACGGCAGCGGCGGGACCCAGCTGTCGTCCTCCGACTGCATCGGCAGGCCCGTTCTGCTGGTCACCTGGGGGGCGTGGTGCCCGCATATGCCCGGGAACCTCCCCGAGATCGAGAAGCTCAAGGCGCGCTTCGCCTACAGCGACATTTGCGTCGTGCCGGTCTCCACCGATAAGGACCCGCAGAAGGCCTGGGAGTTCGCCCGCGCCAACAACATGGCGGAGCCGAACTATTGGGGATATAAAGGGTTGTCGGACATGTATTGGGGCTTCGGCGTGCCGCACATGTTCCTCTTCGACCGCAAGGGCATGCTGCGCCTGGAAGGGGCGATCGGCGAGAACAATCACGACGAGCTGATGAAGGCCATCATCGGCGTGATCGAGGACGGCACGCCTCGCAACAAAAGCCCGTCGCCGACGCGCCCGGGGCAGGCCGGGCTCGTCAACGAGGAGCGGCTCGAGATCAAGCAGCTCTACGCCGAGAACGTCCGCGTGTTCTTGACGGGCGGGTATGACGACCTCGACGCGCGCGCCGCGTTCATGCGCAAGGGGCGGGAGCGGACCTCGCTCGACGGGTGGAAGGAGTCGACCGTCTACGACTCGATCACGATCGACGACGAGGTCGAGGCGACCGACGCGCAGATCGAGACGCGCCTGCGCCTGTTCGAAACCTGGGTCGCGACCCGTCCCGCCTCGGTCACCGCGCGCATGGCTCTGGGGAGCCAGTGGTTCCACTACGCCTGGAAGGCGCGCGGCGGCGGCTGGGCGAAGGACGTCAGCGACGAGTCCCATCGCCGGTTCCGCGAGCGGCTGGAGAAGGCTCGGGTCATCTTCGAGGAGACGGCGCTCATGCCCGAGACGTCCCCCGTGGTCTTCTTCTCATTGCTGAGGCTGGCCCGCTCGCAGAGTTGGGACGCGGCGAAAACCGACGAGCTGCTCAAGCGCGCGCTCGCCTTCGAGCCCGACTACATCCAGTACTATGAGGCCCGGGCGACGGCCCTTCTGCCGCGCTGGGGCGGCAGCGACGAGGAAGCGGCGCGATTCGCCGCGGCCTCCGCCGACGCGCGCACCGACGGCCGCGGCGACGAGGTGTACGCCCGGATCGCGTGGAGCCTGCTGTGGGCCTACGAGAGCGAGAAGCGCAGCCCGTTCGACGCGGGCCTCTCCTGGCCGCGGGCGCGCGCGGGCCTCGTCGACATCCTGGACCGCCGCCCGCAGTCCATTCTGTGGCTCAGCCGCGGCGCGAAGCTGGCGCTGGCGGCCGGCGACAAGGAGACGGCCCGCCGGATGTTCACGGCGCTCGGCGGGCGCGCCGACCACGACGTTTGGCCCGTCTACCGGGACTATTGGAACGCCCGCGCGGGAGTGATGAAATAAGTGGTCGCCATTTTTATTTTCATCCTGCTGTCTCCGGTCCTCGCCGCCGCCCCCGCGCCGCCGAAGGCCGCGACGCCGGAGCAGATGCGCGTCGAGCTCCATGAGATGATCTCGACGGGCAAGGTCGAGGAGGCCGAGGCCGAACTCGAGAAGCTGCTGCGCGGGGCGAGCTCGGATCCGTCGGCGTCGGCGCGCTGGCACCTGGAGCTGGGGCTGGCCCGCTCCAAGCGCCGCGACGAGCCCCGGGCGCTCGGCCACTGGGAGGCCGCCGGCGACGACGCGCGGCGGGCCCAGGATCGGCGCATCGAGGCGCTCGCTCACCATTACGCCGGCGACTTGCACGCCAAAAAGCGCGACCTGCCGCGCGCGAAGGCGGAGTACGAGACGGCGCTGAGCCTGGCGCGCGCCGCCTCGGACTGGGAGCAAAGCGCGGAGCTGGGGACGCACCTGTCCTTCGTGCATCACGACTCGCAGGACGCGGCCGGGGCCTTGAGGCGCCTGGACGAGGCGGTCGCCGACGGGCGCAAGTCCGGCGGGCCGACGAACGGCCTGGCGATGGCGATGCACCAGCGGGCGAATCTGCGCGCGAACGTCAAGGAGTTCCGCGGCGCTCTCGCCGACGCCAACGAGGTCGAGCTCATCAATCGCGGGCTCAAGCAAAGCGACGTGAACATCTACGCGGCGATCATGCTCGCCGCGGCGATCCGCAGCCACATGGACGATCTCCCGGGCACGGCCGTCGACGTCGAGCGCGCGCTCGCCTTCGCCCGGAGCCGCAAGAACGTCTCGCTCGAGGTGGGCGCGCTGACGCAGCTGGCGGACCTGCGCTGGCGCCTGGGCGAATTCGGGGCGGCCGTGGAGCCGGCCAAGCTCGCGTTGACTTTGGCCCGGACGAAGGGGGACGACGGGGACGTCGCGATGGCGGCGCACGACCTCGGGGTCCTGTACGATGAGATCGGGGACTACGCCTCGGCCCTCGAGCTCCTCGAAGAATCCCTCTCGCTGCGGCGCAAGCTGGGTCAATCTCCCGCCAATGATCTCAACAGCATCGGCATCATCCACACCAACCGCGGCGAGGGCGAGGAGGCGGTCAAAGCCTTGCTCGAGGCCAACCGGCTCAATCCGTGGCGCGGGGGGATGATCAACCTCGGGGACGCCTATATGGTGGCCGGGCGCCATGAAGACGCGCATCTGACCTATCAGAAGGTGGATCACCGCCTCGGCCTCGGCCGGTGGCAGTTCCTCTTCGGCAGCGTCGACAAGTCCAAGGAGATTTTCGTGGAGATGCTGCCGCGCCATAAGCGCGGACGCCTTTTCGACTCCCTGACCGCCAACTACACCGCCCTCGGCCTCATCTACGAGCGCACGGGCCAACCCCATATCGCCTCCGGCTACTACCGCCGCTCGACCGAGGTCCTCGAGCGCATGCGCGACGCGCTGGCGCCCGACGCGAGGCTTCATTTCATGGGCGGCAACGACTGGCTGTTCCCGCGCCTGGAGCCTTACGAAGGGCTCGTGCGCGTGACGAAGGAGCTGCCCGAGGGTCCGGCCGGCTCGTTTCTCCGCGCCGAGTTCACGCGCAGCCGGTCGTTCGCCGAGGCGTCGGCGGCGCGCGCGGGGCAGGCGGAGACCCGCATCCCCCTCCCCCTCGCCGAGCGCGAGCGCGGCCTGGCGACGGAGATCGCGCGCGTCAGCAAGAAGTTCGACCTGACCACGGCCCTCGACGACGCCCGAGAGCGCCCGCGCCTCGACGAGCGGCTGCGCGGCCTCAAGACGGAGAGGAACGCGCTCGTCGCTGAGCTGCGCCGCGACCATCCGGCCTATGCGGCCGTCCTGTATCCGACCCCCGTAACCGTCGACCAGGCGGCGCTCGAGGCGGACGAGGTCCTCATCGAGTTCGAGGTGACCGAGCCCTACACGCGCGCCTTCGTCGTGCGCGGCGGCAGCGTGACCCTCACCTACGACGTCGCCCTGACGCGCTCCGCGCTGAGCGAGAAGGTGCGCCGCTACCGCCGGGCCTTCGAGGACGTCCACGACACCTCGGCCTTGGCGGCGTTCGACCCCGCGCTGGGCCGCGAGCTGTACCGGCTCCTGCTGGCGCCCGCGCTCGAGGGCCGCGACGCGGCCGGCGCGCCGCTCGTCGCCAAGGACGCGCGCGTGCTGATCGCCCCGGACGAGAGCCTCGGCCTGCTGCCCTTCGAGGGCCTGGCCGTGACCGTGCCGGAGCGCCTGCTCATGCCCTCGGGGCGCCATGGGCCCGCTCCGGCCGGCGTGCGCTACGTCGCCGACGACTGGGACGTCGCCTACGTGCACTCCGCGACGGCGCTGACCGTCCTGCGCCGGCTGAGAACCCGCCCGCCGCGCGGGGAGGGCCTGCTGGTCCTGGCCGACCCCATCTTCGACGCGCGCGACCCGCGCGCTCGCGGCCCCCTCCTGGCCAAGACGCCGCTCATCCCGGCCGGCCCGCGCGGCGACCGCGACCTGATCCGGGAGATGGGCCTGGGCGGCGCGCGCGAAGGCCTCGCGGACGCCAAGTCCCGCGGCGACGAGAGCGCCTCCGTCTTCCCGCGCCTTGACCGCACCAGCGAGCTCGCCCGGGTCCTGTCACGCGAGTTCGCGGACAAGGCCGACGCGCTGGTCGGGGCGCGGGCCAGCGAGCGCGAGCTGCGCGCGCGCGACCTCGGCCGCTACCGCTACCTCGTCTTCGCGACGCACGGCCTGCTCTCCGACGCCGTTCCCGGCGTGCGCGAGCCGGCCCTCGTCCTGGGCCAGCTCGGCAACGGGAAGGGCGAAGACGGCTACTTAACGATGAGCGAGGTGCTATCTCTTCGCCTCGACGCCGAGGTCGCGGCCTTGACCGCATGCCAGACGGGCCTGGGACGGATGGCGACCGGCGAGGGGGTGATGGGCCTGGGCCGCGCGTTTCAGCAGGCCGGGGCGCGGCACGTGCTGATGTCGCTGTGGAGCGTGTCCGAGGATTCGACCACCGAGCTGGCGGCGCGGTTCTTCAAGAAGCTCAAGAGCGGCCTGACGCCGCGGCGCGCGCTGCGCGAGGCCCGCGCGGAGCTCCGTCGCGAGGGCTGGGAGCATCCGTACTACTGGGCGCCCTTCATCCTCGTCACCTCCTAGAGGCCTGAAGGCGTCTAGCGGTGGATGAAGGAAACCTTGTAGAAGAAGTCGCCCTGCGCGGCCAGCTTGCGGGTGATGAGCTCCATCGCCTGGCCCTGCGTGCCGCGGGCGTGCACCGGCGCCTCGCCCCCGCGGCGGCCCGCGACGCCCATCGTGCGGATGGCCGTCTTGATCGAGTCCGTCTCCGCCTCCTTGATCGACTCGAGCGCGGGCGAGGGCGCGCGCGTGGCGAAGACGTAGATGTCCTCGAGGCCCTGCGTCTCGTCGAGATAGAGATAGTCCCGCCCCTCGGGCACCCAATACTCCCTGCCGGCGGTCAACGCCCCGGTGACGGAGGTGAACGCCGTGTTCGGGAAAAGGCGGGTGGCTTTCCTGGTCGCGTCGACCTGGTAGACGTAGACGTAGCACGGCTGCCGCGGCTTGACGTAGACGGCGTAGTTGTCCTTGGAGCCGAGGACCATCCCCTCCCGCAAGGGGTAGAGCTTCCCGTCGCCGCCCTCATAGAAGACCCCGGCTTCCAGCTCGAGGACGTCGACCCCGGCACGGACGGCGGATTTATCCTCGTTCGCCCACGCCTTCACGGCGTCTTCGCCGGGGGCGTAGCCCCGGAAGCGGCGGCCGATCATCTTCTCCAGTCCCTCGACGCGCTTGACGCGCATGGAGGAGGAGCCGATGAGCCTGCCGGTCTTGGCGTCTATGGCCTTGAGGTCGACGGCGACCTCCCCGCCGGCCGCGCTGTAGGTCCCGGAGACGAGGACGTCCATCCCGCCCTGCTTCTGCAGGCTGGCGACGGCGGCGGCGTCGTCGCCGACCATCATGATCGAGTCGCGCATGATCTTGACCAGCTCGCGGCGCTCCATGACCGAGTAGCGGGCTTTTCTCCGGTTGACGAGGTGATTGGAGGCCAACTCGGCGACCTTCTGCCCGAATTCCGACGTATACGAGGAGTCCGCGAGCTCCGAGAAGTCGAGGACGCAGACCTTGCCGGCGAGCTTCGGAGCCAGCGGCGCCACGGCTTTGCGCAGGGCCTTGTCCAAGGCCTTCAAGCCCGCGGTGTCCCGGGACCAGGACCGGGCCGGAGGGGAAAACAGAGGGAGCAAGAGGGCCGCCAGGAGAGCGCGCTTCACTTCGTAAGCTTAACCCGGCGGCGAAGGCGCGTCAAGGCCGATCTAAGCGGCGGCTTTCGCCCGCAGGCGTTCGCGTTCGGCGTCGATGAGGGGGTCGATCAGCGCGTACACCGCGCGCTCCTCCGCGGTCGCCAGCGCGCGGCTATGGCGCGCCATGAGCCAGGCCTTGCGCGCCTGCTTCGAGGCGGCCAACAAGGGGGCGGGCACGAAAGTGGCCTTGTAGACGGGCATGGACTTGGCCTCCTCGCCGAGCTCCTTGAGCATGAACTCCCGCGCCTTCTCGGGCTGCAGGTTCTTGACGAGGTAGGAGGCGATCTCGCGCACGATCTTGCGCTTCTCGGCCTCGAGTATGTCGGACGGCGTGCCCCCGGCGACGAGCGCGGCCATGCCCTCGGGATACTCCTCGAGCCATTTGTGCGTGACCTGCCCCTCGTGGATGCGGCGCACGGCCAGGCGCTCGTAGATCACGCCCACCTCGACGCCGTCGGCGAGCATCCGCGCGTACAGCTCGTTGTCGAGGATGATCATGTCGGAACGATAGTGGCCGTATTTCTTGTACAGCGCGCGGGGGATGGCGAGGTTCGTCGTCAGATAAGGAAGGAACTCCTCGCCGACGGCGTAGTGGCCGGGGACCTTGCCCTCCTCGATGACCATCCCCGGGGGAAAAGCCGTGCCGATGAGGCGATCGTACCGGTGCAGCCAGCCGTCGGAGAAAACAAATCCGGCCTTCGGTCTTGCCTTGAAGAACTCCGCGAACTTCTGAAGGCGGTCGAGCGTCCAAAAATCATCGGAATCGATGTTCGTGATCCACGTCCCCGCCGCCATCTCCAGGGCCATGTTGCGGCACGCCATGTTCCCGATGTTTTTGGGAACCCGGGTATATTTAAAACGTTTGTCTTTACACCACTCCTTGATCATTTCCGGCGTCTCGTCCACGGACCCGTCGTCGACGATCAGGACCTCGTAGTCGCCGAAGGTCTGGCCGGCGACGGTGGCCAGGGCCCCGGGCAGCATGTGCGCCCGGTTGTAGGTGGGCAGGACGATGGAGAAAAGCGGCTCGCTCATGCGAGCAGAGCCTCGATCCTGCCCTCGATCTCCTTTCCGGAGGGATTGGCCTCGGGGCCGAAGCGCGCGACGACCAGCCCTTCCTTGTTGACTAAATATTTAGAGAAGTTCCAGGGGATGTCGCCGTTGAACCCCGCCTCCGTCGTCAGGAACTTGTACAGCGGATGGATGGCCGGGCCCTTCACGGAGATCTTCGAGTAGAGGTCGAAGGAAAGGGCGAACTTGGTCAGGCAGAAGCTCTTGATGTCGGCGTCGGAGCCGGGCTCCTGGGCGCCGAACTCGTTGGCGGGGAAGGCGGCGATGCGCAGGCCCTTGTCCTTGTATTTCTGGTACAGCGCCTCGAGATCGGTGTATTGGGGGGTAAAGCCGCACAGCGACGCGGTGTTGACGATGAGCAGGGGGTGGCCCTTGTACTTCGAGAGCTTAACCGGCTTGCCGTCGATGGAGGTCATCTCGAACTCGTAGACGCGGCCCTTCGTCTTCTCGGCTTGCATCGGGTTCACCTCGTTTTTCTTGGATAAGGCGGCGGCGGCGGCGAACACGATCTCCGTCAACCACAGCTTGGCCTTTCCCAGGATGCGCTTCACGCGCCATTCTACCTTTCGCGGCCCCCCCGTGTCAGGCTTTGACTTATGTGCGGTATTTCCGGGCCATCCGGCGAGGTGAAACGGGGCCTTTCGGCCCTTACGGCGCCGGCATGCTTTCTCCATAATACAACCGTGAAGCTCTGGCTGATCGTCCTGCTGGCCGCCCCCGCCTCCGCGCGCTTAGTCGAGGCTCCTTTGCGCGCCGCGCCCGCCGCGATGGCCGGCGCCGCGGCGCTCGGGGCCCCGGCCGTCTCCTTCGATGGGGCGGGGCCGCTGAGACCGTGGCTCGAGGTGCCCGGCACGCCGTTCGTGCGCATGGGTGCGAGCCTCGTGGACACCCGCGCCGCCGGCGCCCCGGAGCTGCTCAAGGCAGTCACCCAGACCGACGGCCGCCCCGTGATCGGCATCTTCGAGAAGGCCACGGCGCGAGTGCTCAACTCCTTCGCTTTGGGTTCCTTTGGCGTGCGCGGCCACAGCGACGCGGTGCCCCCGGGCCGCGACCGTTCCGGGCTCGGCGGCTATACCTTCCAGCTCCAACCCGACGGAGGCTCCCTTTTCGCGGGGTCGGGCTCCCTCCCTGCCGTAATCACGCCAGCCGTCGAGCGCTCCGTACTTCGCCATCTCGGCGTGCGTCCCGCGCGCCTCACCCCCGCCGAGCGCCTGCGCCGCCTGTGGCTGCGCGTTCTCGACTGGGCGGCGGCGTTCAGCGCCGCGCGATGATCCAGCGGGCCGCGGAGAGTATGTCGCGGCGCACGACCGCGGGCTTGGCCTTATAGGCCTTGTCCTTCCCGGCGTTCCCGGTCCGGACGAGAACCGGAACGCAGCCGGCCCGGCGGGCGCACTCGATGTCCGAGGTCTTGTCGCCGATCATATAGGAGGCTTTCAAGTCGAGCCCGAGCTTCTTCTTGGCGGCCAGGAGCATGCCCGTCCCGGGCTTGCGCCAGGAGTGGCCGCTGTCGGGCCCGTGGGGCGAAAAATAGATCGCGTCCCAGCGCGCCCCTGCCTTGGCCAGGCGCCGCTTGAGCTCGACGTGGATCCCGCGCACCGCGGCCTCGGTGAAGTAGCCCCGGGCGACGCCGGACTGATTGGTGACGATGACGACCTTGAAGCCCGCCTCGCGCAGGAGCTTGAGCGCCCGGGGGGATCCCTTGAAGACGGACAAGCCGGCCGTCGAAGCGAGGTAGTCCGCGTCGCGGATGAGGACGCCGTCGCGGTCGATAAAGACGGCCTTGGAGCGGAGCTTCACGAGGCGATTCTAGCTTTTACGGGAAGTTTCGGCGTGATGCCGGCGCCGAATACCGCACATAAGTCAAAGCCTGACACTCAGGACAGGCGGCGGCGGGCGGCTTGGAGGAGGTTGCGGCCGAGGCTGAAAGTCATGCGGAACTTCTCGAAGGAGTCGCGGTCGTCGGTGCCGAAGCGGAGCATGGCGTAAGGGTTGGAGCCGGGGGCGACGAAGCCGGCGACGGTGGTCAGGCCGCAGCGGTAGCCGGCGTCTTTGAGGTATGCCGTCGTCGCCGGGCTGAAGTCGTCGTAGTCGCCGTTGGGGTAGCAGAACAGGTCGCACGGGCGCTGGACATGCTTCTCCACGAGGGACTTCGAGAGCGCGAGCTCGCGGCGCGCGGATTCCTCGTCGAGAAGCGTGACGATGGTGTGGGTGTGGGTGTGGCTGCCGATCTCGACGAGGCCGGAGTCGGCCATCTCCTTGGCCTGCGCCCAGGTCACGGGACGGTAGGTCTCGGGGGCGGATTCCGTGGCCGTACCGCCGTCAAGGACCAGCTTGCGCCCCAGCTCGGCTTCGATGGGAGAGATCAAGCGTTCCCGGTCCGCGGGAAGCAGGTCCTTGGCTCGGCGCTGAAGGCCCTTGAGGACCTCGCGGCGCGCGGCGGCGTCGCCGGGGGCGCCCGCGAAAGCGTGCTCGAGGCGGTCGGGCCAGAGGGGAACGCGCTCGTCGACGAACTGGGTGGCGACGAACAAGGTCGCGGGGGCCCCGGCCTCGCGCAAAGCCGGGAAGCCGAGGGTATAGACCGACTCGTAGCCGTCGTCGATGGTGAGCGCGACGGCGTAGTCGGGCAGGGCCGGGCCGCCGGAGAGCGAGGTCGCGACCTGGCGCAAGGTCACGATATTGCAGTTCTCCTTGAGATAGGCCAGCTGACGGCGAAAGGTCTCCTGCCGGAGGCGGTTGCCCTGATAATTGACGAGCCCGTCGGAGGGACGGTCGGTGAAGCCGTGGTACATCAGGACCGCGGCGCTCCTGCGCCGCAGCCAGCGCAAGGGGCGATCGAGCCCGAGCCTCAAGGCGGCCGAGAGCGCGGCCGTTTTCATGGGAACATGAGGTCGTGGTCGCTGTCGAGCGCCTGCGTGGGGAGGCCCTCGAACAGGGCCTGGTCGACGGCCGCGTCGTCGCTGTGCCAGGCGAAGCGCAGCCCGTAGCCGCGGGGCAGGCGCCACGAGGCGGCGGCCAGGAGCGCCGGGTCGTTGGTCGCCGTCCAGGCGCGGTCCGCGCCCTGCTCGACGGCCCAGCGCGCGAAGCCCGCGACGAGCGCCGCGCGCGCGGCGGGGGCCCCGGGTCCCACGTGCAGCAGGTGCGCGCGCCGACGGCCGAGGCTGTCGAAGAGCCTCACCACGGCTTTGACGCCGTCGTGCTCCGCGAGGCGGTATTCGGCTCGACGCGGGTTTTCGTACAGGCGCCACCGGATCCAGTCCTCGTCGCGGACGACGCGCGCGGGCGCCCGGGACGAATCATCGAGCACGGGCGCCAGCTCGGCGGGGGAGGCCGGCAGCGGCCCGATGCAGAGCCGCGGCGCGCCCGCGAGCAGGAGGCGATAGGCCGGGCGCGCGGCGCCGATGATGGGTAAAGAGCGCACGCCGGCGTCGAAGCGCTCCTTCCAGCCGAACTTGCGGAAAACCAGGATCGAGCGCTCGTTGCAGAAGGTGACGCGGTCGGGGCAAAGGGCCATCCAGGCCTCGGTCAGGGCCTTTCCATGGCCTTTTCCTTGATGCTCCGGCAGCAGCGCGAAGTCGACGAACCATATCGCCGGGGCCTCGCGGCCCAGGCGCGAGAGCGTCAGCGGGATGACGCCGGCGTGGCCGACGACTCGCTCCCCCTCGACGAGGACGAGGGGCTCGATGCCCGGAAAGCGCCCCAGGCGGTACAGCCAGCGCCAGTGCTCGCCGAGGAACCCGGCCCGATCCGGAAAGGCGCCGGAGTAGAAGAGGCGCAGCGCGCCCTCGTCTACCTCCGACGCCTTCCGGATCTCGGCCATCCGTTAATGGCCGACGGGAGCCGTGCCGTCCTCGAGGTACTCGCGCACCTTGTAGCGCGACGCGCTCCAGATGAAGACGCCGGAGAAGCCGAGCATCAGCGCGGCGAAGAACCAGAAGAACGACGCGCCCTGGAACTTGTTGATCTCGGAGACGTAGGCGGTCAGCATGTTCCCGGCGAACACGGTCAAGAGCCAGAAGCTCATGATCGTGCTCTTCATCGAGCGCGGCGCCTGCGTATAGGCGAACTCGAGGCCGGTGATCGAGACCATGATCTCGGCGACCGTGATCAGCAGGTAGGGGATGAACTGCCAGCCGATGGAGGGCACGCCTCCCGCGTCGATCGCGGACTGGATGAGCGCCGCCGCCGCGAAGGAGCTCGCCGCGATGACCATGCCGCCCGACATGCGCCGCAGCGGCGTCATCGTCCAGCCCGTGAGCTTCTCCACGCCCGGGTAGACGCCCTTGGAGAAGATCGGGATCAGGCACATGACCATGATCGGGTTCAGGGCCGAGATCTGCGAGGCCTCGAACTTGATGCCGAGGAAGTTCAGGTTCATCTGCTGGGCCTGGAGCACCCACGACGAGCCGTGCTGGTCGAACAGCGCCCAGAACACGGAGACCGTCGCGAACACCTTGAAGATGCCCATGGCCGCGCGCGCGCCCTCGACCTCGTCGGGGGCGTACCGGCCCTCGGCGGCGCTGAGGAAGTCTCCGCCCTCCTTGCGCTTGCCGTTGAGCGCGGCCCAGGCGATCGGCACGAAACCGGCCTTGCCGGTCTTTCCCGTCGGGGGGACGTTGACGAACTGCTTGCGGCCCGCCCAGAACACGATCGTCGCGACCGCCATCAGGATGCCGGGGACGCCGAAGGCCCACGAGGCGCCGTACTTGACGAGGATCCAGGGCGTGAGCAAGGTCGAGAAGAAGGAGCCGAAGTTGATCGCGAAATAGAAGACGTCGAAGATCTTCGGGACCAGCTCCTTGTTCTTGTCGGTGAACTGGTCGCCTACATGGGCCGAGACGCAGGGCTTGATGCCGCCGGAGCCGAGAGCGATCAGGCCCAGGCCGAAGTATATCCCGGTCTTGGTCTCGAAGAGCGCGAGCACGAGGTGGCCCACGCAATACACGATCGAGAGCGTCATGATCGTCTTGTACTTGCCCCAGTAGCGGTCGGAGAGCCACGCGCCGAGCAGCGGCGTGAAGTAGCAGGCCGAGACGAAGTAGTGATAGACCGCCGTCGCCTCGTTCTTGGGCATCGCGAGGTGCGAGACCATGAACACGGTGAGGATGGCGCGCATGCCGTAGTAGCTGAAGCGCTCGCAGAGCTCGTTGCCGACGATGTACTTGATCTGCGGCGGGAACGTCGCGGTCTTGACGGCGGGAACGGGGAAGGAGGCGTCGGCGGTGGTCATATGAGGTTGAACTCCTTGAGCGCCTTCTTCAGCGCGGGGCGATTTTCCGTGGACAGAGGGGTCAGCGGCAGGCGCGGCTCCGGGCGGCACAGGCCCAGCATCGACAGGGCGGCCTTGACCGGGATCGGGTTGGTCTCGACGAACAGGCACTTGATGAGCGGAAAGAGCTTGAGATGCAGGGCGGCGGCGCGCTTATGGTCGCCCTTGAGCGCGGCCGCGCAAAGGGCCTGGGTCTCCTTGGGCGCCACGTTGGCGACGACGGAGATGACGCCCTTGGCGCCGACGGCCATCATCGGCAGGGTCAGCGAATCGTCGCCGGAGAGGACGGTGAAGCCGGGCTTGGTGAGCGTCAGGATTTCCGAGACCTGGTCGAGGGAGCCCGCCGCTTCCTTGACCGCCACGATGCTGGGCAGGTCCTTGACCATGCGCGCCAGCGTCTTGGGAAGGATGTTGACGCCGGTGCGGCCGGGGATGTTGTAGACGACGATGGGCAGGCGGGACTCGCGCGCGACGGCGCGGAAGTGCTGATAAATACCCTCCTGGGTCGGCTTGTTGTAGTAGGGCGCCAGCACGAGCAAAGCGTCGGCGCCGAGGCTCTCGGCCTCGCGCGCGGACTCGACGGCCTTCCAGGTCGCGTTGGTGCCCACGCCGGCGATGACGGGGACCTCGCCGCGGGACTCGTCGCAGGCGATCTCGATGGCGCGGCGGTATTCCTCGTGCAGCATGGTCGACGCCTCGCCCGTGGAGCCGCAGGGCACCAGGCCGCGCGTGCCGGCCTTGAGCTGGAGACGGATGAGACGGCGGTAGGCGTCCTCGTCGAGGCGGCCTTCCCGGTCGAACGGCGTGACGAGAGCGACGTAGGAGCCTTCGAGCTTCATAGCGTGACCTCTCCAGAGAAAACGACGCGGCCGGGGCCCTCGAGACGGGGGCCGTCGTCGAACGAAACGGAGAGGGCGGCTCCGCCGCGGACCACGACGCGAACGGGGGATAGGCCGAAGCCGAGCAAGCGAGCGACGAACGCGGCGGCGACGACGCCGGTGCCGCACGCCAAAGTCTCGGCTTCAACGCCCCGTTCGTAGGTGCGCACAAGCAAAATATTTTTCTTGATCTCCACGAAGTCGACGTTGGCGCCGGCGCGTCCAAAGGCTTTGTGTAAGCGAAGGGCTCGTCCGACTTTGTCGACGTTGACTTCGTCAATGTCGGGGACGAACACGACCGCGTGAGGGACCCCGGTGTCGACGTAATGAGCCTGGAGCGAGCCCTCTTCCGTTTTGACGTTGACGCCCAGACGCAGTTTTCTCGGCGCCGGCATGGACACCTCCGCCCGCCCCTTGCCCGTCAGGCGCGCCGCCAGCGGCCCGCGGTTGGTGTCCAGGGTAAACTTGGCTCCTCCGAGCCACCCCTTCGCCGCCGCCCACAGCACGGCGCAGCGCGAGCCGTTGCCGCAGAACGCGGGGGACCCGTCGCCGTTCCAGTAATCGAGCCGGACCTTCCCCGCGCGGCGGGACATGACCAGAAGCCCGTCCGCCCCGACGCCGGAGCGCCGGTCGCAAAGGATCCGCGCCAGGGCCGCGCCGGACTTCCCCTTGGGCAGGCCCGAGAGCAGGACGAAGTCGTTGCCCGCGCCGGTGAGCTTCCAGAAAGGGACCTTCATTTCGCCGCCGCCGTCCCGGCGAGCGCGTCGCGCAGGCCGCGGGCCGCGCGCGCGGAAAAATCGAATCGCGCCGGGGCGGACATAGCCGAAAGTCCGCCCTGCGCCTCGGCGGTCCGGCCGAGGGCGAGCAGGGCGCGGGCGCGGGCCCACAGGGCCGCCGCGTCGCCGGAGGCCTCCTCGAGCACCGCGTCCGCCTGGGCGAGGGCCTCCGCCGGGCGCCCGGCCTCGACGAGCCACAGCGCCTTGGCGCGGCGCGCCCCGATCCCGGCGCCGCGCTCCTGGGCCGCGTCCAGGGCGGCCAGCGCGCCCGCCATGTCGCCCTGGGCGCGGCGGGCGAAGCCGGTGAGGATGTGTCCATCGGCGTTCTGCGGCTCCAGCGAGATCGCGCGCGCGATGGCCAGGTCGCCGGTGATCCAGTCGCGCTGGGCGAACAAGGTCTCGGCGTAGGAGCGCCACACGTCGGCGCGGCCCTCGAGCGTCTCGAGGGCGATCTCGTAATGCGCGGCGGACCGGTCGAAGAAGCCCAGGCGCCGTTCGATCTCGGCCAGGCCCAGATGGGCGCCGAAGTGCCGGGGCTCGTAGACGATCGCCCTCAGGTAGAAGACCCGGGCCTGCTCGTCAAGGCCGGTGCGGTGGAGCACGTCTGCCTGGCGCGTGAGCAGGTCGACGTTCTTGGGAAAGAGCCGGACGCCGAGCTGGTAGACGCCGAGGGCCTCGTCGGCGCGTCCCAGAGCGGAGAGGCTGTCGCCTTTGAGGACGTAGGACTGGCGCAGGTCGGTCCCGCGCAAAGTCTGCATGAAGTCCGGGGTCAGCGCCGCGACGACCTCGGCGTGCTTGCGCTCGTCGGCGAGGGCCTGCACGGGGCGGATCTTCTTGTCCGACGGCTCGCCCCACAGGCGCCAGGCGCGGGCGGGGAGCGCGAGGAGCAGCAGGAGCAGCGCCGCCCGGGCGGGGAGCCTCATTCGGCCTCCCGCGGGCCCCAGCCGGCGCGGAGCTTGGGGATCGAGGCCAGGATCAGGCTGTCCTTGGCCGCCTCGAGGCGGACGGCCGCCATGAAGGCGCCCTTGTCGATGGCCTCGAGGATGCGGTGATCCTCGAACATGCCGATGTCTCCGACCGGCGGCTCGATGAGGAAGTCGGCCTGCTTGCGCTGCTCCCGGGATAAGTACGAGCCTCGAATGTCGATGACCTGCAGCAGCGACTCGAGCACGTTCTCCGGCCGCGAGGTCGTGTAGTCCGTCTCGGTCACGCTCGCGATCGTCCACTCCGCGCCGAGCAGGCGCGCGGCGTCGACGGGGATGTAGTCCACGACGCCGCCATCCACCAGGAAGCGGTGCCGGTACTCGATCGGCCTGAATATTCCGGGCAGGTTCATGCTCGCGCGCACCGCCGCGGCCACGTCGCCCTCGCGGAAGATGACCTTCTCGCCGGTGTAGACGTCCATCGCCACGCAGGCGAAGGGCTTGAGCGTCTGGTCGAAGCGGACCCCGCCGATGTTCTTGCGCAGCATGAGCTCGGTGTTCTCCGAGGACAGGAGCTTGTCGAAGAGCAGCAGCGAGACCAGGCTCGCCGCCGTCAGGTTGTTGCCGCTGCCGACGTTGATCGTGCCGGCGAACTCGCGAAGGCGCTTGGGCGGCAGGCCCGAGGCGTACATCGCGCCGACGACCGCCCCCATCGAGGTGCCCGCGACCACGTCGATCGGGAAGCCCGCGTCCTCGAGCGCGTGGATGACGCCGACGTGCGCGACCGCGCGCAGGGAGCCCGCCGACAGCACGAGGCCGACCCGGGGCCGGCGGCCCTGCGGGGCCCGGCGCACCTCGCGCCACAGGTGGTCGCGCAGAAGGGCCTCGGCGCTCATGTCCGGGGCCGCCGCGGCCGGGGCCGCGAGCAGGGCCGCGAGCAGGGCCGCGGCCGCGCGCCGGATCACTGGGGCAGCTCCCGGCCGACCGCGCGCTCGAAGCGCGCGCGGGCCAGGATGTGCTCCGTGACGGCGGAGAGATGGGAGAGCTGCAGCTCGAGGACGCCGTCGCGGGCGCGCAGGCGCGAGAGCGCCGCCCCCGGCTTGCCGGCGGCCTCGTCGTAGAGGGCCTGGACCCTCTTCCACTGGCTCTCGCGGCGCGGCCATTCCTCCTGCCACCAGCGCAGGGTCTCGGCGGCCTGGCGCACCTCGAGGCGCACGCGGTCCTGCAGCTCGGCGCGGGTCAGCTCGCCCTGGCGCTGCTCGGCGCGCTTCTGCTTGAGCTGGCTCCAGAAGTCGTAGGCGAAGGGGATATTGATGCCGAGGGCTATGTCCCAGTTGTTGTTCTTGAGGGGGAAGCGCTGGGCGGTCAGCTCGTAGTCCCCGGCGAGGAAGACGGTCGGGTTGCGGCGGCCGATGGCGAGGTTGACGCCGATGGCGTCCATCTGCACCCGGTAGGTCTGCGACTGGAGCTCGGGGCGCAGCTCCATCGCCCAGATCACGGCCTTCTCGACCTCGGCGCGCACCGGGCGGGTGGCGAGCTCGCCCGACACGCGAAAGGGGGTGTCGAGCTCGAGGCTCAAGGTGTTGAGGAACTGCAGGCGCGCGCCGTCGAGGGCGTGGCGGGCCTCCGCGGCGCGCGAGCGCGCGGCGCCGAGCGCGGCCTCCGACTCCACTCGCTCCCACGGCCCCAGGTCGCCCTTTCCGGCGGCCGCCTCGGCGCTCTCGAGATGCCGGGCGAAGGCGCCGGCGCGCTCCTGGGCGAGCAGCAGGCGGTAGAACGCCTCCATCGCGCGCAGGCGCACGTCGAGCCGGACCGACTCGCGGTCCGACAGGGCCTGCTTCCGCGAGGCCTGCGCCAGGCGCAGGGTGTTCAGCGTGCGTCGGCCCTCATAGAGGGGCATGTTGAAATAGGCGCGGCTGGAGTAGATGTTCTCGCTCGCCGCGCCGGGGAACAGCAGGAGGCTGCGGAACTCGGGCGACAGCGCGAACGGGGAGCGCGCCTTGTATTTGGCGGCGCTCGCCTGCAGGCCGATCTCGGGCAGGAAGCGCAGCCGCGCCTCGGCGACGCGCGCGTCGGCGATGAGCAGGCTCTGCTCGGCGCTCTGCAGCTTGGGATCGTTGCGCATCAGCCGCAAAGTCTCGTCGATGGTGTAGACCCGCTCGTTCGTCGGGCGCGCGGCCGCCTGCGCGCGGGCGACGGCGGGCGCTCCCGAGAGGACGAGGGAAAGCGAGGCGGCGAGGAGTCGGTTGAACATGGGCGCAGCGGCCGGGGCGGTCAGAGTTTGAAAGACTTGGTCAGATGGTCGAGCTCGAGCTTGAAGGCCTTGAGGTCGTCGCGCGAGGCGCCGGCTTCGGCGGGCAGGCGCTTGGCGATCTCCTCGACCCTCTCGGAGAGGCGGTGGGCGAGATTGCGGTCCTTCTGGAGCAGGGACTGCAGCGAGGCGGCCATGCCGTTGAACTCCTCCTGGAGCTCCATGAGCTCGTCGCCGGTGCGCAGCGAGACGCGGTGCGTGAGGTCGCCGGCGCTCAGGGACTGGCAGGACTTCTCGAAGCGATAAATGGGACCCGCGAAGCGATGCGACACGTACAGCGAGATCAGCAGCATCAGGCCGAGATATAAGGCCACCTTCACCAGAAGCACCGTGTTGAACTGCACGACGCGGTCGGTGACCGACGGGCACTCCGTCAACATGACCCTCATCAGGGAGTAGTAAACGTCGCCGCCCACGATCATCGAGGCGACCAGCACGCTTAGGAACACCATCCCGATGTACTTGAGCTGCAGCGCGCGCTTGACGAGGACGGTCTTGCGCTGGAACCGCTGGTCGTCGCCGGCTTTCGTGTCGGTGCCCATCGTTCTCCGGTCAGGTCAGAGCAGATCGTCCGAGAATTTCAGCCACTCGGGCGTCACGGTCTTGAGCTTGGCGGTCGCGGCCTCGAGGCTGACGGCGACGACGGCGTCGCCCTTGAGCGCCGCCATGAGGCCGAACTTTCCGGCGTGCACGAGGTCCGCGGCGAGGACGCCGACGCGAGTTCCAAGAATGCGGTCGAACAAGGTCGGGGCGCCGCCGCGCTGCATGTGGCCGATGACGGCGGAGCGGGTCTCGATCTTGGTCTCGGCCTCGATGATCCTGGTCAGGCGCTCGGCGACGCCGCGGTCCTTGAGGATCATGTGGCCGAACTCGTCGAGCGCCCCCTCCTTCTTCTCTCCGGGGATGTCGACGGCCTCGGAGGCGACGACGATCGCGACCTGGCGCTTGGCGTGCGCGGCCATGAGCTTGGCGCACATGTCGGGGACGTCGACGGGGCGCTCGGGCAGGCAGAGGTAGTCCGCGCCGCCGCCGATGGCGGTGTAGAGCGCGACCCAGCCGGCGTGTCGGCCCATGACCTCAAGGACCATGATGCGGCGGTGGGAGCGGCCCGTGTCGCGCAGACGTTCGACGGCTTCCATCGCCAACGTGGCGGCGGTATCAAAACCGAAGGTGGCGTCGGTCGCGTCGAGGTCGTTGTCCATCGTCTTGGGCACGCCGACGACGTTGAGCTTGTGCTCCTTGAAGAGCTTGTTGGCCACGCCGAGGGTGTCCTCGCCGCCCATCGCGACGAGCGCGTGCAGGTCGAGGGTTTTGAAGGTCTTCAGGACGCCGTCCACGCCGCCCTCTTTCTTATAGGGGTTCGTGCGCGACGTGCCGAGCATCGTGCCGCCGCGGCCCACCATCTCGCGGACGTCGTCGGGGCCGATGGGCTTGGCCGTGCCGCTGATCATCCCCTTCCAGCCCTCCTGGATGCCGACGCACTCGTAGCCGAGCTTGTGGGCCTTCAGGACGACGCCCCGGATCGCCGGGTTGAGGCCGGGGCAGTCTCCGCCGCCGGTGAGGATCGCGATTCGCTTGGCCATGGAAAGCTCTCTCCGCTTAAAAGCTGTTGGAATACTTGAGCTGCACGACGCGCTCCGGCCCGCGGGGGGAGCCGTCGCTGTAGTCGCCGCCCGCGCCCAAGGCGCGCACGGCGAAGTCCACGTGGAAGTTCGGCGTCAAATAGGCGCGCAGGCCGGCGTTGAAGCGCGAGTCGCTCCAGTTGGCGATATTGTCCCACTCGAGCAGGATCGACGCCTTGTCGCGGATGTTGATCGACAGCGGGATGGCGCCGAAGACGCCGTTGGAGTCGAAGTCCGAGACGTTGAACGACGGGTGGAGCTGGAGGCCCGGCACGCCGAGCTCCTTGCTGGCCACGAGGTAGAAGCCGCGCTGGCGCTGGTTGAAGCGGCGGATGCCGGCGTTGTACTTGTAGCCCTGGCCGTCGAAGCCGACCGCGAAGGAGGGCAGGTCGGCGTCGCCCTCGTAGAAGCGCCACTTGACCTGCGCCGTGGGCGCCCGCATGCGCACCTTGCGCTCGTCGCCGATGAGGCCGTCGATCGCGGCCGAGGCGCCGAGATTGATGCCGGGATAGACCCCGAAGGAGAGATACTGCAGCAGGCCGCCGCGCGAGTAGAAGCGCGAGCGCGCGGAGTAGCCGTAGTTGTCGAGCACGGCGGTCGTCGGAGCGTCGATGACGTCGGTGTCGGGCGTCACGCCGCCGCTGACGGCGCGGGCCGCGCGCGCGGCCTTGGGCTTGATCTTGACCTCGGGGGAGGCGGGCGCCTGGGCGCGAAGGCCGGAGGCTCCCAGGAGGAGCAGGACGGTCAGGGGCGCGAATCGGACTTTCATCGATAAATCCCGGGGAATCAAGCGGGCTTCGCCAGAACCGCGGCGATGCGCTCGTGGAGTTTGGCCATCTCGAAGGGCTTTTGAAGGACCTCGGTGGCGCCGCTCATCAAGGCGATGCCCTTTTCCTTCACGGTGTCGCGGCTGGTCATGATCATGATGCGCGGAGCCTTGGCGCCGAGCTTGTTGGTCAGCTCGTAGGCGACGTGGTAGCCGTCGATGTAGGGCATCATCACGTCGAGGAGCACGAGATCGAGCTGCTCCTTGAGGGCCGTCTGCAGCGCGTCCTTTCCGTTGGCGGCCGAGAGGACCTCGTAGCCCTGATAGGCGAGGTCCATCATGAGCAGGTCGAGCAGATCCGGATCGTCGTCGGCGACGAGGATGCGCTTCTTGATGTCGGCCATTCCCTCTCCTTATATAAACCGCTGGTGAATTCTAACCATTTTACCAAGCCGTCACAAGCGCAACATGGGGTCAGACCTCCCGTTGTGGCGTTGTTCAGGAGGGCTTGCCGCCCCACTTGCGGGGGGCGATGACGGCGGGGGCGCCGGAGGCGTCGATGTTCCAGCAGCGCGGTCCGAGTATGGCCTCGACGGCCTCGAACAGGGCCTGGTTGAGGTTGACGCGCTGGTCGACGTCGAGCATGGCGACGCCCTCGGAGGTCTCCTGCTCCAGGGCGACGGGGCAGGGCCCCTCGAAGCGCTCGAGCACGTCGCGCAGGGCCTCGAGCTTCTCGGTGCCCACCGTGGCGTCGCACTTCAGGCGCAGGCGCTTGGCGAACTTGGTCGCCGAGGAGTCCAGCGGGGTCATGTCGTCGACGATGATCTCGGGGGTGCCGGCGCCGGCGTCCTCGCCTTTAAACGACAGCCGGCCGGTGGCGGCCACGAACGCGCCGATCTTGGCCAGAGCGTTGACGCCCGCGGCGTAGGTCTTGGGGAAGCACAGCAAGGTCACCTCGCCGGTGAGGTCCTCGAGGGTGATGATGACCCAGGGCTCGCCGGTTTTCTTCGAGATCATCTTTCTCATCTTGCTGATCATGCCCGCCATGCGCACGGGCGCGGTGATCGACGGCGAGAGCTGGCCCACCTCGTGCGTCGCCGTGGCCTTGAGCTGGGCCTTGACCGACATCAGCGGATGGCCGGAGAAGTAGAAGCCCAGGACCTCGCGCTCGTAGGTCAAGGTGTCGTGCTCGGACAAGGGCTTCACGGCGGCGTCCGCGTCGGAGAGCTCCTTCGACGGCGGCGGCGCCGACGCCCCGAACAGCAGGCCCTGGCCCTTGTCGAGGTCGGCCTTCATCTTCTGCTGGCGGCCGACGGATTCGTCGACGGATAACAATAGACGTGCCCGCGCGGCGGGGGAAGGCTCGTTGGGGCGCAGGGAGTCGAGCGCTCCGGCTTTGATCAAAGACTCCACCGCTTTCTTGTTGATCGCATGCAGGTCGACGCGCGAGCAGAAATCGTCGAGGGACGCGAATTTCTTCTCTCCCGCGGCCGTCACGATGGACTCGGCGGCGCCCGACCCCACGTTCTTGATCGCGAGCAGCCCGAAGCGGATGTTGTCGTTCTGTATGTCGAACTGAGCCCTCGATTCGTTGACGTCGGGGGGCAGTATTTTCATGCCCATCCGCCGCGCTTCTTCCAGATAGGTGACGAGCTTGTTTTCCTTGTCCTCCGCCCCGATGGAGGAATGCCCGATCTCGCTGGTCAGCACCGCCGTCATGAACTCGATGGGGTAGTTGGCCTTGAGGTAGGCGGTCTGGTAGGCGACGAGGCCGTAGGCGACGGAGTGGGACTTGTTGAAGCCGTAGCCTCCGAACTTGACCATCTGGTCGTAGATCTTGGTGGCGACCTTGTCCTTGATCTTGTTCGCGGCGCAGCCGGTGATGAACTTGCTGCGCATCTTCTCCAAGTCCTCGAAGATCTTCTTGCCCATGGCCTTGCGCAGGCCGTCGGCTTCTCCGGGGGTGAAGCCCGCCAGCTTCTTGGAGATCTCCATGACCTGCTCTTGGAAGACCATGCAGCCGTAGGTGTCCTTGAGAATCGGCTCGAGCAGGGGCGTCTCGTAGGCGACCTCCTCCTTGCCGTGCTTTCGATTGACGAACATGTCGAGCATGCCGCTTTGCATCGGGCCGGGGCGGAAGAGCGCGATCAGGGAGACGATGTCGTCGAAGACGGTCGGCTTGATGCGGAACAGGAGGTCGCGGATGCCCTGGCTGTCGAGCTGGAACACGGCCAGCGACTTGGCCGTGCGCAGCATTTCATACGTCTTCGCGTCGTCCATGGGGACCGCGTCGATGTCGAAATTGGGATCGCGGCGCTTCTTGACGAACTTGACCGCGTCGTCGATGATCGACAAAGTGCGCAGACCCAGGAAGTCGACCTTGAGCAGGCCGAGCTTGGGGCAGACGTCGCCGTCGTACTGGGTCGTGACCACCTCGGACTTGGCGCCCTTGGCCAGCGGCGTGTACTTGACCACGTGCTCCTTCGTGATGAGCGTGCCGGCCGCGTGCACGCCGGTGTGGCGCTTGAGGCCCTCGAGCTTGAGCGACAGGTCGAGCAGGCGCTTGACCTGCGGGTCCTTGGCGAGCTCGACCAACTCGGGGCCCTGCATCGCCTCGTGCAGGTGCACGTTGGGGCCGACGGGGATCTTCTTGGCGATCTCGTCGATCTGCATGAGCGGCATGTCGAGCACGCGGCCCACGTCGCGGATGACGAGCTTGGCGCCCAGCGAGCCGAACGTGATGATCTGGGCCACGCACTCCTTGCCGTACTTCTCGCGCACGTAGGCGATGACGCGGTCGCGCCCGGTGTCGGCGAAGTCGATGTCGAGGTCGGGCATGGACTTGCGGTCCGGGTTCAGGAAGCGCTCGAACAGGAGCCGGTGCTCGAGCGGATCGGCGTTGGTGATGCGCAGCGCGTAGGCCACGATCGCCCCGGCGCCGGAGCCGCGGCCGGGGCCGACGGGCACGCCGATCGAGCGGGCGTGCTTGATGAAGTCCCAGACGATGAGGAAGTAGCCGGAGAATCCCATGCGCTTGATGACGCCCAATTCGTAGGTCAGGCGCTCGGCGTACTCCGGGCGATAGCCGGCGGGAAAGCGCTCCTTGAGGCCCTCGAGGCAGAGGTGCTCGAGATACGAGTCCTGGTCGAAGCCCGGGGGGACCTTGAACTCGGGCAGGAGCATCTGGTCCATCGGGATCTTGAGGTTGCACATCTCGGCGATCTTCAGCGTCGAGGCCAGCGACTGCGGGGCGAAGGAGAACAGCTTGTGCATCTCCTCCGGGGACTTGATGTAGAACTCGTGGGAGTCGAACTTCAGCCGCTCCGTATCGGCCATCTTGCGGCCGGTGGCGATGCAGACGCGCGCGTCGTGGGCCTCGTGGTCGTCGGGCTTCCAGTAGTGGCAGTCGTTGGTCGCGACCAGGGGAATATTCGTCCGGCGGCTCAATTCGAGCAGGGCCGCCGTGACCTGCTTTTGCTTCTCGATGCCGTGGTCCATGATCTCGAGGTAATAAGAATCCTGCTCGAGGTTGTCCCGGAACCACGTCACGAGCTTCTCGGATTGGGCGAGGTCGCCCGACAAGATCGACTGGTTCAGCTCGGACTTCAAACAACCGGACAGAACGACGAGGCCTTTGGAATGCTTCGCCAGCAGTTCCTTGTCGATTCTGGGATCGTAATAATAGCCTTCGGTAAAGGCGATCGAGCACAGCTCCATCAGGTTCTGATAGCCCTCGAAGTTCTTGGCGAGGACGGTCAGGTGGCAGTTTTCCTTCTGCGAATGCCCCCGGTCGAAGCGCGTGCCCTTGGAGATGTACATCTCGCAGCCGATGATGGCCTTGAGCCCGACGGCCTTCGCGTTCGAGTAGAACTCGACGGCGCCGTACATGTTCCCGTGGTCGGTGATGGCGAAGCCCTTGGCTCCGGCGTTGGCGAGGTCCTTGAGCGCCTGCGAGGGCTTGCCGTCCTTGTCCGACAGGCGGATGACCCCGTCCATCAGGGAGTATTCGGAGTGGTTGTGGAGGTGGACGAACTCGGGCTTTGACATGGAGGCGCGCGCGGGAGTACATCATACCAAATGCCGTCGACAGCGGCCCCTTTGCTACAATGCGGCGCCATGAAAAAGCGGGATGCCGGCCTGATCGAGACCTTCGTCAGCAAGAAGACGGTCTGGCGCGGCCGGGCGGTGAATTTCGACGTCGACACGGTGCGCCTTCCCAACGGCAAGCTCGCCACGCGCGAGTACATGTCGCATCCCGGCGCCGTCGGCGTGGTGCCCTTCCTCGACGAGGACACCGTCGTGCTGGTCCGCCAGTACCGCCATCCCGTCGGCGAGGTCACCCTCGAGCTGCCCGCCGGCAAGCTCGACCCGCGCGAGTCCATTCTCTCCTGCATCAAGCGCGAACTCGCCGAGGAGACCGGCTACACCGCCTCCCGGATCAAGCCGCTGATCCAATACTGGCCCACCCCCGCCTTCGCCGACGAGGTCCTGCACCTGTTCGTCGCGACGGGCCTCAAGGCCGGAAGGATGAACGCCGACGACGACGAGTTCATCGAAACCGTGATCATGCCCTTCAAGAAGGCCGTCGAGCTCGTGCGCCGCGGCAAGATCCGCGACTCGAAAACGGTCATCGGTCTTTTAGCTTGCGCGTCCTATAGAAGAAAGATTTCCGGCTTAAGGACGCCATTTGAAACCTGAGGAAATCCAGCCGTGGGAAGCGTTCCTCAAGCGGACGCCGCTCTTCGCGGGGCTCTCCGTCGAGGACCGCGGCAAGCTCGCCGCGCGCCTGCAGCTGCTCTCTTTGCCCAAGGGTGCGACGGTCTTCAAGCAGGGCGACGAGTCCGACGCGCTGTACCTGATCGTCTCCGGCCACGCGCGCCGCTACCGCGCCGTCGAGGGGCGCGAGACCCTCGTGGCCTACCTCGGCCGCGGCGACGTCATCGGCGAGACCGGCATGCTCACCGGCGGCCCCCGCTCGGCCACCGTCCGCGTGGACGCGACGAGCGAGCTGCTCAAGCTGCCGCGCAAGGACTTCGAGGACGTCCTGCGCGAGCATCCGCCGATCCTGCTGCACCTCTCGCGCACGCTGGCCAGCCGCCTCATCGAGGGCGGCCAGACCCCGCCCCGGCCGTCCTCCGACCAGGCCCGCCTCGTCGCCTTCGACAGCGCCCTGCCGCGCCGCGAGCGCGCGCTGATCGCCTGGCGCCTGGGTGCCGAGCTCGCGGGCCAGACGCGCAAGAAGGTGCTCCTCGTCGACCTCTCGCCGGAGCCCGGCGACATCGCCCGCGCCGCCGGCCTCAAGCCCAAGCCCGCGACGGAGACCGCCCTGCGCGCGGCGAACCTGCGCGACCCCGCCGCCCTGGCCGCGCTGGCCCAGGAGCACCCCTCGGGCGTGCGCATCCTGTCGGTATCGCCCGCCACCTTGGGAGGCCGGCTCTTCAGCCAGCTCTACTTGTTCCTCAACGCGGTGCGCGACAGCCACGAGCTGGCCCTGCTGTGCCTGGGCGGCCCGCGCGGCGACGTCGAGCGCGCGGCGCTGACCGAGGCCGACCTGATCCTGATGGCGGGCTGCGACGCGATGCGCCCGCAGTACCGCCACATGGAGGCCGAGGTGCCGCCGCTGGCCGAGGAGGCCCGCCGCCTGCTGCGCCTGTGGATCGGCGACCTCGAGCCCGAGGACGCCCCGCTGCTCGTCGGCGCCGAGCGCCTCGTCGTGCCGTGGAGCGAGGAGGCCAACGAGGCCTACGAGCGCGACGGCCGCGCGGATTCGGCCTTCGCCGTCGCGCCCAAGGCCGCGAAGATGCTCGGCCACCTGGCCCGACGCATCGGCGGCGTCCAGGTCGGCCTCGCGCTGGGCACCGGCGCGGCCCTCGGCCACGCCACGATCGGCGTGCTCAAGGTGCTCAAGCGCGAGGGCATCCCCATCGACATGATCGCCGGCACGTCGATGGGCTCCCTCATCGCGGGCTGCTACGCCGCCGGCTACGAGCCCGAGGAGATCGAGGAGCTGGCGCTTCGCATCGACAAGGCCTGGGTGTACGAGAACCTGTTCTGGGACCTGACCGTGCCGCGCTCGGGCCTGTTCGCGGGCGACACCTTGCTGCGCTTCATCCGCTCCTACATGGGCTCGCGGGAATTCTCCGACATGGAGATCCCCTTCGCCTGCGTCGCCGCCGACATCGAGACCGGCGAGGAGGTCGTCCTCCGCCAGGGCCGCGTGGCCGAGGCGATCCGCGCCTCGTGCGGCCTCCCTTTGATCTTCGAGCCGACCCAGCTCTCCGGCCGCTGGCTCGTCGACGGCGGCATCGTCAACCCCGTGCCCACGCGCGTGATCTCCGACATGGGCGCCGACATCCTGCTCGCCGTCAACCTGACCGTGCCCGCCCGCGACCGCAAGTCCAAGCTCCACGACCGCCACCGCCTGCGCCTCTTGGACCAGCCGCTCAACCTCGAGACCCTGCGCCAGGCCGCCATGCCCGTCCTGCCCAAGGCCTTCCGCGCCCCCAACTTTCCGGAAGTGTTCTTCCAGATGATCTACACCATGGAGTACGAGGTCGCCCAGTCGCGCCTGGACATCGCCGACGTGACCATGTTCCCCGACCTCAAGGGCTTCTCCTGGACCGAGCTCCACCGCGCCGGCGAGATAATCCTGGCCGGCGAGCGCTCCGCCGAGGAAGCCCTCCCGCGCCTCAAAGCCCTCATCCCCGCCTTTAGACCCTGACTGTTTCCGGAAACAGCCGCCGCTAGCGGCGGCCGCCTTCGGCGTTGGCGAGGGAGACGTCGGCGCCGTTGAGGTCGCCGGAGGCGATCTGGCCGAAGATGCCGAGGAAGCGGGCGAGCTTGCCGCGGCGGGCGGCGACCTCGCGGCCGTAGGAGGTGCGCTGGGCGTAGCGCACGAGCAGGTCGTCGAGGTACTCGCGCCAGCGGGGCTGGCGGAGCACGGCCTCGCTGATGCGGAAGGGGACCAGGCGGTAGTTGGAGATGTCGCGCGAGATGTTGCGGCGCAGGCCCTGGCTCTCGCCTATCATCCGGTCGATCTCGGCCAGGCGCGAGAGCCAGGCGTCGGACCGCAGGGCGTCGAGGGCGGCGCGGGCGTTGGCCTTGAGCTTGGCCAGGCGCTGCGAGTAGGAGACGCCGCGGCTCTTGTAGGACTGCCGGACGGGGGCCGGCGCGGGGGCCGCCTCGATGAGGGCGAGCAGGTCGTCGGTCAGGAAGCCCTCTTCGGACTCGATGCGGGCCAGCTCTTCCTCGAGGGCCGCCGCGGTGAGCCAGCGGGCGGCCTCGCGCTGGCGCCCGGACAGCTCGATGAGCAGTCCCTTGGTGATCCGGTTCGGGTCGCGGCTCTTGTCGGCGGCGGCCTCGAAGGCGGCGAGCGCCGCGCGGGCGCGCTCGATGGCGGCGGCGCGCGCGGCGAAGCTCTTCTTGAGCTTGTCCGCGGGGGCCTTCGCGAGCAGGCGCGCCTCGAGGCCGGGGTCCTTCAGGTCGCGCTCGCTTAAGCGCGTGCCGCTCAGGTTGGCGAGCTCGGCTATGCGCGCGCGGCGCAGGCGCTCGCCCAGGTTGCCGAGGTCGTACTTGAGGCCGAAGGCGGGATACGAAAGCGTGGCGTGGTCGAGCTTGCCGGTTTCGATGAGCGCGGGCGCTCCGGGCGGGCGGCGCGTGTTGAGGGCGCTCTGCAGGGCCATGAGCTGGGGGGAATAGCCGCGGATGTTGCCGGCGGAGAGGCGGTCGTAGAACGTGTTGGCGAGCGCGGCGCTCGGCGGCGCCTCCGAGGCGGGCTTGCCCTCGGGCGCCTGGCCGGTGATCACCTTCTCGCCCTGGGCGCCCCGGCCCTCGAACATGGTGCGCAGCAGCTCGCGCCGCTCCTCCTCGCCGGCCTCCTGGTCGGGCTTGCCCATCAGCTTGGAGGTCTTCGCCGCGCTCTTGAGGACGCCGAGGGCGCCGCGGCTGGTGTTGTTGCGCTGGTAGGTCATCCGGAGCTGCTTGACCAAGGTGTTCTCGAAGAGATGCGTGCCCTCGGCCTCGTCGCGCGCGAGCCCCAGCGCGATCTCGGCCGCCGAGGTCAGGTCGCCCTTCATCCACTCGCGGATATCTCCGCGTTTTTTGTTCTCGTCTTTTTCCGAGCTGATGGCCCCCGCGATCTTGGAGTCGAGTATTCTGTCGACCAGGGCCTCCTGAAGTCCCGGGTCCGCCTCGAGCTGCCTTTTCATTTCCGCGACCGCTTCGGTCTGATCACCCTCTACCGCCGTTCCGGCCGGCGCCGACGAGGGCTCTCCGTCCTGGGCGCCGGCCGAAGCTCCAGCCAAAAGGATCGTCAGCAGAGCGGCCCTCATTTCCGCGCCCCATCCGTTGCCGTTCCCGTCGATTTCTCCGTCCTGAAGCTGAACACCACCCGCCTTCCCGACCTGACGACCCCGTCGTCGCCGATGCGCGCCAGCCCCAAGGTCAGCTCCGAGGTCTCGATATCCTTCTTGGCCTTCGTCCACAGGTCGAAGAACGAGTGCGTGTCGCTCTTGTCCGGCACGCCCCAGCGCGCCACCGCGTAGCGCCCGCCGGGCGTCAGCGCGATGCTCACCAGGCGGGGGAAGGGCCCGGCCTTGAGCGTGGTCCCCCCGGTCCAGTCGCGCGCCTCGACCGACCAGGACTCCCCGAAGTGGAGGGCGAGCAGGATGACCTTGGAGTCGCCGGAGAACACGACGGGCTCGCCCTTCTCCGGCAGGTCCACCGCGTCGTCGCTGAACAGGGTCTGTCCCGTCGAGCCGTGGATCTTGAGGACGCGGCGCGACTCGAGCAGCCTGTTGCGCGAGTTGTTCCACGTGAGCTTGCGCTCGAGCGTCCAGGCGGCGCGGCCGTCGGGGGAAACGTCGCCCATGACCTCGCGCGTGACGGGACCGAGATCCTCGCGCAGCAGGCCGATCTCGAAGGACAGCGAGCCTTCGGCGTCGTAGAGCACCAGGGACCTGCCCTGCTTCGACCACCCCGGCGTCGAGTGCCCGACCGCCATGTCGGGCAGGACGGGAGCCCCCGCCGAGGCGGGCAGGGCGAGCGCCAGGGCGAGCAGGAGGCCGCTCACTTCTTCTTGGCCTCCGGCGGCGCTTCCTCGACGAAGACCTTGCCGCGCACGCGCGGGAAGGCCCGGACCTTCCAGGGCTGGGCGATGGCCTGCGTGGCGAAGCCCGTGGGCTCCTTGACGCGGTAGCGCACGATCATGTCCGCGCCCTTGGTCACCGGGTCGAGGAACTCGACGACGTAGCCGCCCGTCGGGCGCTCGCCGGCGAAGACGGCGACCGCGAAGTGCTTCTTGAAGTCGAGCGGGGGCGGGTCCTGCCCCACCATCAGCCACAGGCGCGTCCAGGCGCCCTCGTCGGCCGCGACCATGGTCCCGGGGTCGATGGGGCCGCCGTACTGTCCTTTCCACTCCATGGGCTTCTCCGTTTTTTTTCGGCCTGCGGCCGAAAGCTGCATGCCGGCCGATCCGACCAATATCGCCGCCATCACGAGCCACTTAGTCATGACTGCCTCCCACGACGAGCTTGGGCATGCGGATCGTGGGCTGGCCGTCGCTGACCGCGACGTTCTGCCCCTCCTTGCCGCACACCCCGATGCCCCAGCCGATGTCCCAGCCCACGCGATCGATGGACCGCAGCGCCTCGGGGCCGACGCCGAGCAGGTTGGCGTCGCGCACGAGATGCGCGATCCTGCCGTCCTCCACGCGCCAGCCCTCGTCCACCTCGAAGACGAACTCCCCGCTCGCGGTGTCCACCTGCCCGCCGCCCATGCGGGTCACCA
The DNA here is from genome assembly GCA_036676805.1 of Elusimicrobiota bacterium. GTDB lineage: Bacteria > Elusimicrobiota > Elusimicrobia > UBA1565 > UBA9628 > GWA2-66-18. The sequence continues at coordinate 66,679 of JAKFCD010000067.1, forward strand.
GAAGACCGCTCCTCAGCTCCTTGACGATCTTGGCCGGGTCGTCCTTGCCCGGCGCGATGTAGAGGTTCGACATGCGCGGGATCGGCCGCGAGGCGAAGGACTCCCGGCGGCCGTGGCCGTTGGACGCGCGGCCCTCGCTGAGGGCGGCGGCGCGGTCGTAAAGGAAATCGGCCAGGACCCCGTTTTGGACGAGCGGGGTGGGGCGGGCCTCGACGCCTTCGTCGTCGAAGGCGAAGGAGCCGCGCTGGAAGGGCATGGTGGGGTCGTCGATGACGGTAATGATCTCCGGCGCGACGGTCTGGCCGAGTCGCCCGCGGTACGCGGGCGAGGAGCCTTCGCGCACGTGGTCGACCTCGAGGGAGTGGCCGATCGCCTCGTGGATGAAGGTGCCCCCGGCGGAGGCGGCCAGCACGACGGCCATCTCGCCGGCCTTGGCCTTGGGCGCGTCGAGCTTGGCCAGCGCGCGCCCCGCCGCGCGGCGCGCGGCGGCCAGAGCGGCGTCGTCGTCGAAGATCTCCCAGCCGCGCTGGGCGCCGATCACCTCGACGCCGGTCTGCAGCGCCCCCTCGCGCCCGGCGACGACCGACACCGTCAGGTTCGTCGAGACCCGGCTCTGGAACAGGTCGCAGCCCTCGCTGTTGAGCACGCGGGTGTCCTTGCGGCGGTCGCCGTAGACGGCGGTCACCTGGCGCACGAGCGGGGACAGCTCGCGCGCGGCGCGGTCGACGGCGCGCAGCAGCGCCAGCTTGCGCTCCAGCGGCACCGAAGCCGGGTCGAGCCGGCACGCCGGAACGGCGCGGCGCGGGGCCGAAAACGCCGTCCCGCGCCCGGAGGCGCCGGGGGCCAGGCGCGCGCGCAGGCGGAAGGCGGCCTCGGGGGAGGGGTCCTGGGCGCTGCCGAACAAGGTCTCCACCCGGCCCCCCTCCCGTCTCAAAAGGCGCAGGCTCAGGCCGCGCTCGGCGCTGGCGCCGATGTCGCGCACCGCGCCGTCCTCGAGCCGGGCGGTGCGCCAGGCCCACTCCTCGAGGAAGACCTCGCCGTAGTCGGCGCCGGTCAGCGCCGCGCCGTAGGGGGCGGCCTCGCCGCCCAGGATCACGCGTCCCTCTTGCGCGGCAAGGTGAGCGTGACGGCGGCTCCCGCGCCGAGCTTGGAGCGCAGCACCGCGCTGCCGCCGTGAAGCTCGGCGACCTTGCGCACGAAGGCCAGTCCCAGGCCCATGCCCTCCTGCTGGCCGGTGAAGTCCTTCTCCACCTGATGGAATCGCGAGAAGACGCGCTCGAGGTCCTCCGGCGGCACCCCCGGCCCGGTGTCGGCCACCGTGAGCGCGGACCAGTCGCCCTCGGCCTCGGCGCGCAGGACGGCGGCGGGGGAGGGCTTGGCGTTGAACTTGATGGCGTTGTCGAGGAGGTTCTTGAGCGCCTCGGTGATCAGGCGCCGGTCGCCGACGAGGACGTGGCCGGTGGGGGGCGCGTCCACCGTCGCGGCGCGCTCCTGGATTAACTCCTCGAGCGCGGCCACGGCGTCCTTGACCGCGTCGTCGAGCGCGAAGGGCTCGGAGCTGATCTGGGTGTCGGGGCTCTCGATGGTGGTGTAGCTCAGCAGCTTGTCGACGAGCCCGCTGACCTTGCCGCCCTGGGAGCGGATGGTGCGCACGGCCTTGGCCCACATCGGGTCGGTGTCGGGGCTCAGCTCATCCGCCAATATGTCGGCGAAGCCGGTCACCGCGGCCAGCGGGGTGCGCAGCTTGTGGGAGATCAGGCTCAGGAAGGTGCGCTTGAGCTTCTCCTGGCGGTGGGCCTCGGTGCGGTCGCGGAAGATGAACAGGCGCCCCTCGCTGTCGCCGAGGGCGGCGCGCGTGACGCGGCCTTCAAGCACGAGCATCGTGGGCTCCTTGCGCACCGCGGCGAAGTCGACCACGGGCTTCTCGCCGGAGAGCAGCTCCGCGATCGAAGGGGTCGTCGCCATGCCCTTGAGACCGTCGGCCAGCTCCTTAAGTTCCGTCCCGAGCAGACGCGCGGCGGCCTCGTTGGCGAGCAGGACGGCGCCCTTCGCGTCGGTCAGCGCCGCGCCGTCGGTCATCTGCGCGAAGACGGTCGCGAGCTTGAAGCGCTCGTCCTTGAGCGAGCTGAACAGGCGCGCGTTGTCGATGGCGACGGCGGCCTGGGAGGCGAAGGCCTCGAAGGCGCGCAGGTCGGCCTCGGTGAAGCCGCCCCCGTTCTTGTTGATCGCCTCGAGCACGCCCACGAGGTGGCCCTTGATCAGCATCGGCACGGCCAGTATCGAGCGCGTGACGAAGCCGGACTGGGCGTCCATCGCCGGCGACCAGCGCGGGTCCTGGCGCACCGCGTTGATGATCTCGGGCGCGCGGCTCTTGGCCACCGAGCCGGCGATGCCCTGGCCGAGCTTGAGGCGGACCTTGGCGGCGTCGGGGCCCAGGCCCAGGGCCACGTCGAAATACAGCTCCTGGGTCTTCTCGTCCAGCAGCAGCAAAGACGCGCTTTCGGCGTCCACGACCTTCGTGGACAGCTCGAGCACGGACGTGAGAAGCTCGCCGAGCTCGAGCTTGGAAGACAATAATCTCCCGACCTCGAGCAGAAGCTCCAACGTCTGCGCGTTCGTGGCCATGTTCCTTTAACCTACCAAATCTTCACTCGGCGGGGCTCGACGTTCCCTCCCCCGGGAGGGACGTCGAACCGATACCGGAAGGGATTCTCGCGCGGGAGCACGAGGCTGACGAATCTCAGGTCAACCACGGACACGACGGCGCCGCCCTCGGGGCGGGGCTCCACCGTCCACACCGGCGCCTTGAAGAAGGTCATCAGCCGCCGGCCGAACGGGGTGTCCTTGGCGGCCAGCGCCGGGGCCGTCATCGCGTCGTCGGGGAAAACCGGCCCCGGGGCCGCCGAGCGCTTGGACACGTCGATCAGATACGTCCTCCACGCGCCCGGCTCCTTGACCACGCCCCTCCAGCGGTGGGCGCCGAGCGGCTCGGGGAAGACGTACTGGAAGCCGCGCCCTCCGGTCTTCTCCGCGAGCACCCCCGCCGCCAGCTGTCGCGCCGAAACGGCCAGCGCCAGGTAGAACGCGACGGCCACCAAGGCCGCCCGGCTCAGCGCGGGCAGCTCCGGCCGCCACGATGCCTTTAGGCGCGCCAGGTGGGGGGCGGCGAGTAAGCCCGCCAAGGCCAGGTCGATGATGAAGATAGCGCCCAGCTCCGGGCGCGCCGTGGAGAACGGCCACAGCAGCTGCACGCCGAAGGAGTTGATCAGGTCGAAGAGGAGATGCCCCGCGCAGCCCGCCGCGATCATCAAGGCCAGGTCGCTCGATTCGATATCCTCGTATTTCCGCTTGAAAATAAAGCTCAAACCCGCGATCCACAGCGGCAGCAAGACCAAAGAATGCCCGAAGGACCGCCGCAGGATCACCGCGCCGGGGTCGCCGGCGAGCAGGACGAGCGCGTCGATGTCGGGAAGGTTGGCCGCCGCGGCCGAGACCCAAAGCGCCCGGTTTCCGAACCGGGACTTGAAGAACGCCTCTCCCACGGCGACGCCGAGCAAGGTATGCGTGAGGGGATCCACGTGCGAAGTATAAGAGGAAGCCGCCGGGAGCGCAAGTCGTGAATGTTACGGGCCGCGGCTCTGTCCCGGACCAAGCGCCCGGCCGACTCAGGCTGCGAGGACCCAGAATGACAGGCGGTGCCAGGCATGTAGAGTCACTCCCATCGATGGGAGTACTTTGCTCGGGTTCCTAGGAGCGGGGAAGTATTTTGAGCGCTCCGATGCCGGCCGCCCGGTACACCGTGAAATCGCGGTCCAAGGTCACGATGGTTTCGATGCCGTCGCGCTCCGCGACCCGCAATAAGGACGCGTCGGCCAGGTCCATGGGCCGGTCCTTGTATTTCGACATCATGGCCTTCAGCCGGGGCGCGTCCCGCGCGGTCAGGGGGGCGATCAGCAGTTCGCCGTCTCCGATCATGCCGAGGAGGGCTTCCTGGAACGGCCAGCCCCGCCGCCCCAGGATGTGGATCGCCTCCGTGACCGCGGGCCACGTCGTCACCAGTTTCCCGGTCGCCGCGCTCAATCCCGCCACGGAACTATCATGCAGCCCGTCCTCCGGGTCGAGGTAGCCGATGAGGATATTGGCGTCAACGAGGGCGGAGCGCACGATGCTTCTCCAATAAATAATCGGCGAATTGCCGGCTGCTGTCGCGTGCGGAAGGCCGCTTTCCTTTCCAGGCGCTCCCCTGCGCGGGAATATAGCGCTTCAGGCGATCATGAATCGACATGGTCTCCTCCCGCGCGAGCCTCAGGCCCTCGTCCTTGAGCACGGCACGCAGCGCCCCCGAGCGCGTCGCCCGGCGGTCGCGCGCCACCCGGTCGAGGACCCGCTCCTCCTCCGGCGTCAGTCGCAAGGTGATGGTCACGGTCTTCTTCATTCGTATTACAAAGTGTAATACGAAATTCCCCGGGCGTCAAGCCCGCCCCTTGGCCCGCAGGCGCTGGAGGTGGCGCGAGAGCAGCAGCCGCTGCGCCTCGTCGCGCGCCTCCTCGGAGGCCTCCGTCTCCGCCATCCTTTTGAGCCTCGCCAGCAGCCGCCGCGTCTCGCGTCCCGTCGTCTCCTCTTTCATGGTTTCCTCCTCCCCGGGGCCCGCGGGCCCCTACTATCAGACGATTGACCCCCCAAAAAAGTTGCATCGGCCCCTCGACAGAACGGCCCCGACGCGGTATGCTTCCCGGGTGAGAACCTCGCTCGTCGTGCTGGCGGCCCTGCTGCTCGGCTCCGCCGCGCAGGCCCGGAAACCCAAGGTGAAAAACCTCATCGCCTCCTTCGAAGCCGCCAAGACCGACGAGCGCATCCGCATGGCGGGCCCGCTCGGCCGCACCAAGGACAAGAAGGCCGTCGACGCCCTGCTCCTCGCCTTCGACGTCAAGCGCGGCAGCCCCCGGGAGAGCGCGGCCTACGTCGAAGCCCTGGGCCTGGCCGGCGACCCGCGCGCCGTCGAGCCGCTCTCCGGCGCCTGGGACTACCTGCGCTCGATGACCTTGCAGCTGGGCGAGCTGCCCGGCCACCTGCAGGTCCTGCGCGAGAAGATCCTCGACTCGCTGTCCCGCCTGGGCGGCGCCCGGGCGACGCGCATCCTCTCCGAGGCGCTCAACGACCCCGACCCCCGCGTCGTCGAGCAGGCCGTGCGCGGCCTGGGGCGCCTGCAGGTCCGCGACGCGGTGCCCGCGCTGCAGCAGCTGGCCGGCGGGGCCGCGGGCAATCTCCTGCAGGCCATCCTCGAGGCCCTGGGCGACATCGGCGACAAGCGCGCCGTCTCCACGCTCGAGCAGGCCGCCGTCAACCCCGACAAGTTCATCGAGGTCGAGGCCTCCTACGGCCTGGCCAAGCTCGGGCGCAAGGACGCGCTGGCGCGCCTGCAGGGCTTCCTCTCCGGCGACCCCGGCGAGGACAAGGTCGGCCTGCTCGCGGCCTACTACCTCGTCAAGCTCGACCGCGACGCCGGCCTCAAGCACCTCGAGAGGATGATGCTCAAGCCCGACAGCCCCCTGGCCCCGCTCGCCGCGGAGACCCTGGGCAAGACCGAGAACCCGCGCGCCGTGCTCGTCCTCGTCGAGGCCTTCAAGGCCCCCGACGCCGCGGTGCGCCTCTCCGTGGCGCGCGCCCTGACGCGCCTGGGAGGCCCGCGCGCCGTCAGCGCCCTGAAGAAGCTGCGCGCCGACCCCAACCCCGGCGTGCGCTCCGCCGCCGTCAACGGCTTGGCCGAGCTGGGCGAGCTCGGCAACTAAGCGTCACCTCGCCGCACTGTGCCGCGCGCTCCCCGCGGCGCTATCCTGTGCCTCCATCGGAGGCCCGTCATGAAGAAATTCCTATACGTCCTGCTCGGCGCCGCGAGCGCCGTGATCATTCAATCGATGCTCAAGCGCGAGGAGCGCCTCGAGGGCGCCCCGCCGCGCCCCCTGCCCCGGGACCTCGACGGCGAGGTGCTCTCTCCCGCCGACGAGCTGAGCGTCCCGGCCTCCGAGGTCTAGGCGTCACGAGACGTTGACGGCGCCTCCATGGGATTTTCCGGCCGTCCGCGTATCCTATGGTCGGGAGGAGGCCTTATGCCGCGCACACGGATCAAAGCCAAGCCACGGCGGCGGCGGCCCGTCGCGCCGCCGATACGGGACCCCGGACGCATACGGCCCTTGGATTCCGAGGACCAGGCGGGGACCTACGCCCCGCCGCGCTCCCCCCACGACACCGGCGAAAGCGACGAGGGCCTCTTCGCTCAAGGCCCCCTGCCGCCGAGAAAGAAGCGGTCCCAACAGGCTCGAGGAGGTGCTGCGATGAGACCCAAGAAGAAGAGAGTCGGCCGCGAGGAGCAGCCCGACCCGGTCAAGGACGAGCTCCCCGACACCGTGGGCGGCACCGACGGGGACCTGGGCGTCGACCGCGACCTGGAGCCGCCCGACGCCGCCGCGGACGCGGGCTACGGCCGCCCGCCGGAGCTGGGCGGCGAGGACGACGAGCTGATCTAGCTTTCCGCGTCGCAAGACGCAGGAGGCGCGCCATGAAAACAAAAAAGAGAGCCAGCGCGACGAGCCGCTTCACCCGCGGGGTGAAGGTCGGCGCCAAGAAGACCCGGCGCCACGCCCGCCCGCGGACCGGGGAGAAGCGGTCCGAGGAAGCGTTCGGCCGCACGCTGGACAGGCTGACGCCCCTGTAGGGCGCCCGCCGTCGCCGCGGCTCCTCCGGGGGCCCGGCGACACGCGGGGGGAGGATTTATGAAAGGTCCCAATCCGGGCGAGGAGGAGGAGGGCGAGACCCTCGAGGTCGACTACACGCCGGACGGAAGCCTCGACGGAGACGAAGGCGGAGGCGGGGGCTACGGCCATCCGCGGGAGGAAGAAGACGATGAAGACCAAGACCAGGACCAAGGCCAAGGCCTCTAAGAAGCGCCACCCGGCGGCCAGCCGGAGCAAGTCCCACCGCAAGTCGATGCGGGGAACCTCCTCCCGCGTGAAGAAGGCGGCTCCCGCCCTCGCGCCGATGCTCGTCGAGGAAGAGACGGTCATCGAGAGCGTGCGCTCGGAGCCGCCCTACGACTTCGAGGCGGACAAGCGCGAGGAGGAGCTCAGCGACGAGGAGATCCTCGACCGGGAGGAGAAGCAGCATCTTTACTAGCGCGCGTCGGGGGGAACCGCACGGCCCGACTGTTTCCGGAAACAGTCGGCCGCGGCTCGGCTTATCTTTTTCTCGAGAGGAGGCGGATTCCATGCGAAAACCAAGGAAGCCCAAGCCGGAGGGCGGCGCCGAGGCGCTTAAAAAAGAGCAGGAAGAAAGCGGCCAGCCCGCGACCCCGCCGGCGCGCGAGGCGATCGGGCGCGCGGAATATCTGGACGCGGAGCTTCTGAGCGAGGAGCTCGACGGCGCGGGGGAGGGCAAGCCGATGCCGGACCACGACGACGAGCTGTGATCGGCCATCCCCTCTACCGCCGGCGCCGGCGGCAATGGGGATGACAGCGCCTAGGCTTTAATCACCGCGTTCAGCGGGAAGCCCCCGCGGCCGCGTTCGGTTCCTCATGATTTTCTCTCAGTGATAATCGACGTAGGCGACCATGGAGGCGTCGCCGTTCTCGAACTTGAAGATAACGCGCCAGTTTCCGGATATCCGGATGGACCAAAAACGTTCGAGGCCGCCCTTGAGCGGATCGCGGCCGCGTGCTCGCTCTGCTCGTTCTCGAGCCCGAGCAGCGCCCGCTCGGCCTTCTCGATGCGCGCCGCCAGGCCCTCGCCTCCCGTCAGCGTGTCGCACATCCTCACGAACGCGCGCATGATGGCGATGTTCACCTCCACGCCGCGCGGGCTGCGCAGTACGCTCGACAGCATGCCCACGCCTTCCCGCGTGAAGGCGAGCGGCCAATAGCGGCGTCCGCCCCAACTCGAACTTGAGGTTGCAATTTGCAACCTCAAGTTTGCGCTCTCTATCTCAGAGAGCCGAAACATGAAATCCTCTGGAAAATTAACGGCATTCCGCCGGACCTGTAAATTGAGATATTTGGTCGGGACGCCATAGAGGCGAGCCAGATCCTCATCCAACATGACTCGTTGGCCGCGGACGAGATGAATTAGACTGCTGATTTTCTCTATCTCCATACTACCAGACGATCGAGGGGCTCAAAAAGTTGCATCCACTGACTTGAAGTCACAAATTGTGACTTCAAGTTCCGCCAGTTTTCACGGATGTTTTCACGCCCCCCGGAGTGGTATCCTAGTCGGATGATCGTCCTCCTCCTCTCTCTGCTCCTCTCCGTTCCCTCCCACGCCGCCGCCCCGATCGTCAAGGACGCCCAAGCCTTCATGGCCAAGGCCGAGTCCTCCCTCGAGGCCCTGGGCCGCCGCTCGGGCTTCTCCTCCTGGGCCATGCAGACCAACATCAACTACTCCACCGAGTGGCTCGCCGGCGACGCCGACAACGCCTACTCCGCCGAGGCCGCCAAGCTCGCCCGCGAGGCGCGCAAGTTCGACAAGGTCGCTCTCCCCGCCGACCTCAAGCGCAAGTTCCTGGCGCTCAAGCTCACCGTCACCGCCCCCGCCCCGCTCGATCCCAAGGAACAAAAAGAGCTCTCCGACGCGAAGGTCTGGCTCGAGTCCACCTACGGCAAGGGCAAGTACTGCAAAGCCGCCGACAAGTGCCGGAACCTCGACGACCTCGAGGAAGTCCTGCGCTCCTCCCGCGACCCCAAGGCTCTGCTGGACGCCTGGCAGGGCTGGCGCACCATCTCCCCGCCCATGCGCCCGCGCTATCAGCGCTTCGTCGAGCTCTCCAACAAGGGCTCCCGCGACCTGGGCTTTGCAGACACCGCCGATCTCTGGCGCAGCGGCTACGACATGACGCCGGAGGCCTTTTCCTCCGAGCTCGACCGCCAGTGGCTGCAGATGAAGCCGCTCTATGAGGCCCTCCACGCTTACGTTCGCCGCCGCCTCATCGAGAAATACGGCGACGAGGCCAAGGACCCCGACGGCCTCATCCCGGAGCACCTCACCGGCAACATGTGGGGCCAATCCTTCGAGAACATCTACGACCTCGTCGCGCCTCCGAAGTCCAAGCCTTCCTTCGACCTCACCGAGCGCCTCAAGGCCGTCAAGCTCGACGAGAAGCAAATGGTCGAGTACGGCGAGCGCTTCTTCACCTCGCTCGGCCTCGAGAAGCTCCCCGCCACCTTCTGGGAGCGCTCCATGCTCACCCGCCCGCGCGACCGCGAGGTGCAGTGCCACGCCTCCGCGTGGGACGTCGAAAACGGCCAGGACCTTCGTATTAAGATGTGCATCAAGATCAACGCCGAGGACTTCGTCACCATCCACCACGAGCTCGGCCACAACTTCTACCAGCGGGCGTATGAGAAACAGCCCTACTTCTTCCGCGGCTCCGCCAACGACGGCTTCCACGAGGCCTTGGGCGACACCATCGCTCTCTCGGTCACGCCGGAGTACCTCAAGCAGGTGGGGCTCATCGAGACCGTTCCGGGTCCGGAGGGGGACATCGACCTCCTCCTCAAAATGGCCCTGGAGCGCGTGGCCTTCCAGCCCTTCGGCCTCCTCGTCGACAAGTGGCGCTGGGACGTCTTCACGGGCAAGACCAAGCCCGAGGACTACAACAAGGCCTGGTGGGACCTCGTCCGCAAGTATCAGGGGCTCAAGCCCGGCAACGCCCGGTCCGAGAACGACTTCGACCCGGGCGCCAAGTACCACATCCCGGCGAACACGCCTTACGCGCGGTACTTCCTCGCGCAGGTCTACCAGTTCCAGTTCTACCGGGCTCTCTGCAAGCAGAGCGGCCATACCGGCCCTCTGCACCGCTGCTCCTTCTACGGGGACAAGGCGGCGGGCAAGCGGTTGGGGGACATGATGGCGATGGGGTCCTCGCGGCCGTGGCCGGAGGCGCTCGAGGCGGCGACGGGGCAGCGCGAGATGGACGCGACGGCGATCCTTGAGTACTTCGCGCCTCTTAAGGCCTGGCTTGACGAGCAGAATAAGGGGCAGACGGTGGGGTGGAAGGCGCTCTGATGGAAGTGTCCGAGATCCGCGTCGGGGATGTGATATGGAACACCGAGACGGGGCATACGGGGCGGGTGTCGTCCGTGGTGGGGACGAAGATGGTGCTGTTGGACCCGACGGGCGAGGAGACGGCGTT
>JAKFCD010000068.1:0-28953 GCA_036676805.1 Elusimicrobiota bacterium
CCGCGGCGCGGCGCGCGGGCTGGCCGCCCGCCGAACTCTAGCTAGTCGAGGTCGATGACGCCGTCGCGGGCGCCGTCGAGATCGGCCTCGCCGTTGAAGACGGCGGGCGAAGGGGCCGCGTCGGGCGGCGCGGAGGCCGCGGGCGCGGCGCCCGCGGGGGCGACGAAGCCGTCGATGGCATCCTTGAGCCGCCGCAGATCCAGAGGCTTCTCGATGTAGCCGACCGCTTGAGCGTTCATCACGGTCATCTCGATCTCGAGCCAGGGCGTCACGCTCGCGAAAAGGACCGGCGTCGCGGCGAAGGCCGAGGCCGCCCTGATGCGCTTGAGGATCTCGAAGCCGTCCGCCTCGGGGAGCTTGAAATCCAGGATGAAGAGCCCCGGCCGGTGCGCCTCGGCCAGGGGCAGGACGCTGTAGCCGTCCGGGGAGACCACGGCCTCGTGGCCCAGGGAGATCAGCGCGTCCTTCAGGTTCTCGCGAAAGCGGACGTCCGCGTCGTACACCAAAATCGTGGCCACGTCGTTATTGTAAGTTTGGGCCGCCGTCCTGTCAATGGGCGGCGGTCACTTCTTGAGGCCGCGGACGGACCAGGAAAGGTTCACGAAGCCCAAGTCCTTATGCGCGAACTCGGCCTTCTCGAGGCGGCCGGAGTTGCGCGCGGAGGCGCCGGGTCGGGGATCCAACTCGGCCACGGTGACGAGCCCGGAGCCGGGCTTATCCGACTCGTATTCGATCGCCTGCTCGCGCAGATCGAAGGAGTCGAGAAGGCGGTCCGTCTTCCGGCGGCGGCGGTCGGTCACCGTCACGGCGGCGGCCTCGACCTGCTCGACGAAGCCTTCGACGAGCCGGAAGCGCAGCTCGAAATGCGTCCGCCTGGCCTCGAGCGACTTGGGATAAAGCGCGACGACGAGCCAGGTCGAGTTCTTGGGACCCTTGCGCACGCGGGCGGCGGACCGGGCCTTGGAGAATTCTCCTTTCATGCGGCCTTTGATTTTATGCACCTTCAGCGAGGCGCCGTTCGTCGCCGAGCCGGGCACGCCGCCGACGCGCAGCGCCAGCGGCTCCCAGTCCACCGCGTCCTTGTGGATCACCGCGTGCAGCGGGCGGCGAAGCTTCGGCTTGGGCTCGTCGCCGCCCACCTTGAAGCCCCGCCCGGTGGAGCCGTCCTCCGACGGGGCCGCGGCGGAGGAGACCGACACCGCCGCGGTCGAGGCGGCCACGGCCGCCGTAGAGGTCTCCGGCGCGCCGGCGCCGTACATCGGCGACTGCGCCGCGGCCGAGGCCGCCAGCAGCGAGGCGAGAACGGCGGACGTCACGACAGGACGGCGATCGTCTCTTTGAGACGGTCGCGGCGGGCGAGCGCGGCGTCGAGCTGCGCCTTGGCCTCGGCGACCTTTTCGGCGGGCGCGCTCGCGGCGGCGGAGAGGTTCTTGACCTTCGCCTCGCATTTTCCGATGTCGCCCTCGGCCTTGGCGAGGTCCTTGGCCAGGCGCTCGCGCTCCTTGGCGAAGTCGATGACGCCGGCGAGCGGGATGAAGAAGGTGACGCCGTCGGCGACCGCCGTCGCGCTCTGCGCCGGGCGGCCTCCGTTGACCGGCTCGACGCTCTCCAGCTGGGCCAGCGCCAGCGCGTAGGCGCGGTGCTTTCCGATGACGGCCTCGGCGAAGGGGCCCTCGGCGACGGCCTTGATCTTGAGGCCCGGCGGGACGTTGAGCTGGGAGCGCAGGGAGCGGATCGAGGCCACGGCGCCCATGACCCGGCTCATCTCACCCTCGACCGCGGGATCAGACCAGTCGTGCCCGAGCTCATGGTAGCCGCCCTTGAGGACGAACTCGGCGTCCTCGCCGGCATACGGCTTGAGCGCGGCGTAGATCTCCTCGGTCACGAACGGCATGAGCGGGTGCAGCGCCTTCAGCGAGCCGGTCAGGACCTGGACGAGGATGATCCGGGCGACGTCCTTGTCCGCGCCCTCGGCGCCGAGCAGGCGGCCCTTGGCGAGCTCGATGTACCAGGCGCAGAATTCGTCCCACAGGAAGACGTACAGCGCCTCGGCGGCGGCCGCGGGGTCGTACGCGTCCAGCGACGCCCGCGCCTTGGCCAAGGTCGCCTGGTAGCGCGACAGTATCCACGCGTCGGCCGTCTCGAGGCGGCGGGAGGACAGCGTGTCTAGCGTGTAGCCGCCCGCGGGCGCCGTCTCCGGCAGGTTCATCAGCACGAAGCGCGTCGAGTTCCAGAGCTTGTTGACGAAGTTGCGCGCGGCGACGACGGTCTGCTCGTCGAAGGCGATGTCCTTGCCGGGATGGGCGTTGACCATCAGCGCGAAGCGCAGGGCGTCGGTGCCGTACTTCTCCATCATGACCAGAGGATCGACGACGTTGCCCAGGGACTTCGACATCTTCTTGCCGCTCTTGTCGCGCACGATGCCGTGGATGACGGCGTCGGGGAAGGCGGGCTTGTCCAGGAAGGCGTGGCCCATCATCTGCATGCGGGCGACCCACAGGTACAGGATCTCGTAGCCGGTCACGAGCGTCGACGTCGGGTAATAATAGGCGAGGTCCTTCGTCTTCTCCGGCCAGCCGAACACTGCCAGCGGCCACAGCGCCGAGGAGAACCAGGTGTCGAGCACGTCTTTATCTTGGTACCAATGGTCATTCCCACATTGCTCGCACGAAGCAGGGCGAACCGAGCTGATTCGGATTCCCGGGAATGATTTGACAGATTCTGCATCAACGTCTTTCCCCGCTTCAAACTCAAAGTATGGATCGAGCGAAATCAAATCCTTGAATGAATACCCGCCATTAAGAATTTCCTTTGCACTCCACTGCGATGTCTGCATGCCCGCATCACTGCCAGTTCTAATCTGAATTTCAGATTTAAGATAGGCAATTGGATTAGTACATGTAACGCAATACCAGACAGGAATGCGATGTCCCCACCAAATCTGGCGCGAAACACACCAGTCTTTGATGTTAACGAGCCAGTCGCGGTATGGCTTTTCCCAATTTTTTGGATAGATTTCGAATTCGCCCGCATCCAATGATTTTAACGGCGCCTTGGCCAATTCAATTTGTTTTACGAACCACTGGAATGAAAGGAGGGGTTCGATAAACGAGCCGCAGCGATAACAGGTCTGCACAGCGCTCTTATGGTCCTCTTTCTTGCGCAGATACCCTTGGGTTTCAAGGTCTGCGATGATTTGGTCGTGAGCCTTCTCGCGAGATAAGCCCTTATAATCGCCTGCAGCCTCAGACAACTTTCCGTCAGGCGTCATTGCCTTTACCGAAGGGAGGCCATGGCGCTTACCCAGTTCATAATCGTTCTGATCATGAGCAGGAGTAACCTTCAGGCATCCGGTACCGAAATTAAAATCCACATAGTCATCTTCGATAATAGGGATCGTTACCCGGGTGAATGGGATACGCACTCGCTTACCAACTAGATGCCTCCAGCGAGAATCCTTAGGATTAATTGCGACGGCGGTGTCGCCAAACATGGTGATTGGACGCGTGGTAGCCACAACTGCACCTTCCCCACCATCTTCAAGCGGGTAATGGATGTGGTAAAGAGCGCCCTTCCGTTCTTCTCTCTCCACCTCGATATCTGACAATGCCGTTCCGCATCTGACGCACCAGTTCACGAGCCGTTCCCCGCGATAGATCAATCCGCGCTCCCACAAGGTTTTGAAGGCATGAAACACCGCCTTCGCGCGCGGCTCATCCATCGTGAACGCTTCTCTTTGCCAGTCCAGCGAGGCCCCAAGACGATGCAATTGCCCCAAAATGGTTTTCTTGCAGTCCCGCGTCCAGACCTGCATCCGCTCGAGGAACGCCTCTCGTCCGAGGGCGTGGCGGTCGACCTTCTCGGCCTTGAGCTGCTTCTCCATCACGTTCTGCGTCGCGATGCCGCCGTGGTCGCAGCCCGGAACCCAGCAGGCTTCCTGGCCCAGCATGCGGTGATGCCGGATGAAGGCGTCTTGGAGGGAGTTGTTCAGCGCGTGGCCGATGTGCAGCGCCCCGGTCACGTTCGGCGGCGGGATGACGATGGTGAACGGCCGCCCGCCCTCGCGCGGCTCGGAGTGCGAGAGCTTCGCCGCGTCCCAGGAGGCGAGGCGCGCTTCTTCGACCGGCTTCGGATCGTAGGCTTTCTCGAGCATGTCAGGCCTTCAGGATGTGCTTGATCTTGGCGAGCAGAATCTCGCCGTCGATGGGCTTGCCGAGGTACTCGACGGCGCCCGACTGCAGGCCGCTGACGACGTCGATCGCCTCGTCGGACCCGGAGAACAGGATCACGGGCGTCCTCGCGATCTCCGGGTCGGACTTCAGCGCGCGGATCAGCTCGCGCCCGTCGGAGCCCGGCATGTACAGGTCCATGATCACGAGGTCCGGTTTCTCGGCCCTCACGACGGCCAGGGCCCGCTCCGGCTCCCCGACGGCGATGACGTAGAAGCCCGCGTGATCGAGCGCCAGGCGCACCGTTTCGCGGATGAGCACGTCGTCGTCGACGATGACGATCTTGCGGCGCGGGGCGGCGGGCCCTGCCTTGCCCGTCACAGCAGGTCCGAGGCCAGGGCGGCCAGCACGGAGCGCTCGCTCTTGGTGAAGGTGACGTGGCCGAACAGGCCCTGGCCCTTGAAGCGTTCCACGAGGTTGGTGAGTCCGTTGGACGTCGCGTCGAGGTAGTAGTTGTCCACCTGATGCGGATCGCCCGTCAGCACGATCTTCGCCCCCTGGCCGGCCCGCGAGATGATGGTCTTGATCTCGTGCGGCGTCAGGTTCTGGGAGTCGTCGATGATGATCAGCAGGCCCGGCAAGGTGCGGCCGCGCAGGTAGGTGACGGCCTCGATCTCGAGCACGCCCTCCTCCATCAGCATCTGGATATCCATGTCCGTCGTCTCGAGCGCGCCCTTGGGCTTCTCGAGCAGGTAGGACAGGTTGTCGTAGATGGCGCCCATCCAGTTGGTGAGCTTCTCCTCCTTCGTGCCGGGCAGGAAGCCGAGGTCGTGGCCGACCGCGATGACGGGGCGGGCGACGAGGATGCGGCGGTAGAGCTTCTCCTCGAGGGTCTGCTGGAGCGCGGAGGCCAGCGCGATCATCGTCTTGCCCGAGCCGGCGAGGCCGACGAGGGTCACGAGCGAGATCTCGGGGTTGAGCAGCAGCTCGAGCGCGAAGCGCTGCTCGATGTTGAGCGGCTTGATGCCCCAGGGCGCCGAGTCGGCGCGGATCAGGGGCACGAGCGCCTTCGTCTTGTGGTCGTAGCGCGCGAGCGCGCTCTTCGAGGTGCCCTCGGCCTTGAGGATCACGAACTCGTTGGGGATCAGGTCCGGGATCGGGGTCGGCAGGCGCTTGTCCCGGTAGAAGGCGTCTATGGCCTCGCCGGAGACGGCGGCCTCGCGCCAGCCCTTGTAGAGGTCGTCGATGTCGACCTTCTCCTTCTCGTAGTCCTGGGTCTCGAGGCCGAGCGACTCCGCCTTGATTCTCAGGTTTATGTCCTTGGAGATGAACACGACGTTCTCGCCCTGTTTTTTAAGATATTGAGCGCAGCTCAATATCTCGTTGTCCTTGGTGTGGGCGGTGAAGGCCTTCGGCAGCCCGTCGGAGACCTGTATCTCCACCTTGAGCTTGCCGCCGTGCTCGAGCGGGACCCAGTTCGACAGCTTTCCGCCCTTGCGCAGCTCGTCGAGCTTGCGCGAGACGAAGCGCGCCGAGCGGCCGCGCTCGTCGTTGTTGCGCTTGAAGGTGTCGAGCTCCTCGATGACGGTCAGGGGGAGGACGACGCGCGAGCCTTCGAAGGAGAACATGGACATCGGATCGTGGAGTATCACGTTGGTGTCGAGCACGAAGGTCTTCATCTGGCGGCCTCCTCACGATCGAACGGCGGGACGAATTCCCGGAAAGCGTCGTTGGCGAGGAACACGCCCTCGGCCGAGAGGCGCCACAACGGGCCCTCTTCGCTGACGAGGCCGCGCGACTTCAGCATGGCCCATTCGCCGGCGAATTCCCTGCGCAGCGTCTCCGACGGGACGAAGCCCTCGGTCAGGCGCAGGCCGAGGAAAGCCTCCTCGCCGATCGCCTCGAGGCCGCGCGGAGCCTCGTCCTCCGCGAGCGGGCGGCGGCCCGCCTCGACGGCGTCGAGGTACGCGTGCAGGCGGTGCTCGTTGGCCTGGCGGCGGCCGTCGTAGTACGACGCCGCCGAGCAGCCGAGGCCGATGTACTCGCCGCGCTTCCAGTAGTTGACGTTGTGGGCCGAGCGATGGCCGGGCTTGGCGTAGTTGGAGATCTCGTACTGCTCGAGGCCGGCCGCGGCGAGCGAGCGCATCGACAGGTCGAACATCGCGCGGGAGAGGTCGCCGTCCTCGCGCACGCCGCGCTTGGCGAACAAGGTGCGGTCCTCGATCTGGAGGCCGTACAGCGAGACGTGCTCCGGCGCCAGCGCGAGGACGAAGTCGAGCGTCGCGCGCAGGCTGTCGAGCGTCTGTCCCGGCAGGCCGAACATCAGGTCCACCGACAGCGCGGGAATGCCGGCGCGGCGGGCCGCGAGGAACGCCTCGGCGAAGTCGGCGGCGGTGTGACGGCGGCCGATCGCCTTGAGCAGGGCGTCGTCGGCGGTCTGCAGGCCGATCGAGAGCCGGGTCACGCCCTCGCGGGCGAGCACGGCGAGCTTCTCCTCGTCGAGGCTCTCGGGGTTGACCTCGAACGTGGACTCCGAGAAGCGCGAGCCGGGATAGGCGCGGCGCAGGCGGGCGTAGAGGTCGGCGATCTGGGCGGCCGTCAGCTCCGAGGGCGTGCCGCCCCCGACGTACAAGGTGTCGGGCGTCACGGCGGGATGAAACGCCGCCTCAGCCTCGAGTGCCACGAGGTAGCGGTCGGCGAGCTTGTCCTGCCCAGAAAAAGCGGCGAAGTCGCAGTAGAAGCACTTCACCGAGCAGAACGGGATGTGGGCGTATAAACCGGTCAATTCCCCCGCATTTTCTTATATTTTCACCCCTCCGCGCAAGGCCGCCCGACGACGCTCGACGGCCGCGTCGACGAGCGCGCCGCCGAACGCGCGCCGGGCCTCGAGATCGTTGTGCCGCCGGCACAGCAGACGGACGTTGCCCGCCTCGCCCGAGCCGCCGCGCGCCCACGGCCGGACGTGATCGAACTCCAGCCCGGCGCGCGCGCCGCACACGCCGCCGCTGGGCCCCGGATAGACGCAGCGTCCGCCGTCGCGGCTCCAGACCTCGTCCTTCACTTCCTGCGTGATCCTCCGGCTCCGGGCGCCGGCCGCGAGCCGCCGCGCGCGCTCCCGGCGGCGGCGGCGCCTGTCCGGATCGATCTTGTCCAGCAGGACCTTCAGCGCCCCCGCGAACACTTCTTCTTGCTTGCCCGCCGGCCATTTATGTCGCGATAATTCCTTGGCCCGCTCGAAGTCGCGCAGGAACGCCTCGTCGGCGGTGAACGAAAAGAAGGCCCGGCGGACCGGCGGGGGCGGCGCGGCCTCTGCAGCGGGGGCGGCGGGCATGTCGGGCGCGGCCGGAAGCGCGGGCGCGGCCGGAGCCGGAGGGGCGGCGGAGGCCGCCGGCGTCGACGTCTCCGCCTGGGACTCCGGGGAAACCGGAGGTCCAGCCGCCAGGACGATCGCGATTTCTTTTCCCGCCGCCGCCTCGATGGACGGCGGGAATAATTCATCGGCTGCCGCGGCAGGCGCGGCCGGAGGCGCGACAGTCAGGATCCGGATGCGTTCGGGCGGCGCCGCCGCGACCGGGTTCAATGACCCGACCAACGCCTCGACCTCGCGAGTGCTCAATCCTTTTGAAGCGCGGATCAATTTCCGATAGTTGTTCCATTTCAAATGAGGTTCGAGCAAAGCCACAGTCGTCAAGGAAAGGGTGCCGCGCCTGATGAGCCCGTAAAGCACCTCGAATCGCTTGGCAGCGCGTGCTGCGCGGATTCTTCGAAGAGACTCGCCTTGGGCATAACGCAGTTCTCGTACGCAGTAGTCGAACAGAGAGAGAAAGCCTTTTCTATCCGAAAGGCGGCGATTTTCGAATTCGGTGAGATGCTTCAGAATTGAAACGAGGATACTTCGTTCATTTCCAGTCAAAGACTTGATCGAACGGATCAGTTCATCATCCGACAGTGTGGATAGGTTCATCTTCTCATACGATTGAACCCCCTGTTTTGTTCCCTATCGAACCTGGAAATACTCCTCGTTTTTCAAAAAATAGACCATATATATTAAGCGCTATTCACCGTCGGCGCCGACGGTGGAATCTGCTTATTATTTATGAAGCATTTTTTCGATAAACGAAGGACCCAGAGGCCCCAAGGCCCAAGGGCCCCTGGCGGAACCCCCGCTCTCGCCCTATGCTCTATGTCATGCACGCGTTATCGTTGCTGCTGGCCCTCGCCCTCCCCGCCCGCGCGGGCGTGGCCGTTTCGGCCGAGGCCGGGTCGAACGCGAACGTGCCGAAGATTTCGCTGCAGACCTCGCTGAGCCCCATGAGCGGGCCGGCCTTCGGCGCGGCGAGGGCGCGGGGGCTCAACGCGGCGATCGCCGCGCCGTCGGCCGCGCCGATTCCGGGGCCGGCGGCCATGGAATTTCCGGCGCCTCTGGCCCCCGCCGCGATCGCGCCGGCGGCCCTCGAGCCGGCGGTCGGGCCCGCGGCCCCCGGCCGAGGGCGCGCCGCTGCGTCAGCGCTGAAGCAGGTCTTGAGCGCGGCGCCGGCCGGCGGCGACGGCAAGGACCACGCGCCGGATCCCGGCGCGCTCCTGTTCGACGGCGCAGCCGCGAATGAGGAGGCCGCGTCGCCGGTGTCCGGGTTCCGGCAGGGCGAGACGACGGTCGAGCCGCGCGGCCTCGGCGCGCGGCTCAAGAAGGCGCTGCGCTCCATCGGCGACGCGGTCGGCCCTCCCCTGCTGCGTTCGCAGTACGACGACAATAGCCGCTCCCACTACTATCACGGCGTCAGCCTCGGCACGCTCGAGAAGGCGATCGACGACGGCGGCTCTCTCAAAGCCAAGCTGACCTTCATCTCCGACGAGGCTGGGCATCCCTACGGCTACGCGCGCACCAGCGCCCGCAGGACGGGCACCGCGGGCGTCGTGCTGCAGTTCGAGAAGCATCTGCTTGACCCGTTGATCGTCCCCGGCCACTACAACCCGCGCGCGCCCGAGCGCGGCGAGAAGTGGGAGGACGTCCCGCATTGGTACCAGGCCGACCGGGATATCCCGCTGACGGCACAGACCCCGCTCTCGAAGAAGACGGTGCTCGATTGGCTCGCCGAGCGGCGCGACGCGAGCCCGAACGACGCCTCCTGGGCCGGGCGGATCGCTAAATTCGAGAAAGCTTTCGGCGCGAAAGCCCCGGCGCCCAAGCCGAGGCCCGATCCGAACGCAACGGACCACGGCCGGCTCGGCCTCGACGGCCTCTCGCTTAAGGGCTCGCGCTGGCTCAAGGACGGCCGGATCCTCGACCGCCTCGGCAGGGGCTCGATCGGCTTCGTCACCGTGCACCCGGCGCGGCCCGGCTTGATCATGAAAACCATCCAGCCCAGCTTCGAGCAGGCGCTCGGCGGCCTCGACATCAAGGACGCGATCGCCCACGACGAGGCGTCGGCCAAGGTCCTCGCCGACGCGGGCGTCGGCCCCGCCTTCCTCGGCGCCGCCGTCCTGGAAGGCCGACGCGTCAGCGTGCGCGAGCGCGTCTTCGGCAAGACGTTGAGCGGCCTGATCCACGACCGCGCCTTCGGCGCCGAGGAAGAGGCGCTCGTGCTCGACATGGTCCGCCGCATGGCGGCCAAGGGAGTCCTCGTCTCCGACCTCAAGCCCGAGAACATCATGATCGGCTCGACGGAGCGCGACCCCGAGCGCCGCGCGTGGTTCGTCGACGGCGGCGTCGTCGAGAAGTTTCCCGACGGCCTCGACGAGGAGGGGCGCGCCCGGATGATCCTCGACTACCCGAACGTGATCGCGATGCGCAACGACCACAACGCGCGCCAGGTCGTCGAGACCGTGCGCACCCTGCGGTTCTTCATCGCGGACGGGCGCGAGGACTCCTCGCTGCCGCGCTGGGGCCTTTTCTGGAAGCGCTTCAAGCAATCGCTGCTGCTGTCGGGCCTCGCCGCCGCCAACAAGTAGCCCGAATTGCTAGACTCTCCGTCGTGACTCCTCCCCACAAAGCCGGCTTCGTCGCGCTCGCCGGACGACCCAACGTCGGCAAGTCGACGCTCCTGAACTCGCTGCTCAAGTTCAAGCTGTCGATCGTCTCCCACAAGCCTCAGACGACGCGTCACCGCATCCTCGGCCTGCTCGAGGGCCCGGAGTTCCAGGCCTGCTTCCTCGACACGCCCGGCCTCATCGACGAGCCCTCCGATCACCTGCAGAAGAGCCTGCGCGTCGAGTCCTCGCGCGCCATCCGCGAGGACGCCGACCTGATCGTGTACATGGTCGACGCCGTCGAGGCCAATCCCGAGAAGGTCGGCGACACGCACGTCCGCCCGGGCACGCCGGTGCTGCTCGTCATCAATAAGTGCGACCGCGACGTCGCCGACACCAAGCTCGCGGCCATCGAGAAAGCGTACTCGGCCGTCCTCAACCCCGACAAGGTTTTCCGTATTTCGGCGCTCAAGGGCCAGGGGGTCGAGGAGCTCAAGGCTGAGATCGTCGCCCGCCTGCCCGAAAGCGAGGCGTTCTACGAGAAGGGCCAACTCTCCGACCGCTGGGAGCGCTTTTTCGCGGGCGAGATCGTGCGCGAGCAGGTCTTCGACCTGTACCACGACGAGATTCCGCACGCCGTCGCCGTCGTCGTGGAGACCTTCCGCGAGCACGAGGGCGGCAAGCCCGACGACGTGTTCGCCACGCTCTACGTCGAGCGCGACGGGCAGAAGGGCATCATCATCGGCAAGGCCGGCAAGGACCTTCACCGCCTGACCGAGCGCTCGCGGGCGATGCTCGAGCAGTTCCTGGGCCGCAAGGTGAACCTCGAGCTCTGGATCAAGGTGCGCAAGGACTGGCGCAAGGATCCGCGCTCTCTCAAGGAGTTCGGCTACAGCGCGTGATGAAGAAGAGCCCCGGGCTGCTGTACCTTTCCCGCGAGGACGTGGCGGCCGTCGGCCCGTCGATGGCCGAGATCATCGCCGCCCTCGAGCGCATGTTCAAGGAGAAGGGCCGCGGGCGCGTGGAGATGCCGCCGAAGCCGGGCATTCATCCCCTCCCCGACGCCTTCATCCACGCGATGCCCGCCTTCATCCCGAGCATGGGCGCCGCCGGGCTCAAGTGGGTCTCGGGCTACCCGCGGAACCAGAAGAAGGGTCTCCCTTATATCCACGGCCTCATCGTCCTCAACGACCCGGCCACGGGCGCACCGACGTGCGTGATGGACGGGACCTGGATCACGGCGCAGCGCACGGGTGCCGCGACGGCGGTCGCGGCCAAATACCTCGCGCGCCCGGACAGCGACAGCGCGGGCATCCTCGCCTGCGGCGTGCAGGGCCGCAGCAATTTGGAGGCGCTGGCCGGCGCGTTCCGCCTTCGCCGCGCGAAGGCCTACGACGTCCGCCCCGAGACGGCCAAGCGCTTCGCCCGCGAGATGGGGCTCAGGCTCGGCCTCGAGATCGAGACCGTGCGCCGGCCCGAGGACGCGGTGCGGGGCCTCGACCTCGTCGTCACGAGCGGCCCCATCTTGAAGAAGCCCAGCCCGATCATCGAGCCCGGCTGGCTCGCGCCGGGCTCGTTCGCCAGCCCCGTGGACTTCGACTCGTACTGGACGCCGGCGGCCCTGCGCCAGATCGACCGGCTGGCGACCGACGACCACGCTCAGTTCGGCTACTACCGGGAGTCGGGCTACTTCCTCAAGACCCCGCGGCCCTACGCCGACCTGGGCGAGTTGGCCGCGGGTCTCAAGAAGGGCCGGTCCTCCTACGACCAGCGCACGATGAGCGTCAACCTCGGCCTCGCCCTCGAGGACATGGCGACGGCCGTCCTCGTCCACCGCCGCGCCCTCCAGCGCGGCGCCGGCATCCGCCTTCCGCTCTGAATTCCGAAGGAAGGGCGTGTGCTGCGCCCGCTCCTTTGCTAATATTCCCGCTCGATGACCACCAAAACCAACTCCAAGCCCCGCCCCGCCGGCAAGACCGCCGACGAGATGGGCAAGCAGCAGCGCGAGATCTCGGTCTCCGAGTTCTTCACCAAAAACCGGCATCTGCTCGGCTTCGACAACCCGCGCAAGGCCCTGCTCACCTGCGTCAAGGAAGCCGTCGACAACGCGCTGGACGCCTCCGAGGAGGCCGGCATCCTCCCCGAGATCGTCGTCAAGCTCGAGGCCGTCGGCGAGGGCGGCCATCCCCCGCCCGCCGTCTCCCAGGCGACGCGCTTCCGGGTCACCATCATCGACTACGGCCCCGGCATCGTGCGCGAAGTGATCCCCCGCATCTTCGCCAAGCTCCTGTACGGCTCCAAGTTCCACCGCCTGCGCATGAGCCGCGGCCAGCAGGGCATCGGCATCTCCGCCGCGGGGATGTACGGGCAGCTCACGACCGGCAAGCCGGTCAAGATCATCTCGCGCACCGGCGAGAAGTCCCCCGCCCACTACTTCGAGGTGCAGATCGACTCGAAGAAGAACGAGCCGATCATCCTCGAGAAGAAGCAGATCGAATGGGAAGCCCACCGCGGCACCCAGGTGACCATCGAGCTCGAGGGCAAGTATCAGAAGGGCCGGGCGTCGGTCGACGAGTACATGGAGCTCTCGGCCATCTCCAACCCGCACGCCCAGTTCACCTACCACGCGCCCGACGGCGAGATCAAGGTGTACCCGCGCACGATACACCACAATCCGGAGCCGCCCAAGGAGATCAAGCCGCACCCGTACGGAATCGAATTGGGGATGCTGCTCAAAATGCTGCAGGACACGAAGAGCCATTGGCTCGCGGGCTTCCTGTCGGCCGATTTCTCCCGAGTCTCGACGGAGACGGCGACCGAGATCTGCAAGAACGCCGGGATTTCCCCCAAGAAGCGTCCTCGAGACGTCGTCGGCCACGAGGCGGAGAAGCTGTTCAAGACCATCCAGGCCACCAAGCTGATGGCGCCGCCCACGAACTGCCTCTCGCCCATCGGCGAGAAGGCCATACTCGCGGGCCTGTTCAAGCAGATCAAGGGCGACTTTTACACGGCGGTCAGCCGCCCGCCCGCCGTCTATCGCGGCAACCCCTTCATCATCGAGGCGGGGCTGGCCTGGGGCCGCGGCCCCGAGCAGGCGGCGCTCGACGCCGCGAACGCGATCAAGGCGCCGCTCGCCGAGGGCGAGTCCCACGGCGGCGACGACAACGAACTGGCGCGCGTGATGCGCTTCGCCAACCGCGTGCCCCTCCTTTATCAGCAGTCGGCCTGCTCGACCTTCAAGGCCGTGCTCGACACCACCTGGAAGAACTACGGCATACCGCAGTCGCGCGGGGCGCCCCCCGCGGGCCCCATGGTGGTCTTCGTGCACATGGCCTCGGTCTGGGTGCCTTTCACCTCGGAGTCCAAGGAGGCCATCGCCGACTACGACGAGATTAGGAAGGAAATCACTTTGGCCCTGCGCGAGGCGGGACGGCGCCTGGGCGTGTTCATCAAGCGCCGGGCCCGCGCCCACGCGGAGAGCAAGCGCCGCGACATCTTCGAGCTGTACATCGAGGAGGTCGTCGGAGCCTGCAAGCGCCTCAAGGGCGGCAAGCTCGCGGAAGGCAAGCTCAAAGCCCAGCTGACCGAGATCGCCAAGAAGATCACCGGGGGACAGAAGACCGACGAGCTGCTCGACAAGAACGCGGGGCCGCACGGACTGCCGCACTCGATCATCGTCACCACGGAAGGCATCGAGGGCGAGGTCCCCGTCGAGGGTCCGGTCGCCGTGACCGAGGCCGCGCCCGCGCCCGCCCCCGAGGCCGCCGCCGGAAAGCCGGAGAGGGCCTCGAAAAAGCCGAAGGCCAAAGCGAAAGCGAAGCCGGCGAAGAAGGCAAAGAAGAAGAAAAAATAAATCATGGCCAAGAGACATCCGGCGGTAGAAAAGAAGCTGGTCGGCCTTGCCGATCTCGTCATCGACGCGGCGGCCCGCAAGAAGGACCCCGCGATCGCGATCCCCGTCCGCTCGCTCTCGAACGTCACCTTCAACGCCAAGAAGGGCTTCATCGAGATGGGCAAGAACAAGCAGCTGCGGACCTTCTTCAACGTCGGCATGGCCAAGAAGTTCATGCAGACGATGCTCGTGGCCGACGCGCTCAACGAGCTGCAGAAGGCCGATCTGACCACCAGCCTGCGCGAGATTTACTACAGAACGAAGCACACGATGGGCGACTCTCATGAGAACACCTTCGACGACCAGGCCGAGTCCGACCCGGTCATCGAGGACCTCGAGGTGGGCCTCGCGGCGCTGCGCGAGGAGTTCCACGTGCGCGCCGAGAACGCCGGCACCATCATCGGCCCGGTCGTCTTCGAGGACGACGGCGACAAGGTGGACTGCGCCAAACTCGGAAAAGGCGGCTACTCCGTGCCCTCCATCGTCGAGGAGGAGTACCTCAAGATCAAGAAGTGCACGGCCGACTTCGTCCTGCTCATCGAGAAGGGAACGCAGTGGAACCGCCTCGCCGAGGACAAGTTCTGGCGCAAGTACAACTGCATCCTGCTCACCGGCAACGGCCAGCCGCCGCGCGGCGTGCGGCGTCTCGCCCGACGGCTCCACGAAGAAAAGAAATTGCCGGTATACGTATTGGTCGACAACGACCCATGGGGGTACTACATCTACTCCGTCGTCAAGCAGGGATCCATCAACCTCGCCTTCGAGAGCCAGCGCATGGCGATCCCCGAGGCGAAGTTCATCGGCCTGTCCAGCGCCGACCCCGAGGAGTACGACTTGCCGCGCAACGTCGGCATCAAGCTCAACGACAAGGACGTCAGCCGCGCCAAGGAGCTGATGAACTACGCGTGGTTCCAGAAGAAGGAGTGGCAGGTCGAGATCAAGCGCATGCTCACCAGCGGCCTCAAGTACGAGCTCGACGCGCTCGCCAACAAGGACTTCCAGTACCTGACCAAGACCTACCTGCCCAAGAAGCTCAAGGAGCGGGACTGGCTGGACTGACGAACCGCAGGCCCGCGAGATAGGGCGACGCCTTGCCCGACGCCGAGAAGCGCAGGAGGCGCTCGCGCACCGCGAGCGCCTCGTCGACGCCGCGCACGCCCTTGACGATCTCGTCGGCCAGGTTGAGCACCAGGATATTCAGCTCCTCGCTCTCGGCGCGCGACGACAGCTCGCCCCGCGCCGCGTTCCACGCGAGCGCCGGCTCGAATAGGGCGAGCGCCTCGCGCAAATGCCGCGGCACGTCGTAGCGCACCGTATTCTCGAGAAAATCCACGTCCCGCCGGAAGGCGCGGGGAGTCAGGGCGCGTCGGTGGACGGTCGTCTTCAGCCACGGCCCGTTGCCGCGCCAGACCAAGGCTTCCTCGCCGACCGCGTCCGGCCTTCCGTAGCGCTCGATCGTCAGGAGCGCCGTCCGACGGGCCAAAGCGGGCCAGCCCGCGATCGTCTCCTCCGTGGAACGCTCGGACACTTTGCGCGACCAGCCCTCGGTCCCGCCGGTGGGATGAGAGAGCGACAGCAGCAGCGCGGCGACCCCGGAAAAGACGGTGATTCGCGCCATGGCACCCTCCTGCCGACGCGATAGTTTAATGCCCCTGTCACGCCGGAGCCATGGAGAGCGGATGAATTAAATTTGCCGGCGCGCGCGCCCGCGGTCACGCGGACATCCAAATTGCTTTCCCTTTCCTCCGTGGGAGCGCGGCCCCCCGCGGCCTTATACTGAGCGTGTCGAGGAGGTCACGATGACCGGCCCATTCAAGCCGCTTCTCGTCTCGCTTCTTCTGCTCCCGGCCTGCCGCTACCACAGGGCGCCGGAAGGCCTCCCCCCGCCCGCCCATGAGGAGATCACCTGGGAGTCCTTCATCCGGGAGCAGTGGCCGGACCCGCTCCACGAGAAGTACGAGGATTTGTTCGACAAGCCCTTCCCGAACCCCACGCGCCAGCATTTCTCCACGAGCCGGCCGATGGCGGACGTGACGAAGTACGAGCTCGCGCTCGAGCAGACCGCCGTACCCGGGGCGCGCGTCAAGAGCGAGTCCGGCGCCGGCTGGCACGCCCTCGCGCTGGAGCTGCCGGACTCCTCCGGCAAGGAGGTCTCGGTCCGCGCCGACGACAAGGCGGTCCGCCTCACGGTCGAGCGGCCGCAGGCCGCGAGCCGCTACCGCTTCTTCCGCTCCGACGACCTGGTCCTCCCCCTTCCGCCGGGCGCCGACCCGGCCAGCGCGCGCGTGGAGCGCGACGGCGACCGGGTCCGGATCACCTTCCTCGCCCGCAAGCCCTAGGAGCGGATCGGCGCCGGATCAGGGAACGACGATCTCGGCGGGCTTGGCGCCGCCGTTGGCGCGCGCGCGCGACAGCACCTTGTTCTCGTCGGCCGTCGGGAGGTGGTCGACGTAGGTGTACTCGCTCAGGACCGCCTCGTAGCGGTCGACGAGGTCGGCGGCCTCGCGCGGCTTGAGGCCGCCGGACTTGATCCGGGCGTCGGCGGCCTCCTTGATCATGCGCACGAGCTCGAAGTCGGAGTACTGGATGCCGGTGAGGACGTCGCGGACCGTCTGGCCCTGGATCGTCTCCTCGATGTAGTAGCCCTTCTCCTCGGCGGAGTCCTGGAAGACGTGGACCTCGTTGACGCGCCCGAACAGGTTGTGGATGTCGCCCATCGTGGCCTGATAGGCGCCCATGAGGAAGAAGCCGAGGTAATACGGCTTGCCGTCGAGCGTGTGGACCGGCAGGGTGCCGCCGGCGCTGCGGTGGCAGGCGAAGTTCGTGATCTTGCCGTCCGAGTCGCAGGTGATGTCGACGAGCGAGGCGCGGCGCGTGGGCTCCTCGTTGAGCCGGTGCAGGGGCATGATCGGAAACAGCTGGCCGATCGCCCATGAGTCGGGAAGGGACTGGAACAGCGAGAAGTTGCAGAGGTACTGGTCGTTGAGCGCCTTCTGCATCTCGAGCAGGTCCTCGGAGACGAACTTCGCCTTCGGCAGGAGCTTGCCGATCTCGATGCAGAGCCGCCAGTACAGGTGCTCGACCTTCGCCTTGTCCTCGAGGCCGAGGTAGCCGAGCTTGAAAAGGGTGAAGGACTCCTCGAGATGCTGCTGGCCGTCGTGGAAGCTCTCGGCGATGTTCTTCGGATTGAGCGACTTGATCGCGTCGCGCAGCTCGCGCACGACCTGATGCTCGTCGGGCGTCTCCCGGAACTCGATGGGGGTCGCCCCCGTCTCGATGGAGCCGAACACGTTGACCACCAGGAGCGCGTGATGGGCCACCATGGACCGGCCGGACTCGGTGACCAAATTCGGCTCGGGGACCTTCTCCTGCTTGCAGACCTCCTGCACGGAGTACACGACGTCGGCGACGTACTCGCGCAGGTTGTAGTTCATCGAGCTGTCGACGGCCGTGTGCGTGCCGTCGTAGTCCACGCCGAGCCCGCCGCCGCAGTCCACGTACTCGACGCCGAGCCCGAGCTTGCGCAGCTTCGCGTAGTAGCGCGCGCCCTCCTTGACCGCGTCCTTGATCACGCGGATGTCGCTGATCTGCGAGCCGATATGGAAATGGACGAGCTTGAGGCAGTCGGACAACCCCTCGGCCTTGAGCGTCTCGACGGCGGCGAGGATCTCCGGCGTCGTCAGCCCGAACTTGGCGAAGTGTCCGGACGAGGAGCGCCATTTACCGACGCCCGTCGTCTGCAGCTTCACGCGCAGGCCGATCAGGGGCCGCACGCCCGCGTCCTTGGCGGCGTCGAGGAGCAGGCGCAGCTCGGAGAGCTTCTCGACGACGACGATGACCTTCTTCCCGAGCTTGAGGCCGATCATCGCCAGGCGCATCATCGACTCGTCCTTGTAGCCGTTGACGATGGTGAGCGCGTCGCTGGAGTTCATGGCCAGGACGGCCAGCAGCTCCCCTTTGGAGCCGGCCTCCAGGCCGTACTGCCAGGCCCGGCCGGCGTCGCTGATCTCCTCGACGACCTCGCGGAACTGGTTGACCTTGATCGGGTACACGCCGAGGAAGCGCCCGCCGTAGGCGTGCTCCTTGATCGCCTCGGCGAAGGCCTCGTTGATGACGGCCACGCGGCGGCGGAGGATGTCCTGAAAGCGGATGAGCACGGGCATCTTGATCCCGCGCGAGGCGACGTCGTCGACGACGTCGAGGATGTCGATGGCCCCCTCGGGCTCCTTCTTGGGCTGCAAGGTGACGTTGCCCTTGGCGTTGATGCCGAAATAATTGAGCCCCCACCCCTCGAGGTTGTAGAGGGATTCAGCGGCTTCGATCGTCCAGGTCTTCGGCGGAGGCATCGAAAGATTATATCAATACCGCGCGAAAACTTGGTGTCAGTTCGGGGAGAAGTGGCCGGGGTATTGGTCGCCGACGCAAGGGGACTTGAGGCAGGGCTTGATCAGGGCGCGGTAGCCCCAGTCGTCGTTCTCCGCGTAGGCGGCCTTGTAGGCGACGAGCGCCTCGGGGCGGCGGCCGAGGGCGTCGAGCACCTGGCCTGCGCGCACGCGGCTCCACACCATCCACTTCGTGCGCACGGAGCGCGCCTCGGAGCCGGCGTTGAACTCGGAGAGAGCCGCGTCCATGTCGCCCGACGCCCACAGCAAGGTGCCGAGCAGGGCGTGGCTTCCGGCCAGGTTCATCGCCGGGTACCGCCCCGCCTTCACCCGGTCCTGGTACTCCCGCGCCTCCCTGACCGCCTCGTCCAGCTGCTTTCCCTCATACAACGCGGAGATGTAGGCGGTGTCGAGCATCGCGCTTCCGGGGTAGCGCGCGTGAACCTCGCGCATCAGGCGCAGGCCCTCCGCGGGATCGTACGCGCCGAACGGATCCTCGAGATGGATCTCGACGAGGATCATCTGCGCGGTGACCTTCGCGTAGCGGCCCTTCTCGGCCGCGAGCCGGATCTGCTTGAGGCCCCTCTCCCGGTCGCCCCCGAGGACGATCTTCGCCAGCCAGCCCGCGAACTTGGGGATCGTCGCGACGTAGTAGTCGAACATGCCCAGGCCGAGGACCGCGTCGTAGAGCTCGGGCTCGAGCTTCACGGCGCGGCGCACGAACTTCATCGACGCGCGGCCGTGGCCGAACGCCTCCAGCCACCGGCGCTGCACGATGGCCAGGCGGCCGAACATCCCGTGGGACGCGCCGAGGATGAACAGGGCGTCGGGATCGTCGGGATGCCCCTTCAAATATTTTTCCGCCGCCTTG
Source organism: Elusimicrobiota bacterium (assembly GCA_036676805.1). GTDB lineage: Bacteria > Elusimicrobiota > Elusimicrobia > UBA1565 > UBA9628 > GWA2-66-18. The sequence goes on from JAKFCD010000068.1 coordinate 19,282, forward strand.
ATGCTCTCGAGGGCCTTGGCCTCGAAGGACTTCAGGAGAGCCGGGTCCCCCTGCCTCTCGCCGTAGATGAAGGTGATGAGGTCGATCGCCGCGCGGCCGAAGTAGGGATGCGGGTACGCCGGATCGAGGGCGATCGCCCGGGCCATGTCGGCTTCCGCCTCGGCGAAGCGCATCATGTAGATGTCGTCCACGCCGGCCATCAGGAGCTTGTCCATCTCCGGGGTGACCGAGGTCTTGCGGGCGGCGGCGGGAGCCGCCAGGAGCAGAAAAATGAGCAATTGTCGCACGGGCGGCCGATATTCTATCATGGCCCCTGCTCTTTATGAAGGCCATCCTGGCCCGCGACGGCCACGCCGCACTCGCAGACGTTCCGATCCCCGCGATCGGGGAGGGGGAATTCCTCCTGGCCGTCGAGGCCTGCGGCCTGTGCGGCACCGACGTGATGAAGCTCGACACGAAGGCCAAGGGCGCGATCCTCGGCCACGAGCTGTGCGGGGTCGTCGAAAAGGCCGGTCCGAACTCCCCCTACCTCCCCGGCGAGCGCGTCGTCGTCTCCCACCACGTCCCCTGCCTGGCCTGCCATTACTGCCGCAAGGGCCAGGAGAGCATGTGCCGCCAGTTCAAGTCGACGAACATCGACCCCGGCGGCTTCGCCGAGTTCGTCCGCATACCCGCCCTGCACGCCAAGCACGCCTCCTTCAAGGTGCCCGAGGGCCTCGGCGAGATCTCGGCGTCGCAGACCGAGCCGCTGGCGTGCGTCCTGAGGAACGTCAAGAGGATCGGAGCGCAGAAGGGCGATGTCATCGGCATCATCGGCTTGGGGGCCATCGGCCAGATGACCGGACAATTGCTCAAGATCTTCGGGGCGACGGCGGTCGGACTCGACCTCGACGCGGAACGCGTCAAGAAGTTCTCCCGGTGGGGAACGGCAACGTGTCTTGCAGACGAGTTCGCCCGGCACGGCCGCGACCAGAGCGAGGGGCGCGGCTTCGACGCGATCATCTTCTCCGCCGGCACCCCCGCCCTGGTCGCGCGCTGCGTCTCGTGGCTGCGCGACGGCGGCACATTGAACGTCTTCGCCTCATTCCATCCCGATCCGTTCATGAAATTGGATCTCAATGCGGTCTACCATCGTGAATTATCCGTCCTGTCTTCGTATTCCCCCTCCCTCGTCGACCTGAAGGAAGCTTTCGACCTGATCGCGTCCAAGAAATTCAATCCGCTGCTGCTGGCGCCCATGTCCTTCCCCTTCTCCTCGTTCAACGACGCGATCAAGGCCGTCAAATCGCGCCAGACCCTCAAGTCGATCCTGGTGCCGAGATGAAGGCCGTCATCTACCACGGCCCCCGCGACATCCGGCTCGAGGAAGTACCCATGCCGACGCCTGATATCGGAGAAGTCGTCGTCAAGCTCGGCGCGGCGCTCACCTGCGGCACCGACTTCAAGGCCTACCGCCAGGGCCACCGCGTCCTCCTCGGGGATTACCCCTCCCGCTTCGGCCACGAGCTGGCCGGCACGGTGACGGCGGTGGGCAAAGGCGTCATGACGGCCAAGGAAGGAGACCGCGTCGTAGTCGCGAACTCCGCGCCGATGGACGACTGCTTCTGGTGCGTCAACGGCCAGAACCACCTGTGCCGCAGCCTCAAGCTGCACAACGGCGCCTACGCGGAATTCGATCTGGTCCCGGCGCACATCGTCGGCCAAAACCTGCATCCGCTGACGGCCGCGACGCCCTTCGAGATCGGCGCCCTGGCCGAGCCCTTCTCCTGCGCGATCCACGCCGCCGATGTCCACGGCGTGCGGCCGGGCGAGACCGCCCTCGTCATCGGCGCCGGGCCCATGTGCCTGTTCCTCGTCCACGCCCTGCGCGCGCGCGGCGCGGCCGTCGGCGTGGTGGGACGCTCGCAAGGCCCGCTCGCGGCCGCGGCCGCCGCGGGCGCCGAGGCCGTCTTCAGCGTCCTCGACGGCCCGGTCGAGGGCAAGGTCCTGGCCTGGGCGGAAGGGCGCGGCCCCGACCACGTCTTCGAGGCGGTGGGCACGCCCGACACCTATCTTCAGGCGGTCGCCCTCGTGCGCGACGGCGGCAAAGTCTGCCTGTTCGGCGGCTGCGCGCACGGGGCCACGGTCCCCCTCGACGTCCACCGCCTGCACTACAAGCAGATCACGCTTCACGGCGTGTTCCACCACACGCCGAAGCACTTCAAGGAGGCCGTCCGCCTCCTCTCGGAGGGCAAGGTCAAGACCGAGCTTATCATCGGCGGCGCGGTGCGCCTCGACGACATCCCCGCCTTCTTCGCCGCGAACGCGGACCGGTCCATCCCGAAGTCGGTGGTGACCGCGTGAGCGCCTCCCTCGACCGGAGGTTCCTGGAGCGGGCCTTCGCGCTCGCGCGCCGCGTCCAGCCGCGCGCGACGAGCCCGAACCCGCGCGTCGGCTGCGTCCTCGTCAAGGGAGGCCGCGTCGTCGCGGAGGGCGCGCACCTCGGCTTCGGCAAGGCGCACGCCGAGCCCAACGCGCTCGCCCGCGCCGGGAGGCGCGCCGCCGGGGCGACCGCCTACGTCACGATGGAGCCTTGCGCCCGCTTCTCCGGCAAGAAGACCCCCTCCTGCGCCGAGGCCTTGGCCGCCGCCGCCGTCGCGCGCGTCGTGTGCGGCTCCCTCGACCCGAACCCCGAGGTCGCCGGCCGGGGCCTCGCCGTGCTGCGCCGCGCCGGAGCGAAGGCCGTCCGCCTCCCCGGGTTCCAGGCCGAGGCCGAGGAGCTCAACCGCGGCTTCTACTCGCGCATGCGCCGCGGCCGGCCGTGGGTCATCCTCAAGGCCGCGCTGTCCCTCGACGGCAAGGCCGCCGCCGCGAGCGGCGAGTCGCGCTGGGTCACCGGCAAGCCGGCGCGCGACGCCGTCCACGCGATGCGCGCCGGGCTCGACGCGATCCTGGTCGGCGCCGGCACGGTGCTGGCCGACGACCCCGCCCTGACCACCCACGGGGCCGGGTCCGATCCGCTGCGGGTCGTGCTCTCCGGCCGGCGGCGGCTTCCCCGGAGCGCGCGGGTGTTCGACGGCTCCGCGCCCACCTTGACCTACCGCGACAGGAGCGGGCACGTCGACCTCGGCCTCGTGCTCCACGACCTTGCCGCCCGCGGCGTCGGGACTGTGCTCGTCGAGGGCGGCCCGACGGTCCACGCCGCCTTCCTGCGCGCGGGCCTCGTCGACGAGGCGCGCGTGTTCCTCGCGCCCAAGCTGCTCTCAGGCGCGGACGACCCCAACACCGCGCCGCGCCTAAGGACGCCGAAGCTGTCCAGGCTCGGCGACGACTGGCTCATCGAGGGGACGCTCTGATGTTCACCGGCATCATCAACCATCTCGGAAAAATCGAAAAAAGGACGGCCAACGGCCTCGTCATCAGCGCCAAGATTCCCAAGCCCAGGCTCGGGGCCTCCATCGCGGTCAACGGCGTGTGCCTGACCGTGGTGAAGACGAACAACGGCAAGCACAGCTTCGACGTCGGGCCGGACACCTGGAAACGGACGAATCTGGGGTCTCTCAAGACGGGCCAGGCCGTCAACGTCGAACCGGCGCTGCGGCATGGGGACGAACTCGGCGGCCATTTCGTGACGGGGCACGTCGACGCGGCCGCGGAGATAATTTCGCTCGAGCCCTGGGGCGAGGGCTTCTGGCGCCTGCGGGTTGAATTGCCTTCGCTCCTGCGCGGGCTCGTCGCGATTAAGGGCTCGATCGCCATCGACGGGATCAGCCTCACGGTCACCGCGGTCGGCCGGGATTTTTTCGAGGTCATGCTCGTGCCGCACACTTTACAGAACACCAGCCTCGGCCGCCGAAAGGCTCAGGACAAAGTGAATTTGGAGGCCGACCCGCTCGCGCGCTACGCGCTGGCGGCGGCGCGGTCGCTCAGGAGCGGGAAATGAAGACGGCGAAAGGCTTCGACCGGATCGAGGACGCGATCACCGACATCCGCAAGGGGCGGATGGTCGTCGTCGTCGACGACCCCAACCGCGAGAACGAGGGCGACATCGTCATCGCCGCGGAGAAATGCGGCGTCGCCGCCGTCAACTTCATGGCGGTGCACGCGCGCGGCCTGATCTGCGTGCCCCTGCCCGCCGCGCGGCTCGACGCGCTCAAGCTCCAGCCGATGATCGACCCCTCGGCCTCGCTCTCCTCCGCGCCCGGCAAGGACACCGCCTTCACCATCTCCGTCGACGCCAAGCGCGGCACGAGCACCGGCATCTCCGCGCGCGACCGCGCCGTCACCATCAAGGCCCTCATCGACCCGAAGACGCGCCCCGAGGACCTCGGGCGCCCCGGCCACGTATTCCCCCTGCGGGCCAAGCAGGGAGGCGTCCTCGTGCGCGCGGGCCATACGGAGGCCGCCGTCGACCTCGCCCGCCTCGCGGGTCTCAAGCCCGCGGGCGTCATCTGCGAGATCCTCAACCCCGACGGCTCCATGTCGCGCACGCCGCAGCTGATGAAGTTCGCGCGGCGGCACAGGCTCAAGATCATCACGATCGCCGACCTCATCGACCACCGCCGCCGCAAGGAGCGCCTCGTCGAGCGGCGCGCGAGCGCGAAGCTGCCGACGAAGTACGGCGACTTCACGATCCGCGTCTACGAGGAGTCTCTCACCGGCAAGGTCCACCTCGCGATGGTCAAGGGCGAGGTGCGCGGCGCCAAGAAGGTGCTCGTGCGCGTGCACTCCTCCTGCGTGACGGGCGACGCGCTGTTCTCGGCCAAGTGCGACTGCGGCCTCCAGCTCGAGGCGGCCATCAAGCAGATTTCGCATGCGAAATCCGGCGTGCTCGTCTATCTCAATCAGGAGGGCCGCGGCATCGGCCTCATCAACAAGATCAAGGCCTACGCCCTGCAGGACAAGGGTCTCGACACCGTGCAGGCCAACCTCGCCCTCGGCCTCAAGCCCGACCTGCGCGAGTACGGCATCGGCGCGCAGATCCTCGCGGATCAAGGCCTGACCTCGATACGGATCCTCACCAATAACCCGCGCAAGATCGTCGGCATCGAGGGCTACGGGCTGACGGTCGTGGAGCGCGTGCACCTGCAGATGCCGTCCACGAAGCACACCGCCAAGTACCTGAGCGTGAAGCGCGAGAAGATGGGCCACCTGCTGACGGTCCCCGAGGAGATCAGATGAAGCGAGTCGCCGTCGTCAAATCGCGGTTCAACGAGGAGGTCACCTCGCGGCTGCTCGCCAGCTGCCTCAAGACCTTCCGGTCGGAGGGCTGGACCGACGCCCAGCTCAAGGTCGTCGAGGTGCCCGGCGGCTGGGAGATCCCCTGGGCCGCCCAGGAACTGGCCCGCACCAACCTCTACTCCGCCGTCGTAGCGCTCGGCTGCGTGATGAAGGGCCGCACGCCCCAGAACGACCATCTCGCGCGGTCGCTGGTGCAGAGCCTGCACCGCATCTCGCTCGACACCCGCGTCCCGGTGATCCTCGGCGTCATCACGCCCAACAACGAGCGCCAGGCGATGGCGCGCACGAAGGGCGGGATGGACCGCGGCCACGAGGCGGCGCTCGCCGCTCTCGAGATGATCGCGCTCCGGGAGGAGCTCCGTGGGTCGTAGGCGCCTTGCCCGCGAAATCGCCCTCCAGGCGCTGTATGTCGCCGACGTGGCGCACACCCCCGCGCTCGAGGCGTTCGGGATCGTCACCCGGCGCGAGGGCGACGACGCCGACGAGGAGACCCTCGCCTTCGCCCGCGAACTGGCGCTCGGCGCCATCGCGCGCGTCGACGAGCTCGACCTGACCATCCAGGGCCTGGCCGCGAACTGGTCCATGGTCCGCATGGCCGCCGTCGACCGCAACGTCCTGCGACTGGCGGCCTACGAGCTCGACGCGCGCCCGGACACGCCCGTCGGCGTCATCATCGACGAGGCCATCGAGATCGTGCGCAAGTACTCCACCGAGGAGGCCACTCGCTTCATCAACGGCATCCTCGACTCGCTGCGCAAGCTGCGCGACGCGAAGCCCAAGAAGAAGAATGTCCGCAAGAAAGACCCCGAAAGCTGAGGCCGCGGCGCTGCGCGCCGAGATCCTCGAGCATGACCGGCGCTACTACGAGCTGCAGGCGCCGACGATCGCCGACGCCGAGTACGACTCGCTGCTGGCGCGGCTGAGGGCGCTCGAGGAGGCCCATCCCGAGCTGCGCTCCCCCGACTCCCCGACCCGGAAGGTCGGCGGCGCGGTCGCCTCGACGTTCGCCCCGGTCCGCCACGCTCGGCCGATGCTGTCCCTCGACAACACCTACAACGAGGACGAGATCCGCGCCTGGAACGACCGCGTCCTCAAGAATCTCCCTACGGGAGAAAGTCCCCGTTATATCCTCGAGCAGAAGCTCGACGGGCTGTCCTGCGCCCTGACCTACGAGAAGGGCCTCTTCGTCCGGGCCGCGACGCGCGGCGACGGCGAGACCGGCGAGGATGTGACGGAAAACGTGCGGTTTGTCGGACAAGTCCCTGAAGTCCTGAAGACTCCCGCCCCGCCCGAACTGCTGGAGATCCGCGGGGAGGTCGTCCTTTTCTTTGAGGACTTCAAAAAGATCAACGATGAGGAAACGGCGGCGGGACGGCCCCCGTTCGTCAATCCCCGCAATTGCGCCGCCGGATCCCTGCGCCAGAAGGACGCGCAGGTGACCAGGCGCCGGCATCTGAAGTTTTTCGCCCACTCCTACGGCGACTGGCGCCCGGATCACGGCCTTTCCAGCCATTCCGCCTTCCTCGCAGAATGCCGGCGCCTGGGTTTCAGCGTTGAACCCTTCGCGACCGCAAATTCGATCGACGAAGTCGTTACCCACTACAATACTTTTCGCGAGACTCGAGTCGCCAAGCTGCCCTACGCGGTGGACGGCCTGGTCGTCAAGGTCGACTCCTTCGCGCAGCAGCGCCGCCTGGGCTTCACCGCCAAGTCCCCGAGATGGGCGGTGGCGTTCAAGTACCCCGCCCAGCAGGCGACCTCGATCGTGCGCGACGTCGAGTTCTCGGTCGGGCGCACGGGAACGATCACGCCGGTCGCCAAGCTCGAGCCCGTGTTCTGCGGCGGCGTCACGATCAGCAACGTGACCTTGCACAATTTCGAGGAGATCGCGCGGCTCGGCCTGCGCGTGGGCGACCGCGTGCTTATCGAGCGCGCCGGCGAGGTCATCCCGAAGGCGGTCAAGGTCGTCGAGCGCGCGCGCGGCGGGAAGGATATCGCCCCCCCGAGGAAATGCCCGGTCTGCGCGGGGCCCGTCGTCAAGGAGGAGGATCTCGTCGCGGTGTTCTGCGACAATCCCTCCTGCCCCGCCCAGGTCCGCCGCACCTTGGAGCACTTCGCCTCGCGTCCCGCGATGGACATCGTCGGCCTCGGGGACGCGGCGGTCGATCAGCTCGTCGCCAAGGCCCTCGTCGAGGACGCCGCCGACCTCTACTCGCTCAAGAAAAGCGACCTGTTGGGCCTGGAGCTCTTCAAGGACAAGAAGGCGGACAACCTCCTGGGCCGGATCGAGGCGAGCAAGGACAAGACCCTGGACCGGGTGCTCTTCGGCCTGGGAATTCGCCACGTCGGGGAGAAGACCGCCGAGACGATCGCCGAGCGCATGGATCTCGACGCCCTGCTGCGCGCCTCGGAGGCGGACTTCATGTCGGTGCCCGACATCGGCCCCGTCGTCGCGAAGTCCCTGCACGCCTTCTTCGCGTCGGCGGCCGGCCGGGACCTGATCGCCCGCCTGCGCAAGGCCGGCCTGACGATGGCGAAGCCGGAGCGGCGCGCCGCCGCCGGCGCGCCGTTCGCGGGCATGACGTTCGTGTTTACGGGAGCGCTCTCGAAATTCACGCGCGAAGAGGCCGAAGAGAAGGTAAAGTCCCTAGGCGGCAAGGCCAGCGGGTCTGTCTCGGCCAAGACGACCTATGTCGTCTACGGGGAGGACGCCGGCTCGAAGCTCAAGAAGGCCAAGGAGCTCGGCGTCAAGACGATGACGGAAGATGAATTCGAGGGGATGCTGCCATGAGCGCCAGGAAGGAACGCCCAGCCCGGACCGCTTTGCTGCACGTCGCCGACCGCACCGGCGTCGTCGAGCTCGCCCACGCCCTGCTCGGCCTCGGCTTCGAGCTCGTCGCGACCGGGCCCACGTCGACGGCCCTGCGCCACGCCGGCGCCGCGCACAAGACCGTCTCCGAGTTCGTGGGCGAGCGCCTGCCCGCCGACGCGCTGGGCCTGCTGCACCCGAAGCTGATCGCGGCGATCACCGACGAGAAGCCGGGCGTCGACCTCGTCGCCGTCAACCTGTACCCGCTCTCGGCCGCGACGTCGGACCCGGCGCTGAGCCAGAACGAGGTCCTCGCCTACGTCGACCCCGTCGGACCCGCCTTGCTCCGCGCGGCCGCGAGAAACTTCAAGCTCGTGATCCCGCTGTGCGACCCCGACGACTACCAGCAGGCCGTCGACACCCTCAAGTCGTACGACCGCATGCTCCCCGACCGCCGCCAAACCTTGGCCGCTAAGGCCTTCCATTACTGCGCCTACTACGACTCGACGGTCGCGCAGTACCTCGGCGGCCAGTGGGAGGAGTTCCCCGACGAGGTCGTCATCGCCCTCAAGAAGTCCGCCGACCTGCGCTACGGCGAGAATCCGCACCAGGCGGGCGCGTTCTACACCTTATCCGGCGCGCGCCCCTGGGGGCTCAACGCCGCCAAGCTCCATCTCGGCCGCCCCCTGGTCTACGGCCATTACCTCGACCTCGAGACCGCGTGGGAGCTCGTCAGCGCGTTCCACGAGCCCGCCTGCGCGATCGTCAAGCACGGCGTGCCCGCCGGCTTCGCCTGCGGCGAGGACCTCGCGAAGGCCGCGCGCCGCGCCTATGCCGGCGATCCGCGCGGCTGCTTCCGCGGCACCGCCGCGGTCAACGCCGAGGTGAGCGCCGCCGCCGCCGAGTTCTTCGCGGAGGAGTTCGTCTCCTGCATCGCCGCGCCCGAGTTCTCCCCCAAGGCGCTCCAGCTGCTCAAGACCAAGAAGGACATCCGCCTCGTCACCTTGCCCTCGAAGCTGATCTCCGCCCACGAGCTCGACCTGCGCGCCGTCGCCGGCGGCATGCTCGTCCAGGAGCGCGACCAGCGGCCGTTCGTCGGCGAGCTCAAGACCATCTCCCGCCGCCAGCCCAGCGAGCGCGAGATGCGCGCTCTCGTCGTGGCCTGGCACACCGCGATGCACGCGCGCACCCACGCCGCCGTCATCGCGCGCGGCACCGCCGTCATCGGCGTCGGCTCGGGGCAGACCTCGCGCCTCGACGCCGTGCGCCTGGCCGTGGTGAAGTCCCAGGAGCGCCACCCGATACTGGCCGCCGGCGAACCCGTCGTGCTCGCCTCCGACGGGGCGCTGACCGCCGAGCACGTCCTGGCCGCCGCCGACGGCGGCGCTACCGCCGTCATCCACCCCGGCGGCGCCGCCCAGGACCGCGACGCCTCCGAGGCCGCCGACGCCCGCGGCCTGACGCTCGTCTCCACGGGCGTACGCCACTTCAAGCACTAGCCGACCAGGGGTCTGCCCCCACCCTGTCAAATCAGTTGAGAACGTTACCGAGCCGTTAGCCTTTCCTCCCTTGAAGATATCGGCGTTGCGCTACCAGGTGTTGAGGGTCGTCTCCCGGGCGTAAAGCCGTGCGAAGTGATCCGT
>JAKFCD010000069.1:0-54591 GCA_036676805.1 Elusimicrobiota bacterium
AAAAAACTAACGCCTCCTCCGAAAAAACAGGGGCTCGGTAAACAAACCGCGAGGGCTGCAAAAATCAGCCAACGCTTGTTTTTCAATTAACCGTCCTCCTTTCATGCATGATTGGCCTAACGCTAATTCACTCGGTCTAGCTAACGTGGCTGGTAAAAATTGTCACTAGCCGGATTATAGAGGGAAAATCAATGCTTCGCTAGGGCTGAAATTAGAGGCGGGGCGCGAAAGCTTGCAGGGCTATGTCAGTCTAACGTGGCGGGGGGCTATGAGTTCAATAGAACGTCGATCTTCGCAGCCACCTCGTCCACCATCCCAGGAGGCACTTTCCCTGAATACCGCGCGTTCCGAGCCCGCCAATCGAGGCTTTTGACCTGATCAGAAAGCACCACCCCCGACACCTTCAGACCATCGGGAAGCGGAACCTCGAACGGATACCCTTTCGTCTTTGTCGTGATCGGGCAGAAGAGCGCCAGGCCGGTCTTTCGGTTGTAGTCTTCAGGAGAGAGGGTCAGCGCCGGACGCAGACCCGCCTGCTCATGCCCCGTATGGGGGGTGAAGGAGAGCCATACGACGTCGCCCCGCTTCGGACAGTGGGCCATTACCAGACTTCCTTGCCGACCGGGGCGCCCCAATCCTGCGCGGAATGACGGTTGTCCTTCGTGACGCCCTTCAGCAGTTCGGCAAGGGATGCCTTCCGCTTCTTCGCGGGCTTGACGACCATCTTGCCGCCCTCGACCGCGACCTCGACTGCGGATCCTTGGCGGAGGTTGATGTCCTTGGCGACGGAGTTCGGGATGCGCAGCGCCAGGCTATTGCCCCATTTTTGGACGGTCGCGTTCATGTCGTCGGGCTCCCGTATGTATCTACAATGAGTATACATCATCCCTCCGCTCCGTCAAGGCCCAGGCGATCGGCGGGGCTTCGGACGCCGCGGCCGCCTCGGTTGAGGACGTGGGTGTAGATCATGGTCGTGCTGACGTCGCTGTGCCCCAGAAGCTCCTGGATGGTTCGGATGTCATAGCCGTCCTCGAGGAGATGGGTGGCGAAGGAGTGGCGCAAGGTGTGGCAGCTCGCGGGCTTGGCGAGGCCGGCCTTGACGCGGGCTTCTTTGAAGGCGCGCTGGAGGACGGATTCGTGGAGATGGTGGCGTCTCCTTTCGCCGGTGAGGCGGTCGACGTAATGGCTCGTGGCGGGAAAGACCCATTGCCAGCCCCATTCCCGGGAGGCGTCGGGGTACTTGCGCGAGAGCGCGTCGGGCAGCTCGACGCGCCCCAGGTCTTTTTTGAGATCCTCCTGGTGCTGAAGGCGCACCGCCTCGAGATGGCGCTGGATCGGCTGAACGATCAAGGCCGGAAGGGTCGTGAAGCGGTCCTTGTTTCCCTTGCCGGCGCGGACGACGAGCTGATTCAGCGCGAAGTCGATGTCCTTGACCCGCAGCTGGCAGCACTCGAGGACGCGCAGGCCCGCGCCGTAGAGGAACATCGCCATGAGCCGCGGCGTGCCCGACATGTGATTGAGCACCGCCAGCACTTCCTGGCGGCTGAGCACGACCGGGACCCGGATGCCCCGCTTGGCGCGGACCACGCCCTCGACGCGCATGATTTCCTTGCCGAGGACATGCTGGTAGAGGAAGAGGATGGCGGCCAGGGCCTGGTTTTGGCTCGCGGCGCCGACGCGCGCGTCGGTCGCCAGTCCGGAGAGGAACCGGCCGATCTCCGCCTCGCCGAGTGTTTCCGGCTGAGGGCCGGCCGACGCGATGAAGCGGCGGATCCAGCCCGCGTAGGTTTCCTCGGTGCGCGGGCTGAAGTGGCGGGCGCGAATCGCCGCGTGAACCCTGTCCATGAGCGGACCCGCGCTTGGCCGCGGGGGTTGAGGGGCTCCCTCGCGCAGCGAGGCGTCCAATTCGAGCCGGTCGTCGGCGAAAAGCGCGAGCAGGTGTTCGACCGCGCCGGTCTTCCGCGGGACGGACCAATATTTCTCCGGGCCATGCCAATGGCGGCCGGGGATGGTCTTGATCTTAGCCACCCTCCCGGCCGAATAGGGGAGGACGACGATGAGTCGCCCCGGTTCGCCGGGGCGGACGAGTATGGCGGTCGTATGGTTCATACTTACCATACGATTGAGGGGGGCGAAAAGTTCCCTCACAAGCGTTGATTTCCCCTTGTTTGCCTGTTAGTCTATTAGGACATGAGCAGGACCCTCGTGCTGAACCGGAGCTTCAGGGCGGTCGCGGTCGCCGATTGGCGGCGCGCGGTCACGCTTGTTTATATGGGGCTGGCCGAGGCGCTCGACGAGGACCTGATCCCTTACGACTTCGAGGCCTGGGTGGCGGCGTCGTCGAACTGGGTGGAGCTGCCGGGAGGGTTCGTGGCCTCGCCGACGCTGCGCTTCGCGGTGCCCGAGGTGATAAGGCTCGTGCGCTACGACCGCATACCGCACCGGGAGGTGGCGTTCACGCGCCACAACGTCTTCGCGCGCGACCGGTACAAGTGCGCTTACTGCGGCAAGCGCAAGCCCAGCGACGAGCTCGACCTGGACCACGTGGTGCCGCGCTCGCGCGACGGGTCCAACGAGTGGACCAACATCGTGACCTCCTGCCGGCCGTGCAACCTGAAGAAGGCCGACCGCCTGCCCGACGAGGCGGGGATGCCCCTGAAGAGCCGGCCGGAGAGGCCGCGGTGGACCTTGCTCGGCAGCCTGGTGCCGCATCCGCGCGCGCACATCCCCGAGAGCTGGAAGAAGCTCCTCTCGCAAGAGCCGAAGGCCGCGTGAGCGCCAAGCCGCTCGGGAAGGCGGAGCTTCGCGAGGGCCTGGTCGCGCGCGAGCCCGGCGATCATAAGGGAACTTTCGGCCACGTGCTCGTCGTCGCCGGCTCGCGCGGGATGGCGGGGGCGGCGATTTTGGCGGCGCGCGGCGCGCTGCGCTCGGGGGCGGGGCTCGTGACCGCGGCGGTCCCGGCGGGGATCGCGGGGACGGTCGCCGGGGCCGCGCCCTCGGCGCTGACCTTGGCGCTGCCGGAGAACCCGGCGGGGACGTTTAGGCCCGAGGGCGTGGACCGCTTGAAGGAGTACGCCAAGGAGCGGCGCGCGACGACGATGGCGATCGGCCCGGGGATGACGACGCACGCCGACGCGGCGCGCTTCGTGCTGCTGGCGCTGTCGGGCGTGTCGGCCGCGGCCGTCGTGGACGCCGACGCGCTCAACACCTTGGCCCAGCAGGACAGCGACGGCGTCGAGCAGATGCTGAGGGCGCGCAAGCAGCCGTGCGTGTACACGCCGCACCCGGCGGAGGCCGCGCGCCTGCTCGGGATGAAGAGGAGCGAGGTGACCGCGCAGCGCGAGAAATGCGCGGAGAAGCTCGCGCGCAAGCTCGGCGGCGTGGTTTTGCTCAAGGGGCGCAAGACCTTGATCTGCTCGGGAGGACGCGTCGCCGCCAATCCCACCGGCGGGCCGGGGCTGGCCAAGGGCGGCACGGGGGACGTGCTGACCGGGCTCATCGCCGGGCTCTGGGCGCAGATGCTTGCCTCCGAGCGGACGGCGGGGGACCTGCCCTTCAAGGCGGCCGCGCTCGGCGCCTGGCTGCACGGCGCCGCCGGGGACGCGGCGGAGAAGGAGCTCACCCCGTGGGCCATGACCTCCGACGACCTGGACGGCTACCTGCCGCACGCGTTCAAAGCCTTGTGCGGGTGACGCTCGCCTCCGAGGAGGAGACCATCAAGCTCGGCGCGCGCCTGGGCAGACGGCTCAAGCCCGGGGCGGTGGTGCTGCTGCGCGGGGAGCTGGGCGCGGGCAAGACGACGCTCGCGCGCGGGCTGGCCCGCGGCGCGGGGTTCAAGGGACGGGTCTCGAGCCCGACCTTCGCGCTTGCGCACGTCTATCGCGGCAAGCGGCTGACGGTGCATCATTTGGATCTCTACCGCCTGGCGCGCGGCGAGCACCTGGAGGTGGGCGTCGAGGAGCTGCTGGCGGACCCGCGCGCGGCGGTCGTCGTGGAGTGGCCGGCGGCGGGCGGGCGCTGGCCCAAGGACCGCCTCGAGATCACGCTGGAGCACGCGCCGCCGGGAAGGCGCGCCGCGCTCAAGGCGACGGGACCGGAGGCTCGTAAAGTCCTAGAATCTGCGCGTGCCTAAAAATATCCTCGCGGTGGACGCCACGGGCGACGTGCTCTCCGTCGCCCTCGGCCCCCACGAGCTGCGGCGGGCGGCCAAGAAGCACGACGAGGCCCTGCTGCCCCTCGTGGAGCGCCTATTGAGGAAGGCCGGGCTCGCCTGGAGGGACCTGGACGCGGTCGCCGCGGCCTCGGGGCCGGGGCGCTTCACGGGCATACGGGTCGGCATGTCCTTCGCCGCCGCGGCGGGGTATCAATTGAAGATTCCCGCGCTCGCGATCAGCCGCCTCGCGGCCGCGGCGGGAAAATCTAAAGCCGACCGTGTTTTGGGAGCCCTTCCCGGGTGGAAGGACGAGGTGTATTCCCAGGCATACCGGAAAGGAAAGGCGCAGGGCCGGGCGGCGTGGACGCCGCCGGGCGATTGGCCCGCCTTCCGCGCGGCGGCCGAGAAGCGCGGCCTCGAGGTTTCCTTCGGGGAGACCACGGCGGCCGACCTGCTGCCCGTCGCCGGGGCGGCGCTCGCCTCGGGGACGGTCCCGCCGTTCAAGCCGTTTTACCTCAAGCCGGCGAGCTATGAGCGGCCTCGAGGTTAGGCGCGCGACGGCGGAGGATCTGGGCATGGTCGCCGGCATCGGCGCGCGGCCCTTCGCCGCGGGCTGGAGCGAGGCGTCGCTGTCGGCGGAGATCAAGCGGGCGGACTCGATCTTCCTCGTCGTGCCGGAACGGGGCTACGCGCTGGCGCGCGTGGCGGGGGACGACTGCCTCCTGCTCGACCTCGCGGCGGCCTTCGACGGCGGGGGCTGCGGCCGGGCCCTGCTCGCGGCCCTCAAGGACGCCGCGAAGGCTCGGGGCTGCCGGCGGATCACCTTCGAGGCGTCCGCGGCGAACGCGCGCGGCCAGGATTTCTACCTGAAGGCCGGGGCCGTCGTTGTCGGGCGGCGGCCGAAGTTTTACTATGATGGCTCCGACGCCGTCCTGCTGGACCTCGACATCCCTTGAACCTGCTCCTAGCGCTCCTCCTCGCCGTGCCGGCCGCGGCCTCTCCGTCGGGGGGCGCGGGCTCGACGCCGGGCGCGCAGCGGGAGTACCTGCGCGGGACCTTGCTCGAGCGGCGCGGGGCGTTCGCCGAGGCGCTCGCGGCGTACGAGAAGGCGCTGGCGCTCGATCCCGAGTCGGCGTTTTTGGCCGGGGAGGCCGCCGACCTCGCGCTCGAGGTCGAGGATTGGGCCCGGGCGGAGCGCTGGGCGCGGCGGCGCCTCGAGCTGGCGCCCACCGACGGCAAATCGATGATGATCCTCGCCCGCGTGTTCTGGTCGCGGGGCCAGGAGGAGGAGGCGATCGCCGCGTTCGAGGCGGCGCTGAAGCTCGACGGCGCGTCCATCGACGCGATCATGGCGCTGACCGAGCTCATCGCGCCGAAGGACCCCAAGCGCGCGCGCGCGCTGCTCGAGCGCTTCCTCGCCGCCAACCCCGACCACGCGGCGCGCGTGCTGCACGAGCTGGCCAAGCTCGACGCCCAGGAGTCGCGGTATCATTCGGCGATCGAACGGCTGAAGCGCTCGATCTCCCTCGACGAGGCCGAGTCCGACCCGGTGCGCCTGACCTTGGGGCAGGTCTACGAGATCACGCGGGACACCGAGGCGGCCATCAACGAGTACCGCAAGGTGCTGAGCTCGATTCCCGACGACTACGAGCTGTGGGCCCACGTCGCCGAGCTCGAGGCCGCGCGCGGCGACGAGGCGGCGGCGCGCGCCGAGTTCCTCCGGCTTAAGGAAAAGCGCCCGGACGACCCCGTGGCCGCGGCCTGGCTCGCCGGGGACGCGGAGCGCGCCGGAGACTTCCGCGCGGCCGCCGGCTACCTCAGGGACAGCTCGGAGCTCAAGGACGATCCGACCTTGCACCTGCGCCTGGGCTACTATGAGCTGCAGTCGGGGGGCGTCAAGGAGGCGATGCGCATACTCCGGGAGGCGCGCGCGCGCTGGCCCAAGGACGACCGCATCGCCTACTACCTGGCCCTGGGCCACGACGACCTGGGCGAGCGCGCCCAGGCCGTAGCGCTTCTGCGCGAGGTGCTGGCGCTCAAGCCCGAGGACCGCGACGCCCGCTGGCAGCTGGCGACGGTCCTCGAGAAGATGGGCAAGATCGCCGAGGCCGAGACGGAGTTCCGCTCCCTGCTGGCGAGCAAGCCCGACGACGCGCCGGCGATGAACTACCTCGGCTACGCGCTCGCCGACCGGGGCCTCAAGCTGTCCGAGGCCGAGGCCCTCATCCGCGGCGCGCTCGCCCTCGAGCCGGGCAACGCCGCCTACCGCGACTCGCTCGGCTGGGTGCTGTACAAGCAGGGGAAGTTCGAGCCGGCCGTCGCCGAGCTCGAGGCGTCGGCGCGCGCGATCGCCGACGACGAGGCCCTCTGGGATCATCTGGCCCACGCGTACGCCGCCGTCGGCAGCGTCGAGGCGGCCTGGCTCGCGTGGCGGCTCGCGCAGACCCTCGGCTCCAAGACGGCCCGGGAGAAGGCGGAGTCCCTGCAGAAAGGGCTGTCGAGCGAGGCGCTCGGGGAGCTGTGGCGCCGCCACCTGGAGGCCGTGCAGGGCGGCGTCGCGAAGCTGAGCGGGCTGTGCGAGCTCAAGGGCCGCATCGCCGGCCATGACGTCTCGCGCCGGGCGCTGTTCACCTTCCGCGCGCCGCGCGAGGTCTCCTTCGAGCTGCTCGGCCCCATGTTCTCGACGGCGTGGCGCGCGCGTCTCGACGAGCGCGGCTTCTCGATGGACCCGTTTCCCGTGTCGGGCGTCGACCAGGCCCGCGTGGAGGAGGCCGCCCAGGGCGCCTTCGCGGGGATCGCCGCCGCGCTGTCCGGCGAGGCCTTCGCCCCGGGGCCCGCGCGCATGGACAAGGGCTGGGGCCGCCGCCTGACTTTGCTGCGCCCCGAGTGGAGGATCGACCTCGGAGAAGGCTTGGCGAGGTCGATCGCGCCCGCCGACAACGGCGTCACGGTCTCGCTGGCGGACTTCCTGCGCGCGCGCGCGCGCCAGGTGCCCCGCCTGCTCGAGACCAAGGGCCGCTTCTGGCAGCTCGGCATCTCCTGCCCCGAACCGAAAGCGGAATTCAACCCATGAAGCAGCAGTGCCCGGCGAAGGTGAACCTGTTCCTCGAGGTCACGGGCAGGCGCAAGGACGGCTATCACACCTTGGCGACCTTGTTCGCCAAGATCAATATTTACGACGTCCTCGACATGGAGGTCGTCAGCGGCAATAAGCCTACCCTCGAGATCGTCGACGAGCTCGGCACCATGCACCTCTCCGCCGGCCCCGACAACCTGGTCCTGCGCGCCGCCCGCGCCTTTTACCGGGAGTTCCGGGTCGGGGTGGGCGTCAAGATCGTTCTGACCAAGCGCATACCGATGGGCGCCGGCCTCGGCGGGGGCTCCTCGGACGCGGCGGGGACGCTTCTCGGTTTGGCCAGGCTTTTGCAGATCAAAGTGACCGCGGCGAAGAGGAAGAAACTGCACGACATCGGGGTCAAGCTGGGCGCCGACGTGCCGTTTTTCCTCAAGGACGCCAACTTCTGCCGCGCCACGGGCATCGGCGACCGGCTCAAACCCGTGAAAATCGCCAAATCCCTTCCTTTTATGGTCCTGGTCTGGCCGGGGTTTCCCTCGCCGACCGGCCCCGTGTTCACCGCCGTCCCGCCCCGCCGCCGAAGCGAGATATTGACGCGTCTGGCTCAACTTGGTAAACTCATCCGTCGTCTGAAAAGCGGCCGTCCCGTCGAGGAATGGGGGGGGTTGCTGTTCAATCGCCTCGAAGAGGCGGATTTGCCGGTTATGAAGCAAGTCGCGCAGGCCCGACGCATCCTGGAGTCGGCGGGTGTGAAGGGGGTTCGCATGTCGGGTTCGGGTTCTTCGGTCTTCGGGTTTGTCGGTTCGCACGCCGAAGGCGTGCGGGTGGTCCGGCGGCTCCAGGCTTACCCCTGGAAGGTCTATTTGACGAGCTGTCACGGCTGAATCTTGGAGATCACGGAAATCCGCGTCCACCTGCGCAACGAGGACAAGCTCAAGGCGTTCGCCACCGTCACGTTCGACCGCGTCTTCGTGGTCCGCAACATGAAGGTGATCGCGAGCGACAAGGGCCTCATCCTATGCATGCCGTCCCGGAAGATGCCCGACGGCGGCTTCAAGGACGTGGCGCACCCGATCACCGTCGAATTTAGAGCTCTTCTGGAGAGCAAAGTGTTCGCCTGCTACGAGCGGGAGGTTCTCCAGGCCGCTGCAGGGAACAAGGTAGACTCCCGGGTGGTGTAATGGTAACACAGAGGCCTTTGAAGCCTTTATTCGTGGTTCGAGTCCACGCCCGGGAATCATCGATTTGAGGAACATGAAATGAGCGCGACGAAAAAGGGACAAGGCCAGCTGTGCGTGCTGATCCTCGCCGCGGGGCAGGGCACGCGGATGGAATCCTCCATCCCCAAGGTGCTCCACCACGTCGGCGGGCGCCCGATGCTCTTCTACGTGCTGCGCATCGCCAACGCGCTGAAGCCCGGCGCCATCGGAATCGTCGTCGGCCACGAGGCGGGCCAGGTCAAGGCGGCCGCCGCGGACATGCTCAAGTCGGTCGGCATCGGCCGCCCGCTGCAGCCGATCCTGCAGAAGAAGCCCCTCGGCTCGGGCAACGCCGTCCTCGAGGCGCTGCCGTTCCTCAAGAAGTTCAAGACGGCGATGGTCATGTGCGGGGACACCCCCCTGCTGACCTACGAGTCCATCTACAACCTCTTCCTGACCCACGAGCAGCTCAAGGGGCAGGCCACCTTGCTCACCGCGCGCCTGGCCCAGCCCAAGGGCTACGGCCGCATCGTGCGCGGCGCGTTGGGCGAGGTGCAGCGCATCGTCGAGGAGTCGGTCGCCTCTCCCAAGGAGCTGGCGCTCACCGAGGTCAACTCCGGCGCGTACTGCTTCGAGGTCGAGGCCCTGGTGCAGGGCCTCAAGGAGATCGGCGCGAAGGGACCCAAGAAGGAGCACTTCCTGACCGACGTGATGGAGGCCATCCGCGGCAAGGGAGGGCGCATTCACGCGTACACCTCTTCCAATTCCGAGGAGATCCAGGGCATCAACAACCGCGCCCAGCTCTCCGCCGCCGAGCGCGTGCTGAACAAGCGCATGCTCGAGCGCCTGATGATCTCCGGCGTCACCATCCGCGACCCCCAGTCCACCCACGTCGACGCCGACGTCGAGATCGGCCAGGACACGGTCATCTACCCCGGCACCATCCTGCGCGGCCACACCAAGATCGGCCGCATGTGCCGCATCGGGCCCTTCACCCACATCGAGGACACCCAGATCGGCAACGAGTGCGAGGTCCGCTTCTCCTACGTGATCCAGTCGCGCCTGCTCGAGAAGACCTCGGTCGGGCCCTTCGCCCACATCCGCCCGGACTCCACGATCGGCCCCCGCGCGCGCGTGGGCAACTTCACCGAGGTCAAGGCCTCGAAGATCGGCTTCGGCTCGAAGGTCAACCACCTCTCCTACATCGGCGACGCCGACATCGCCGAGGACGTCAACATCGGCGCGGGCACCATCACCTGCAACTACGACGGCAAGGAGAAGCACAAGACGACGATCGGCGCGAAGGCCTTCATCGGCTCCAACGTGAACCTGATCGCGCCGGTGAAGGTCGGCCGCGGCGCCAAGGTGGCCGCCGGCTCGACCGTGACGGAGGACGTTCCCGACGAGGCGCTCGCCATCGCGCGCGCCCGCCAGGTGAACAAGACCTGATATGGCGATCAAATCGCCGGAGAAGGCGGAGGCGCGCATGGCGTCACATAAGTTCGTCGAGAAGCCGCTTCCGATGGAGGGCCTGCGCACCCTGCGGGGCCTCAAGGTGTTCTCCGGAAACGCCAACCGGCCCCTGGCCGACGACATCGCCAAGTACCTCGGCGTGCCCCTGGGCAAGACCCACGTCGGCCGCTTCGCCGACGGCGAGATCAACCTCCAGATCGAGGAGAACGTCCGCGGCGCCGACTGCTACGTCATCCAGCCGACGTGCCGGCCGACCAACGAGAACCTGATGGAGCTCCTCATCATGATCGACGCGCTGCGCCGCGCGTCGGCGGGGCGCATCACGGCCGTCATGCCCTACTACGGCTACGCCCGCGCCGACCGCAAGACCGCGCCGCGCATGCCCATCACCTCCAAGCTCGTGGCCAACCTCATCGTCGAGTCCGGCGCCCAGCGCGTGATCACGATGGACCTGCACGCCGCCCAGATCCAGGGCTTCTTCGACATCCCCGTCGACCACCTCTACGCCGCGCCGATCATCATCGACTACGTGAAGAAAAAGGCGCTCAAGAACCTCGTCGTCGTGTCGCCCGACGTCGGCGGCGTCGAGCGCGCCCGCGCGTTCGCCAAGCGCCTCAACGCGCAGCTCTGCATCATCGACAAGCGGCGCCCGCGCCCGAACGAGGCCTCGGTCTACAACATCATCGGCGACGTGAAGGGCAAGAACTGCTTCATCCTCGACGACATGGTGGACACCGGCGGCACGCTCTGCAAGGTCGCCGACAAGATCCGCGAGAACGGCGCGCTGAAGGTCTACGCCGCCTGCGTGCACGGCGTGCTGAGCGGCGCCGCCCACGACTTGATCGCCAAGTCGTCCTTAGAGGAGATGATCCTCACCGATTCGATCCCGGTCCACGCGCTGGCCGGGGGGAAGCTGACGGTTCTGTCGATCGCGCCCCTCATGGGCGAGGCGATCGCGCGGAACCACCAGGGCAAGTCCATCAGCGCTTTGTTCGTTTAAGACACAGGAGAGTAATAGAGTCATGGAAATCACGCTGAACGTAGAAGTCCGCGCCGAGAAGGGCACCAAGAAGGTGCTCTCGACTTTGCGCGCCGAATCCCGCATTCCGGCCATCGTGTACGGAGGCGAGAAGGCTCCGATCAGCGTCGCGCTGTCCGAGAAGGATCTCATGGCCGCCCGCCGCAAGGGCGGCGCGAACGCCATCCTGCGCCTGAAGCACGCCAAGGGCGAGGAGACCGTCGTCGTCAAGGAGCTGCAGCGCCACCCGGTCACCGACCGGCCCGTGCACGCGGACTTCCAGCGCATCTCGCTGACGCAGAAGATCGAGGCGAAGGTCCCGCTGAACGTCGTCGGCGAGGCGCCCGGCGTCAAGACCTCCGGCGGCATGCTGTCCATCGACATGCGCGAGCTGCGCATCAAGGCCCTGCCCGCGGCCATCCCGCAGCACATCGACGTCGACATCTCCAAGCTCGAGCTTCACCAGGGCATCCTGGTCAAGGACCTCGCGCTCGCCGAGGGCATCGAGGTCCTCGACGCCGCCGACGCGTCGATCGTGCGCGTCGTCATCGCGAAGGTCGAGGTCGTCGCCGAGCCCGTGCCCGGCGCCGTCGTCGAGGGCGCCGTCCCGGCCGAGCCCGAGTCCGCCTCCACGAAGGGCAAGAAGGACGAGGAAGGCAAGGTCATCGAGAAGGCGGCCAAGCCCGGCGCTCCCGCCGCCGAGGCCAAGAAGGAGACCAAGAAGTAAGGCTTTACCCGCATGGCGCTCAAGCTCGTCGTCGGCCTCGGCAACCCGGGGCCGGAATACGAGGATACGCGCCACAACGTGGGCTTCCGCCTCGCCGACCGCCTGGTCGGCGAGGCGGATTTTTCTTGGAAGGACTTCAAGGGCCTCGGCGTCGCGGCCAAGGCGGGAGACCTGTGGATCGCCAAGCCGATGACCTACATGAACCTGTCCGGCGAGTTCGTGCAGAAGTTCGCGGCCTATCACAACATCGCGCTCGAGGACATCTTGATCGCCTATGACGAGCTGGCTCTGCCGCTCGGGAAGATCCGCATCCGCAAGCACGGTTCGGCCGGCGGCCAAAAAGGCATGCTCTCGATCATCCAGCACTTCGGGACCGACAACGTTTCGAGGCTGCGCATCGGCATCGGGCCGCAACCGGAGAAGATGAACGCCACGAATTTCGTGCTGGGACGATTCAATAAGTCCGAGGAGCTCGAATTGGAAGCGGTTCTCGACCGAGCCTCGGACGCGGTCAGGGATATCGCCGAAAACGGCATCGACAATGCCATGAATCGCTATAATCCCGCGACATGAGCCCCCTCCTCAAGATCGCCGTCGGCCTGGTCAGCCTCATCCTCGGCCTGGGCTACCTCTACCGCCCCGATCTCATCGAGCGCATGAACGCCGTCCTGCGCGACTACCTGCTCAACGACGCCTACATCGCCCTCGAGCGCAAGAAGTGGGGCGTGTTCTTCCTCCTGGTCTCCTTCCTGTTCCTTTACACCGGCTGGTCGGGCCTCGGGAGATAAAAATGAAGCTGATATTGGGTTTGTCGAGCATGATCTTGTCGTTAGGGGCTCTCGCTGCGGACGTACCCGATCCGCACGATCATAAAGTCGGCAATCCGCCGGCGGCGGCCGCTTTGTCTGCCGCGGCCGCAAAAATCCGCTTTTCGAACCAAAACTCGATTGAACCGGCGGGCTCGGACGCGATCGAGTATTTCGATGTCGACGGCTCGGTTCCCAAGCTCGATCCGGCGAAGCCGACGATCATCGGTCGGGTCGTCGTCAAGAAGCCCGGAATCTATCTCAAAGACAGCAAAGACAAGCTTCCAGTCGGCGAATACCTGCATTGGATCGCCAAAATCGATGGGGCATGGGTCGGGGGTTTCTCTCCAAAGAGCGGTGGTCCGGGAGCCATGGCCGACGTCCGTTTCGCGGTGATGTCGGAGGTTCCGCACAATCATCTGCAAGTTTACTCGCACAGCCCGGAAGGCGCGAAGGCTTGGGCCGATTACGCGAAAAAATCGGCGATTCCCGGAACGCCGCCCGTTCCCATTCCTCCGCCTAATCTTCCCAAGCCGCCGGAAACGCCGCGAAAGCCCCCCGAACCCGCTCCTGAACCGCCGAAGCCGCCGACCGAATGGCGGTGCGTGGAAGTGTGGAAGTGGGTGGAGGCACCGGACGGGACTCGGTCGTGCACCGTGACCGGGTGGGTTCGCGTTCCAGCGAACTGATTTGATGCCCGGCGGCCTACAGCCCTTGGAAGGGATGCGGTACGAATTGTGCGCCAGGAATGCGCGCGGCTTCCTCGGATGTCAGCGGAACGCCCTCGCGAACTCCGCTGAAAAGCTCGTAGCGGTCTTCGCGACGAACCGCTTCGCGGACATTTTGCGAACGAATCGCCCTCGCGGCCGCGGGGAGGGCCAGGGCGGCCTTCGCGATGATGCAGTCATCCGCGCCTTTGGGGACATTGATTCGCCCGGCGAGCTTTCCGTCAACGAAAATTCGGACGACATCTTCTGCGCGGCTCATGAATTAAGGATATCCCCGCCCTTGGGAATTGTCAAGTGACGGAATTCGAAACGATGGAGATTATCGCGCGAGAGGCCGTAGCCTGGATGAAGGCCCAATCCACCGAAACCCAGGCCGAGGTGTTCCTCTCCGCCGGGGAGGAGCGCTCCCTGTCGCGGCGCGAGGGGGCGCGCGACGGGGTCGAGGCCTCGGAGAGCGCGGGCGCCGGCGTGCGCGTGGCGCGCGACGGCCGCGTCGGCTTCGCCGCCGCCGGCGGCGGCGGGCTTGCGGAGATCAAGGAGCTCTACGCGCGCGCCCTCGAGCAGCTGCCCCACGCCGAGCCCGGGCCCGGCCGCGCCCTGCCGGGCCCGCAGGCGCCCGCCGGCGACGACGCCCTGGACGGGACCCTCTGGGACGACGCCCTCTTCACCGCGCCTTGGGAAGCCATCGAGGCGCGCCTGCGCGAGGCCGAGGCCGCGGCGCTGGCTCAGCCGCGCGTGGCGAAGGTCCTGAGCGCCGAGTACGTCGAGAACCGCGGCACCGTCGTCGTCGCCGGCACGAGCGGGCTGTTCGCGCTGGAGCGCGGCGGCTCCGCCGGCGTCTCGCTCGAGGTCGCGGCCGAGGACGGCCCCGAGGTCCAGCTCGGCGAGGGCTGCAGGGCGGCGAGACGGTCCTCGGATCTGGAATTCGCCGCCGCCGGCCGCGAGGCGGGGCGGCGCGCGTCCTCCCTGCTCGGCGCCCGCCGCGTCAAAGCCGGCCGGCGTCCGGTGCTCTTCGAGCCCTGGATCGCCGTCGAGTTCCTCGAGCTCCTGGCCGAGGTGCTTTCGGCCGACGAGGTCCAAGGGGGAAGGTCCTTGCTGGCCGGCAGGCTCGGCCGGCGCGTCGCCTCCCCGCTCGTGACCTTGCGCGACGATCCCCGGCTTCCCGGCGGCCTCGGCTCGGGACGCTTCGACGACGAGGGGGTGCCCACGCGCGACAAGGCCATGATCTCGGCGGGCGTGCTGAGCGGGTTCTTCTACGACGCGTTCACCGCGGCCCGGGAGGGCCTGGCGTCCAACGGCTGCGCCTACCGCGAGTCCTACGCCGGCCTTCCCGCCCCCGGGGCGTCGAATCTCTATCTCGCGCCCGGTCCGCTGACGCGCGAGGCGCTGATCGGGGACACCAAGTCCGGCCTGCTCGTCTCCGAGGTCCTGGGCATGCACATGGTCGACCCGGTCTCCGGCGCCTTCTCCGTCGGCGTCTCGGGCCTGTCCATCGAGAAGGGCCGCCTCGCCGCCCCGGTCAAGGGCGCCATGCTCTCGGGAAACCTGCTCGACCTGCTGTCGCGCGTCGACGGCGTGGCCTCCGATCTCGCCTTCCAGGGCTCCCTGGGCGCCCCGACGTTCCGCGTCTCCTCCCTCGACGTCGCTTAGGAAGCTAGCGCAGCGCGGCTTTCGCCGCGTTCGCTCCCAGGAGCTGCGGCGTCTGGCTCCGGCTGCTCTTGCGCGCCGCGTCCTGGACGAGCGGGCTGAATCGGGCGTGGGCCTCGGCGACGGTGCCGGCGCCGGAGCTCTCATTGAGGCTTTTGAGCAGATGGTAGGTGAACAGCCCGTGCCCCTCGCTCTTCGCGTCGCCGGTGATCTCGTCGCCGGCGGTCGCGGTCAGGACCGTCAGCTTGCCGAGGACGCTCGGGTCCGCGTCCGTCCTGCCCATGAGCGGCCGCGCGCCTTTGGCCAGCACCGAGCGCCCGCCGGCGCCCGAGAACGAGGAATCCATCGCGAGGACGACCTCCTTGGCCTCGAGCGCGTTGAGCTTCTCGTAGAGCCGCTTGAGGGAATAGCCCGTGTCCGGGATGTACTGGGCGTTGCCGTCCCAGAGGAGAAGGTACGCCTGCTTGCTCTCCGCGTCCGGCGCGCCGTGGCCCGCGAAGTAGACGAACACGCGCGAGTCCGGCTTCACGTTGCGCGGCAGCCATGATTCGACGTAGGACTTGAGCTTGCTGCCCGTGGCCTGGGAGTCGGTCAGCATGGCGATGTTCTGGCCGGGATAGCCCAGCGCGCGCAGATGCGCGCGCATCGCCTCGGCGTCGCGCTTGGCGAACGCCGCGGCCGGGAGGTTGGCGTAGCTTTCGACGCCGACGACGATCGCGTAGTTCAGCGGGTTTTCCTCGAAGTGATAGCCCGCGGCGTCCACGTCGGAGGAGATGAGCTTGGACGGACGGCTTTCCGAGGCCGCCGCCTGCGCCTGGACGCCGGCCTTGGTCCTCAGGCCGTTCGCGTACTGCTTCAGCTCGGGCGACTCCTGGAACTCGCGGTCCAGCGAGTTCGCGACGCCGACGATCGCGTTCGGGAAGACGTACTCGTCGAGCTTGGAGTCGGCCAGGGGCATCTTGCGGCGCTTGACCGTGACCGGGGCGGACTTGATCGTCGCGATCAGGCTGTGGTCGGGGGAGTAGAAAGCGGTCGTGACCATCGTGACGGTCTTCGTGGTCCACGGCAGCAGGCAGGCCAGGAAGAGCGTGAACTCGCAGGCCATGACGACCATCCCTATGTTCGGGGGATAGACCGCGAACGAGACCTCGGGAATGGCGATCATGTCCGCCTGGGCGATGCGCGGATCGTTCACGCTCTCGATGAGGGTCACGCTCTTGAAGTTCTGATAGTAGACGCCCGTCATGCTGCGATAGAGCTTCTCGGGATCGTACACGCTCTGCATGAACAGACGCAGCCCCGACATCGCCGATGGCCCGGCCGCGGCCATGCCGTTCTGGGTCTTGATCATCTCCTTGAGCGCCTTGTCGTTGTAGGACAAGCTCACGAACCGCGGTGTGACGACCGCGACGGACAGTTCGTGGATCGGCGACTCCTGCCGGTCGCCCTCGAAGCGCTTGAGGGGAGGCGCGCCCGCGCAGCCCGAGACGAGGACCGCGCAGACGACGGCGACGGCCTTCCGCAGTTTTCTCATCGCATGCCTTCCTTGCCGCCGGGGTCGGTCGCGCCCAGCAGCTGCGGGGTCTGTCCGCGGTTGGACCGCCGCGCGGCTTCCTCGACCTTGGGCTTCAGATAGCCGTAGATCTCGCCGACGGAGTTCCTGCCGCCGCTCTCATTGAGGCCCTTGAGGAAGTAGTAGGTGAAGAGCCCGTGCCCCTGGTTCTCCTCCTCGCCCGTGATCTCTTCCGCGCCCGCGGCCGCGAGCACGACGATCTTGCCCATGTCGGAGCTGTTCCCGACGTCGACGCGGGCCATCAGCGGGCGGGCGCCCTTGGCCAGCACCGAGTGGCCGCCCGCGCCCGAGAAGCAGGAGTCCATGGCGACGATCACCTGCTTGGCCTTGAGGCCGTTGAGCTTCTGGTAGAGCCGCTTGACCGGATAGCCCGTGTCGGCCAGGAACTGCGAGTCGGCGTCCCACGGCACGAGGTAGGCCTGCTTGGTGTCCGAGTCGGGCGCGCCGTGCCCCGAGAAGTAGAAGAGCACCTTGGAGTCCGGGGTCACGTTGCGCGGCAGCCAGGATTCCACGTACGACCGGATCGCGTTGCTCGTGGCCTGGGAGTCGGTGAGCATGACGATGTTCTGGCTGGGGTAGCCCAGCGCGCGCAGGTGCGCGCGCACGGCGTGCGCGTCGCGTCCCGCGAAGGAGGCGGGGGGAAGGCCCTGATAGTTCTCGACGCCGATGACCACCGCGTAGTTGCCGGACTTCTCCTCGAAGGCGTAGCCCGGCCGGTCCACGTCCGAGTCGACGACCTTGACCTTTTGCCTGACGATCTGGACCCGGCCGCTCAGCCTGTCCTCGATGCTCTTCGCGTACTGCTTCAGGTCGGCCGATTCCCGTATCTGCTTGTCGAGCATCTCCGGGATCTGCCCGAGGAGGACCGGAAACGATTTTTCCGGGCGCTTGGGAAAGATCGAGGGCGGCGACGCGGCCTCGGTCCTGACCGAGGCCGCGAGGCCGTGATCGGGATTGTAGAACGAGCTGGTCATGACGAGCTTCGGCGGATGCGCCGTGAGCTGCATGCCCAAGGTCGCGACGACGTCGGCGCCGGCGACGCGAGGATCATCGAGGCTCTTGACCAAGGTCACGCTCTTGAAGTTCGGGTAGAACGCCCCGAGCACCTCGCGGTACAGCGTCTCGGGCTCCTCCCGGTTCTTGCGCGCGAGCGCCGGAACCTCGAGAGGCTTGCCGTTCTTGACGGCCTCGAAGGTGGGCAGCACGAGCGCGAGGGCCATCTTGCGGGTCAGCGAGCCTTGGCGGTCTTTGGCGAAGGGGTTTTCGGCTTGAACGACCTTGTTCGGGGCGCAGCCCGCGAGCAGCGCGATCGCGGCCGGCAAGCACCATCTTCTCATCGTAATCCCCAGGCGGTTGGATTTGAAATATATTTAGAGACAGGGATAATATATCATGGCCGCGCCCAATATTCCAAAGATCACCGCCGTTGGCTCGGATGAACGGCTATCCCCAGTAAGAGCGCATGAAGCCCTTGTCCTCGGGCCTGTCGGCTCGGCGGACGACGTCAATGAGGGCGCGCAGCTCCTTCTCCTGGCCGCCGGTGAGATTGAAGGCGATGCCGTAGTGGCGGGCCTCGGCGTCCGTGCCGGAGCGGCCGGCGTCGCGGGCGACGCGCCCGGGCAGGTCGAGCGTCCCTTCCTTCCATTTGACGCTGACGCGGTAGGTCGAGCCGACCTTGAGCAGGCCGCGCACGCGCAGCAGGCAGCCGGTGAGGCTCAGGTCGAGGATGACGCCCTCGCCGATGCGCACGCCGCCCACGGGCCCGCTGAAGACCTCGACGGCGAGGTCGCTGGGCCAGCGCTCATAAGTGCGGCCGTTCTTGTTCATCGTTTTAGGGTAGCGGGAGCCGGTTACGGCGTCAATGCTGAAAATACCGGTAGGCCTGGCACCATCAGCTCCATCAGCTGGAGCTGGAGGTGTAGCGGGCGACGGAGTCCTTCCAGAAGAGCCAGGAGAGGGGGAGGGCGACGGCGGTGAGGGCGAAGGCGTAGGCGACCCAGGCCGGGGACAGGCGGCCGAGGAGGGCCTTGGCGGGGAAGGTCGTCATCACCGCGATCGGGATGCCCAGGGTCAGCACCCAGCGCACGGCGGGGGCATAGACGTCGACGGGGAACTTGCCCATGAACATCACGTCGCGGTAGATCCAGATGGCGCTCTCGAGCTCCTGGGTGCGCACGGCCAGCGCGGCCACGAGGACGTGGATCGCGTATATCAAAGCCACGCCGTTGAGCATCAGCAGCGCGTAGGCGGCGTAGTTCTCCCAGGGCAGAGGCGGCAGGCGCGCGAAGACGACGCCCGTCATGAAGATGACCGGGAGGATGGTGATGATGTCGAGGAAGTCCACGCTCGAGCAGGTCATGCGGAATAAAGGAGAGCAGGGCTGCACGAGATAAAAATCGAAGTCGCCCTCGGTCACGGTCCGCCGCGCGCCGTAGACCCCGCGGAAGAAGATCTGCGCGGTCATGTCCACGAGGTTGAAGGTCATGAAGAACAGCGCGGTCTCGACGAGGTTGTAGCCCGCCACGGTCTCGACGTGGTTGAACACCGCGGCCATGAAGGCGAAGAAGAAGAGCAGGCGGATCATCTTGCCGAGCAGGAAGCCGAAGGACCCGAGGCGATAGGTGAGCTGGGCCTGCATCGCCATCGAGGCGGTGCGCAGCCAGATGCGCCAGTACTTCCGGGCGACCTCCGTCATCCGCCCTCCGCCGCGTAGGAGCGCACGCCCCGCCTCCAGACCGTCATCGCGGCCGTGAACACCGCCGCCAGCCACAGCGCCTCCAGGCCGAGCAGGCGCAGGGCCTCGGAGGCGGGCACCTTCTCGAGGAAGATTCGGACGGGGAAGTAGACCATGTAGGGGAACGGCGTGGCCTCGAGCGCCCGGCGCAGGGCGAGGGGCAGCACGTCGAGCGGAAAGAAGGCTCCGGCCGCGAACTGCAGGAAGAGCTCGAAGCAGAACAGCGGGCCGCCGGACTCCGAGGTCCAGAACGCCAGCGAGCTGATCATGAACTCGAGGAAGAAGAAGATCAGGGAGGAGAGCAGGACGGCGGCGCCGAACAGCAGCCAGGTCGCGGGATCTCGCGGCAGGAACAGCTCGCCCTGGATTAGCAGCGCGAGCAGGCCGACCTCCAGGAAGGCGGCGGCGACGTGGACCGTCTTCTGCGCCAGGTCGAGGGCCAGGGCGTAGCCGTAGTAGCGCAGCGGCCGGATCAGGTAGGAGGAGATCTTCCCGCTCGAGATCTCGCCGACGAGCTGCCAACCCCGGCCGGTGAAGACGAAGGAGCGCAGGACGTTGAGCGCGAGGACGTAGGTCAGCATCTCGCCGCGGGTGTAGCCCAGGAACTCCGTCTTGTCGCCGATCAGCGCGGTCCAGAAGGCGTACAGGCTGATCACGACCGCGAAGCCGCCGAGGCGGTCCATGATCAAGGTCGAGCGGCGCTGGAGGGTCTCCTGGAGGGCGATCTGGTAGGCGACCCAATAGGCGTTCATGCGGCGTGCGTGAACAGGCGGCGCACGATGTCGTCGATGGCGACCTCCTCGACGTTGAGGTCGGCGACGGGGTAGGAGCCGAGCAGGGCGGCGGCGCTCGCCGCGATTTTGGCGCGCGGGACTTCGAGAATAACGCTCCGATGCGCATACGAGACCACCGCGCCGAAATTCGTGAGGTCGCCGGGCTCCACGTCGACGGTGAAGCGCGCGCGCAGGATCTTGTGGTCGGCGAAGCGCTCGACGAGGCGGTCGAGCGCCCCGTCGTAGAGCAGGCGGCCCTTCTCGATGACGATGACGCGCCGGCACAGCTCGACGACGTCGGTCATGTTGTGGCTCGTCAGCATGATGGTGGCGCCCGAGCGCTTATTGTAGGCCTTGATGAACTCGCGCACGTTCTTCTGCATGACGACGTCGAGGCCGATCGTGGGCTCGTCGAGCAGGAGCAGGCGCGGCCGGTGAAGCAGGGCCGCGGCGAGCTCGCAGCGCATGCGCTGGCCCAGCGAGAGCTTCTTGACCGGGACCGACAGGTGCTCGCCGAGCTCGAGCAGATCGACGAGCTCGGCGAGGTGCCGGACGAAGTCGGCGTCGGAGAGGCCGTAGATGGCCTGGTTGAGCTTGAAGGTCTCGTAGGCCGGTATCTCCCACCACAGCTGGGAGCGCTGGCCCATGACCAGCGAGATCGCGCGCTGAAACGACGGCTCGCGCTTCCAGGGGACATGGCCGAGGGCCGCGGCCTCGCCGGAGGTCGGGGTCAGAAGGCCGGAGAGCATCTTGAGCGTGGTCGTCTTGCCCGCGCCGTTGGCGCCGAGGAAGCCGACGAGCTCGCCTTCTTCGATGGAGAAGGAAACGCCGTCCACGGCCCGCGTGTCTCTGTATTTCCGGTCGAACAGCGACTTGACGCCGCCCCACAGCCCCGGCTCCTTGAGCGGCGAGCGGTAGTCCTTGGTGAGGCCCTTCGTCTCGATCGCCAGGGCCATGCGCTTATGCGCGCCGGCCCATCTCGCTCATGTAGGAGAGGGTCTGGAGGCCGTCCATGCGATCTAAGTACACCAAGCCGTTAAGATGGTCGGTCTCGTGCTGGACGACCCGGGCGGGAAAGCCCTCGTAGATCCTCTTGAACGGCTTGCCGTCGAGGCCGTGGCCGCTGAGCTCGAGCTTCGCGTGGCGGCGGACCATGCCGCGCAGGTCGGGCACCGAGAGGCAGCCCTCCCAGTCTTCCTCGAACGCCGCGCCGATCGGCCTGATGACTGGGTTGAACACCGCGGTCAGCTCGATGCCGTCGGGGTGGCGCTTGGTGCCCTTGGGCAGTCCCATGACGAACACCGAGAGGTCCTCGCCGACCTGGTTGCCGGCGACGCCGACGCCGTCGTACTCGTCCATGGTGACCGCCATCTCCTGGACGAGGCGGCGCACGTCCTCGGTGCGGATCTCCTCGGGCTTGAGCTTGCGCAGGACCTTGCGCAGGACGGGATTTCCCAGCTGGGTGACCTTGCGGACGCCGATGCCGACGATATGCGCGCTCATGGGGCCATTTTGCCAGTTTCGTCTTACCCCGGCAACTGTTTCCGGAAACAGTCGGGGCGGCGATTTTGATACTCTCGCTCATCCATGGGTAAACGCGTCGTCGTCAAGGTCGGCTCGGGCGTGCTGTCGGGCGGAGGCGAGGGCCTCTCCGGGCCGACCTTGCGCCGGCTGGCCGGGGAGATCGCCAAGGCGCGCGCGGGCGGCGATGAGATCATCGTCGTGTCCTCCGGCGCGATCCTCGCGGGACGCGAGCGCCTGAAGCTCGAGAAGCGGCCGAGCGTGCAGCTCAAGCAGGCCGCGGCGGCCGTCGGGCAAAGCCGCCTCATGCGGACGTGGGAGGCGGCGTTCGCCCGTCCGAGGATCACGGTGGCCCAGGTCCTGCTCTCCGGGGACGACCTCCACCATCGCGAGCGCTACCTCAACGCGCGCAGCACCTTGCTGACCTTGCTGCGCCTGGGCGCGGTCCCCATCGTCAACGAGAACGACACTGTCGCCGTCGAGGAGATCAAGTTCGGCGACAACGACGGGCTCTCGGCGCTGGTGGCGGGGCTCGTGGACGCCGATCTTCTCGTGCTTCTGACCGACCAGGACGGGCTGTACACCGACGACCCGCGCTCGAATCCGGTGGCCCGGCTGATCCCCGAGGTCCGGGCCGGGGCGCATCCGGCGCGAGTGGGCAAGGCCGGTCCCGCGGGGACCGGCGGCATGGAGTCCAAGGTGCGCGCGGCGAGCCAGGCGGCCGAGGGCGGGGTGCTCGCGATCGTCGCCAACGGCATGAAGCCGGGAATATTGACGGCGGCGCTCAGCGGCGCCGCGGTCGGGACCCGGTTCCTGCCCGGGGA
Organism: Elusimicrobiota bacterium; assembly: GCA_036676805.1. GTDB lineage: Bacteria > Elusimicrobiota > Elusimicrobia > UBA1565 > UBA9628 > GWA2-66-18. The sequence goes on from JAKFCD010000069.1 coordinate 22,253, forward strand.
CAAGCCGCTCGCGAAGAGGCGTCAGTGGCTCGCGTTCGCGTCTCACCCGAAAGGACGCATCATCGTAGACGCGGGCGCCAGGGAAGCCCTGACGGACAAGGCGCGCAGCCTGCTGGCCTCCGGCGTGAAAGGGCTTTCGAGCGCCTTCGAGCCGGGGGACGTGGTGAGCCTGGTCGAGGGCGACGTGGAGTTCGCGCGCGGGCTCACCAACTTCAGCTCGCGGGATCTGGAAAAGATAAAGGGCCTGAAGACTTCGGAGATCGAGCGGGTGCTGGGCAATAAGCCGGCCGACGAGGTCGTGCATCGGGATAATCTGGCGATACTGAAAAATTAGGCGGGGGCGCGCCTGCTCGGTCCTGGACCGAGTTCTTAAGACGAAACGTGGAAACAATGAATATTGAAAAAATGGCGCGAGAGGCGAGAGCGGCGAGTCGAGTGCTCGCGCGCGCATCCACGACCCTCAAAAATCGGGCGTTGCTGGAGATGGCCCGGGCGCTGAAGCGGCGCGCGGGAAGAATTTTAACGGCGAATAGACAGGAACTGTCGGCGGTGAGAACGACGTCCCGGAGCGCCGCCTTCGTGGAAAGAATGACTTTGAACGGCGAACGGATCGAGAATATCGCGCTTGCCCTGGAACATGTCGCCAAGCTCTCCGATCCGGTCGGAAGGACGACGGATTTCGCGCGAAGGCCGAACGGACTCGTGATCAAAAAGATGCGGGTGCCGCTCGGCGTGGTCGCCATCATCTATGAATCCCGGCCTGGAGTCACCGCCGACGCCGCCGGGTTGTGCATCAAGTCGGGTAATGCGGCGATACTGCGCGGCGGCAAGGAGACGGTCCAGACGAATCACGCTATCGCCGAGGCGCTGCGCGAAGGCTTGAAGCAGGCCGGTCTTCCGCCCGGCTCGGTGGGGTTCGTCAACGACCCGGATCGAGCGGCGGTGAAGCGGCTGCTGCAGCTCGATGCCTTGATCGATCTGGTCATACCCCGCGGCGGCTCGGAGCTGACGACGGCGGTGCGGCATGAGTCGCTGATCCCTGTCCTCGCCCACGACAAGGGGCTCTGCCATACCTACGTCGACGAGAAGGCGGACCTCGCCATGGCGGGGCGGATAGTCCTAAACGCGAAAGCCGAGAGGCCGGGCGTGTGCAACGCGATGGAAACATTGTTGGTTCATGAGAGGATCGCCAAACGATTTTTGACGGATATGGCGGGGAAGTTCGCGCGGGCGAACGTCGAGCTGAGGGGCTGCTCTGAAACGAAGAAGATCCTTCCGAGAATCAAAACGGCGACGAAGTCCGACTGGGACACGGAATATCTGGCTTTGATCCTCGCCGTTAAAGTCGTCAAGAACCTCGACGAGGCGATCGCGCATATCGCGCGCCACGGCTCCGGCCTGGCGGAGGCCATCGTCACGCGCGACAGGAAAAGAGCGGACAGATTCTTGCGCGAAGTGGACGCCGGCGCCGTTTACGTGAACGCGTCCACCCGCTTCACCGACGGCGGGGAGTTCGGGCTCGGCGCGGAGATGGGGATCAGCACGCAGAAGCTGCACGCGCGCGGGCCGGTGGGGCTCGAGGGGCTGACGTGCGAGAAATATGTCGTGCGCGGCGGAGGGCAGATCCGATGCTCGACCTGAAAGGCAAAACGGCGGTCATCACCGGCGGGGCGGGGGGGCTGGGGTTTGCGACCGCGCTTGCCCTCGCGCGGGAAGGGATGAAGGTGGCGCTGTGGGATCTCAACGGCGAGCGGGCCGAGGCGCGGGCGGCGGCGCTTCGCGCCGACGGATTTACGGCAAAAGGGTGGGGGCTCGATGTCGCGGACCCAACGGCCGTGCGCGCGGGGGCCATGCAGGTCGAGCGCGAATTCGGTCGCGTGGACCTGCTGGATAACAACGCGGGAGTCCACGCGCCCGGAGACTTTTTGACGACTTCCGACGAAGAAATAGAACGGCAGATGGACGTGAACATAAACTCCTATTACTGGTGCTCCAAGGCCTTCGTCCCGGGCATGATCGCCCGCAATTCGGGCCATGTCATCATGATCGCCTCGGCCGCCGGTCTTCTCGGCGTTCCGGGCATGGCGGTGTACAGCGCGTCCAAACATGCGGTCGTCGGCTTCGCCGAGTCCCTGCGCCTGGAGCTGCGCCGCGCGGGCGCGACGGGCGTGGGCATGACGATCGTCTGTCCGAGCTTCATCGACACCGGGATGTTCCCGGACACGACGCCGCCTTTGTTCACGCCGTGGCTGAACCCCGAGGCGCTCGCCGGCAAGATCGTCGCGGCCGTGAAGGCCGAGCGCCTGTACGTGCGCGAGCCGGGGATGGTCAAGCTCATCCCGCTCGTGAAGGCCCTGCCCCGAGCCGTCGGCGACGCGCTGTGCTCGCTGACCGGCATGGACCGCTCGCTGAAGGGTCCGGCTTCGGGAAATCCCTGACGTATTTGGGCCTTGACGCCTCGGAATATCGGGGTTAAAGTGGGGTTAAGATGGTCGAAAACCTCGAGCACTTGATCCGGCGCGCCTTCCTGAACCCGCGTGTTCCCCGCACGCCCCTTTATAAGGAGCTGCTGCGCTCGGAGACGTACCTGCTGACCGTGGACGTTCCGCTCGCGGAGGGCGAGATGAAGCGCGTCACCAAGCCCGACGCGTCGTTCCCGGTCTGGGCCGACAAGGACCCCGAGCTCGGCGGCGTGTGGGTGCCGGTGTTCCCCGCGCGCGACCGCGTGAGGGACTTCGTCGCGTCGCGGAAGCTCAAGACGCCGAAGGGCAAGGAATTCCTTTGGATGGGCCACATGCCCGGCCAGGTGTTCGGCCTGCTGCGCGGCGTCCGCCGCTTCGCGGGCATCAGGCTTTTTCTCGAGCCGGGAGTCTCCGTGTCGGTGCCGTGGACCGAGGTGCGCGCGCTGTCGGAGGGCCGCATCAACGACGAAGGACAGAGGCGCTATGAGCTTCCGCTCGAGCGCGTCGTGATCCCGGCGGGGGCGAGGCTGTCCTTCGGGAAGCTCAAGCCCCTGCCCGGAGAGGATCATCCCGTGCTGATGCTGATGCCCGACGCGGGCAAGTTCGCGCCCGAGGACCTGCGCCGGCTGGTGCGCCTGCCGCTGGGCGAGAAGCACGCGTGGGTGCCGGTCCGCCATTTCCTGCAGATGATGCGCCGCCTGCAGGCGCTCGGCGGCGAGGGCAGCCGCTACCTCGAGGATCTCTTCGCGTCGCTGCTCGCCTTCGAGATGTACGGCGAGGCGGAGGCGCTGTGCGAGTGGTTCGAGGCCCGCGGCCACGAGGCCTACGCCTGGGTCGGGCTGTCGGCGATCTACGGCCGCTGCGGCCGCATGGACGAGTGCGCGGAGCTGTGCCTGCGCGGCCTGGCGAAATACCCCGGCGAGCGCTCCTTCCACGTCAACGGCATCCGCGCCTTGGCGGCCCTGGGCCGCGGCGAGGAAGCCTCCCGTTGCGCGGAATCGGCCCTGCGCCGCTTCCCCGGCGACGAGGTGCTGGCGGCCTTGCGCGCCAAGCTCGCCCCCGCCGCCGCCGCTCGTTAAAGGCGGGTAAAGATCGTAAAAATAGGGTGAAAATAAGGCGGACCCTCTTGATTGCGGAGGCTTCCGGGTCTACACTTGAAGGGTCTTCGGGGGATGCCATGAGCGAGCAGAGCAAGTCCAATTATCAGGCGCTGGGCGCCGGCCTTCTCGGGTTCGTCGCCGTCATGGCCGTCGGCGGCGGCGGCCTGATGCTCCATTCCTCCCGGCAGGCGAAATCGGCGGCCGTTCCCGCCCCCGCGGCGGCGCCGATCGATCTCGGCTCTTCGATGCCCGCCCCCTCGATGCGGCGGTCCTCGGTTCAGAAGGAGCGGCCGTCGGAGTCGCCCGCGCCGCTGATCGGCGTGATCGACGGCGACGCGTCCGCGGACGGCTTTGCCGGCGCCTCCGCCTCCGCCGGGGCCGCCGCCCCGTCACCTGAGTCCGCGCCGGGCGGGAGGGCGCCGGCTCTCGAAGTCTCGGGACATTTGGATCTCGAGAAGGGAAGCTCGTCGGCCAAGGCGGTCGTCAGGAACACGGTCGAAGCTCGGAAGGCCGCGGCCCTGCCGGGCAAGAAGGCTCCGGCTTCCGCGCCTAAGCTCGAGGCCGCGGCCGCAGACGCAGCGGTGGCCTCGTCGGTGCACTACGGCGTGACCAGCCGCAGCGAGCTGATGGGCCGGGCCGCGGGGCCGGTCTACAACATCAAGGGCGCCAAGGGCGGCGCGAGCACGGCCGCGACCGGAAAGCTGGCCGAGGACGCCGAGGGCAAGATAGCTGGCCTCCGCCGCCAGCTCGAGGCCTCGGGCCTGCCCGAGGACCAGCGCGCCAAGCTCCTCCAGGAGCTCGACGCCGCCCGCAAGGGCGTCGCCGACGCCGGCAAGCCCGCTCAGTAAGGGAACAGCGCGTCGAGGGGCTTCTCCTCGAACGCCCCGAGCCTCCTGAGCTCGTCGAGGCCCACCCGGTCGCGATGGCCGAGGATCCAGATGGTCAGCGGCTTCGTCTTGAAGCGCGCGGCGAAGGACTGCAGCTCCGGCAAGGTATAGCTCAGCGAGCGTTCGAAACGCTTCGGCCCCGGATCGCCGCCCGTGAGGCCCTGGTCCTCCCAGCCGATGACGGTCGCCGGGATCGAGCGGAAGCGCACCGGGCTGGTGCGGTAGGACTCCTCGATGGACTTGGCCGTCTCCCGGAAGCGCTTCTCCGAGGCCGGGAACTCCTGGAACAGGCTGATCATCAGCTTCACGGCTTCCGGGGTCTTGTCGGCCTGGCAGCCGAGGCGGCCCCAGAGCTGGGTGTCGTCGCCCTTCTCGGAGAGGATGGTGTGCCCGCCCGAGGCGGAATAGGCCAGCGCGCGCGATTCGCGCACCTCCTGGAAGATCACCGCGCTCATGTCCCCTCCCATGTACTGGGAGTAGTAGTCGTAATCGACGACGCGCTCGTGGTTGAAGGTCTCGTCGGCGGCGAACAGCCCGACCTGGGCCTGCACCATGTCGCGGTGCGTGAACAGCACGCTCGGGGTGGACGGCCGCAGCAGGCGATAAGGCGCGCGCGCGGGAACGGCGCGCAGGCGGCGCCCCGTGTCCAGCAGCTTGCCGATCTCGCGCGGGGACCGGTTGCCGACGTAGGCGGCCCGCGACGGGTGGAGCATGAAGTCCCGGATGAGGTTTTTCAGGCGCGATTCGCTGAGAGCCTTGAGCTCGGCGTTGCTCAGGCGCTTGAGGACGCCGCTTTCGCGCCCGCGCATGGCGAGCTGGCCCAGGGCGTAGTGCACCGAGCCGGGATCCTTCTTCTCGTCCTCGCGCGCGCCGAGCTCGACGTCGATCATCTTTCCCAGCGTCCCCGCCGCGATCTCGGGCCAGTCGAAGCGCTGCGCCATCAGCTCGAGGGACGGCCAGAGGTTGCGGTCGAGGCCGGTGAGGTGGACCGAGGTGTCCTGCTCGCCGCAGGAGTAGGACAGCGACGTGCCCAGCGCGAACAGCTTTTTCTTGAACTCGTCGGCCGAGAGGGGGCCGGCGCCGGCCAAGGTGAGCAGGTCGACGGCGGCGCACAGCTCGCGCTCGGTTCGCGAGCCGCGCTCGTAGTAAAACGAGAGCGCGAACAGGTCGTTGTAGGGGTTCTTCGTCGAGTACAGGCGTCCGCCTTCGATCGGCGTGATCTGGTAGTCGCGGCCGGAGACGAGCCAGCGCGGCGCCAGCGGCGGGGCCGGAAGCGCGAGCAGCTCCTTCATGAACGGAGACTCCCGGGAGGGGTCTATCGAGACGCGGGTGAACGACGGCTTATCGATCTTCGGCGGCTCGACCTTGGCGTCGCGGCGATAGACGACGACGCGGTCGGGGCCCAGGTACTTGTTGGCGACCCGCACGACGTCGGCCTTCGTGACCTTGCGGATGCGGTCGAGCCGGGTGACCGTGCGCTCCCAATCCTCCACGGAGACGAACGAGCCGGTCATCAGGCGCACGCGCGACTCGTTGGACTCGAGGCGGGCCTTCTCGTCGAGCTCGAAGCTCACGATGACCGCGGCGACGTCCTCCTCGCTGAAGTCCCCGGCCTTGAGCGCCTCGATCGCCTCGAGCAGCAGGGCGGCGGCCTCCTCCGGCGTCTGGCCCTTCTTGGGAAGGGCCCACGCGTTCCACGAGCCCGCGTCGTTGCGCGCGGACGGGTAGGACCCGGAGGACTTGACCTTCTGGGCCTGGTTGAGCCGCAGGTTCAGCAGGCCGGCCGCCGAGTTGTCGACGATCATGTCCATGACCGAGAGCGCGTCGGCGTCGGGATGGGAGTGCGGCACGGTGAGCCAGGCCATCGCGACCTTCTGCTCGGCCTCGTATTTGACCTCGTACGTCTCCGCGCCCTTGGGCCGGGGAATCTCCCAATTCGGAAGCTCGGGCAGCGGGCGCGGGGCCAACACGCCGAAATGCTCCTTGATGAGCTCGAGCGTCTTGGCGCGATCGAAGTCGCCGGACAGCGCGATCGCCATGTTGTTGGGCGCGTACCAGCGCTCGTAGAACGCGTACATCTTCGCCAGCGACGGGTTCTTCAGATGCTCGATGCTGCCGAGCGTGGGCTGCTGGCCGTACGGGTGCTTCTTGTAGAGCCGGTTCTCGACCTCGTCGCCGAGTATGCGCTCCGCGTTGTCGAGAGAACGGTTCTTCTCCTCGTAGACGGTCTCGATCTCGGTCTGGAACAGGCGAAAGACCGGGTTCTTGAAGCGTTCGGCCTCGACCTTGGCCCACGCCTCGAGGCGGTTGGCGGGTATGCTCACGACGTAGACGGTCTGCTCGTCGGAGGTATACGCGTTGAGGCCCTCGGCGCCGATGCTCCGATAGAAGCGGTCGAACTCGTTGGGCACCGCCACCGAGGACGCGGCGATGTTGGCGGCGTCGATGGCCTTGTAGATCTTCGCCCGTCCCGCGTCGTCCTTGGTCTTGAAGAGCTCCTCGTACAGCGCGCGGATGCGCTCGAGGTGGGGGCGCTCCCGCGCGTAGTCGAGCGTCCCGAGGCGTCCGGTGCCCTTGAAGAGCATGTGCTCTAGATAGTGGGCCATGCCGGTGCTGTCGCTGGGATCGTTCTTGGAGCCGGCGCGCACCGCGATGTTCGCCGAGACGCGCGGCTCGCCCTTGTTCGGGCTCAGGTAGACGGTCAGGCCGTTGGCCAGGCGGTGGATCGTGACGCCCATGGCGTCTTCGGCGCGCGGGACGTCGCGCACGAGGGGAACGGAGGGGGCCGGGACGACGGGGGCCTTCGGCTTCGCGGCGGCGGGAAGGGCGAGCGCGGCGGCGAGGAGCAGGGGCGCGAGGGTGATCATGGATTCTCCGTTGATTTCGGCGGCAGCTTGATGACGGGGCCGGCCTGGACGGCCGACCAAGAATAGCGGTTTTGGGCGTTCCAGAGAATCCAGCCGCGGACGCCGAGCTCCTCGACGGCGAGGAGCTGGGAGCGCACGTGGGCGGGCGTGTAGCGCACCCCCAGCGTGAAGTCCTGGAGGAACGGGCGCAGCGCGGCGGGCCGTCCCCCGAGCCGGGCCAGCGCGTCGCGCGTGCCGCGGCGGACGGTTTCGTAGGGCGCGTGGTTCGGGCTCTTGAGCCCGTACTCGCCTCGGGCGTAGTGCGAGGGGTACATCATCGGCGAGATGAAGTCGACGAGGTCCGCCATATGCTCCATGGTCTGCCCGATCCCCATGCCGTCGTCTACGCTCGCCGTCAGGCCGAAGGTGTCGATGGACAGCTTGACCCCGAGCGGCCGCAGGCGCGCGCCCGCGAGCGTCAGCAGCTCGCGCAAGGCCGCGGCGGCCGCGGCGGGGGAATGATCGGCCCGGGAGTAGCGGCACTGGCGGGTCTTGCCGTCGGAGGGGAATCGGATGAAGTCGAACTGGATCTCGTCGAAGCCCGCGGCCGCGGCCCGCGAGGCGATGTCGATCGCGTAGTTCCAGACTTCCTTCTTATAGGGATCCACCCAGGCCGTCCCCTGATCGTTCGTCCAGATGCGCCCGTCGGGGAAATGCACGGCGAGATCGGGACGGGCGCGCGCGAGGTGGTCGTCCTTGAAGATCGCGATCCGCGCGATCGTGTAGATGCCGGCGTCCTCGAAGTCCTTGACCGCGCCGGGCAGGTCCGGGAGCGCGTTGACGTAGGCGCGCGTCTCGATCGCCAGCGGCACGTCCCGCACGAACATCTTCCCGTCGTAGTCCTTCAGCGCGACGACGACGGCGTTGAAGCCCGCGCCCTTCATGTCGGCGATGAAGCGCCGCCGGGACTTCGTCGAGCCGGCGGCCCAGCCCGAGAAGTGCACCCCGCGGAACTCGGCCGTCGAGGCGTAGGTCCGGGTCGAGGAGGGGTCCTGCGCGAAGGCCGGGAGGGCGGCGAACAGCGCCGCCGGCAGGAGCAGGGATTTCAGCACCGGGAGAACGTACCAAATCCCGCGCGGGGGCGTCAGGTTCGTGGGGGGGGCCAGCGGTTCGGGATCACGAAGAGGTCCAAAGTCACCCTCGAGCTCGAGCGCTTCCAATCGGCGGGAGCGGGGATGAGATCCCCGTCGCTGATGTTGTCGAAGACGGCGCGGCGCTCATCCTCGTCCCGGACGCGGTAGGACGGATCGAGGTCGAGAATCTGTCCGCGGCGGCGCTCGGGGGCCCGGACGCTCACGGTCCAGCCGTCCCCCTTGACGAGATCGGCCGCGTAGACGCCGCTCTCGTCCGTCTCCGTCTCCACGGGCTGCTTCTCATCGAGCAGGAACACGACCTTCGCGCCCGCGACGGGCTCGAGGGTCGCCAGGTCGTAGATCGTCCCCGAGACGCGCCAGGCGTTCTTCGCGAGAGGCTTCGGGGCCGCCGGCGCCGCGGGCTCCTCGACGGAGCCGCCGGCGGCGGGCGGGGCCGCCGCGTAGTCGTCGGGAAAGAGCTGGGCGCGCAGCGCGCTCTCGGGCGCGACCGGCTCCCCCGGGGCGGGGGGCGGCGGCGCCTTCGCGGGCTCCTCGGGAGCTTTTTTCATGGCGTAGTTCGACGGGTCGCGCATGTCGTCCGTCCACCGTCCGATCGCCCCGCCGGCCGCGGCGGCCAGGCCTTTGAGCGCGCCGCCGTGCATCGCGATCAGCCAGCCGCCGCCGGCGAGGACGAGGACGGCGGCGAGGATCTGAAAGGGGCGGCGGCGCCTGCGCGCCTTGTCGTCGCGCAGCCTGGCGTAGCCGCGCATGATCTCCTGCCGCGTGCGCGGGCGCATGCAGATCTGGCAGCCCGTCGCCTCGGGAGCAAGCGGGGTATGGCAGCCGGGGCAAGGCAAGGCGTCTTTCTCGGTCATGTTATTTTTTTTCCGCCAAGGGAACGAGAACGAGATCGAGCACGACGATCTGCTCGCTCTCCCGGTGCCGCAGCGGCACCGGCTCGAGATCGCTGTCGATGGTCTCCGCGATGAGATCGGCACGGGCCTGCTGAGAGCGTTCGCGATAAGGCGGGTCGCGGTCCTCGAGCAGGCCCTTTCGGTAGCCGGGCGCCTCGATCATGACGGAGAAGGCATCGGAGCCGTTCTTGAACAAGTTTACCTCATATCGGCCGGCCGCGTTCGTCATTGCCTCCCAGCGCCCGTCGGTCATGTGCGAATCGAACCGGACGCGGGCGTCCTTCACCGGCCGGCGCGTCGCGAGGTCATAGACCGTTCCGTGAACGCGGAGCTCTCCCGGAGCCGGCGGAAGCGGCGTTGCCGCGGGGGCGTCTGCGGGCGCGGGCTGCGGCGGGAAGGTCTCCGGCGGCGGCTCCGGCTGCGGCGGGGGCTCCGGCTGCGGCGGCGGGGCGTAAGGGAGCGGCGGAGCGCTCGATTGGACGTAGATGAAGGAGGAGACGGCCACCTGGGCCGGAGGCGAGAGGGTGGCCGGAGAGTCGGCCGGGGCGCCGGACCCAGCCGCGACCGGCGCCAGGAGCGGCGAGACCGCCTGGCCCTTGAGCCAATGCCCCGGCTGGCGGGTCTTCTCGACCTCGGCTTGGAAATCGCTCCAGGCGCCGATCAATGGAGCCGTCCAAACGCCGCGCAGCAGCCAGAGCGACCCGAGCAGGATGACGGCGGCGGCGCCGGCGGCGATGCGCTTGGGCCGCCGCCGGACCCGAAGCTCCTCGTTGCGGACGAGCGCCCGCCCCTCCTCCATCTCCATGTCATCGCGCGGCGTGCGGCAATGGGAGCAAACCTCCTGCTCGAGCTCGACGAGCATGCCGCAGCGGGGGCAGGGGACGGAGGCCATTCGTTGGTTATAACAGGAAGACCGGAGGACGTCCAGGCTCATTCTTGACTAAAATGGTCAGGAATGATACACTGACATTGTGGCTAATCAAGACTTGAAGGAACTCGCCGATCGCGAGTACAAATACGGCTTTAAATCGGATATAGAAGCCGATCAGGTCCCGCGCGGGCTCAGCGAGGACACGGTGCGCCTGATCTCCCAAAAAAAAGGCGAGCCCGCCTTCATGCTCGACTGGCGCCTGAAAGCCTACAAGCATTGGCTGGGCATGACGGAGCCGACCTGGGCGGCGGTCCATTATCCCAAGATCGACTATCAGAACGTCATCTACTACTCGGCGCCCAAGGCCAAGAAGAAGCTGAATTCGCTCGACGAGGTGGACCCCGAGATCCGGGCCACCTTCGACAAGCTCGGCATCCCGCTCGAGGAGCAGAAGATTCTCTCCAACGTGGCCGTCGACGCGGTGTTCGACAGCGTCTCGGTGGCGACGACCTTCCGCAAGACCTTGGCCGAGGCGGGCGTGATCTTCTGCTCGTTCTCCGACGCGGTCAAGGAGCATCCCGAGCTCATAGAGAAGTACCTCGGCTCCGTGGTGCCGTACACCGACAATTTCTTCGCGACCTTGAACTCCGCCGTCTTCTCCGACGGGTCGTTCTGCTACATCCCCAAGGGCGTGAAGTGCCCGATGGAGCTCTCCACCTACTTCCGCATCAACGCCAAGGACACGGGACAATTCGAGAGGACCTTGATCGTCGCCGACGAGGGCGCCTCGGTCTCCTACCTCGAAGGATGCACGGCGCCGATGCGCGACGAAAATCAATTGCATGCCGCCGTCGTCGAGTTGGTGGCGCACGACGACGCGTCGATCAAGTACTCGACGATCCAGAACTGGTACCCGGGCGACAAGAACGGCAAGGGCGGCATCTACAACTTCGTGACCAAGCGCGGCAAGTGCGCGGGCAAGAGGTCCAAGATTTCGTGGACGCAGGTTGAAACGGGTTCCGCGATCACGTGGAAGTATCCGTCGTGCATCCTCCTGGGCGATGAATCCGTCGGTGAGTTCTACTCCGTGGCGCTGGCGAACCATTATCAGCAGGCCGATACGGGCACCAAGATGATTCACATCGGCAAAAACACGAAATCGACCATCATCTCGAAGGGAATATCGGCGGGTCATGGCCAGAATACATATCGCGGGCAGGTGAAGATCGTGAAGTCGGCCCAGGGCGCCCGCAACTACTCCCAATGCGACAGCTTGTTGCTCGGCGACAAGTGCGGCGCGCACACCTTCCCTTACATCGAGGTCGGCAACACCAGCGCGACCCTCGAGCACGAGGCCTCGACCTCGAAGATCGGCGAGGACCAGCTGTTCTATCTCCGCCAGCGCGGCCTGTCGGCCGAGGACGCGGTGGGGATGATCGTCAACGGCTTCTGCAAGCAGGTCTTCAACGAGCTCCCCCTTGAATTCGCCGTCGAGGCGCACAAACTCATGAACATCTCCCTCGAAGGGAGCGTCGGCTAAAGGAACCCCATGCTGAAGATCACCAATCTGCACGCGAAGGTCGGAGAGAAGGCCATCCTCAAGGGCCTGAGCCTGTCGGTTCAGGCCGGCGAGGTCCACGCCATCATGGGACCCAACGGGTCCGGCAAGTCGACCCTTTCATACATCCTCGCCGGGCGTCCCGGCTACACGGTCACCGACGGCGCGGTCGAGTACGAGGGCAAGGACCTCCTGGGCATGGAGCCCGAGATCCGCGCGCGCGAGGGCGTCTTCCTCGCGTTCCAGTATCCCGTCGAGATCCCCGGCGTGTCCAACAAGTACTTCCTCAAGGCCGCGTACAACGCCCTGCGCAAGCACCGCGGGGAGCCGGAGATGGACGCGGGCGCCTTCCTCAAGTTCATCAAGGCGAAAGCTAAGGACGTTGAAATGGATCCCTCTTTCCTGAACCGCTCGGTCAACGAGGGCTTCTCGGGCGGCGAGAAGAAGCGCAACGAGGTCCTGCAGCTCGCCGTGCTCGAGCCCAAGCTCGCGCTGCTCGACGAGACCGACTCCGGGCTCGACATCGACGCCCTCAAGGTCGTCGCCGCGGGCGTCAACAAGATGCGCGACGCCAAGCGCGCCTTCGTCGTCGTCACGCACTACCAGCGCCTGCTCGACTACATCGTCCCCGACCGCGTGCACGTCCTGTCCGGCGGCCGGATCATCAAGTCCGGCGGCAAGGAGCTCGCGGTCGAGCTCGAGAAGAAGGGCTACGGCTGGATCGAGGATTCCGCGCCCGCGCCGAAGGTGCCCGCATGATCGCCGAAGCGCTCGCCGCCCAGAAGGAAGGCTGGCGCTACACCCCCGCCGCGGCCCTGACGGGCCCGGACTTCAAGCCCGCCGGCGTGCCGGAGCGCATCCTGCCGCTGGCCGGCCGCGTGCTGTGCCCCGTCGGCTTCCACCGCGCCGCGCTCGTCAACGGCCGCTGGGAGGCCAAGCACGCGGTGCTCAAGCTCCCCGACGGCGTGACGGTCGAGCCGCTCGGCGAGGCCTCCGGCCTCACCGAACTCCTGAATAGGCCCGCCCCGACCGACCTGCCGCTCGCGCAGGCCGCCTCCTCCGCCCGCGACGGCTTCGTGGTCCGCGTCGCGCGCCATGCGCGCGCCGACCGCCCCATCCATCTCGTCCACATCTCGGAGGCCTCCGCCTCCGCCGAGTCCTCCCAGGCCCGCGTGCTCGTCGTGCTCGAGCCCGGCGCCTCGGCCGAGCTGGTGGAAGAGACCTTGTCCTTCGGCGACGCGCCGTCCTGGAAGAACGTCCGCGCCCAGGTCGTGCTCGGCGAGGGCGCCTTCCTGCGCCACCACCGCATCGTCCGCGAGGGGGCTCAGGGCCGCCTGACGCTCGGCCTCGAGGTGACGCTCGCCTCCCGCGCGCGCTACGAGTCCCACGCCTTGAACTTCGGCGGCCTGTTCGCCCGCGAGGACCTGCGGGTGCGCCTCGAGGGCGAGGGAGCCGAGTGCGTCCTCAACGGCCTGGCCCTGCTCGGCGGCTCCGAGTTCGCCGATCACCATTCGATCGTCGAGCATGCCGCCGTCGGCGGCGTGACCCGGCAGCTCTACAAGGCCGTCATCGACGACAAGGCGCGCTTCGTGTTCGACGGCCTGATCTCCGTCAAGCCCGGCGCGCAGAAGACCGACGCGCAGGTCTACAATAAAAATCTGCTGCTCTCGGAAGACGCCCGCGTCAATACCAATCCCGAGTTCAATATCCTCGCCGACGACGTATCCTGCAAGCACGGCGGCGCCGTCGGCCAGCTCTCGCTTGAGGCCTTGTTCTATCTCCGCTCGCGCGGGATCGGCGCCGACGAGGCCCGCCGCCTATTGGTCTATGCGTTCGGTTCGGAAATGGTGGATCGCGTCGCGCTCGAGCCGCTGAAGCTCGCGCTCGCCGACGCGCTGCACGGGCGCATGCCCGAGGAGAACCTCTGATATGGCCGCTCTCGACGCGAAGAAGCTGCGCGAAGACTTCCCGATCCTCAAGCGCCTCGTGCGCGGCAAGCGCCTGGCCTATCTGGACAACGCGGCGACGACTCAGAAGCCGCGGCAGGTCATCAAATACCTGACCGATTTCTACGAGACCCACAACGCCAACGTGCACCGCGGCGTGCACTCCCTGTCGGAAGAATCCACGAACATGGCCGAGGAGGCCCGGACCAAGCTCGCGAAATTCGTCGGCGCGCCGAAGCCCCAGACCTTGATCTTCACGCGCAACGCGACCGAGTCGATCAACCTCGTGGCGCATGCCTGGGCCCGGAAGTTCCTGAAGGCCGGCGACGTCGTGCTGTCGACCGAGATGGAGCATCACTCCAACATCGTGCCTTGGCAGCTCCTCGCCGCGGAGAGGGGGATCAAGCTCAAGTTCGTGCCGGTCGAGCCGGACGGGACTCTGGATCTCGAAAAGGTCAAGGCCTTGCTGGCCGAGGGCCCGAAGCTTTTTACCTTCACCGCTCTATCGAACGCCATCGGGACCGTCAATCCCGTGTTGGAACTGATCAAACTCGGCAAAACGGCGAACGCGACGATACATGTCGACGCCTGCCAGTGGGCCCCGCACCGTACGATGGACCTCAAGACCTGGGGCGCGGACTTCGTCTCCTTCTCCGCCCACAAGATGCTGGGCCCGACCGGGATCGGCGTGCTGTGGGGGCGCGAGGAGCTGCTCGAGGCGATGGACCCGTTCCTCGGCGGCGGGGACATGATCTCGCGCGTCACCCTCGAGAAATCCACCTGGAACGAGCTGCCCTACAAGTTCGAGGCGGGCACCCCGAACTACGCCGACCAGGCCGCCTTCGGCCCGGCGCTCGACTATCTGACGGCCGCGGGCCTCGAGAACATCTCGGCTCACGAGCACGCGCTGGCCGAGAAGGCGCGCGCGATCCTCGAGGGCGAGGGCATGACGGTGCTCGGTCCCAAGGATCCCGCGCGGCGCTCGGGCGTCGTCTCGTTCAACGTGCCGGGCCTGCATCCCCATGACGTCGGGACCGCCTTCGACCTCGAGGGCGTGGCGGTCCGGGTCGGCCACCACTGCTGCCAGCCCCTCATGAACAAGCTCCAGTGCGGCGGCACGGCGCGCGCGAGCTTTTATCTCTATAATGACGAGGAGGACCTGGAGTCCTTCGAGCGCGCGCTCAAGCGCACGCTCGACTTCTTTAATATTAAGCGCAAAATGGAGGTGCGGTGATGGAAGGCGACGCGGAGCTCCAGGATCTCTATCGCGAGGTGCTGCTCGATTATTTCCGGTCCTCGACCCGCAAGGGAAAGTGCGACCCGGCGGACCTGCGCGCCCACGGCATCAATCCCGTCTGCGGCGACGAGCTCGAGATCACGGCCGAATTAAAGGACGGCAAGGTAAGCAAGCTTCGGTACGCGGGCCACGGCTGCGTGATCTCTCAGGCCTCCGCGGCGATGATGGCCGAGGCGCTCGAGGGCGCCGACATCCCCAAGGCGAAGGCGCTCGTCGGCGCCTTCAAGAAGCTCATGCTCGAGAACGGCGACGCGGCGTCCCTGCCTCCGGAGCTCGAGCAGCTCGCGAGCCTCGAGGGCGTGCGCAAGTTCCCGCTGCGGGTCAAGTGCGCGACCTTGGGCTGGAACACGGTCATGCAGGGCTTCGAGGCTTCCAAATCATGAGCGCCAAAGCTCCCGTCGAATCCGCCACCTTCAAGCAGGTCGGAGAGGCCCTCAAGCCGGTCGTCGACCCCGAGATCCATCTCAGCATCGTCGACCTCGGCCTCGTGTACGGCGCCGAGTTCGGCGAGTCGCCGAAGGGCCGCACGGTCAAGGTGCGCATGAGCCTGACCTCGCCCGCCTGCCCCTACGGGCCGATGCTGCTCGCCTCCGTGCACACCGCCCTGACGAAGCTCCCGGGCATCAAGGACGTCGACGTGGACCTGACCTTCACGCCGGGCTGGGACCCTCGCACGATGGCCACCGAGGACGCCAAGGAGCAGTTGGGCCTCTACTAGGCAGACCATGAGAATCACGAGCTCGATCGAATACGCGACGCGCCTGATGGTCACCTTGGCCGCCGAGCACGGCAAGGCCCCGCTGCCCGCCGAGCGCCTGGCCGAGATCGACAACGTCCCGGCCGACTACGTCAGCCAGATCCTCGTCAAGCTGCGCCGCGCCGGCCTGGTGACGAGCCACCGCGGCAGCGCGGGCGGCTACTCGCTGTCGCGCCCGCCGCGCGAGGTCACGATCGAGCAGGTGGTGCGCGCCGTGGACGGCTCCGTTTTCGAGGAAGTGTGCGAGCGCTACGACGCGGGCTCGAAGGACTGCCGCCATCAGGGGCAATGCGCGATCTCGCCCGTGTGGACGAGGCTCGGCGAGATCGTGACGCGCTACTTTGAAAGCGTGACGTTGGCGGCGATCCTCGAGCAGAAGGCCGGCGCCTGCGGCGCCGTTCCGGCCTGGCTCGAGAAGCTCACGCCCGGGAAATAGAACAGGAGGCATTTATGACCATTTATGAGCGGGTCGAGAAGGTTCTCGAGAAGGTCCGGCCCTACATCCAGTCCGACGGGGGCGACATCGCTTTGGTCTCGGTCGACGAAGCCTCGGGCGTCGTCAAGGTGACCCTCTCCGGCGCCTGCGGCACGTGCCCCAGCTCCACGGCCACCCTCAAGGGCGGCGTCGAGCGCATGATGCGCGCCGAGATCCCCGAGATCAAGGAAGTCGTCGCGGTCTGAACGGCCGGTCCAGCGCGTGCCGAAGCGAGTCGAGCTGCACTGCCATTCGATCTTCTCCGACGGGACGTTGACCCCGGCGGAGCTGGTGGCGCGCGCGGTCAAGAACGGCGTCGAGCTGCTGACGCTCACCGACCACGACAGCGTTTCCGGCGGGCCGGACCTGTTCGCCGCGGCGAAGGAGGCGGGCCTCGACGTCCGGCTCGGCATCGAGATCAACTGCGCCGGCGAGGGAGCCTCCGACCGCGTCCACATCCTCGGCTACGGAATTGATGCCGCCTCGCCCGGCTTCGCCGAGCGGCTCGCCGAGTTTCGCGAGCGCCGCGCCGTGCGCTCCCAGCGCATCGTCGGCAACCTGCGGAAGCTGGGCATCGCCATCGACTTCGCGGACGTCCGCGCCGGCGCGCACGAGACCTTGGGCCGCCCCCACGTCGCCGACGCCCTGCGGCGCCTGGGCGTCGTGAAGAGCCGCAAGGAGGCCTTCGAGCGCTTCCTCGTCAAGGGCAAGCCCGGCTACGTCGAGTCGATGGGGCCGAGCCCCGCGGAGGCGATCGCCCTGATCCGCGACGCGGGCGGCGCGGCCTGCCTGGCGCATCCGCAGACCGCGGGCAAGGAGGCGGAGCTCGACGCGCTGCTGCGCGACGGCCTCCAGGGCATCGAGGTGCTCTACTCGGGGCACACCCCCTCGCAGATCCGGACCTACGGCGACTGGGCCCGGAGCAAGGGCCTGCTGGCCGTCGGCGGCTCGGACTTCCACGGGCCGAACACGGGCCGGGAAGAGCGGCTCGGAATCGAGTATGATGACGCCGCCTATGGCGCCGTCAGGGAACGTATAGAATGATGCTGGTCATCGCCCACCGAGGAGCCAGCGGCCACGCCCCGGAGAACACGATGGCCGCCTTCCTGCGCGCCCTCGCGATGGGCGCGCCCGCCATCGAGCTCGACGTGCACCAGACCCTCGATCACGAGCTCGTCGTCGCCCACGACGACGACCTCAAGCGCTGCGGCCGCGACCGGCGGCGCATCAGGAACGTCCATTGGGACGACATCTCCGGACTCGACGTCGGGGCCTGGTTCGGCAAGGAGTTCACCGGCGAGCGACTTCCCAGGCTCGAGGACGTCTACGACATCCTTCCGCCGAGCGTCGAGCTTCACGTCGAGATCAAGCGCGGCTCCTCCATGTATCCCGGCATCGAGGAGCGCGTCGTGGACCTCATCCACAAGCGCGGCGCCTCGGCCCGCACCGTCGTCTCGAGCTTCGACCACTCGGCGCTGTACTCGGTGCGCTCGCTCGACGAGAAGGTGCGCATCGGCTACCTGCTGGGCCTGACGACTCTGCAGACCGCGCTGCGCGAGATGAAGGAGATCGACGCCGAGAGCCTCAACCTCAGCGTCCGCCAGACGCTCGCGCGCACGGTCAAGGCGGTTCACGACCGCGGGCGCAGGCTCCTCGTCTACACCGTCAACACCCCGGCGGAGCGCGACCGCCTCGCCAAGCTCGGCGTGGACGGCATCTTCTGCAACTACCCGGAGCTGAACCTGTGGCGCTGAAGCGGGCCGCCGCCGGGCCGTCTGAGTCCGACCTCGAGAGCGAGGCCGCGCGCCTCGCCGACAAGGGCCTGGCCGGCCTCGGCTACCGTGACGAGGAGCTCGAGCGCGCCGCGCGCCTGACCTGGCGCATTAATCGGCTGAAGAAGGAAAAAAACGCGGTCATTCCGGCGCACGTCTACCAGCGGCCGGAGATCCTCCTCGGCGTGGCCGACTTCGTCGGAGATTCCTACAAGCTCGCCAAGCTCGGAGCGGCTTCGCCGGCGAGGACCATCGTCTTCTGCGGCGTGCGCTTCATGGCGGAGACGGCGAAGATATTGAGCCCGGACAAGGAGGTCCTCCTGCCGGCCCCGGAGGCGGGCTGCTCGCTGTCGGAATCGATAACGGCGGCCGATGTTCGGGCATTGAAGAAAAAGCATCCGGGCGCGCCGGTGGCCGTGTACATCAACACCACCGCGGCGGTGAAGGCCGAGTGCGACGTCGTCGTCACGAGCGCGAACGCGCCGAAGATCATGCGCAAGCTGTACGAGAAGCACGAGAAGGTCATCTTCGCTCCCGACGCGATGATGGGCAAGAACCTGGCCAAGGAACTCGGCAAGACGATCGGCAAGGACCTCGTCATATGGGAAGGCACCTGCATCGTTCATGACAATTTCGACGCGGCCTCCGTCGAGTTCTACCGCAAGATGTACCCCGGCGTGAAGATCCTCGCCCACTTCGAGTGCACCCCCGCGCTGACCTCGGTCGTCGACTACATCGGCGGCACTGGGGACATGATGAGGTGGGTGGCCGATCACAAGGCGTCCTCCTACATGCTCATCACCGAGTGCGGCCTGGGCGACCTGGCGCGCACCAAGTTCCCCGACAAGGCGTTCGTCCCGATGTGCCGCCTGTGCCCGCACATGAAGGCCGTGACCCTGGAGAGGATACTCTCCGCCCTCGAAAGCCCGTCGGCGTCCCAGCGCATCGAGGTGCCGGCGGCGGTCGCGGCCCGCGCGCTGCGGCCGATCGAGCGCATGTTCGAGCTCGCCGACGACAAGGCGGCGGCATGAGCCCCTGGGTGTCCTGGTCGGCGGAGGCGTTCGCGCGCGCCAAGGCGCGGGGGCTGCCCATAATCGCGGCGATCGGACCCCTGGTGCCGGAGCAGCTGAAGTCATCGGAGGGTGAGATCTCGCGGCGCTTCGTAGCCGTGCTGGCCGATCCCGAGACGCGTCCCGACGCCGCCTCGCGCATCGGGCGGGGCCACGCCGTGGTCCTCGATCCCGACGGGGCGCGGCGCGCGGTCCTTCCGCTGCCCTCGCCGGGCCTGGGCGAGTCGCTGGCCCGCCTGGCCCTCGAGGCGGTCACGCCGCTGCGCCCCGACGCGCCGGCCGGCCCGGCCTGGACCGGCGCCGTGCGCGACACCGAGCTCTCGGCGGCTCCGGACGAGGCCAAGGTCGCCGCCGTCTTCGCCGCCCTCGCCGGGCTCCCCGCCGAGGCCGACGACGAGCTCGTCGAGGGGCTTCTGCACGCCGCAGGCGAGCGCGGCGACGCCGCGGCGCGCGCCCTGCTGACGAAGGCGCTCGAGGCGCGCTGGGCGGGCTGGGACCCGGCGGGCCGCCGCTTCCTGTCCGGCTCGGGCTCTCCGCTCGTCCTGCACGCTAGATGGGCCGCGCTGTTCTGGGACGCGCACGCGCTGACCGGCGAGGCTCGATGGCGCGAGGCCGCGGCCGCGGCCGGCGACCATCTGCTCCGGACGCTGTGGGACCCGGCCGCCGGCGCCTTCCGGCGCGCGGGCAAGCCGGAGGCCGCCGTCTATCCCGCAGACGGCAACGCCCTGGCGGCCTCCGCGCTGCTGCGCGCGCACGCCTTCGGCCAGCCCGGCGCGGGCGACGCCGCGTTGAAGGCCTTGAGCTTCCTGCAGACCCGCCTCTACGACCCGGTCCTGGGCCTTCAGCACTCGGCCGGCGGCGAGGGCGAGTCCGTCGTCGGCCTCCTCGGCGACGCCGCCGCGACGGCGCTCGCGTTCACCGACGGGTTCCTCGCGACCGGCATGAAGGCGCACCGGGAGTTCGCCGACGCCATGCTGCGCTTCCTCTTCCAGGAGTTGTGGGAGCGCGAGGGGGGCGGCTTCCTCGACCGCGTGCCGCGCGCGGGCGATCCCGCCATCCTGCGCGAGCCCCGCGTGGACCCCGCGCTCAACGCCGCCGCCCTCGAGGTCTGCCGGCGCCTGCACCACCTCAAGGGCAATCACAACTACCGGCGCTGGCTCGAGTGGGGCCTGCGGGGCGCGTGGGGCGCGGCGCCGTACGATCCTCGCGCCCTCGCCGGCCTGGCGCGCGTCGCCGACCTGCACGCCCGCGGGCGCCTGGATTTCGAGCTCGTCGGCCGCCCGGGCGAGGGCAAGGCCGACGCCCTGCTCGCGGCCGTCCACCGGCTCTACCTGCCGCGCAAGGTGATCTCCTTCGTCGATCCCGACGACCAGGACTATATTCTCGCGCACCGCCTCCAGGCCGACTCCTACCCGCGCGTGTTCGGCTGCGGTCCGGACCTGCGCCGCCTCGCCGACGCCGCCGAGTCCGCGGACGTGGCCGCCGTGGCCGCCGCCGTGAAGGGGGAGAGCCGGTGACCGAGATCAAGCGCTTCGCGGAGGGCTTCTCCGACGACAAGGATTGGCGCAAGGCGGCCGCCGCCGCCTCGAGGGCGGCGCGCACGCGCCTCGGGCCGGGCCCCTGCGATCTGGCCCTCGTCTTCGTCTCCGAGGCGTTCGAGGGCTTCGACCCGGCCGAGTTCTCGACCTTGCTCGCCAAGGGCCTGGCACCCCTGCGCGTGCTCGGCTGCAACGCGAGCGGCGTCATCGCCGGCCGCAAGGAGGTCGAGCGGACCCCGGGGATCTCGATCCTCGCGATGCGCCTGCCCGGGGTGCGGGTGCAGCCCTTCTCCTTCACCCAGGCGGAGCAGGCCGCCCTCGAGAACGGAGGCGCGCTCGTCAAGGAGCTCGACGTTTATCCGAACGAGAATCCGAAGTTCATGATCCTGGGCGACCCGGCCAGCGCCGACGCCGAGCGCATGGCCGCGCTGTTCAACGAGGGCTATCCCGGCGCGCCGGTCGTGGGCGGCATGGCCAGCGGCCTGCTGCTGCACAAGCCGTCGTGGATGCTGCTCGGCTCGTCGGTCGTCCAGCACGGCTTCGCGGGCGTCTCCTTGGTCGGTCCCGTCGAGCTCCAGACCGTGGTCGCGCAGGGCTGCCGTCCGATCGGGGACCCCTTGATCGTGACGAAGGCCGAGGGAAACGTCCTGCACGAGCTCGGCGGCCGCAACCCGCTCGAGGTCCTGCGCGAGACGCTGTCGAAGTGCACCCCCGACGACCAGCGCCTCGCGCGCAGCTCCCTGTTCGCGGGCCTCGTCATGCACGAGGGCCGCTCCGAGTTCCGCCGCGGCGACTTCGTCATCCGCAACCTGCTCGGCTACGACGACAAGTCCGGGTCCCTCGTGCTCGGCGCCAACTTGCGCCGCGGGCAGACCTTGCAGTTCCAGCTGCGCGACGCGCACACCTCCGACCAGGACTTCTCCACGCTCCTGGGCCTGCTGCCCGAGAACGACGCCGACCCCCGCGGGGCCCTGCTGTTCTCCTGCTGCGGCCGGGGCAAGGGCCTCTACGGCGAGTCCGATCACGACGCGACCTTGGTGCAGAGCCTGCGCGGCCCCGTGCCCCTGGCCGGCTTCTTCGCCAACGGCGAGTTCGGCCCCGTCGGCGGTCGAAACTTCGTGCACGGCTATACGTCCAGCTTGGCGCTGATCAAATAGGACTCGCATCGGTGCGAGTCGATTCGACTGTTTCTGGAAACAGTCGCGAGCTATAATGATTCCGACCGCGATGACCCTCAAAACCAAGCGTCTCATCCTTCGGCCCATACGCATGAGCGAGGCGCCGCTCTATTTCGCGTACTCTTCCCTGCCGGAGGTGAACTTCGCGCTCGGGATGCTCCCGCCGAAGTCGGTCGCCCAGACCCGCCGGGGAATTCGCGAAGCGGTCGCTTCTTGGCGAGGAAAAGGCGCGCGCACGATGGCCTTTTCCCTCTATCTGAGGCGGGAGCGCAGGTGGATCGGCGGCATGAACCTGCGCTGGCCGCACCGCGGAGTCGCGGAGATGGGCTATGCCCTTCATCCCGATCATTGGGGCAAGGGCTACGCGACCGAAGCGGTCACGCGAGTCACGGCTCTGGCGTTCGAGACCTTCTCAGCCCATCGCGTCCAGGCCACCTGCTGGGTGAAGAACGCGGGATCCCGGCGGGTGCTTAAGAAGGCCGGCTTTCGCCAAGAAGGCCGCCTGCGCGGCTTCATGCGGGTGGGGAACCGCGTCCGCGACGAGTACAGCTTCGGCATCACTCTCGCCGACTTTACCACGGCGTAAGCGGATCATCCTGATTATTCCACCGGCGGCAAATCGGGGATAACCCGAAGGCGCTCGTGGACTGACGGCGCCGTCGGTCTCGCATGCGGGCGTTGACAGGCTTGGGGTCCGGGGTTACACTGGGCCCATGACCGATAAACTCCACCTCATCACCGCCGTCGTGCAAGCCAAGATCGGCGACGACGCGATCGCGGCGGCCATCGCCGCGGGCGCGACGGGCGCCACCTACTTCGGCGCGGAGGGCACGGGCATCCGCCAGCGGCTGGGGCCGATGTCGGCGGACATCGAGCCGTCCAAGCGCGTGATCTTCATCGTCGTCGAGCCGTCCCGGTCCGGCGCGGTGCTCGCCGCCGTGGTCAAGGTCGCCAGGCTCGAGGACCCCGGCCAGGGCTTCGCCTCCGTCCAGGAAGTGCTCAAGGCCGTCGGCTTCGTCGCGGCCCGCCGTTAGGGCTGTCCGGGATCGACCGCGGGACGATAGCGGGCGGGGTCGACGACGCCCGCGTCGCCCCAGGCGGGGCCGTTCCTGCCCCCGCCGTCGACCAGCACGTCGTAGATGCGCCCGTCCTGGTAGACGATGATGTCGGTCGAGTAGCCCTCGCAGTTGTTGCCCGAGGGCTTGGAGAGCAGGCCGGCGCCTCCTCCCATCCGCCACGCGGCGAGCTTGACGATGGCGAACGCCCCGCATGGGCCGGAGAGATCGTGACCGGCGTTTTCAAGGTCGTCTTTCGCCTGGGCCACGACGTCGCTGCGGTCGGGATGATTCCGTCCGCCGCCGTTTCCGACGACGGTCCGGCCGCTTCCCCCGCTCGCCCCGCCGCCGCTCCCGCCTCCCGGTCTCGAGCCGAAGACGCTCCCGCCGCGTCCGCTCCTGGCGGCCGGCTTGGCGGTCGGGTTGGCGGCCGTCTGGGCGCGGCACTTCTTAGACTTGGAGACCTCTTCGCACTTGTTCGGCTTGCAGGCGCCGCACTTGTCCTCGACCACCTGCCAGGCCCAGGAGTCTCCGCTGTCCGGATTCCGCTTGCCTCCGGAGTTCACGACCATATCGATGACCCCCACGCAGGGAATGCTGATCTTGTCCATTCCGGTGCTGTCGACGAGCTTGGTGCCCGGGTAAAGGACGTTGACGGCAGGCACGATCGCGGCGAGCCCGTTGGGCGAGGGAGGGAAGGCCGCCATGATGCGGCCGATCGCGTATTTCGGCGTCTGATGCTGGAGGTCGTTCCATTTGCAGCCGTCCCAGCCGGGCATCACGGGGTGCGCCGGAGCGGCGGCGAGCGCGGCGGCCGGCAGGGCGGCGAGGGCGAGGATTAGGAACGCGATGAAATGCATGATTTCGGGCCTCCCGTGAACTTCGCTGAATTATAACCGGGAAACGCCCGCTCGTCCACCCGGGGCCGTTACGGGAAGGTGAGGACGACCTTGCCGGTGCTGCGGCGATCCTGGATGAAGGCGTGCGCCTTGGCGGCCTCCTCGGCGGGGAAGGACGCGCCCACGACGGGGCGGATGCGCCCCTCGGTCCACCAGCCCACGAGCTTGATGAGCGCCGCCTTCATGACCTCGGTCTCGCCCGTCATGCGGCCCAGGTGCAGGCCGATGACGCCGCGGTTGTCCTTCATCAAGTCGAAGGGGGAGAAGCTCGGCGTGCGCAGCCAATGCCACAGGAGGCTTAAGACCCGGCGGCTCCTGCCCGTCGCGCCCGCGGAGAAGCCGTAGACGATGAGCTTGCCGCCGATCGCCAGGCTGCGGTAGCTCTTCGCGAAGTGCGCGCCGCCGACCGGATCGAGGACGACGTGCACGCCGCGGCCGTCCGTCTTGCGGCGCACGACCTCCTCGAAATCCTCGGTCCGGTAGTCGATGGGATGATCCACGCCCTCGCGGCGCGCGGCCTCGTGCTTGGAGGCCGAGGCCGTGCCGAACACCTCGGCCCCGTGGATCTTGGAGATCTGCGCCGCGGCGATGCCCACGCCTCCGGCGGCGCCGTGGATGAGGACGCGCCGCCCTTCCTGCAGGTTGCCCTGCTCGATCAAGGCGAGGTAGGCCGTCAGGTAATTGACCGTCAGCGCCGCGGCCTCCTCGAAGCTCTTGCCTTCGGGAATGGGGAAGAACTCGCCCGCCTTCGCGATGAGCGTGTCCGAATAGCCGCCGTAGTCGCAGGGGACGATCACGCGGTCGCCCTCCTTCAGAGTCGAGCCGCGCGGCAGGCCCGGCCCGATCGCGTCGATGACGCCCGCCGCCTCGTAGCCGGGGACGAAGGGCGCGGCCGGCGCGCCGGGATACATCCCCATGCGCATCATGATGTCGGCGAAATTGACGCCGGCGGCCTTCACCCGGACCCGGACCTGGTGCGCGCCGGGAACGGGATCGGGCGCGGACCTGAGCTCGAGGACTTCGGGACCGCCGTGGCGCGTGATATAGATCGATCTCATGCGCCAAGCCTAGCAAAACGCCCGCGCCCGGGCCGAAACGTTGCAGTGTATTTCCGAATGTTCAAGCTCTCGAGCCCGGCGTTCAAGGAAGGCGAGACGATTCCCAAGCTTCACACCTGCGAGGGCAAGGACCTCTCGCCCGAGCTTCGCTGGTCCGGCGCGCCGGCCGGGACGAAGAGCTTCGCGCTCGTCATGGACGATCCCGACGCGCCGGTCGGCCTGTGGGTGCACTGGGTGCTCTACGATATCCCCGGGGACCTGAGCGGCCTGCCGGCGAACGTGCCCAAGACCGAGCGCGTGCTGGGATCGGCGAGGCACGGCGCGAGCTGGGGGGTGGACAGCTTCAGCCGGGTGGGCTACGGCGGGCCCTGCCCGCCTCCGGGCAAGCCTCACCGGTACGTCTTCAAGCTCTTCGCGCTCGACAAGGCCCTGGGCCTGCCGCCGCGCACGACGGCGGCCGAGCTCACGCGCGCGATGGAAGGGCATATCCTGGCGCGGGCCAAGCTCACCGGCCTGTTCGAGCGGTTTTGATCCGGGACGCATGAAGCCGGTGAAACGCGGCGTGGACGGTGATTTTCTCGCCGGCCTTCTCGACAGCACCAGCCTCGTCGTGTATCTCAAGGACGTCGAGGGCCGCTATCTTTACGTCAACCGCCGCTACGAGCGGCTGGCCGGCGTCCCGCGCGAGCGCATCCTCGGCAAGCGCGACCACGATTTCTTCCCCAAGGAGACGGCGGACCTCTTCCGGGCGCAGGACGCCGCGGTGGCCCGGCGCCGAAAGGCGCTCGAATTCGAGGAGACGATCCCCCTTCCCGGCGGAGTGCTGTCCTTCCTGACGGAGAAGTTCCCGCTGTTCGACGGGGAAGGGAAGGTCCGGGCCACGGGCGGCTTCTGCACCGAGATCACCTCCCAAAAATGCCGCGCCGACGAATCCCTGGCCGAGGAGCGCGAGCGCCTGGCCGTCACCCTGCGCAGCGTCGGCTCGGGGATCGTCGCCGCCGACGCGGACGGCCGCGTGATCCTTCTCAATCCCGCGGCGGAAGCGCTCGTCGGGACGAGCCAGGCCGCCGCCGAGGGACGCGCGGTCGACGAGGTCATGCGGGCGGCGGGGGCGGAGCACGAGGGCTGCTTCGGGCGTCTCGTGAAGGAGGCTCTCAGCGCCGCGGCCCCCTCGCCGCCGCGGGACGTGGCCGTCGTCTCGGCGGCGGGCGAAAGGCGCACGATCGTCCCATCGGCCTCGACGGTGCGCGACCGGAGGGGGGAGATCATCGGAGCGGTGCTGTGTCTGCGCGACGTGACCGAGCAGCGCCGGTCCGACGAGGAGCTCTACAAGATCCGCAGCCTGGAGTCTCTCGGGTTTCTCGCCGGCGGCATCGCCCACGATTTCAGCAATCACCTGACCGCGATCGCCGGAAGCCTCGAGCTGTTGAAAAAGGGTCTCCCCTCCTCCAGGCCGGCGCGCTCGCTGCTGGACGACGCGGCGAAGATCTGCGGGAAGGCTACGGCCCTTGCCCAAAGGCTCTCGAGCTTCGCGGACGGGGAAGAGCCCCTTCGAAAAACATTCGCTCCCGGGCCCCTTCTGATCGAAACCGCGGGGCTCGTGCTTCGCGGCTCCAATGTGAAGAGCCGGGCGTTCGTGCCCCGGGGCCTTTGGTCCATCGTGGGCGACGAGGTCCAATTCACGCAGGTCTTCGGCAACCTCCTCCTCAACGCGCGCGAGGCGATGCCGGGCGGCGGAACGGTCCTGCTCCGGGGGGAGAACTTGAATCTGACCGAGCCCCTGCTGCACCTTCCGGCGGGCCGGTACGTGAGGCTGACGGTCCGCGACGACGGCCCCGGGATCGCGGCCGCGCTCCTGCCGCGCATCTTCGATCCTTATTGCTCGTCCAAGAAGCGCGGAAGCGGGCTCGGCCTGGCCATCGTCCATTCCGTCGTCCGCCGCCATGGCGGGCATGTCTGGGCGGAGTCGATGGACGGAAAAGGGGCCCGCTTCACCGTCCTGATCCCGGCGGCCCCGTTCGCGCGGACGCTCAGCGCACGGCGTCGCGGAAAGCGGCGGTGAAGCGCGGAGCGAGCAGCTCCTGCGTCTCGGGGGTGGGCCAGACGACGCGCGCCTCGATGTCGGCCTCGAAGGCGTAGGGCAGGTCCTTCGGCGCGGGCTGGAAGGTCACGCGGTAGCCGTGCTCGGCGACGCGCTCGACCCGCCAAGCCGGACGCCCGCCGGGAAGGTCGAGCTCGCCGCCCAGGCGCTCGCCCAGGGATTTCTCGTCGCCGGGGAGCCTCCACTCGTGGACGAGCAGCAGGGCCTCCTGCGAGCGGTCGTCGTCGACGACCACGGGCGCGCCCTTCGCCGCGGGCCGGGCGAGGGAGACGGCCTCGGGCGCGGGCTGGGCCAGATCGACGAGGTTCGGGGCGGCGGTCGCGGGGCGGCGCGCGCCGCCGACCTCGAGCAGCACGGCGCAGGCGGCGATCGTCGCGTAGGGCGCCAGCGACCGCCAGCGCGCGGTCCGCGGGAGGGAGGCCTTCGCGATCGCCGAGTTCGCGGGGGCCTCCTTCGCGGGGACCGGCACGGGGGAGGGACGCGCCGGGACGGGACGGACGGGCGCGGGCGCGGCTATTCGAGGCGGAGGGGCGGGAGCGAGGGATGTCTTCAGCGAAGCGATCTGCGCGCGCAGCCGGGCGAGCGCTTCCTCGCGCTCGGCGAGGCGGGCCTTGGCCGTTCGCGCGGCCTCGTGCAGGCCCTCGGCGCGTTCCCGCAGGATCTCGTCGTGCGGACGCGCGGCGCTCTGCGGCGATCGTTCGGTGTCTATCATGGCGGCATTCGAACTATAGCCGCCCGTCGTTAAGGAGTTGTTTCGGGCAGGAAGACGAGATTGTCCCACGCGCCCGGCAGCGCCGCGACGTACCGGGGGAGGTCGTCCTTGCCCAGAGGCGTCGCCGTGCCGTCCTCCTCGAGGCGGTGCGCCGCGTAGCCGAGCTCGAGCAGGGCCCGGCAGGCGGGCAGGGAGAAGCGCTCCCCGTTCGTCCCGGACCAGACCTCCATCGCCACGGCCGGGCGCTCGTCGCGCAGGGTCGCGAGTCCTCCCGCGATCAGGCGCTTCTCTCCGCCCTCGACGTCGATCTTGATCACGGTGGGGGGGCGGTGCTCGCGCGCGTACTCGTCGAGCGTCGTGCAGCGCACCTCGATCTCCCGGGAGCCCGCCGTCGCGCCGAGGGCGGCGACCTCGGCCTCGAGCGTGTTGCACGCGTCGCTGAGCGGGCTGCGGTGCAGGACCGCCGCGCCGGAGCGGTCCCACAGCGCCGCGTCCTCGACGCGGGAGATGGAGGGGGGCGCGTTGCGCTTGAGCCAGGCGTGGATCTCGGGCAGGGGCTCGAAGGCGTGGATCTCGCCCTGGGGGCCGACGAACTCGGCGGCGAGCATGGTGTAGAACCCGTAGCTGGCGCCCGCGTCGTAGAACGAGTCGCCGGGCTTCAGGTTGCGGATGAACCAGCGCGCGAGCTTGTACTCGGGACCGCCGGGCGCGCCCACGAGGTAGAACGCGACGAAATCCGCGTCGTCCTTGTAAGGCAGGCGCATGCGCCCGCCCCAGAACAAGGTCAGCTCGACGATGTCCGGCCGCAGGCCCGCCTTCGCGCCCGCCCAGCGCAGGTAGCGGGAGCCGAACAGCCGCAGCTTTCGGAGCTTGCGCAGCAGTGAGCCGCCCTCGCTCGCCTCGACGAGCCGGCAGCGCGCCGGAACGTCCGCGGCCAGGGCGAGAAAGCGTTCGCGTTTCGCGGCGAGGGGGTCGATCATCGCCCGGATTTTACTATTAAGGGCCGGCCCCGCGCCGGGGCTTGACATTATTGACTGAACAGTCTATAATGGCGCCATGGCTCGCCCGCGCTCGTTCGACAGCGACGTCGTCCTCGACAAGGCCGTGGAGACCTTCCGCAGGAAGGGCTTCGACGGCACCTCGGTCGAGGACCTGGAGAAGGCCACGGGCCTTCGGCGCGCGAGCCTTTACGGCGCCTACGGCGACAAGCGCGCCCTCTACCTCGCCGCCCTGCGGCGCTATCAAGGGACGAAGGACGTCGGCCTGCTGGAGACTTTGAACGCGGCGAAGACGGGGCGCGCCGCCATCGAGAAGCTCTTCGCGCTCGTCGTCGACGAGGCCGCCGGCGATCCCTGCGGCTGCCTGCTCGCCAACGCCGCCTCCGAGCGTTCCGCCCACGACGAACGGGTCGCGCGCTGCGTCGAGGACAACCGCCGCCGCGTGGAGGGGGCGCTGCTCGCCGCCGTGCTGCGCGGCCGGGCCGACGGCAGCGTGAAGGCGCGCGGCGAGGCCCGGGCCTCGGCCCGATTCCTGTTCGCCGCGACGCTCGGCCTGCGCGCGCTCGGGCGCACCGGCTGCGACCGGGGGGAGCTCAAGGCGGCGGCGGGCGAGGCCTTGAGGACGCTGGAGTGATTTTTTTCGGCCTTATTATTGACCATTCGTTCAACTATACGCGAACACAGGAGGGTCTATGAACCCGGACAACGACGGCGCGCTGCTGGACTCGTACTCGCAAACGGTGTCGGAGGTGGCCGCGCGGGTCAGCCCCGCCGTGGTCAAGATCGAGGCCCGCAAGGGCGCTCGGGGAGGCTCGGGCTCCGGCTTCGTGTTCACCGCCAACGGCTACATCCTCACGAACAGCCACGTCGTCCACGGGGCGAGCGCCCTCGACGTGGTCCTGCACGACGGCCGCCGCTTCCAGGCGGAGGTCGTCGGCGACGATCCGGCCACCGACCTCGCGGTCGTGCGCGTCCAGGCCGACGGCCTGCCCGTGCTCGAGCTGGGCGACTCCCGCTCCCTGCGGCCGGGGCAGGTCGCGATCGCGATCGGCAACCCCTACGGGTTCTCCTACTCGGTCACGGCGGGCGTCGTCTCGGCGCTCGGCCGTTCGCTGCGCTCGGAGTCCGGGCGCCTGATGGACGACGTCATCCAGAC
The DNA here is from genome assembly GCA_036676805.1 of Elusimicrobiota bacterium. Lineage (GTDB taxonomy): Bacteria > Elusimicrobiota > Elusimicrobia > UBA1565 > UBA9628 > GWA2-66-18. Next base: position 52,036 of record JAKFCD010000069.1, read on the forward strand.
CGACGCGGCCCTAAACCCGGGAAACTCGGGCGGGCCGCTCGTGGACTCCCGCGGGCGAGTCGTCGGCGTCAACTCGGCGGTGATCCTGCCCGCGCAGGGCCTGTGCTTCGCCATCCCGATCGACACGGCCAAGCACGTGGCCGGCCGCCTCATCGAGCACGGCCGCATCCGGCGCGGCTTCCTCGGCCTGGGCGGCCAGAACGTCGCGGTCCCGCGCGGGCTGGCGCGCCGCCTCGGCGTCGAGGCCGAAGCCGGGGTGCTGGTGATCGCCGTCGAGCCCGACGGCCCGGCCGCGGAGGCCGGCGTCGAGGAGGGGGATCTGCTCATCGCCTACGAGGGCAAGCCGGTGACGAGCGTCGACGACCTGCACCGGGCGCTCACGGAGGAGAAGATCGGCCGCTCGGCGCGGCTGACCGTCGTGCGCGAGCGCGGCGCCGAGGTGCTGGTCGTGACGCCGGGCGAATCGAAGATATAAAGGAGGCTCTATGGCCGAACTGAACCTGACGGATGCGTCGTTCAAGAAGGAAGTATTGGAGTCGAGCAAGCCCGCGCTCGTGGACCTGTGGGCGCCGTGGTGCGGCCCTTGCCGCATGCTCGGGCCCGTGGTCGAGGAGCTGGCCGCGGAGTACGCCGGCAAGGCCGTGGTCGGCAAGCTGAACACCGACGAGAACCCGGGCACGATGACGTCCTACCGCGTGTCGGCGATCCCGACCTTGCTGTTCTTCAAGGGCGGCAAGCTCGAGGGGCAGCTGATCGGGGTCCAGTCGAAGGCGGCCATCAAGGCCAAGCTCGACGCCTTGCTCGCGGCCTAGCGCCAGACCAGCTGGCCGAGCAGGCCGAGCTGCCCGAGCCCGACGACGAAGCACGCGTACCGCAGCAGGCGCTGCTTGCGCCAGGCCACGCGCGCGTTCTCCACGATCTGGCCGACGACGTCCTCGTAGTAGGGCGTCGCGGTGATGCCCCCGCCCAGGTACTTGTCCAGGCGGAAGATCAGGTCGCCGTGGCTGTACTTGACCAGGTCGTCGACCGTGATCAGGGAATCCTCGGCGCGCATCTTCTCCCGGCGCGGCTCGAGGAACTTGAGCCAGGGGGGCAGGCGCTTGAGCGGGGTGAAGGCGAACACCCCGAGCGGCAAGGCGACGGTCAGGGCCGTGAGTGCCAAGAAGCCGGGCGTGCCGACCGGGCTCAGTATCCTGATGAAGGCCAGCTCCGCCGCGGCGAAGGCGGTGAGGCCCGCGATGCGCACGTCCGCCGAGTCCACCTCGTGGCGCATGCTCTCGAGTATGAGCCAGAGGCGGCGCTCGGGCTCGGGGGTCAGGTGCGCGGAGACGCTCATCGCCCCGGATTGTAACGGCTAAACCTCCGTTTGTCCATGGCGCGTATTGAATGCTACGTTCAACCGGCAAGTGCAACACTTTCCCGGAAGACTTCCCTCGGGGTTTTATAGCCGAGACACTTCCTCGGCATGTTGTTGAGCCAAGATTCCGTAGATTTTACCTGGCGTTCTGACACCATAGCGAAGTCGGTACGCTTCGACAAGCGGCGTCGGACTAGGCCTGCGGCATTCTCCACGGATCCTTTCTCCCAACTATGCATTGGGGCACAAAAGTATGACGTCGTGCCGAGGATCTCATTGGTTTGGAGATGTTGCGTGTTCTCCGAACCGTTGTCGTAAGTGATGCTGCGCCTCAGGCGTTTGGGGTAACGCTTTAAGGCCTTAACTATCGATTCGCGCATTGCTTGACCATTCTTGGCCGGAAGCTTGCGAAGGCTGGTTAATCTGCTTTTACGCTCCACCAAGACTCGAAGCGCGGACTTATGTCGAGCGCCGACGATCGTATCGGCCTCCCAGTGGCCTGGTACGTCTCGCAACTCAACGCTGCTGGGGCGCTGTGAAATCGGTGTTCTCGACGGAATGTGCGAGCGCTTGTGCTTGTTAGTGTGGCTGCGTCGAAGCCGGCGGCGACGAGCACGGACAAGGAAGGGGATCATATCCCGCGCATCGGCATAGATCCATTGATAGATCGCCTCGTGGCTCACCGATTCCTTGCCCTGAACCTTCAGACGCCCTGAAATGCGTTCTGGGGACCATCCGTTGCGAAGCATGAGCTTCACGCACGTTCTGAGCCGGAAATTGCGCAACCGTTGACGTTCATGCCCAGACGCCTTCCGTACGTCAGCGAAACTCTGTGCCCTGTGCGGCAGGTAGTCGTTGTGGAACGGCCGCGAGTTTCGTTTCACTTCACGAGAGATCGTGCTGACGTTGCGGCCCAACAGACCTCCAATCTCACGCAGAGATTTTCCTTGAACTTTCAACAACGACAAACGATCTCTCTCTTCTTTCGTCAGCTGCTGGTAGCTTTTGGGCATCTCGCCTCATCATAGATGACGGACGCCTCCCGGTCGAGTGTTGCACTTCGAAGTTGAACTCGCGAATCAGTTTAAATGTTACCGAAGGCCGCATCGTTGACTCACTTAGAATGTTACCGAAGGGCGCGAATAAACGCGTTTTCCGGAGGCATCGAGGATGAGCCCGCAGGCCAAATGGGAATACAT
>JAKFCD010000070.1:0-24985 GCA_036676805.1 Elusimicrobiota bacterium
CTTCGCCTGGGCCAATCCCTTCTTCGAGAGGTAGCTGGTGATCGCGGCCGTCAAGGTGGTCTTGCCATGGTCGACGTGACCGATGGTCCCGATGTTGACGTGCGGCTTGGTGCGCTCGAATTTGGCTTTGGCCATGATCTCAATTCTCCTGGATTACCTGGTCGACTTCTCGCCGGAGGCGATGGCGGCGTTGGCCTTCTCGACGATGGCCTTCAGAACGTTGCTGGGGACTTCCTCGTAGTGGCTGGGCTCCATCGTGAAGGACGCGCGTCCCTGGGAGATGGAGCGCACGACGGTCGCGTAGCCGAACATCTCCGAGAGAGGCACGGTGCACTTGACGAACTTCAAGTGGCCGCGATCGCCCATCTCGGAGATCTTGGCTCGGCGGCTGTTCAGGTCGCCGATGACGTCGCCGGCGTACTGCTCCGGGGTCGTCGCCTCGCACTTCATGATCGGCTCGAGGATGGTCGGATTGGCCTTCTTGCAGCCGGAGCGCAGCGCCATCGCGCCGCAGATCTTGAACGCCATCTCGTTGGAGTCGACGTCGTGATAGGAGCCGTCGAGAAGGGTCACCTTGATGTCGACGATCGGGAACCCGGCCAGCGCGCCGCCGTCGAGCGCCTCGCGCACGCCCTTCTCGACCGCGGGGATGAACTCGCGCGGGATGCGGCCCTGCTTGACGTCGTTGATGAACTCGAAGCCCTTGTTCATGGGCTGCGGCTCGATCTTGAGGATGCAGTGGCCGTACTGGCCGCGGCCGCCGGACTGGCGGATGAACTTGCCTTCCTCCGTGACGGCCTTCCGGACGGTCTCCCGATAGGCGACCTGAGGCTCGCCGACGTTCGCCTCGACCTTGAACTCGCGCTTCATGCGGTCGACGATGATGTCGAGGTGCAGCTCGCCCATGCCGGAGATGATCGTCTGGCCGGTCTCGACGTCGGTCTTGATGCGGAAGGTCTGGTCTTCCTCGCCGAGGCGGGACATCGCGTTGGCCATCTTCTCCTCGTCGGCCTTCGTCTTGGGCTCGATGGCGACCGAGATGACGGGCTCGGGGAAGGTGATCTGCTCGAGGAGGACGGGCTTGTCCACGTCGCACATCGTGTAGCCGACGCGGCCGTTCTTGAGGGCCACGGTGGCGCCGATGTCGCCGGCGTAGATCTCCTTGATCTCCTCGCGGGTGTTGGCGTGCATGCGCAGGATGCGGCCGATGCGCTCGGTGTTGCGGTTGTTGCCGAACATCACGGTGTCGCCGGCCTTGAGGACGCCGGAGTAGACCCGGAAGAAGATGAGCTTGCCGACGAAGGGGTCGGTCTGGATCTTGAACATCAGCGCCGAGAAAGGGTCCTTGTCGTCGGCTTTGCGCTCGACGATCTTCTCCGGCTCGAAGATGTCGTGGCCCTGGGTGGGAGGCACGTCGAGCGGGGAGGGCAGGAACTCGCACACCGCGTCGAGCATGGGCTGGACGCCCTTGTTCTTATAAGAGGAGGCGCACAGCACGGGGAAGATCTTGCACTGCAGGACGCCCCTGCGCAAAGTCGTCTTGAGCTCCTCCTGGGTGAAATTGGTCTCGCCGTTGAGGTAGCGGTCCATGAGGGCGTCGTCGAACTCGACGATCTTCTCCACCATGGTGGCGTGGTACTTCTCGGCCTGCTCCTTCATGTCGGCCGGAATCTCGACCTCGTCCCACTCGGCGCCGAGCTGCTCGCCCTTCCAGATCAGGGCCTTCATCTTGATCAGATCGATGAGGCCGGCGAAGGCGGCCTCCGAGCCGATGGGAAGCTGGATCGGCACCGCGTTGGCGCCGAGCATCTTGATGATCGAGTTGTACGACATGTAGAAGTCCGCGCCCATGCGGTCCATCTTGTTGACGTAGACGACGCGGGGCACGTGGTACTTGTCGGCCTGGCGCCACACGGTCTCCGACTGGGGCTCCACGCCCTGCACGCCGTCGAAGCAGACGACCGCGCCGTCGAGCACGCGCAGCGAGCGCTCGACCTCGGCCGTGAAGTCGACGTGGCCGGGGGTGTCGATGATGTTGATCGTGTACTCGTCGTCCCCCTTCTTCCACTTGCAGAAGGTCGCCGCCGCGGTGATCGTGATGCCGCGCTCGCGCTCCTGGGGCATCCAGTCCGTGGTCGTCGCGCCGTCGTGCACCTCGCCGATCTTGTGGATGCGGCCGGTGTAGTAGAGAATGCGCTCGGTCGTGGTGGTCTTGCCGGCGTCGATGTGCGCGATGATGCCGATGTTGCGGACTTTGTCGAGCGTGGTTTCTCGGGGCATGAGTTTCTCTTTTAAACCTTAGTTCAGGATGTTTATGAACGCTTTACCAGCGATAATGGGCGAACGCGCGGTTGGCCTCGGCCATCTTGTGCGTGTCCTCGCGCTTCTTGAACGCGATGCCTTCCTTCTTGTTCGCCGCGAGAATCTCCTCGGCGAGGCGCTCGGCCATCGGCTTGCCGGACTTGGCGCGGGCCGCGTCGAGCATCCAGCGCATCGCGAGCGTGGACGAGCGCGTGACCGACACCTCGATGGGCACCTGGTAGGTCGCGCCGCCGACGCGGCGGGCCTTGACCTCGAGGAGCGGGCGGATGTTCTCGATGGCGCGGGTGAAGACGTCGAGGGCGGGCTCCTTCGTCTTCTCGGCCACGATCTCCAAGGCGTCGTACATGACGCGCTCGGCCTGGGCCTTGCGGCCGGCGTGGTCGAGCTTGTTGATCAGGCGCGAGACGAGCACCGACTTATAGCGGTAGTCGGCGGGAGGCGGAGGGCGGCGGTCACGGGGGCGAAGTCCTTTGCGGGGCATGTTCTATATCCTCTCTAAATGGTTACTTGGGGGCTTCTTTCTTTGGCCGTTTGGCCCCGTACAACGAGCGGCCCTGCTTGCGGCCGTCGACGCCGGAGGCGTCGAGCACGCCGCGCAGGATGTGGTAGCGCACGCCGGGCAGGTCCTTGACGCGGCCGCCGCGGATCATGACGATCGAGTGCTCCTGGAGGTTGTGGCCGACGCCGGGGATGTAGCCGGTGACCTCGACGCCGTTGGTCAGCTTGATGCGCGCGATCTTGCGCAGGGCCGAGTTGGGCTTCTTCGGGGTCGTGGTCTTCACCAAGGTGCAGACGCCGCGCTTCTGGGGACAGGAGTCCAGAGCGGGAGCCTTGGGGCGCGTGCGCTTCTTCGTGCGTCCCAGGCGGATGAGCTGACTGATCGTGGGCATGACGATGATCTCCTTACGACTGCGTCGCCGCGGCTTGCGCGGCGAGTTCGATGAGTTTTTCGCGGGCCTGGAGGCCCGTGCCGGCCGGGATCATATGGCCGATGATGACGTTTTCCTTCAATCCCTTGAGGTAATCGATCTGCGACGTCGTCGCGGCCTGCGTGAGCACGCGCGTCGTCTCCTGGAAGCTCGCCGCCGAGATGAACGAGCTCGACGCAAGAGAGGCCTTCGTGATGCCGAGCAGGACGGGCTCGGCCTGGGCTTCCTTGCCCCCGCGGGACTTCGTCTCGCGGTTTTCGACGGCGAACATGAAGCGGTTCACGATCTCGCCCTTCAAGAACGAGGTGTCGCCGGCGCTGTCCACCTTGACGTTCTGCAGCATCTGACGGACGATGCACTCGATGTGGCGGTCGGAGACCGTCACGCCCTGCAGGCGGTAGACTTCCTGGATCGCGTTGACTAGGAATTCCTGGACTTCCTTGATGCCCTTGACGTGAAGGACGTCGTGCGGGTTGATCGCGCCGTCGGTGAGGGCCTCGCCGACGCCGACGCGGTCGCCTTCGTAGACGACCAAATGCTTGCCCTGCGCGATGAGGTACTCGCGGACCATGTCCGTCTCCTCGTTGCGCACGGAGACCTGGACGAGGCCCTTCGCGCCGATGCCGAGGCCGACGACGCCCTCGATCTCGGAGATGATGGCTGGATTTTTCGGCTTACGCGCCTCAAAAAGTTCTGATACGCGCGGCAGGCCGCCGGTGATGTCCTTGGACTTGGTGATCTCCTGGGGGATCTTGGCCATGATGTCGCCGACGTGCACGGCCTGCTCCTCGGCCACGAGCAGGATGGTGTCGGTCGGCAGCGGGAACACCGCGACCTCCTTGCCGCCCTTCTCGACGACGACGCGGGGGTTCAGGCGCTTGGCCGCGCCGGCGCCGCGCTCGCCGCGCCGGGCTTCCTGCTCGATGATGCGGCGCTCGACGATGCCGGTGATCTTGTTAAGGTCGGTGCGCAGAGACACGCCTTCCTTGACGTCCTTGAGGACGACCGCGCCCTCGTGCTCGGAGACGATCGGCATCGTGTACGGGTCCCACTCGGCGAGCAGGCCGCCGGGAGCGACCTTGTCGCCGTCGACGACCTTCAGGCGGGAGCCGTAGGGGAGCTTGAACTCCTCCGTGGCGCCCGTGGCCTTCTCGGTGACGAGCGCCATGCCGGCGCGGGAGACCACGACGATGTGGCCTTCCTGATTCTTGATCGTGCGCACGGCCTTGAACTCGACGGCGCCGCCCTTGACGGACAGCGCGTTGGAGCGCTTGGTGACGCGGGAAGCCGCGCCGCCGATGTGGAACGTGCGCAGAGTCAGCTGGGTGCCGGGCTCGCCGATGGACTGCGCCGCGATGATGCCGACGGCCTCGCCGACCTCGACCATGCGGCCGTTGGCGTTGTTCATGCCGTAGCACTTCGCGCAGACGCCCTGGCGGGCCTCGCATGTCAGAACGGACCGCGCGCGGACCATCTCGAGGCCGGCGGCCTTGATCTCGGCCTGGGCCTCGGCGTTGACGAACTCGCCCGACTCGACGATCGTCTTCTCGACGGACTTCTTGCCCTCGGTGACGGTGACGACGACGTCCTCGAGCACGACGCGGCCGAGCAGGCGCTCGTCCAGGGGCTCGATGATCTCGTCGCCGGCCGTGAGGTTCCCGAGGCGGATGCCGTTGATCGTGCCGCAGTCTTCCTCGGTGATGACGAGGTCGTGCGCGGCGTCGACGAGGCGGCGGGTCAGGTAGCCGGCGTCGGCGGTCTTGAGCGCCGTGTCGGCGAGACCCTTGCGGCCGCCGTGGGTGGAGATGAAGTACTCGAGTACGGTCAAGCCTTCTCTGAAGTTGGACACGATCGGCTGCTCGATGATCTCGCCGACGCCGCCGGTCAATTTCTTCTGCGGCTTGGCCATCAGACCGCGCATGCCGGCCAGCTGACGGACCTGCTGACGCGAACCGCGGGCGCCGGAGTCGGCCATGAGGAACACGGAATTGAAGCGGGACTCGCCGACCTTGAAGGCCCGGTGCTCGTCGGCCTTCATGGAATCGAACATGACGTCCGAGATGCGCTCGGTGACGTGCGTCCAGATGTCGATGATCTTGTTGTAGCGCTCGGACTCGGTGATGACGCCGTTCTTGGCCTGCTGCTCGATCGTCTTGACCTTCTTGCGGGCCTCGGCGATCTCGTCCTTCTTGATCTTGGGGATGTGCATGTCCGAGACCGAGATGGAGAGGCCGGCGACGGTCGAGTAGTGATAGCCCATGTTCTTGAGGTCGTCGAGGAGCTGGACCGTGCGGTAGTGGCCGAGCTCTTTATAGCACCGCTCGACGAGAGCCGAGAGATCCTTCTTTCCTTGGGGCTTATTGATATAGCGCAGCTCCGCCGGGACGCTTTCGTTGAAGAGGACGCGGCCGACGGTCGTGCAGTCCTTCCACGCCTTCGGGTTCGCGCGCTCCTCCTTCGAGAGGCCTTCCTCGACGATCTGGTTGATGCCGCGCAGCTTGATGCGCGCGTGCAGGTCGACCTTGCGGTTCTGGTAGGCGGTCACGACCTCTCCGGCGTCGGAGAAGACCATGCCCTCGCCCTTCTCGCCGGCCTTGTCCTTCGTGAGGTAGGCGAGGCCGAGGACCATGTCGTGCGACGGGACGGCGATCGGCTTGCCCGACGCGGGCGACATGATGTTGTTGGAGGCCATCATCAGGAGTTTCGCCTCGAGCTGGGCTTCCTGGGACAGCGGCACGTGGACGGCCATCTGGTCGCCGTCGAAGTCGGCGTTGAAGGCGGCGCAGGTCAGCGGATGAAGCTGGATCGCCTTGCCCTCGATGAGGACGGGCTCGAACGCCTGGATGCCGAGGCGGTGGAGCGTGGGGGCGCGGTTGAGCAGGACGGGGTGGTTCTTCGTCACGAACTCTAAAATATCCCAGATCTCGGGACGGACCTTCTCGAACATGCGCTTCGCGGCCTTGAGCGTGAGGCTTTCGGTCTTCATCAGCTCGCGGATGATGAACGGCCGGAAGAGCTCGAGCGCCATTTCCTTCGGCAGTCCGCACTGATTGAGCTTCAGGCTCGGGCCGACGACGATCACCGAGCGGCCGGAGTAGTCGACGCGCTTGCCGAGCAGGTTCTGGCGGAAACGGCCCTGCTTGCCCTTGAGGATGTCGGACAGGGACTTCAGCGGCCGGTTGCCGGCGCCGACGACGACGCGCCCGCGGGCGCCGTTCTCGAACAGAGCGTCGACGGCTTCCTGCAGAAGCCTCTTCTCGTTGAAGATCATGACTTCCGGGGCGCGCAGCGCCTCGATGTGCTTCAGGCGGTTGTTGCGGTTGATGATCCTGCGGTACAGATCGTTGAGGTCGCTCGTCGCGAAGCGGCCTCCCTCGAGAGGGACGAGCGGGCGGAGCTCGGGCGGGATCACGGGGAGCGTGGTGAGGATCATCCACTGCGGCTCGTTGCCGGACTTGATGAAGCCCTGCAGGATGCGCAGGCGCCGGATGAGCTTGGTGCGCTCCGCGTCGGAGGTGACGGTCTCGAGCGTCGCGTTGATGCGCTCGGACTCCTCCTTCGGCTTGACCTTGGAGAGAAGGGTATGGATCGCGCCGGCGCCGATGTCGATCTTGAGCTTCGAGCGGAACTCGGCCTTGGCCTTGCGGACCTCGTCCTCGTTGAGCAGGTCGCCGGTCTTGTACACGGTGCGCCCCGACGTGTCGACGAGGTCCTCGAGGACGATGTACTGGGCGTAGTAGACGACGCGCTCGAGGTCGGACGTCTTCATGTCGAGAATGATGCCGACGCGCGAGGGCGTTTTCTTAAGAAACCATACATGCGCGACGGGCACGGCGAGCTCGATGTGGCCCATGCGCTCGCGGCGCACCTTGGATTCGGTCACCTCGACGCCGCAGCGGTCGCAGACGATGCCCTTGAACTTCACCCAGCGGTACTTGCCGCAGGCGCATTCGAAATCGCGCGCCGGTCCGAAGATGCGCTCGCAGAACAGGCCGTCGCGCTCGGGCTTGAGCGTGCGGTAGTTGATCGTCTCGGGCTTCTTGACCTCGCCGTAGGACCAGTTCGTGATCTGCTCGGGAGAGGCGATGGAGAGCCGGATCGAGTCGAAATCGAAGAAGTCGAGGGAGTCGGATTTCTTCTTCTTCTTCCCTCCGAGAGAGATTTTCTTGTCCTGGGTCGCGATGAAAGCCATGGGTTATTTCCTCGCCGCCGTTTCTTTCTCGTCTTCCTTCGAAACTTTTCCTTCCGCCGCGCCGTTGGCGCCGAGCTTGAGAAGTTCCACGCTGAGCCCGAGCGCCTGGAGCTCCTTCACGAGAACCTTGAAGGATTCCGGGGTGCCGGGACGGGAGGGCGCTTCTCCCTTGATGATCGCCTCGTACATCTTGGTGCGGCCCTGGACGTCGTCGGATTTGACGGTCAGGAGCTCCTGAAGCATGTACGCCGCGCCGTAGCCTTCGATCGCCCAGACTTCCATCTCGCCGAAGCGCTGGCCGCCGAACTGCGCCTTGCCGCCGAGCGGCTGGCGGGTGATGAGACTGTAGGGTCCCGTCGAACGGGCGTGGATCTTGTCCTCGACCAGGTGGTTCAGCTTAAGGATGTACATGTAGCCGATGGAGACCTTCTCGTGGAAGGCCTCGCCGGTGCGGCCGTCGTAGAGCGTGATGCGGCAGTCGTCGCTCGGGAGATACTTCTCGGGCACGCCCTGGTCCTTGAGGTGCTTCTTGGCCTGGCGGACCACGTCGTGGATCTCCTCCTCGGTGGCCGAGTCGAAGACGGGGTTGATCGTCTGGACGCCGAGCGTCTTGCCGGCCCAGCCCAGCATCGTCTCGAGCAGCTGGCCGACGTTCATGCGCGAGGGAACGCCGAGCGGCGAGAGCACGACGTCGAGCGGGGTGCCGTCCGGGAGGAAAGGCATGTCCTCCTCGGGGAGGATCTTGGCGACGATGCCCTTGTTTCCGTGGCGGCCGGCGAGCTTGTCGCCGACCTGGATCTTGCGGCGGGAAGCAAGATAAACTTTGACGACCTTGTTTACCGTGACGGCAAGATCGTCGCCCTGCTTGACGTTTTCTTTCTCACGGGCGGCGTCGGCGCGGAGCTTCTCGTCCATCGCCTCGTAGAACAGCTCAAGGCGCTCCTTCTCGTCCTTCCGCTTCGCGGCCGTTACGTTCTCGAGGGCTTCGAACGACTCCTTGCGGTGCTGCTTGAGAGTGGCCAGATCCGCATCGAGTTTTTCCTGGATCGCGTCGAGGCGCTTGCGCTCCTCGCCCTTCGCGAGCTTCTCTCGGCGCACGAACACGCGCGTCGCGATGACCTTGCCGGTCACGCCCGGGGGAACGCGGAGGGAGGCGTCCTGGACGTCCTCTGCCTTCTTTCCGAAGATGACCTTGAGCAGGCGTTCTTCCGGGGTTAATTGCTGCTCGCCCTTCGGGGTGACCTTGCCGACAAGCACATCGCCTTGCCGCACGACGGTGGACGGAATGACGACGCCCGTCTCGTCAAGGGACTCCAGCGCTTCCGTTCCGACGTTCGGGATGTCGCGCGTGATCTCTTCCGGTCCAAGCTTGGTGTCGCGGGCTTCGACTTCGAATTCCGAAACATGGATGGACGTGAATACGTCCTCCTTAACAAGACGTTCCGACAAGAGGATGGCGTCCTCGTAGTTATACCCTTCCCACGGCATGAACCCGACGAGGAGGTTGCGGCCGAGGGCGAGCTGCCCCTGCGCGCAAGCCGAGCCGTCCGCGAGCGCGTCGCCGGCCTTGATCGAGTCGCCGGTCACGGCGGTCGTGGACTGGTTGATGCACGTGTCCTGGTTGGAGCGCGTGTACTTGCGAAGGCTGTAGAGGTCCATCGCCTCTTCCTTGCCCTTCACGTTGTCCGCGGCGACCGCGATGAGGTCTCCGGAGGAGTAGATGACCTTGCCGGGACGGCGGGCCGTGACGCAGGCGCCGGAATCGCGGGCGACCGTCTCCTCCATGCCCGTCGCCACCAACGGAGGCTCGGGGATCAGGAGCGGGACGGCCTGGCGCATCATGTTGGCGCCCATCAGAGCGCGGTTGGCGTCGTCATGCTCGAGGAACGGCACGAGCGCGGCGGAAACCGAGATGACCTGCATGGGCGAGATGTCCATGTAGTCGACGCGGGACGGATCGACGACCGGGAAGTCGCCGCGCGAGCGCGAGGAGACGGTGTCGGTGGCGATCTTGTCCTTCTCGAGGGGCGTGTTGGCCTGGGCGACGATCATGCCGCTCTCGGCGTCGGCGTTGAGGTAGTCGACCTCGCCGGTCGTCTTGCCCTTGGAGACCTTGCGGTAGGGGGACTCGATGAGGCCGAACTCGTTGATCTTCGCGTAGGACGCGAGCGAGGTGATCAGGCCGATGTTCGGGCCTTCAGGGGTCTCGATGGGGCAGATGCGGCCGTAGTGCGTGTAGTGGACGTCGCGCACCTCGAAGCCGGCGCGCTTGCGGTTAAGACCGCCCGGTCCGAGCGCCGACAGGCGCCGCTTGTGGGTGATCTCCGAGAGCGGGTTGATCTGGTCCATGAACTGCGACAGCTGGGACGTCCCGAAGAACTTCCGGATGATGCCCACGAGCGGCGCGGTGTTCAGGAGGTTGCGGGGGGTCAGCAGCGACTTGTCCTGGACGGACATGCGGTCGCGGATCACGCGGGACATCTGCGCCAGGCCCACGCGGATCTGGTTCTCGAGCAGCTCGCCGACGCCGCGGACGCGGCGGTTGCCGAGATGATCGATATCGTCGAGCTTGACGGGAAAATTCCGGTCCAAAAGATTCGGCACCGCCGCTTTCCACTGCGCGAAAGCCCCGGAGAAGTCGGCGAAAGAAAAGCGATCTTTCTTAAGCCCCTGCTTCGTCACGTCCATGTCGTCGTCGCCGTCCTTCTCGTGAAGGTCGATGAGGGCGAGCTGGCCGAGCGACTCGCCGTTGGTCTTCTTGGCGTAGTCGGCGAAGAACGCCTTGTATTCGGCGAGGCCCTCGTGCTGCGGGCTGCGGGCCGGCGCGTTGGAGGTCCTGGGGGCGCCGTCGGCCAGGTGAGTGACGCCGCTGTTGAGGGCGATGATGTGCTGCATCGTCGCGATGACGTCCTCGAGGCACAAGGTGCGGCGCGTGAAGGCGGGGAGCGCGAAGTGCTTGTGCTTGCGGCTGTCGGGGCGGGGAGTCACGTCGCGGCGCGTCGCGAGCTTCCAGAGATAATGGTGGAGCTTGACGGCGACCTTGTGCCGGCCGACCTTCGAGAGGTCGTACTTGCGCAGGTTCTTGAAGATCAGGTTGTCGAGGTAGGCCTCGGCTTGCCCCGGGACGATGAATTCCTGCCCGCGGAGCTTTTTATAAATATCCTGCTGGGCTTCCTTGATGGACTTTATCTTGTCCTTGCGCAGGGTCTCGATGATGGTCGGCTCGTCCTTCTCGGGGTCTCCCGTGAGAACCTTGATGCTGGCGACCTTCTTGTCGAGCATCCGCTTGATGGACTCGTGCGTGACCTTCTTGCCGGCCTCGAGGAGGACCTCGCCCGTGGACTGGTCGACGACGTCCTCGCAGGAGATGCGGTGAAGCAGAGACTCCATCGTGGAGGGGCCCACCTCGAGCGTCTCGTACGGGTAGAAAATCTTGAGGATGTCCGCGTCGGACTCGATGCCGCAGGCGCGCAGGAAGCTGGTGGCCTCGAACTTCTTCTTCCGGTCGATGCGCACGAACAAAACGTTGTTGAGATCGAATTCGAACTCGATCCAGGCTCCGCGGTAGGGAATGATCTTCGCCAGGAAGAGCTTCTTGCCGAGGGCGGAGATCTTCTTCTCGTCGTCCTCTTCAAAAATAATGCCGGGGCTGCGGTGCAGCTGGCTGACCACGACGCGCTCCGCGCCGTTGATGATGAACGACGCGGTCGCCGTCATGATCGGAACTTCGCAGACCACGACCTCCTGCTCCACGATCTGCTTGAGCTTCCCGGAGGGCTGGCGCGAGGAGAGGCGCAAAATCGCCTTGAGTGGCCGTGTCCAGGACGAATCGTGATTTTGCGCCTCCAGGGCGGTGGCGAAGCGCGGCGGGGCGAACTCGTAGCGCACGAAATCGAGGACCATCGAGCCGTCGGTCGACTCGATCGGGAAAACGTCGAGAAAGGCGGCCTGCAGGCCGAGGAGCTTGCGGTCCTCGGGCTCGGCGCCTTCCTGCATGAAATCACGGAACGAATTCGTCTGCATTTCCAGGAGGTCAGGCATCGCCATCGCTTCCGGAATCTTGCCGAACTTGATCTGTTTCACGCGTATTCTCCCGTGCGGATCTTCAAAATAGGCTTGGGACTAAAAAGCGACGGGACCGCCGCCCCCTTTCGGGGGCGACGGCCTCATCTTCGGAATTTACCTCGTCAGGGGCACTTACTTGAGCTCGACGGTGGCGCCCGCTTCGACCAGCTTCTTCTTCATCTCTTCGGCCGCGGCCTTCGGGAGGCCTTCCTTCACGGGCTTCGGAGCGGCTTCGACGAGGTCCTTCGCTTCCTTCAGGCCGAGGCCCGTCAGCTCGCGAACGACCTTGATGACGTTGATCTTGTTGGTGCCGGCGCCGGCGAGGACCACGGTGAACTCGGTCTGCGCTTCGGCGGCAGGGCCAGCGGCGGGAGCGGCTCCGCCGGCGGCGGCGGCGGGGGCGGCGGCGGCGGCCTTCACGCCGAACTTCTCCTCGGCGAGCTTGACGAACTCGGCGGCCTCGAGGACGGTCAGCTGACCGACGGCCTCGACGAGCTGCGCGGGCGACAACTTGGTGGTAGACATGTCTTTGTTTCTCCTTTTTTATGACAGCGCCTCATGCGGAGGCTTTATCCCCTCGCGGGGACTGCCGACTGCTTTTGTTACGCGGCAGCCGCGCCAGATTCCTTAAGCTTGTTCTCGAGAGCCTTCACGACCAAAACCGCGTCCCGCGTCGGGGCCTGCGCGATCGCGACGGACTGGCTGACGAGCGTGTACACCAGGCCGACGACCTTGCCCATGAGCTCCTGCTTCGACGGCAACGTGGACAGCTTCACGCAGTCGGCGGGCGTCATCCACTTCTGAGAGATGTAGCCGGCGCGGACCTTGAGCTGCGGGAACTTCTTGCCGAGCTGGGCCAGGACCTTCGCGGGCGAGACGGGATCGTCGTTGTCGGAGACGATCAGGCCGACCGGGCCCTTGAGCATCTTCGGGTCGACGCCGTCGATGCCGGCGTTCTTGAGCGCGTACTTGATCAGCGAGCTCTTGACGACGGCGTGGCGGCACTTCAAGGGCTTGAGCTGCATGCGGAGCTCGTCGAGCTCCACGAACTTCATGCCCTGGAATTCGGTGAAAAACAGATGGGGCGCGGCCTTGAGCTTCTCGGCGAGCGCCTTCGACGACTCCTTCTTCTGATCCTTCGTGAGTTTCATCTAAAATCCCTCTGGCTACTTAAATCTGAGCTCCAACCCGCCGCCGTAATGCATCCCGTCGACGAACGACGCTTCCCCGAAGAACGCGACGCGGTCCTCGGCGGGAACCCGCAGGCCCAAAAAGGGCGTTCCCGTGTCCTTCTGCCCGCCGGCATGACCGCCGCCGGCGAGATCCTTCAAATCGGCCTGAACGCGAACCCACTTCACGCCGCCGTACGGCTCCAGCTTCCAGTTCTCGTCGAGCGTGAAAAGATGGCTCGTTTCGACGGCGACCTGATATGTCATCAAGGTAAGACGCGAGCTGAACCCATTGTTGATGCCCGGGGTTCCGCCCGGGCTGATCTGATTGAAATTGTAATGCGATCTCGTGATATTGAGATCCAGCGCGATCGCCGGATTGACGATCGTGTCGGGCACTATCGAGGCTTTAAGGCCGGCGCCATAAATGATGCCGAGCTTGTCGCCCGAGATAGTGTTTCCGACGGTGGTCGAGGGGACCTTGATGCTGTAGTCGCCCGTGCCGACGTGCGTGTAGAGCTGGAAGCGTTCCGCGGCCTGCCAGGCGATCTTGAGCATGCCGGCGCCGCCCGAGCCTTCCGCCTCGATGTTTCCCGAGCTGTTGCACGGAAACGAGACGCCGCCGTTGGGCGGGGCCGCGGTGCAGACGCCTGAATTGCTGACCGAGAAGTTTAGATCCTGATCAGCGACGCCCTGGTAGTAAGCCAGGAATTTCAAAGAGCCTCTCGACGACTGACGCGCGGTCAAGCCCGAGATCTGCGCCGCGGCCGGAAGGGCCGCCAACGTCAGGATCAAGGACAAGATCGCGCGACGGACTGCGAGACTTTTCTTCACGTGATGATTCAAGAGGTTGATGAGACCGGCGACGACCTACTCTCCCAACGCCGAGTTGGGCGTTAGTACCATCGGCCCTGGCAGGCTTAACGGCCGTGTTCGGAATGGGAACGGGTGTATCCCTGCCGGAAATATCACCGATCTCACAAACCTCTTGAATCTTTGGCTCCTTGCGGAGCCGGCGGGAGTATGGTTGAACGACGCATAGCGACGCCATCACCCCGATTTCCATGCGGGATGAACTCCAACGACAATATAGCAAATTAAGCAGCGAAAGTAAACAATCTTCACACGGGGGCCGCGAACGCGGCCCGCCTGATCGAAGAATACGGCCAAGACTCTCGGACGATTAGTACTGCTTCGCTTAAGACCTCGCGGCCCTTGCACTCGCAGCCTATCAAGCAGGTAGTCTTCCTGCGTCCTTCGGGGGTCTTGCGACCCGGGAAACCTTATCTTGAGGAGGGTTTCACGCTTAGATGCTTTCAGCGTTTATCCCTTCCGAACACCGCTACCCAGCGATACCCCTGGCGGGATAACTGGCATACAGGCGGTTCGTCCATCCCGGTCCTCTCGTACTAGGGACAGCTCCTCTCAAGTTTCCTAACGCGCATGGTAGATAGAGACCGTACTGTCTCACGACGTACTGAACCCAGCTCACGTACCGCTTTAATGGGCGAACAGCCCAACCCTTCCCACCTGCTCCAGCGGGAGGATGCGATGAGCCGACATCGAGGTGCCAAACCTGGTCGTCGATGTGAACTCTTGGACCAGATCAGCCTGTTATCCCCGGGGTAGCTTTTATCCGTTGAGCGATGGCCCTCCCACGAGGTACCACCGGATCACTTTGTCCGACTTTCGTCCCTGCCCGGCTTGTAGGCCTTGCAGTCAAGCTCGCTTCTGCCAATGCACTCTATGGGTGATTACTATGCACCCTGAGCGAACCTTGGAACGCCTCCGTTACCGTTTAGGAGGCGACCGCCCCAGTCAAACTGCCCGCCTGTCACGGTCCCTGGGCCGGATTACGGCCGCAGGTTAGTGTCACAGATTCGATAGGCTGGTATTTCACATTGCGCCTCAACAAGGGCCACAACCCCTGCATCAAAGGCTCCCAGCTATTCTACGCAATTAAATCCATAACACAATGACAAGTTACAGTAAAGCTCCACGGGGTCTTTTCGTCTAACCACGCGTAACGAGCGTCTTCACTCGTACCACAATTTCGCCGAGCACTTGGTTGAGACAGCGGCATCTTTGTTACTCCATTCGTGCAGGTCGGAACTTACCCGACAAGGAATTTCGCTACCTTAGGACGGTTATAGTTACCGCCGCCGTTTACTGGGGCTTGAGTTCGTAGCTTCGCCTTGCGGCTAACCACTCCCCTTGACCTTCCAGCACCGGGCAGGAGTCAGACCCTATACATCATCTTGCGATTTCAGCAGAGTCCTGTGTTTTTGTTAAACAGTCACGATGCCCCTTTCACTGCGGCTGCTTGAGTTAACAAGCAGCATCCCTTCTTCCGAAGTTACGGGATAATTTTGCCTAGTTCCTTAACCAAGTCTCACTCGCGCGCCTTAGGATTTTCACCCCACCCACCTGTGTCGGTTTACGGTACGGGCAGATTCTGGACAGTATACGCGGGTTTTCTTGGCAGCGTAGTTGGGAGACTTCGCTCCGGTCGCCCGGAACTCGCATTCATGTTTCAGGTTAACGCCCCTCCGTACTTTACTAGAGGAACACCCCTACGCATTTAGCCCGCCATCCATCAGACGGGATCCCTTACCTTTCTGCGTCACCGCTTACACTGACGTCCAAAACCTGGTTCCGGAATTTTAACCGGATGTCCATCGCCTACGCTTTTCAGCCTCGGCTTAGGCCCGACTAACCCTGAACTGACGAACATTGTTCTAGGAAACCTTAGGTTTTCGGCGACAATGATTCTCACATTGTTTCTCGCTACTTATCCCGACATCCTCACTTCTTGGCGCTCCAGCACTCCTCACGGTATGCCTTCACTGCGCCAGGAACGCTCTCCTACCCCGCATATAATCCCGGAGGACTATATGCAGACGCGATTGCGGTGGTATGCTTGAGCCCCGTGTCATTTTCCGCGCAGATTCGCTAGACCAGTGAGCTGTTACGCACTCTTTAAAGGGTGGCTGCTTCTAAGCCAACCTCCTGGCTGTTTATGCAAATCCACAGCGTTTTCCACTTAGCATACACTTTGGGACCTAGATCGACGTTCTGGGTTGTTCCCCTCTTGCACGTGGAGCTTATCCCCCACGAACTGACTGCCCGCTAGTACACCACGGTATTCGGAGTTTGACAGACTTCGCAAAGAGGGTTGCTCTCGCTACATCTACCAGTGCTCTACCCCCGTGATTTAACGGCGGACGCTAGCCCTAAAGCTATTTCGGAGAGAACCAGCTATCACCAAGTTCGATTAGCCTTTCACCCCTAACCACAGCTCATGTAGAAACTTTTCAACGTTTAACACTCCGAGCCTCCAGTGGATTTTACTCCACCTTCACTCTGGCCATGGTTAGATCACTTGGCTTCGGGTCTAATGAATGGAACTGACGCCCTTTCAGACTCGCTTTCGCTACGGCTGCGGAGCACGCTTTCACGGGCCCCTTAACCTCGCTCCACTCATTAACTCGCCGGGTCATTCTTCAACAGGCACCTACTCATCCATTATACGCCGAAGCGTATCATAGGACTCGTAGAGCTTGTATGTGTGCGGTTTCAGGTTCTTTTTCACTCCCCATCAGGGGTTCTTTTCGCCTTTCCCTCGCGGTACTGGTTCACTATCGGTCGTTAGAGAGTATTTAGCCTTGGAGGGTGGTCCCCCCGGATTCCCACGGGATTTCACGTGTCCCGTGGTACTTAGGAACTCGTCAGGAGTCGTCTAGATTTCGGATACGGGGCTATCACCCGCTATGGCCGGCCTTTCCAGGACCGTTCTCCTATCCGACGTTTGGTAACTCCCCGGTTCTACACCGGACGAGCCCTGCAACCCCGAAGCGGCATGCCGCCTCGGTTTGGGCTATTCCCCGTTCGCTCGCCACTACTAGGGGAATCTCTGTTGATTTCTTTTCCTGCGGGTACTGAGATGTTTCACTTCCCCGCGTTGTCTTGATAACGCTATCTCCCGGCCTGACGGCCGGGCCTTTACGTTAACATGCTTGGTCTTTCGACCAAGCCGGTTTCCCGATTCGGAGATCCCCGGATCAAAGCCTGTTAGCGGCTCCCCGGGGCTTATCGCAGCTAGCCACGTCCTTCATAGACTTCTAACGCCTAGGCATCCACCACACACACTTTATATCTTGACCATATTCTTCTATCGCGCAAGGCCTTGGTCAATGCGAGGCCTTGTGCGTGTAAGACGCTTACTTAACTCGTTACTTAATTTGCTTTTTCTCCGCTATGCTCCGCGCCACGCCCCGTCAAGGGCTTGTTGTGGCCGCGTGTTTCGCAGATCCGTATGAGTTGTCAAAGAAAATCGGTTTTCGCGTGGACCCTATCGGGATTGAACCGATGACCTCCTGCTTGCAAAGCAGGCGCTCTCCCAGCTGAGCTAAGGGCCCGACGACTTAAATTATTAAAGATCAGTTCGCGTGACACGCGATGCCGCGGGTCTCACAGACCCCGTCGAGCAGCGCGTTGAGTGAGTCGCAGGCCTCGGAGATCGAAGCCTTCACTTCATCGGCGAGAGCCGGGTTTTTCCGGATCTCGTCGGTCAAAATCTGTTTTTCCGACTCGGAGTGCCAGGCATCCATGGTCTCGTGGACCTGGAAGAACTGCAGCGCCGCCTTCGAGTCGAGACCGTAGTGGGTCTTGAGACCCTCGATCTTCGTCTTGGCGACGGCGGGCTGCTGCGCCTCGTAGGCGTAGAGCGCGCCGAGACCGGACTGCCAGCTTCCGCGCGAGAGCCGAGCGAAAGACTCGACGCAGCGCTTCGTGCCGGCGTTCATGCGGGCGTCGATGACGGAGCCCCGCGACGCGCCGACGGCGCCCGCGAAGTTCAGCCACAGCTCCGAATGATTTTCCGATCCCGACTCCTCGTGAGTCAGGTTTTCTAAGAGCACCTGTCGTGTTTTATACTCGGGACAGTTCGAGTGAACCGCGCTGACGTAGCGCGGAAAACGAGCTTCCTGCTGAAAATACTGCTGGGCGTAGTACGCGAGGTCTTCCCGCGTCAACTTGCCCATCGTCCACGCCTGGTAAAACGGGTGCTTCAGGAGAGACTTCGCGTCGATTATCGCCTCGACGTCACGCCAGAAAGACTCGATCACTGGTCGTCTCCTATATTTTTTCTGAACTTGGGCCCGGGAGGTTTCGAACCTCCGACCCCACGCTTATCAAGCGTGTGCTCTACCCCTGAGCTACGAGCCCGGCGGTGGACTAAATCAATACAATTACGGTTTTGCAAGCCAATGAGCGCCCCACAACGTTTCTCGAAAACGGCCCGCGTCTTGCGACGCGCCTATCGAGCCATTAAGGGTTCGACCTATCAGCTTTCTCTCGAAAGATGAATGGAAAGGAGGTGATCCAGCCGCACGTTCCCGTACGGCTACCTTGTTACGACTTCACCCCAATCACCAATCACAATTTCATTACCGGCAAGCGGTAATTTCGGTTGCAATGGGCTTTCGTGGTGTGACGGGCGGTGTGTACAAGGCCCGGGAACGTATTCACCGCTGCCTGCTGATCAGCGATTACTAGCGATTCCACCTTCACGGGGGCGAGTTGCAGCCCCCGATCCGAACTGAGGCGTACTTTGAGGATTTGCTCCAGCTTGCGCTTTCGCTTCCCACTGGGTACGCCATTGTAGCACGTGTGTAGCCCTGGACATAAAGGCCATGAGGACTTGACGTCATCCCCACCTTCCTCCACGTTATCCGCGGCAGTCTCCTGAGAGTCCTCCCTTGCGGGTAGCAACACAGGATAGGGGTTGCGCTCGTTGCGGGACTTAACCCAACATCTCACGACACGAGCTGACGACAGCCATGCAGCACCTCGGCTGGCTCCCTTGCGGGTCGCCCAATCTTTCAATCGGACTACTACCAGTCGTTCGAGCCCAGGTAAGGTTCTTCGCGTAGCGTCGAATTAAACCACATGCTCCACCGCTTGTGCGGGCCCCCGTCAATTCCTTTGAGTTTTAACCTTGCGGCCGTACTCCCCAGGCGGGTCACTTAAAGCGTTAGCGACGACACGGAAGGGGTCGATACCTCCCACATCTAGTGACCATCGTTTACAGCTGGGACTACCAGGGTATCTAATCCTGTTTGCTCCCCCAGCTTTCGAGTCTTAGCGTCAGTAAAGGCCCAGGCAGCTGCTTTCGCCATAGGTGTTCCTCCCGATATCTACGCATTTCACCGCTACACCGGGAATTCCGCTGCCCCCTACCCCACTCGAGGCGACCAGTATTCGATGCGACTCCAAGTTAAGCCTGGAGATTTAACATCGAACTTAATCGTCCGCCTACACTCGCTTTACGCCTAGTAATTCCGAATAACGCTTGCCACCTATGTCTTACCGCGGCTGCTGGCACATAGTTAGCCGTGGCTTATTCACATGGTACCGTCGAGGCATTGCTGCCATTCTTCCCATGTAAAAGAGGTTTACGATCCGAAGACCTTCGTCCCTCACGCAGAGTTGCTGGATCAGGCTTTCGCCCATTGTCCAAAATTCCCCACTGCTGCCTCCCGTAGGAGTATGGCCCGTGTCTCAGTGCCATCGTGCCCGTCCGCCCTTTCAGGCCGGGTACCCGTCGTAGCCTTGGTGGTCTATTACACCGCCAACTAGCTGATGGGCCGCAAACTCCTCCAAGAACGATCCTTGCGGATCTCTCCTCCCCAGAAGATGCCTTCCGGGGAGAGTACGGTGTATTAGCCAGCCTTTCGGCTGGTTATTCACCATTCAAGGGTAGATTGTTTACGTGTTACTCACTCGTCTGCCGCTAGACTCGTATTGCTACGAGTCTCGCTCGACTTGCATGTGTTATGCACTCTGCCAGCGTTAATTCTGAGCCAGGATCAAACTCTCCATTTAAATTTGGGCGTTTTGGCGGGGGTAAGACCCACGCTACTTCCGCTTGCATCAAAAATGAAGAAGAATTGACTCTTCTTTGCTCTTGTAGGATTCGACGTCGATACTTTGATGTCGAATCCAACACACCTAATAATTCCTTACGCCCTCTTATCCGGGGGGATAAGTAGGGCGCCCATTCGCTTGCAAAAACCGAATTGTCAAAGAACAAAAAATGTTTCCTGGCCTCATGTTTCTTCCCATGAAGCCGGGGGCAATTTTATCTTGCCACTTGGCCGCGTTTTTAAGCGCCGCCGTAGTGGTGAAATATTAGCATTGAGTCCGCGCAATGTCAAGCGCTTCTTGAAAAATATTTTTCCGGCGCCGCGGACGCGCGCTTTTTCTCGACGAGAAACGAGCGTTTTTGGAGAATGAAAATATTTTCAATCGCGCGCGCCCTCCGCGGAATCGCGCGCGAAAATCCGTTCGATTTTCGCGCCGGCGCGACTTTTCCGGGTCCACGATCGGGACGGATCCGCGCCAAAAAGCGAGATTACAAGGAGCGCCGAAAATTTCGGCGGTTTTTCGCATATCCGACACTCAATGGCAATAGATGGACTTCAACGCGGCCAGAAAACCAGTGGTCGCTATGGGATGAGGGAAATGTCCGGTCGCGGCGATAATTTGAGCGTGGAGAGATCGTGCGCGGGCAAGATCACGAGCCGCGGAGCGGCCTCGGCGGCGAGCTTCATCGCGCGCGCGTTCCACATGAAGCTCGAGACGTCGACCACGAATTTCCTGTCGGGCAGGGCATCGTCGAAAATATTGTCATAGACGAACGCTCCCGGCCCGGTCAGCAGCAGAGAGCCGGCGTCGAGGTTGACCCAAGCCCCCATGCCCCCGGCGGCCCCCCCGTCCAGGTCGATGATTATGATGGTCCCATCCTGAAAAAGGTCGATTCCGTGGTCGAATGTGCCGTAAGGTGGTGCCTGCGAAAAATCCTGCAATTTGAGTCGTTCTTCAGGTATCAATGCCCGGGGGTCTGGCATATCGCGCTCCAAAGACCGCCTTTTCGGGTTGGTCCAGGCCTGAGAGGATAAAATGATCGCCGCGTTCGAAAAGGCCCAGGCGCGCCCGGCCCACTCCGGGGCCAGGTCGGGAAGGATGACCGTATTGACGTCCTCGGGCTTGATTCCCCGGGCGGCGAGGCGGGAGACGATATCCCGCCCAGGAGATCTTTTAAAAGGAGACAGCGCGGACCCCTTCAGACGCCTGGCGCCCAGCCCTCCCATGTCCTCGGGCAGCCCCGCCCCGAAAAGCACCGCGCCCCGCGTCGGATGGCGGATCAGGACGACCATGACCGGCGGAGTCAGGCGCGCCTCGGGGCTCTTGAGCTCCGACAACAGGTTGCCGCGGACCTTGCCCTCGGCGACGACGAACACCTCGGCGCGCAGGCCGTCGACTTTGCGGCGCGCGATCACCATCGAGCCGAACGTCGCCGACGCGGAGCGCGGCGGGCGCAGGACGGGACGAGCCGCCGGAGGCGCCGGCACGCCGTGGGGCACGAGTCCGATCTCCGCGCAGCCGGCTATAAAAGAAAGAAGCGTGAGCGAAGCGAACGCGAGCCTCAACGAGCTTCCTTCACCGTGAGGTTCCACAGCACCTCGGACTCCATCGAGCGCGCGACGGCCTCGACGGCGGTCAGGTGCTCGATCATCTCGTCGACGGCCGCGGCCGCGGCGGGAGTCTGGGCGAGCGCGCCCCATTTCTCCGCCTTCTCCTTCTTGAGCACCGCAAGCTTCTCGCGGACCTCGTCGAGCGGGACCGGCGGGGCGTGCGGCCGCACGGAGGGATCGGCGGCTTTGCCGAGCTTGCGCAGCGCCTTCAGCAGGGCCTTCGATCTCTGCAGCGGAACGATCAAGGACAACTGCTGCTCCGTGGCGGAGCCGACGAAGTTCGCCAGCGGCTGGACCAGGCGCCCTCCGCCCTCCTCGACGGCGGCGACGACCTTGGGCAAAGCGGCGTCGAGCTTCTTGACCGACAGCTCCCCGCGCCACGTCTCGCGATACGGCGTCTGCGAATAGGTCTTAAGCCAGTAGGGCTTGGCGCGCGGCGCGGGCGCGGCGGCGGAGACCGAGACGGCGAGCAGGATGGTCGCGAGTTCGATCATGCCGCTTTCTCGACGGGCCCGCCCGCCGCGACCCAGTCCCGCCAGCCGCCGTCCATCGAGACCACGTTCCTGTACCCCATCTTCTGGAGGTTGTCGGCCGACAGCGCGGAGCGGAAGCCCCCTCCGCAATAGAGGATGACCTCGGCGTTCTTGTCGGGGATGGTCGCCTCGACGTCGCGCTCGATGACGCCCTTGCCCAGGTGGATCGCGCCGGCGATCCGGCCTTTGGCCCACTCGTTGTCCTCGCGCGTGTCGACGAGCAGGAGCTTTTCGCCCTTCTTGACGCGCGCGAGCACGGCGGCGACGTCGGTCTGCTTCACGCGGGTCTTCGCGTCATCGACGATCTTCAGGAACTCGGGAGAGTGGCTCATGGAAGATTTTTACCAAAAGCGGAGAGCAATGGCCACCGCGGTCTCCGCCCCCGTTCGCTTGAATGCCTAGCTCGCTTCGATGTCATCCCCATTGCCGCCAGCGCTGGCGGTAACAGGGGATAGCAGTGAACATGGGCCTTGTTTTAATCATGATTAATGGCTACGACTGTAGGTAGGGAGAATGAAATTCATGGCAACCGAGAAGCAGAGCCGGAAGACGCTCGAGGCTCTTGCCGACGTGGACGCCGGCCGCGTCGTCGACCACGACGACGTTCAAAAATGGGCCGCCGGCCTGGGACGGTCCAAATCGAAGAAACGCGAGGATGCTCCGCCCGCTCAGGGCTCGTAGCGGGAGTCGGCGCTGTCGATCTTGTTGGCGGCCTGCAGGATGTGGTCGCGCGTGGCGTCGCTCCAGCCCTTGCGCTCGGATTTCTCCATCAGCGCCTCGGATAGGCGGGTCAGGTGCGCGCGCGCCAGCGCGGAGACCTCGGGCACCTCGTCCTCGGCGGGGCGGTAGGCCAGCATGATCAAGGTGTTGAGGTGCGCCTCCTGCAGGCGGCGCCGCGCGGGCGAGACGGACAGCTTGCGCTTGCGGCCCGGCTCGAGCACGTCGCGCCAGATCATCTTCGTCAGGCTCTCGATGAGCTCGCGCGGCGAGAGGACGGCGTCGCCGGCGTCGGCCATCTTCGCGCTCTCCGAGAGGAGCAGCATCAGCTCCGGGTCGAGCAGGCGGGAGAGCGCGTCGGAGCGCAGGGACTGCACGAGGTCGTCGTAGGGCACGTAGGTCAAGGACGGCATCTGATCGTCGACCGCCGGCTCGCGGCCCGGCTCGAGGCGGCGGCGCAGGTCCGCGCTCGCGTCGAAGGCCGCGTCGGAGAAGACCTCCTCGTCGAGGAAGGCGAGCGCCTCGCGGCGGCGGTCGCCCGTCATCGGGGCGTACGGCGCGGGGCCGGGGCCCGCGCGGCGGCGGTAGGACAGGCCGCCGACGACGGAGGCCGCCAGGCGCGCCGCGTCGAGGTAGCCGCGCCAGCCCTGCACGAAGGCGCGGTAGATGCCGGAGTGGTCCTCGCCCGCGGCGGGGCGCCTGCCCTCGAGCGCGGCCCAGATCTCGCGCGCCGTCGCGGCGCGGCCGCGCGCGTAGGCCAGCGGGTCGCGCCCCAGGTACCAGGCCTGCGAGTCGGGATCGAGGCCGACCAAGTCCTCGTCGGCGGCGTAGGCGTGCCCGGGCTCCTCGGAGCGGGCCGCGATCGCGGCGAGCTCGTGCGCCTCGTTCTCCGGGGCGAGCGGCTTGTAGGCGTATTCGACGGCCCAGAAATCATACGGCCCGAGCGCGGTATTCCAGTAGCTGCCCTGCTTCTGCCCGGGCGCGGCGACGTTGCCGGGCAGGTAGTCCATGACCGAGGCGGCCAACGGCGCCGGCCCCGACAGCTCGGAGAGATCCTTCCACGTCTTGGCGAGGAAATTATGGCGCAGGCCCAAGGTATGCCCGACCTCGTGCATGGTCAGGTCGGTGACGTAGTCCTGCACGAACTTCTCCTTCTCCTCCGCCGTCATCCCGCCGCGCGACTCGACGGCGGCCAGGATCATCTGCGCCTGCTTGGCCAGGTGCCCGGCGTGGCCGCAGCCGGCGTGGTGCTTGTGGGCGGCGCCCTTGGCCTTGTCCGACGCCTCGAAGCCCTCGCCCAGGTCGCGGAAGTCCGTTCCGAGCGCGGAGCGGGGATGCACCGCGGAGATGCCGAGCGTCGCCTGATAAATCTCCCCGGTCACCGGGTCGGTGCGCGTCTGGCCGATGGCGTAGCCGGCATCGCCGTCCATGAACCAGCGGATCACGCTGCGCCGCGCGTCGGAGGAGTCAAAGCCCCTCTCCGGCGCCTCGCGGACCTCCACGGCGCCGAGCAGGCCCACGCGGGCGAAGGCCTCGTTCCACGCCAGCACGCCGCGCTTGACCGCGGCTCGGTAGCTCGCGGGCACGGTGGCGTCGATCCAGAACACGACCGGCTTCTTGACCAAAGACGCCGCGGCCGACGGGTCGCTCTTCTCCAGGCGCCAGCGGTTGACCAGCGCGCGCGCCGGGCGCTCGGTCCGGTCGTCGGTCCAATCCTCGTAGACGGTGGCGAAATGGCCCAGGCGCGCGTCGGCCTTGCGCGGACGGTAGCCGGGCTCGGGCAAGGCGGCGAGGCTCAGGCGCATGGACACGCTCAGGCGGCGGGCGTCGGCCAGGCGCGTGGCGGGCTCGCCGTCCTCGGGCGCGGCGCGGCGCGAGTACGCGTGGCGCGCGCCGAGCTCGAGGTTTCCCGGGAAGGCGTCGGCGCGCGTGAGCGCGCTCAGGTCGGCGTCGAGCGCGTAGGCGGCGCCGTAGGCGTCCTCGAGCTCGGACTTGATCGAGAAGAAATCTTGGAGGGCGAAGTCCTTGAGGTCGACGGAGACCGCGCCGGTGCGCGGGTCCTCGGCGACTATCCTGGCCTTTCCGATCGTCGCGTCGGCGCTGACGTCGGCGAGCGCGCGCTCGAGCGGGGAGCCGGGTGCCGCGCGCCGGGACAGGTCTCTCGCGACGAGCTCGACGAACTCCCCGGAGCGACGGAAGTAGACGGCGCGCTCGTAGGAGTCGGTCTTCGCGGCGTGCAGGTCCTTCTCGCCCAGGCCGCGCTCGAACGCGGCGGTCAAAAGCATCAGGCGGCCGAAGCGGGCGGGCTCGATGACGAGGCGGCGCGCGTCGCCCTTGCCGGAGACCGCGAGCAGGGGCTTCTCGCCGGCGGGCTTGCGCTTGAGCACGTCGAAGGCGCCCGTCGAGTAGGCGTACGCGGCGCCGAGTGCTACGGTGACGCCGACGGCGGAGATCAGAGACCAGCCGGCGACGACGGCGACGGCGGCGCCGAGGGCGGCGCCGGCCACGACCGCGGCGGCGG
>JAKFCD010000071.1:0-38418 GCA_036676805.1 Elusimicrobiota bacterium
GCCGGCGCGAGAGCCACGGGCCGCGCTCGGCCAGGTAGGCGGTCAGGCGCCGGTCGGCCTCCGCGACCGTGGCCCGGGCGCGAGGGTCGGCGGCGGCCGCCTCGAGCTCGCCCAGCGCCGTGCGCACCCGCACGAGGCTTTCCTCTCGGCGTTCGAGCCAGGCGGGCTGGCCGGTGAGCAGGTATTGATCGCCGCTCTGGTCGACGCGGCGGAGGTCGTCGCGCAGCCGGGGCAAGGTGGCCAGGACGGTGAGCCCTTGCTGAAAGGCCGCCTCCAGGCGCACGTGCGCGCGGCTCTGCCGCCAGTAGGAGGCGCCGACGCCGAGGGAGTAGACCCAGACGAGGCCGGAGACGAGCACGAGCTGGGTCCGGAGGTTCGGCGCTCTCATCGGGAGGTCTTCGCGCGGTGGATCAGCGCGCGGGCGCGCCGCTCAAGCCCCGCGGCCTGATCGGCCCGGCCGCGGCGGCGCAGCAGATGGGCGTAATGCCCCAAGGTGCCCGCCAGGCGGGGGCTGTTCTTGCCGTGCGCCTTCTCGAGCTGGGCGACGGCGCGCCGGTACAGCGCCTCCGCCTCGTCGAGCTTCTCCTGCGCCTCATAGAACAGAGCGAGGTCGTTCAAGGCCGCCTCGGTTTCGGGATGCCCGGGGCCGAGCACATCCTCCTTGACGGCGAGCGCGCGCCGGTAATAATCATCCGCCTCGGCGAAGTCTCCGCGCGCGTGATGGAAAAGGGCGAGGTCGGTCAGGCGGTCGGCGGTGAACCGGCTCGACGGTCCCAGCGCCTTTTCGGTGACCGCCAGCGCGCGGCGGTATGCCGCGGCCGCCTCGTCCTCGCGGCCCCGGGCGCGCTGGAGGGCGGCGAGGTCCGCGAGGCGCGCGGCGGCCTCGACGTGGCGCTTCGGATCCTTCTCGGCGGACGCCAGGGCCCGCCGCAGAAGCCGGGCGGCTTCGGCTTCCTTCCCGGACGCCGCGCAGGCCTCGGCGAGGTAGGCGACGGCCGCCGCGGTCTCGGGGGCGTCGGGCCCGAACCTGTTCTCCATGATGGCCAGCCCCCGGCGGTAGAGCTTCTCCGCCTTCGCGGGCGCCCCCTGCGCCATGCGCAGGTCGCCGAGCGCGTTGAGGGAGGCCGCCAGGCGCGGGTCCCGGGGCCCGAACGTCTCCGCGCGGGCGAGGGCCTCGTTCAGCGCCGGCTCGGCCTCCGCGAGGCGGCCGCGGCTCAGGGCCCGGCCGCCCAGCTCCCAGTCGCGGCGCCACTCGACGCCGCCGGCGCACGCGCTCAGCAGGAGGCACAGCAGAATCGGTCTATAACGGCTCACGCTTCATGATAGCGATTTGCGCGCGCCCGCGCGATTTGGAAACTATTTGAAGGGCGCGTTTCGCGGGCCGGGGGTACAATACCCCCATGCATAAGATCATGATCGCGCTGGCGCTGGCCGCGGCGCCCCCGGCCGCCGCGGCGCGGGGGCCTTTCACCGAGGTCGGCGTCGGCGTCATCGCCGGGGACCCCATCGGCGGCACGGCCAAGCTGTGGTTCGACGACGTCTACGCGATGGACGTCGGGATCGGCTTCAGCGGCTCGACGGCGCTGTGGGGCGATTTTCTTTATCACGCCTGGAACCTCTTGCCCCCGATCGACGAAGGCCGGCTCGGCGTCTACCTCGGCGCGGGCCCGCGCCTGGAGCCCGACGGCTCGGACACGCGCTTCGGCGTGCGGACGATGGTCGGGGCGACCTGGCGTCTCGCGCGCCAGCCCATCGAGGTCTTCGCCGAGGCCGGCCCCGTTTTCCGCATGACCCCGTCGGGGGGCGTGGACGCCGACGGCGGCGTCGGCATCCGGCTTTACCTCGGCTCAGCGCGCTAGGGCGGAGGCTTCCTTGCGCCAGTACTCCCGCCCTTCAGGCGGGAGCGTGTAGACGGGATCCAGATATTCATACCGGCGCGTCAGGGCGTCCTCGTCGTCGGCCTCGATGCCGGTGCGGTAGCCCTTCGTCCAATAGGAGATGCCCCTGACCCTGTCGTAGTCGGCGAGCTGATGGATCCAGCGCTTGCCGACGTAGGGGACGTCGACGGTCACGCGGGGCGTGGCGAAGCCGGGCAGGTAGCCCATGATGTCGTGCTGGAGCTTCATGCCCTCGGCGACGGACAGCCGCCAGTGCTCGGAGTTCGGGATCATGTCGGCCATGTAGAAGTAGTAGGGCATGATCTTCGCGTGGTCGAGCAGCATGAAGCACAGCTCGAGCAGGTCCTGGCGCGTCGTGTTGACGCCGCGCAGCAGCACGCCCTGGTTGCGCACGTCCCGGAAGCCCATCTCGAGCAGCTTGCGCACGGCCTTGCCCACGAGCGGGGTCACCTGCTGGGCGTGGTTGACGTGGGTGTGCACCGCGATGTCGATCCCCCGGTCCCAGGCGCGCTTGGAGACCCGGTCGAGCGCCTTGAGGACGTCGTCCTGCAGGAAGTGCTGGGGAAGGCCCTGAAGCCCCTTGGTGGCCAGACGAATATCCTTGATGTTCGGGATGTCCATCAGCTCCATCAAGAACGCCTCGAGCTGCGCGATGGGCACGTTGGCCACGTCGCCGCCGGAGACGACCACGTCGCGCACCGAGGGGGTCCTGCGCAGGTAGTCGAGCATCGCCGCGTAGCGGTCCTTGGGCTGCCCCTCGAACTTGTGCTTGGTCACCTGCGGCACCGAGTTGCCCACGAGGTCCATGCGCGTGCAGTGGCCGCAGTACTGCGGGCACGTCGCGATCATCTCGGCCAGCACCTTGGTCGGGTAGCGGTGCGTAAGCCCCTCGCTGGCCCACATCTCCGACTCGTGCAAGCTGTCGCGGCTGGCCTTGGGATGGTTGGGCCACTCCGTATGGCGGTCGGAGACCATCGGGATCATGTACCGGCGAACGGGATCGTTCCTGAGATCCTTCTCGTTGATCGTGTTGATCATCTGAGGAGGAATGAGGAGCGACATCGTCGCCTTCTCGCTCTGGTCCTTGACGATCTCCTCGGCGAGCTTGTCCGTCAGGAACGACCCGAACGCGTCCTTCAAATCCTTCAGGTTCTTGGCCGAATGCTGCCTCTGCCACAGCGCCGACTCCCACTGCTCCTTGGTGACGCCTTTATAGCCCGGCAGGCGCGTCCAATCCGGCTCCTTATACTCCCGCTTCAGGGGGTACTGGAACGGCTGCCGCGACGAGTCCGCCTTGACTTTCTTGGCCATAAGCAAATTATAGGAAATTGGTGCCAGGCCTACCGTTATTTGCGTTGGTGCCAGGCCTACCGCTGACTATGGGATGCAACTTTTTGGGGGGGTCAATCGTCTGATAGTATGGGGCGAAGATCAAGAATTCACTTTTCAGGCGCGGTCTACCACGTGATGGCACGCGGCGTTGACGGGCGAGCCATCTACGCGGACGACCGTGACCGCAATAATTTCCTCGAATCTCTTGAGCGCATCATGCGCGAATCCGAGGCCCGGGTGCTGGCATACTGCCTCATGGGAAATCACTTCCATCTGGCTGTCCAAGTGGGGAATATCCCTCTTTCGTCGATCATGCACAGGTTGCTCACAGGGCATGCGTGCGCATTCAATAGGCGCCAAGGCCGCGTCGGACATCTATTCCAGGGTCGACATAGGGCCATCATCTGCGCCAATGAGGCGTATCTAGCGACGTTGATCCGATATATTCATCAAAATCCCGTGCGCGCTGGTCTCGTAAGCAAGGTTCGTGATTGGCCGTGGTCGAGCGCTAGGCTTCAGTTCGACGCGGGCTCGGATGACGACATCAAGGATTTCAACCCGTGGTTGGAGGCATCGAAGGAGGAACTCCTGGATTTAAAGAGATCTCTTCAGGCCCCTAAGGAAGAACTCGAGGAACTCGGAAACCGCCTGAGCCTGGAATTCGGCGTTTCGATCGGCGAACTGAGGTCCACGGCGCGTCATCGACTGTTGACGTCCTTTCGGTCCAGGCTGACGAAGGAAGCGATCACGCGGGGCCATACACTGAGCGCCGTGGCCGCATGGCTTCATACCAGTCCGAGTTCCGTAACGCGGTATTCTAAAAACTGGTAGGTCCGGCGCCACGTTGCGCGCCATCTGATATACAATACGCCCATGTTAAAGGGCAAAACGGCGGTGGTGACGGGTTCGACCAGCGGGATCGGCCTGGGAGTGGCCAAGGCGCTCGCTCAGCAGGGAGCGTCGGTGATGATCAACGGCTTTGGCGACGCCAAGGAGATTGAGGCCATCCGTGTGTCTCTTGAGCGGCTGTCGGGCGCTCCCGCCGGCTATCAGGACGCCGACATGAGCAAGCCCGGCGAGGTCGCCGCCTTGATCCTGAATGCCGAGCGGACGCTCGGCAAAGTCGATGTCCTCGTTAACAACGCGGGCATCCAACACGTGGCTCCCGTAGAGGATTTCCCGGCTGAGAAATGGGACGCGATCCTCGCGATCAATCTATCCTCGAGCTTCCATTCGATCCGCGCTGCGCTTCCGGGAATGAAGCGCCGCGGCTGGGGGCGCATCATCAATATCGCTTCGGCGCACGGCCTCGTCGCGTCGGTGCACAAGGCCGCCTATGTCGCTGCCAAGCACGGCCTCATCGGTCTGACCAAGACGGTCGCTCTTGAGACGGCGCCGACGGGCGTGACCTGCAACGCGATCTGTCCCGGCTGGGTGCTGACGCCGCTCGTTCAGAAGCAGATCGACGCGCTCGCGGTCCGCGACCGCATGACCGAGGCGGAGGCGAAGAGCAAGCTGCTGGCTGAGAAACAGCCGTCCCGCGACTTCGCCACCCCGGAGCAGATCGGCGGGATGGTCGTCTTCCTGTGTTCCGACGCGGCGTCTCAGATGCGCGGGGCGGCGCTTACCGTGGACGGGGGCTGGACGGCGCAGTAGGGCGCCAGGGCCCCGGATCCGGGATGACGCCCACGGCGTACAGCATGGGCGGGATTCCTTTAACGGCGACGAGCACTTTCCGACTGCCGTCGCCGTCCAGGTCGCCGGCTTCCATGGCGGTGATCTCGCCCACGACGTTCTTCTCGGCCAAGGGCCGCCCATCCGACGAAAAAACCAATATCCAGCCGTTCCCGGTCCCGACGAGCACCTCCCCGCGCCCGTCCCCGTCGAGATCGGCGGCGGCGAGGGCGGAAACGCTCGTCCAGCCCAGGTCGGCCTCCCAAACAAGCTCGAGACCTTTTGCGCCGACGCGTGAAACCTTCAAGATCTGCCGGTCGTTCGGGTGCAGGTGCCCGACGCTCAACAGCCGGGGACCGTCGCCGAGGTCGGCCATGCGCGCGAAGGCCGCTTCGTTCCACGCCAGCGGCGTGCTGAGAAAGACCTTCCCGGCCGAGGTGAGCCCCGTTAGGTCCGTGATCATGCCGCCGCCGCGGCCGCCGGAGACGAGCACCCCTCTTAGAGCCGCATCCAGGCGTCCCGCGGAAAGGGTGTTGACGGTATCGAATCCGCCCCTGCTCCATAGCTTCTTGCCGTCGGCGCGATACGCCGAGAGTTTTTTGGTCCTCCAGGAGTGCACGATCACCTCATCCGCTCCGTCTCCGTCCAAATCCCCGGTCGCGAGGCGGGCGACATCCGCGGCGAGAGGAACGGCGGGCCCGCCTTGAAGATCGAGAATCACGGCTTCGCCGCCGCTTTGGACCGCGAGCCGCTTGCTTGCGCCGCGCAGGGGGCGGAAGTCCTCGGCTATGATCGCCAGGCTCGACACGGTGACCCCGGCGGCGTCGAAGCGGTGCAGGACGCCGCCGTAGAATTCTTTGGGCAATTCGAGGACGAGCGGCCCCTGGGAGGTAAACGCCGGGCCCCTGAGCGCGCTCTCAAACCCGAAATCCTTTCGCCAGTACGCGGCGAGGACGTTGCCTGCTCCCCACGGCGCCTTCTCGAGGTCCCGGAAAAGCCCGTAGTGGGGCGAGTAGGCCAAGGGAGCCAGGTATTCGAGCTTCGGCAATTCGACGAACTTGGCCTCGTAAGGCAGTCGAGACGGACGTCCGGAGCACGCCCAAGCGCTCAACGCGGCGGACGCCCAAACCGCGCACCGAAACGCCTTCTCGCGGAGGCTCATCGCGCGAGTATAACCCCCCGCGGGGGCGCGCGTCAATGCGCGGCTACTCCAGAGGTCGGTCGACGCACCCTGAAACAACGCAAATACCGGTAGGCCTGGCACCAAGGCAAATACCGGTAGGCCTGGCACCAACAATGAGGCGTTAGCCCTCGACCCAGGCGACGAGCGCCTCGAAGGCGGCGTGGGCGCGCGGCATCAGGGGGGTGACGAAGGGGAAGGCGTCGGCGTTCGTGTCGATGTGCGCGGCGTCGTTCTCGAGGACGAGCCGGTGCAGCTCGCCCTTGCCGCGGGAGCGCACGAGGTCGCGATAGGCCTCGGCGTGGCCCGCGCAGGGGATCAGGTAGTCGTGCCGGCCGGCGATCGAGATCAGGGGGGCCTTGAGGTCGCCGGAGTTCTCGAACTCGCGGATGGCCGCGAGGGCGGCGGGACGGGAGTCGAGGTCGTAGTCGGCGGGGGCGCCCGCGTAGGACGGATCGAGGTCGCTGAGGAAGATGCCGAGCGACGACTCCCAGTACACGAGCTTGTAGAGGTCGGCCAGCGGCTTCCATTTCGCGTCCACGCGCGGGAAGCCGGCGCGGACGACGGCGTCCTGGTCCCAGGGGTCCTTCGAGACGGCGCGCAGCAGCGCGGGGAGCTCGCGCATGAGGTTGCCCTTGTCGGCGCGCCACATCACGCCGGAGATGTCCAGCGCGCCGTCGACGAAGCCGAGTTCGGCGGCGCGACGCGCGATGAAGCCGCCGTTGGAGAGACCGACCGCGTAGACGCGCTCGGGCGAGGAGCCGTGGCGGCGCAGGATGAGCTCGCGCGCGGTCTCGACGAGGGTCTCGAGCCGGCCGGCCCACCGCCGCACGGAGCTTTCCGGCGTCATCGGCATGACGACGGTGTCGCCGTCGAGCACGGCGCGGCGCACGCCCTTGTCCGTCGCGGCGAAGGCGTAGCCTTTGGAGAGGAGGAAGTCGGAGAAGTAAAGGTCGTAGGTGGTCTCGTCGGTGATGCCGGAGGCGGCGGCGACGACGAGGCGGCCGTTCCACTCGCGCGGGACGCGCAGCAGGAAGCGGGCGCGGTTCTCGGGAGGCAAGGTCCCCGTGACGAGCATGCCGGGAACGGGCTTGGCGACCTTCGTCCACAGCGCCTTCGGGGGCGCGATGTGGCGGGCGTCCTCGGTGAGCGGCCCCGACGCGCTGGTCAGATCCGGCAGGTCGCTCTCGACGATGCCCGGCTCGCGGGGAAGGTCGACGCGGAAGGCGTACGCGCGGGGGAGGCTCACCGCTTGAGGAGCCTCGCCAGCTCGTCGCGCTTCTTGAGCGGGAAGTAGTGGTCGCCGGCGACGATGCGGGCGCGGAGCTTCCCGGTCTTGTCGGTCAGCACGGTCCCCGAGGGGGGAGCCTTCTCCGGAGCCTCGATGCCGAGGCGCTCGAAGAGGACCTTGGCGCTTTCCCAGTTCAAGAGCTTGTCGCCGTCGGCGTGGACGAGCTCGAGGCGCATGTCCAGCTTCTTGATGCGCGCGGCGTCCTCGAGGGAGAACTCGAGGCGGAACATGTCGCTCGAGCGGCGCAGCATGGCCTCCTGCCAACCCGGGTCCTTCGCGTCGCGCTGGAGGTCCTTGATGAAGGCTTTTCGGATGTGGTCGACGGCCGCGTCCCACGGCTCCTTGAGGTCGGCGAGCATCATGCCGGCGGCGTCCTTGGAGGCCAGCGCGATGATCTGGCCGCGCTGGAAGCTCCACGTTTCGAGCCAGGCGGCGATCGCCGGGGCGAGGAACGGGTTCATCCTCGCGGTCGCCTGCCAGAGCTCGGCCGTCGCGTCGCCGGCGTTGAGCCAGTCGACGACGGCGCGGGTGGCCTGGCTCATGCGCTCGAAATCGGGGCCGGCCTTCTTCTCGCTGCCCTCGAAGTGCGTCGTCGCGTGGAGCAGGAACACGCGCGAGCCGGACAGGGCCTTGAGCGCGGCGGCGACGGCGGGCTCGGCGTGGAGCTGGACCATGCGCTGGAAGACGAGGGTGCCGAAGGAGTGCAGGGCGAGCTCGACCTTCCCTCCGGGGGAGCCCTTCGCCGCGAGGAGCACGGCGCGCGCGAGGTCGCGGGCGTCGGCGTCGAGCGGGGACCTCGTCGGGAGCCAGGCGGAGGGCGCGTGGCCGCGCGTCCAGAGGAAGAGCTCGCTGCCGGCCGGCTTCTCGGCGCGCGCGAACAGGGGCTCGAAGCTCTCGTTGAGCGCGAGCCCGCCGGCGTACACACGGGCCCGGCCGCCGCCCGTCCCTTGGCGGGACTTGTACTGGATCGGCGCGCCGCCGTCGCCCGCGAAGGCGCCGAGCGTCCAGCCCTCGCCGGGAGCCGCGGCGCGGCCGCCGTCGAACAAGGACTTCGCTTCGGCCGCGGAGTCGTCGAGGGACTTCGAACTCGGCGCGGCCTTGGCGGAGGGCGAAGCAAGGTTCGCCAGAGCGGGCAAAGCGGGGATGGGGGGCAGCGAGGGAACGGCGGTCGGAAGCATGAGCCTCGGCGTCAACGCTGGGGCCGAAAGCATCGAGGCCGGAGACAGGGCCGGTCCCGCGACCGGGCCGAGGGCCGGGATGACGGCGGCCGAGCCGAGGGCGCCGGTCAGCCGCGGGGCGGCGACGACGCCGGCGAAAGAAGGAGGAACGAACGCCATGGCGACGGTGAGAAGGACCGTGTTCATTGAGGTTATTTTAGGTTACGCAAGCGCCTTTCCCCTGGGCCGTAAGACCCCGGGAGGCGCGGCAAAGGGCCCACCCGCTCGCGCCGCGGGGGAGATTTGGTAGACTCGGCCCATGGACATCACCCGCGTTTGCGTCGTGGGCGGGGGCACGATGGGCAACGGCATCGCCCACGTCTTCGCCCAGAAGGGCTTTCAAGTCACCCTCGTCGAGGCGAAGACGGAGCTGGCCGAAAAGGCCGTGGCGACGATCACGAGGAACATGGACCGCCAGGTCGCCAAGGGCGTCCTGACCGCGGCCGACAAGGACGCGGCGCTCGGACGCCTGAAGACCGCGACCTCCATCGCGGAGGCCGCCGGCTTCCAGCTCGCCGTCGAGGCCGTGCCCGAGCGCCTCGACGTCAAGACCGCGGTGTTCCAGGAGCTCGAGGCCCAGGGCGCGCCCGGGGCGATCCTCGCGACGAACACCTCGTCCTTGCCGATCTCCGACATCGCCTCGTCCTTGAAGGACCCGTCGCGGGTCATCGGCATGCACTTCATGAACCCGGTCCCGGTGATGAAGCTCGTCGAGATCATCCGCGGCAGGAAGACCTCGGACGCGACGACGGAAACGGTCAGGGCGTTGACGGCCGCCCTGGGGAAGGTCCCGGCCGTGGCCAACGATTTTCCCGGCTTCGTCTCGAACCGCGTCCTGATGCCCATGATCAACGAGGCGATCCTCTGCCTTCAAGAAGGCGTCTCGACGAAGGAAGACATCGACACGATCATGAAGCTCGGCATGGCGCACCCGATGGGCCCCATCGCGCTCGCCGACTACATCGGGCTCGACGTGTGCCTGGCCATCATGGAGGTGCTGGACAAGGGCTTCGGGGGCGTGAAATACAAGCCGGCGGAGCTTCTGCGGAAAATGGTCGCCGAGGGAAAGCTGGGAGTCAAGTCCGGAATCGGATTTTATCGATACTAACTATGGATTTTAATTTCACCGAATCGATGGCGATGCTGCGCGACTCCGCCCGGGAGTTCGCGGAGAAGAGACTCAAGCCCGGGGCCCTGGAGTGGGACGAGCACGAGGCCATCCCCGCCGAGGTGTACAAAGAAGGCGCCGACCTAGGCTTCTTCGGCCTCTCGGTCCCCGAGGAATTCGGCGGCCTGGGCGTCGATCCTCTCGCCTACGCGGCCGCGATGGAGGAGCTGGCGCGCGGCTCCGCGTCCTTCCAGGTCTGCGCCACCGTGCACAACTCCTTGGTCTGCGCCGCGATCGCCAAGCACGGCACCGACGAGCAGAAGAAGAAATTTTTGCCCAAGCTCGCCAGCGGCGAGTGGATCGGCGCCTATTCGCTGTCCGAGCCCGGCGCGGGGACCGACGCCGGCTCTTTGTCGACGAGCGCGGTGGACCAGGGGGAGCACTGGCTCGTCAACGGGACGAAGTCGTGGGTCACCAACGGCGGCTTCGCCACCGTGTTCCTGACCTTCGTGTCCACCAACAAGGAGGCGGGCTCGCGCGGCATCACCTGCCTCCTCGTTGAGAAGGGCATGCCCGGCTTCTCCGTGGGCAAGAAAGAGAAGAAGATGGGCCTGCGGGCCTCCGATACCCGGGAGACGAATTTCGTCAACGCGAAAATCCCCAAGGACGCCCTGCTCGGCGGGGTGGGCGGCGGCTTCAAGATCGCGATGAGCCAGCTGGATTCCGGGCGAATCGGCATCGCGGCGCAGGCCGTCGGGATCGCCCAGGCGGCGCTCGACGAGGCGGTCTCCTATGCCAAGCAGCGCAAGCAGTTCGGCAAGAAGCTCTCCGAGTTCCAGCTCACGCAGGCGAAGCTCTCCGACATGGCGACCAACATCGCCGCGGCGCGGCTGCTCGTCTACCGCGCGGCGTCGCGCCTGGCGAACGGGGAAAAATGCACGATGGAGGCGTCGATGGCGAAGTCCTTCGCCTCGCGCATCGCCAACAAGGCGTGCTTCGACGCCGTGCAGATCCACGGAGGAAATGGATTCGTGCGCGAGTTCCCGGTAGAACGGTATTTCCGCGACGTGCGCGTGACCGAGATCTACGAGGGGACGACCGAGGTGCAGAGCCTCATCGTGGCGCGCGAGGTCTTGGGGTGAGCAGGACGAGCGAGTCGAGTCCGTTGCCGGCCAACGGGCTCGCGTCGTAGCCCTCGGACAGCCGTTTTTCGAGGCGGGCGGCCGCCTCCGGACGCGCGCGCCAGGCCCAATCCTTGTAGAGCACGAGCTCCGGAGCGGCGCCGACGCGGGCCCGCGCCGCCTCGAAGCCGGGCGGGTCCTCGAGGATCAGGAAGGCCCACGCCGAGGGGCGGCCCGCGACCTCGCGCACGAAGGAGGGGTTGAACGCCGCGACGAAGGCGCGTTCCGGGATCAGCCTCGCCGAGCGCTCTAAAAAGCGGCGCGAAGCCTCCCGTTCCGCGTCGGGCGGCGGCGAGCCGCCCGCGGCGAGGCCGGCGGCGAGCAGGGCCGCGGGAACGGCGGCGGCACCCAGGGAGCCGGCGGCTGAGACGGCGAGCGGCAGCAGGACGCTCAGCGCGTAGCGGTCTTCTGTGCCCGTGTCGAAGCGCCCGCGGAAGAAGCCGTTGTAGAGCAGGAAGAAGGCCGCCGACAGCGCCGCCAGGCGGGCGGCGGGGCGCTTGAGGAGGGCCGCGAGCGCCGCCGGGATGAGGATCAGCCGGAACTCGGCGCGCTCCGCGAGCCAGCGCAGGTTGGGAGGAATCTGCCGGGCGAGATGGGCCAACGGCGCCGTCGTCGCGGCGGAGTAGCCTGGGAGGGCCTCGGCGCGGTTGGCCAGCGCGATCGCGGCGGGAAAGGCGGCGGCCGCCGCCGCGGGCAGGAGCACCGTCAGGGGCGCGCGCAGCAGGGCGCCGTAGCCCAGCAGCAGCGCGTTCTCGGGGCGGACGTTGACGGCGTAGGCGAGGGTGATCATCGCGAAGGCGTTCAGTCCCGGCTCCCTCTCGCGGGCGTGCAGCGCGGCGAGCGACGCCGCGATCCAGAACAGGGAAGAGCTCGTGAGGTCGCCGGCTCGTCCGTAGGTCGCGGCGAGGGGCAGGACGGCCCAGATGAACGCCGCGGCCAAGGCTCCTCGCTCGTCGTCGAAAAGCTCCAGCGCGGCCCAGAACACGAACAAGGCGGAGAGCGACGACAGCAAGGCGCTCCAGTGAAAGGGGCTTCCGCCGACGGTCAGGAACGCGGCGAGCGCGACATGGTGCCCTCCGGGCCAAGAGGAGCGGCCCAGCGCGTCGTAGCCGGGCAGGCCGCCCGCGAGGGTCCGCGCGAAGGTTCCTGATGCGGCGAGATGGCGCGCGATGTCGAGATGCTCGAACTCGTCGTAATACACGCGGTGCGCCGCGCCCCCGGCCAGCCGCAGCGCCAGCGCCGCGAGCACGACCCCCGCGAGCAGCCAGGCGCCGTTCGCGGTGCACTTCCGCCGCAGGCGCGCGAGCGCCCCCGGCAGCAAGGCCAGCCAGCCCGCGAGCAGCAGCGCCAGCGCCGCGGGGTAGGCCGTGGACATCAGCGGCGCGTCAGCTTCTTGTAATGGATGCGCTTGGGCTGCACGTCGCCGAGCCGCTTCCTCTTGTCTTCCTCGTACGCCTCGAAGTTGCCCTCGAACCAGGTCACCTGCGAGTCGCCCTCGAAGGCGAGGATGTGGGTGGCGATGCGGTCGAGGAACCAGCGGTCGTGGCTGATGACGACGGCGCAGCCCGGGAACGCCTGGATCGCTTCTTCAAGTGCGCGCAGGGTATGCACGTCGAGGTCGTTGGTCGGCTCGTCGAGCAGGAGGACGTTGGCGCCTTCCTTCAGCATCTTCGCGAGGTGGACGCGGTTGCGCTCGCCGCCGGAGAGGTTCTTGACGAGCTTCTGCTGGTCCTGCCCCGCGAAGTTGAAGCGGCCGCAGTACGCGCGCGAGGGCATCTCGAGCTTGCCGAGCTTGACGACGTCGAGGCCGTCGGAGATGACCTCCCACACGTTCTTCTCGCCGTCGAGCTGGCGGTTCTGGTCGACGTAGCCGAGCTTGACCGTCTCGCCGACCTTGAAGCTCCCGGCGTCGGGCTTCTCGAGGCCGGTGATCATGCGGAAGAGCGTGGTCTTGCCGGCGCCGTTGGGTCCGATGACGCCGACGATTCCGTTGGGGGGGAGCTTGAAGGAGAGGTTCTCGTAGAGCAGCTTGTCGCCGTAGGCCTTGGTGATGCCCTGAGTCTCGATGACGGTGTCGCCCAGGCGCGGCCCCGGCGGGATGTACAGCTCGAGCGCGTCGTAGCTCTTCTCCTTCTGCGCGTCCTCGAGCATCTTGTCGTAGTTCGACAGGCGGGCCTTGGACTTGGCGCGGCGGCCCTTCACTCCGGCTCGCACCCACTCGAGCTCCTCTGCCAGGGCCTTCTGCATCTTGGTCTCGGACTTGGCCTCCTGCGCCAGGCGCGCGCCCTTCTGCTCGAGCCAGGACGCGTAGTTGCCCTTGTAGGGGATGCCCTCTCCGCGGTCGAGCTCGAGGATCCAGCCGGCCACGTTGTCGAGGAAGTAGCGGTCGTGGGTGACGGCGATGATGGTGCCCTCGTACTTCGAGAGGTGCTGCTCGAGCCACTCCACGGACTCGGCGTCGAGGTGGTTGGTGGGCTCATCCAGAAGCAGGATGTCCGGCTTCTGCAGCAGCAGGCGGCACAGCGCCACGCGCCGCTTCTCGCCGCCGGAGAGGGTGCCGCACTTCTGGTCGGAGGGAGGGCAGCGCAGCGCGTCCATCGCGACCTCGAGGGTGCTGTCGATCTCCCAGGCGTTGCTCGTGTCGATCTTCTCCTGCAGCTTGCCCTGCTTGTCGAGCAGCTTCTCCATGCCCTCGGGCGTGAGGCCCGGGTCGGCGAGCTGGTCGTTGATGGCGTTGTAATCGGAGAGGAGCTTCATCGTCTCGGCGACGCCCTCGGACACCGTGTCCTTGACGGTCTTTTCCGGGTCGAGCTGGGGCTCCTGCTCGAGCAGGCCGATCGTGTAGCCTTTCGACTGGGTGATCTGGCCGGTGTACTCGGTGTCCTTTCCCGCCATGATGCGCAGGAGCGTGGACTTGCCCGAGCCGTTGTCGCCGAGCACGCCGATCTTGGCGCCGTAGTAGAACGAGAGATAGATGCCCTTGAGCACCTGCTTCTTGGGGGGATGGATGCGGCCCACGTCGATGAGCGAGTAGATGATCTGCTTCGTGTCGGTGGTGGCGGCCATGGGTTACCTCTTGGGGGGATGAGCCTTCAGCCAGGCGTTTTGAACGGCCCAGGCGGAGACGGCGGCGAGCAAGGCGAGTACGGCGTGCTTCGGCAAAGCGGAGAGGCCTCCGGCCTGCGCGGCGGCCAGGGCGAGCACGCCGAGCTGGACCTGCGCGGCGCCGGCGAAAGCGACGAAGGAGTCCTCGTCGGCGGCGGCCATCAGGGCCAGGGGCAGCACCGCGACGCAGTAGGCCCACAGCAGGCGAAGGAGGAAAGGAAGATGCTCGCGTTCGAGCACGGGCGCGCAGGCCGCCCAGGTCCAGGCGCACAGCGCGCCGGCCGTGAACGCGGCCGCGGCGAGGGCGTAGAGGCGGCCGTGGCGGCGGGCGACCAGGTGCCCCGGAAGAAGGATCATCTGCAGCACGAGAGGCATCAGCGCCGCGCCGATGAGGCCGGCCGCGAGAAGCTTGAGCTCGTCGGCGGCGACCAGCCAGGCCGCCGCGGGCAGGACCAGCCAGGAGGACAGGTACAGGGCGACGCGCCCGCGCTCGGCGGCGCGCGTCCACTCGGGAGGCACGCGAAGGAAGGACAGCGGCAGCTTCGAGGTCATTTCGCCGCCTCCCGCCCGTGGAAGAGCAGCGCCGCGCTGCGGGCGTCGGAGGCCTCGCTCATGACCTCTTTGAAGGCGCGCACCTTCTCGTCGGCGGCGCCGTAGCGGAACGCGACGCAGGGGATGCCCGCGGCGGTCAGCGCCGCGTCCACGGCCTTCGCGTGCCGGAGCTTGTCGTCGACGAACACGACGCGCGTGGGGCGGAGCTTGATCTTGTCTAAAAAGGTGAGAAGGGCCTCGCCCTTGTCGCCGTCGCCGACGAAGATCACCGCGCTCGGGGCCAGGTCCACGCCGATGGCCTTGAGCTGCGCGAAAGTGGCCGGCGCGTCCTCGGGGCCGCGCGCGGTCAGAGCGAGGATCTTCAGGCCCCGTTTTTGCTGCGCGCGCAGCAGCAGAGGCGTGAGCTCCTCGACGGGCTTGACCTTCACGACGCCGAGCATCCGGGTCCAGAGAGCGTTGGCCTCCTTCTCGGCGGCCTCCGGCTCGAGCCCGTCGCGGCGAAGCGCCATGACGATATAGTCGTACCATTGGTCCGAGCCGATGTTGCCCTCCGGCTCGACGAGGGTGTTGTCGAGGTCGAAGACGAGCAAGGTCGTGGGCCGGACCTCGGAGACGATCTCGGTCATCGACTTGATCTCGCGCACCTCGGCGCGGGCGCCGAGGGCCGGCAGGAGGACGGCGAGGGCCAGGGAAATCATTTGATGTGGAGCCGGTTGGGGTCGAGCTTCTCGCGCAGCAGGCCGATCTCGACGGCCGTCGGCAGGGCGACCTCGGCGAGCCTCGGGGCGCGCTTGAGCGGCCAGCCGACGCT
Organism: Elusimicrobiota bacterium; assembly: GCA_036676805.1. Classification (GTDB taxonomy): domain Bacteria; phylum Elusimicrobiota; class Elusimicrobia; order UBA1565; family UBA9628; genus GWA2-66-18. Next base: position 15,350 of record JAKFCD010000071.1, read on the forward strand.
CTCCTGGACCCGCTCGAAGGTGACGCCGGGGTAGAGCGCCGTCAAGGTCAGCTCGCCGTCCGCGTCGGGCTCGAGGATGCCCATGTTGGTGATGACCTTCTTGACCCGTTTGCCGTTGGAGGTGATGAAGTCCACCTTGTCCGGGAACGCGCGCTTGTCGAGCTTGGTCACGATCAGCACGCGTTGGGCGTGCTGGGCGATCTCGCAGGCGCCGCCGGAGCCGGGCAGGCGGACCTTCGGGGAGGCGTAGGGGCCGACGACGGTCGTGTTGATGTTGCCGCGCTTGTCGACCTGCGCGCCGCCGAGGAAGCCGATCTGGATCTTCCCGTTCTGGAGGAAGCTCTGGAAGATGTCGGACATCGAGGTGACCATCAAGGAGCCGGTGACGAGGGCCGGGTCGCCGATCGAGGGCGGCACGCGCTCGGGCACGGCGCCGACGGCGCCGGATTCGTAGATCAAGGTCATGTTGGGCGCGTGCGTGGCGCGGGCCAGGTTGCAGGCGAGGTTCGGCAGGCCGATGCCCACGAACACCACGTCGCCGTCGCCGATCTCGCGCGCGGCCAGCACGCACATGAGCTCGTTGAGGGTGTAGTCGGTCGAGGAGTCGGTCACGGCGGGCATAGGCCCATTTTAGCGTTTTTACTAACGATAATCACTATTCCCGGGAAGTGTGATTATCAATAGCGCCGACTGTTTCCGGAAACAGTCAACTCTGTCCGACGGTGTCGAGGCGGCGCCACAGGTACCAACTGGCGACGGTGCGGTACGGGGCCCAGATCATCCCGTGTTTCTCGAGCGCGGAGGGCGGGGGAAGCTTTCCGCTCTTGCGGTACAGCAGGCCGAAGGCCTTGCGCACGCCGTAGTCGCCGGCGGGCAGGACGTCGGGGCGGCCGAGCTTGAACATCAGGAACATCTGCACCGTCCACTCGCCGATGCCGCGCACCTCGGTGAGACGCGCGATGATCTCCGCGTCGGGGAGCTTCTCGAGCTCGCGTCGCGGCTTGACGACGCCGGACAAGGTCTTCGCCGCCAGGTCGCGCACGGCACGGAGCTTGTTGGCGGACAGCCCCGCGCCGCGCAGCTTCGCCTCGGGCATGCGCAGCAGGCGCTTGGGCGTCATGTTTCTCTCGCCCTTGAACAGGGCGAGCACGCGGCCGTGGATGGTCGCGGCGGCCTTCCCGTTGAGCTGCTGGTAGACGATGGACTGCACCAGGGACTCGAAGGTGTCCTGGTTCTTCGGCACCAATCCGTAAGCGCCGACCCGCTCCATGTGACGCCCGAGAACCGGGTCGGCTTTCTTAAGATGACGGATGGCGGCTTTAGTATCCGTAGTTCACTCCGGAGCAGATCTGCGGCTTTGCCTTCAGGCGTTCGGCGAGGCCGGCGTTCTTCGCCATGTAGCCGGCGCGGTCCTTCACGCCGTAGACGAATTCGTCGAGGTACTTCTTGAACGAAGCCTCGTCGCGGGCGATCTTGTCCCAGGCGACATAAAAGTCGTTGTCGCGGTCGTAGTAGCCCTGCGCGTAGGACGGGTGCGCGCCCCAGGGCTCGACGACGACGGCGTCGACCTGCAGGCCGGGGATCAGGGTCCGGTTCGGGTCCTGGCGGATGACGGACTCGTCGACGAGCTCCTCGACGACGACGATCACGCGCTTGGAGGCGAAGGCGGCCTCCTTCTGCACGCCCATCAGGCCCCACACCTGGGCGTTGCCGCCTTGATCCGCGCGCTGGGCGTGGACGATGGTGACGTCGGGACGCAGGGCGGGAACCGTCGCCAAGGTCTCGCCGGTGTAGGGGCAATCCACGGACTTGATCTTGGGGTTCACTTTGGGGATGTCCGTGCCCTCATAGTTCTTGAGCGGCCAGAAGGGGAGATTCGCGGCCCCGGCGCAGAGGCGCGCGACCATGCCGAAGTGCGAGTACTCCTCGATCTCGAGCGTCGCGGGCTTGGCCTCGACGGCGCGGCGGAACGCGTGCAGCGAGCCGACGCCCGGGTTCCCCGCCCAGGAGAAGATGAGCTTCTTGGCGACGCCGGCTTGGATCATCTGGTCGTAGATCAGGTCCGGCGTCAAGCGCGCCAGCGTCAGGTTCTTCTTGCCCTGGCGGATGATCTCATGGCCCGCGGCGAAGCAGATCAGGTGGGTGAAGCCCTCGATGACGACCGTGTCCCCGTCGCGTACTAAAGACGCCACGGCGTCCTTCATGGACAGGACCTTGTTCTTCACGCGGTCAGCTCCGTGAGGCACGCGTCGAAGATCTCGAGGCCCTTGTCCACGTCGTGGTCCGTGAGCACCAGCGGCGGGGCGACGCGGATCACGGACTTGCCGCAGCCGAGCAGGAGCAGGCCCTTCGTGAAAGCGAGCTGCTCTAGGGCGCCCATTAGATCCGCGTCGGGCTCCTTGGTCTTGCGGTCCTTGACGAGCTCGACGCCGACGAACAGGCCGAGGCCCCGGACGTCTCCGATGCAGTCGTGCTTGGCCTGCAGCTTCTTCATGCCCGCGAGCAGGCGCTCGCCCATTTTGAGGGCGTTGGCGGCCAGCTCGCTCTTGATGAGCGAGATCGTCGCGAGCGCCGCGGCGCAGGCGACGGGGTTGCCGCCATAGGTCGAGCCGTGAGAGCCGCGCGGCCAGGTCATCACGGAGTCCTTGGCGACGATCGCGCCGATCGGCATGCCCGAGCCGAGTCCCTTGGCGGTGACGAAGACGTCGGGCGCTACGCCATAGTGCTCGGCGGCCCACATCCTGCCGGTGCGGCCCGCGCCGCACTGCACCTCGTCGAAGATGAGCAGGATGCCGTTGTCGGTGCAGAACTCGCGCCAGAACAGGAGGAACTCCTTCGAGGGCATCACGTAGCCGCCCTCGCCCTGCAGCGGTTCCATGATCACCGCGGCGACGTCGGAGGGGTCGAGCTTCGTCGAGAAGAGCTCGCGAGCGGCCTCGATGCACTCCGCCACGGTGTTCCGGTAGGGGTTGTGGAACGGGAGATGGTAGGCGGTCTCGGGCAGCAGAGGGCCGAAGCCCTTGCGGTACTTGACCTTCGAGGTCGTCAGCGACATCGCGGCGTAGGATCGCCCGTGGAACGAGCTGTGGAAGGAGACGATCGCGGCGCGCTTGGTGTGCTGGCGCGCGAGCTTGACCGCGCCCTCGATGGCCTCGGTGCCGGAGTTGGACAGGAAGGTCCGCCACTTGCCGCCGCCGGGGGCGGACTTGGCGAGCGCCTCGCACAGGTCGCTGAAGCCCTGGTAGTAGAAGTCGGTGCCGCAGATGTGGAGGAACTTCTCCGCCGCCTCGACGACGGCCTTCGTCACCACGGGATGCTGATAGCCGGTCGAATTGACGGCGATGCCCGCCATCCAGTCGATGTAGCGGTTGCCGTCGACGTCCTCGACCATCGCGCCCTTGCCGCCGGCGATGACCAGCGGGTACTCCTTTATATAGGAGGGGGAGGAGAACTCCTGGTCCTTGGCGATGACGAGCTTCGCCTTGGGCCCGGGAGGGGCGACGAGTATGCGAGGGTAATCCTCTTTCACCGGCGCGATGGTCTTGGCCATATCGTTACTCCATGATGGTGCGGCTCTGCTCGCGCATGAACTGAGTGACGTAATAAGGCCCGCAGCCGCCCTTGCCCGTCGACCCGGAGCCCTTCCAGCCGCAGAAGGACTGCACGCCCGGCCACGCGCCGGTGGTGGCGCCGGTGCGGCGGTTGGCGTAGCAGACGCCGGATTCGATCTCGTCGAAGAATTTCTGGATTTCATCCTTCTTCGCCGTGAAGATGCCCGCGGTCAGGCCGTACTCCGCCCGGTTGCCCTCGGCGATGGCCTGGTCGATGCCCGTGACCTTGCCGACGGCGAGGACGGGGACAAACAGCTCGCGCATGAAGAGCTCGTGATCGAGCGGAAGCTCGACGATCGTCGGATCGCAGAAATGGCCCTTGTCGTAAATGCCGCCCTTCATGCGCTCTCCGCCGGCGAGCACCTTGCCGCCCTTCTTCGCGGAGACGATCGCGTCCTCGAAGGTCTTCGCGGCGCGGGCGTTGATCACCGGCCCGAAGTAGACGTCCTTCTCGGACGGGTCGCCGCACTTGATCGCCTTCGTCTTCTCGAGGAGCTTGGCGACGTAGGCGTCGTAGACCTTCTCGTGCACGTAGACGCGCGAGCAGGCCGAGCACTTCTGCCCCTGCAGGCCGAAGGCCGACTTCATCACGCCTTCCGCCGCCATGTCGAGGTCCGCGGTCTCGGAGACGTAGGCGGGGTTCTTGCCGCCGAGCTCCATCAGCGCGGGCTTGGGCCAGTTGACGGAGAACTCCTTGACCATCTTCATGCCGATCTCCTTGGAGCCGGTGAAGACGATGCCGTCCACGCACGGGTGCTTCCAGAAGGTGTCGCCGATGACGGAGCCCTTGCCGGTGATGAAATGGAAGACGCCGGCGGGGACGCCCGCGTCGCGGTAGGCCTCATAGAGCATCAGGCCGGTCCAGGGCGTATCCTGGGCGGGCTTGTAGACCACCGTGTTGCCGGCGAGCAAGGCCGCGGCGGACATGCCCGTCGAGAGGGCCATCGGGAAGTTGAAGGGCGCGATGCAGACGAAGACGCCGAACGGGCGCAGCACCGAGCGGGTGTTCTCGTTGGGGGAGAGCTTGCCCAGCGGCACGACGTAGCCGTTGTTGTCCTCGATGTTCTTGGCGTAGTACTCGATGAGGTCGGCCGACTCCTCGGTGTCGCCCATGGCCTCCATGCGGCTCTTGCCGACCTCGAGGCTCATCACGGCGCCGATCTCGTACTTGCGCTCGCGGATGAGCGCGGCGGCCTTGCGCATGATCTTCACGCGCTCCTGCCAGGCAAGCGCGCCCCAGGCCTTCTGCGCCTTCTTGGCCGAGCGGCAGGCCCGGTCCACGTGCTCGGGCGTCGCGGCGGCAAAGCTGTTGAGCAAGGAGCCGTCGATGGGGGAATAGTCGGGGAGGGGCTCGGAGGCGGATTCGACGGCCTTGTAGTCGATCCAGAGCGGGTGCTTCTTGCCGGTCTTGGAGCGCACGAGCGCCAGCGCGGCGTCGAAGTCCTTGTGGAACTGCGTGAGGTCCGCGACGGCTGAGGAGTAGGTGATCTTGAACGGAGCGGCGCTAGCGGTGGACATGAAGTTTCTCCAGGGTGCGGTCGAGCGCGGTCTTGAAGCGGACGACGAGCTCGTCGAGCTCCGCTTCGGTCACGATGAAGGGGGGGGCGAGCATCACGAGGTCGCCGTTCTCGCCGTCGGCGTGCCCCGTGTTGGGCCAGAGGATGAGGCCGGCGTCCTGGGCGTTCGCGACGAAGGTCTCCGCGAACCTGAGCGCGCGGGGGAACGGCGCCTTGGTCTTCTTGTCGGCCACGAACTCGATCCCGGCCAGAAGGCCGAGGCCGCGCACGTCGCCGACGCTTGGCAGGTCGAGCAGGATGGCGATCTTTTTCTGGAGAACCGCGCCCATCGAATCGCAGCGTTCAACCAAACGATGGCGCTTGATATGTTTGACGGCGGCCAAACCGGCGGCGCAGATGGCCGGAGAGTGCGAAAAGGTCTGGGCGTGCTTGAAGGCCCCGGAGCCCTTGGCGATCGGGTCGATGACCTTGCGCGTGGCGAGAACGGCGGAGAGCGGCACATAGCCTCCGGAAAGGCCCTTGCCCATGGTCATGATATCCGGAACGACGCCGAAGTGCTCGATGGCCGCCCACTTGCCCGTGCGGCCCGCTCCCGAGAGGACCTCATCCGCGATAAACAGAATATCATGCTTGTCGCAGATCTCCCGGACGCGCTTGAAGTAATCCTTCGGCGGCACCGACCCGCCGGTGGACGAGCCGCCGACCGGCTCGGCGATGAAGGCGGCGACCGTGCCGGCGCCCTCTTTCAGGATCGCGTCCTCGAGGGCCTCGGCCGTCATCGCCGGCGAGCCGGCCTCGCAGCGGTAGGGGTACGGCGCGGGGATCATGGTCACGGGCACGAGCCAGGGCCCGAACATCTTCTTGTACTGCTCGCGCGCGGAGGCGGAGAGCGCCAGCAAGGTGTTGCCGTGATAGCCTGGGTTGCGCGCGATGATCTTGTGCTTTCCGGGCTTGCCGGACTCGACCCAATGCTGGCGGGCGAGCTTGAGGGCGGCCTCGACGGCCTCGGAACCGGAGGAGAGGAAGTAGGCGAAGTCGAGGCCCTTCGGGCTGAGGGTCCGCAGCTCGGCGGCCAGCAGCTCGGCGGGCTCGTTGGTGAAGGCGGTGCCGTTGACGTAGGCGACCTTGCGGAGCTGCTCGGCCGCCGCGTCAGCGACGTCGCAGACGCCGTGGCCCAGGTTGGCGACGTAGGCCCCGCCGCAGGCGTCCAGGTAGCGCTTTCCCGTGTCGTCCACGAGCCAGCAGCCTTCCCCGCGCACGATCATCGGGAACTCTCGGTCGAGAGCGCGATAGAAGACTCCGGTGTCGGGGTAGCGCCGGGGCGGCATGAATTTTATTGTAACATAAGCCCATGAGCCTGAGGCTGCCCGCCGCGGACGGAACCTTGTCCGCCTGGGCGCCGGCCTCGCCCCCGAAGGTCGTTCTGCTCGTGGAGGGGGAGGGCGCGCGGGCCCTCGCCGTCGCCGCCGCCGCCCGCGGCGCCTTGGCCTTCCTCGGCTACGAGCCGGCGGAGGGGGGTGGAAGCCCCGACTTGACCTTGGCCCTCGGTCCTTCGTCCGGCGGGAACTTCGCCTACTCCGAGGAGCTTCATTACCTCTGCCTGAAGACCCACCCGCGCAAGCCCCTGCGCCTCTCCCGCGCGGGCCTGGACGCCGCGCGCGGCGAGCTGTCGGACCTGAAAGCCTGCGCCCGGTCGCTGGCCGGGGTCTCGCTCGAGCCCAGCTCCCGGGGAGTGACGGGCTACCTGCACCGCTTCCGCGAGGCCCTGAGCCGCGATCTCGATTTTCCCGAGGCGTTGTCCTGCGTCTGGGACGGCCTGCGCCCGGGTGCTTTGTCCCCGGGCTCCAGGGCCGCTTTTCTGCGGGCCGCCTTGCCCGCCTTGGGCCTTGACGAATGAGGGGCGCGGGGCTACACTGCGAGGACCGGAAGGTTCTATGACCGAGATCACGGTACGTTTCGATTTGTCGTTCAGCCGGCGCTTCCTCTCCGCCGCCGGCGCCCTCGCCATCATGCTGTGCGCGGTGCCGGAACTGGACTCGGAGAGCGTCACGCTGTCGACCTACTACCCCGCGCCTTCCGGCGTCTACACGAACATGATCACGACGGGCAACACCTATCTGGCGCGCGACGGCGGCAGCGTGGGGATCGGCTCGACCGCGCCGGGCGCCGCGAAGCTGTACGTAAGAGACACCGATAACGCGGCGACCCCCGACATCGCCCAGTTCTTCGCCAGCAACCTCACGCAGGGCCTCGGCATAGGCTACAACCGCATCCAGGCGGTCGGCTCGAACTCCGACCAGGACATTCTTTTGGTCCCGAAGGGCTCTGGAGGCCGACTCACCGTCACCGGCGTGGCGGACTTCGCGAGCACGGTCATCTCGAGGCAGACCTGCACCTCTCAGACTTACGGCGCCGGAGTGGTGAACTGCCCCTCCGGCCGTTATGCGACCTACACCAGCGGCGTCCTGGTCAAATTGACGACGACCGTCGGCACCACCGACCCCGGCGGCACGATGCTGTGCTGTCTCTGCCCGACCGGCGGCTGCCCGTCCCTTTAGGTCCTTGCCCGTCGGACGGGTAAAATCGAATGTGATATAGTCTCCGCCCATGGCGCTGCACCTCCCCGTCAACGGCGTCTGCAACATCAAGTGCGTCTTTTGCTCTTCCGAGGGCCGCGCGGGGACCTTCGCCCTCAAAAACCTCCTCGACGAGATAGACCGGGACAAGACCGGCCACGTCCAGATCTCCGGCGGAGACCCGCTGCTCAAGGACCCGGCGGAGCTGCTCGAGATTCTGCTGCATTGCCGTAAAAAGGGGAAGATCATCGAGTTCCAGACGAACGGCGTGCTGCTGACGCGCTACGACGAGAAGCGCCTGAAGCTGATCCGCGGCCTCGTCGACTTTTTCAACATCAATTTCTCCGCCCACGACGCCGCGCTGGACCTGGCGGTCACGGAGACGCCCGGCGCCTTCGACCTGCGCGTGGCGGGCGTGCGCGGGCTGATCGCGCAGGGCTGCGAGGTCCGGCTCAACTACATCGTGCACGCGCTCAATTACCGGCACTGCGAGGATTTCGTCCGCTTCGCCGCCGAGGAGATCCCCGGCTTCTCGTGGATCCAGTTCAGCTACTGCAAGGGCATGGGCCGGGCCAAGGGCAACGAGCTCGTCATGCCCCGCTTCGAGGAGGCCGCGCCCTTCCTCAACTCCGCCTTCAAGGCCTGCCGGGACCGCGGCGTGGATTTCGACGTGGACCACATCCCGGTCTGCTTCGTGATCGACCACCGGGAGCATCACGCGGACTACCGCAAGATGCGCGAGCACAAGCCGGGGGTGCATCTCGCGGAGAAGCAGAAGATCGCCGACTGCGAGGGCTGCGTGATGCGCGAGTCCTGCCCGGGGCCGCGCCGCGACTATCTGGAGATCTACGGCGAGCTCAAGCCCATGCCGCTGATCAAGGCGGTCCTGCCCTGAGCGCCGCGCCGGCGGCGACGGCCGCCTTCGACGTCGCGGCCGTGCGCGCCCTGTACCCCGCCCTCGGCCGCGAGATCGGCGGCAAGCGCCTGGTCTACCTCGACAGCGCCTGCACCGCGCTCAAGCCCGCGCGGGTCGCCGAGCGCCTCGCTGACTTCTACGCGAACTGGGGCGGCTGCGGCGGCAAGCGCTCGACGCACCTGCTCAGCCAGCAGGTCGAGGACTGGTTTCAAGAAGCGAGGCGTTCAGCCGCTTCATTTTTGAACGCCGAGTCGTCCAACGAGATCGTCTTCACCTCCGGCACGACCGAGGCGGCGAACATGGTCTGCGGAGGCTTCCCGTTCGAGTCGTCTCGGCGCAAGGTCGTCATCACCGATCTCGAGCATAACGCGGTCGCGTTATGCTTCATAGAGGCCGCGCGCGCCGGCCGCATCGAGCTCGTCATCTGCCCGACGGACGAGGGCAGGCTGGACCTGGAGCTGCTTTCCTCCATGCTCGACGACAAGACGGCGCTCCTCGCGATCACGCACGCCTCGAACGTGATGGGCGGCGTCGTGCCCGTCGCGGAGGCGGCCAAGCTCGCGCGCCGCAAGGGGATCAAGGTCTTCGTCGACGACGCCCAGTACCTCGGCACGCACCGCGAGGACGTCTCGACCCTCGGCGCGGACTTCGTCGCGTTCTCGGCGCACAAGCTCGGCGGCCCGTTCGGCGTCGGGGTCTTGTGGGGCCACGAGACCGAGCTCAACCGGCTCGGGACCTGGAAGCTCGGCGGCGGGACCGTCAAATCCGTCGCCTGGGACCTGAAGGGCAGGCCCGAGCCCGTCTACCTCGACGCGCCGGGACGCTTCGAGGCGGGGGTGCAGAACTTCGGCGGCGCGATCGGCCTGCACGAGGCGCTGAAGGTCCGCGAATCCCTGTCCGCCGCGGGCCTGCGCGCGCACGTCGGCGGCCTCGCGAGGCGCCTGGCCGAGGGGCTGGCGAAGCTCGACGCGGTGCGCGTGCTCGGCCGCGCCGAGGACCTCGAGAAGGGAAGCCTCGTGACCTTCGCGGCGGCGCATCCCGACTTCTCTCCCGTCGATTTCAACCTTTACCTGAACCACGAGCTCGACGGGAAGTTCATCGCGATACGCGTCGGCGAGCACTGCGCCCATCTGCAGCACCGGCGGCTCGGCGTCGAAGCGACGGCGCGCGCCTCCCTCGGCGCCTACAGCACGGCTTCGGAGGTCGACCTCTTCGTCGACGCGGCGCGCTCGTACGCGCGGGAGGCCTGCGGTGGCTGAGGCTCCCAGGATCATGGCCGAGCTGCCCAAGCTCGAGAGGATCGACCGAGAGAGCTTCGACGGCACCAAGTGCTTCGACATTCTTCTCAATTACAACTGCTCGGCCAAGTGCCTTTTCTGTTCTCAGGACTTCGAATGGAGAAAGGAACCCAACGATCTTCCCTTCGAGAAAGCCGTCGAGTTCATGTACATGGCCTACAAGAACGGCTACCGCCGCTTGGGATTCACCGGCGGAGAGCCGACGATACGTCCCGAGCTGCCCAAGCTGATCGCCCTGGCGAAAAAAATCGGCTACGGCTACGTGCGCATCCAGACCAACGGCATCCGCATCGCCGACTATGAGTACGCCAAGACGCTCCGGGACGCGGGGCTGACCTTCGTGAAGTACTCCCTTCACGGCCACACGGCGGAGCTGCACGACAAATTGGTGGCGGTTCCGGGCGCCTTCGAGAAGAATCTCAGGTCGATCGAGAACTTGAAGAAGCTGAACGTCGGCATCGGCGTCAACATCGTCCTCAACGAGCTGAACTATAAGCATCTGGTCGAGTTCTACGAGCTGTTTTTGCTCAAGCTCCAGCTTTCCAATTTCGTCATCATCGCCCCTCTCTACGAGGGGAATATGAAGCTTAACGCGTCCGTCGGCGCCAAGATCGGCGTAAAAATGACGGACATCGCCCCCTACATCAAGAAGGCGTACGAGGTCTTCACCAAGATCAACTACCCGAAGCCGCCGCTCTTGCTCCATTTTACGCCCTGCGTCCTGCCGGGCTATGAACAGCAGATGCTGGGATGGTCGGCGTTCAACACCATGGTCGTCAACCCGCTGGGCGAGAAGCGGGACCTCGACCAGACGGCTCAGGCGCACACGATGAAGACCGACGAGTGCAAGAAGTGCGTGTACAACGACCGGTGCATCGGCTGGGACGCCAGCTACGCGCGCTACTTCGGCACGGACGAGATCAAGCCGATCCTCGAGATCCCCGAGCGCTACGACGCGCGCGCTCCGCGCATGGAGCGGCACGAGGGCCGCGGCGGCGTCCTGACCGACAACGAGCAGTGCGTGCTCGAGGTGCTCAAGCTCCGGAACAACGTCACGACGAAGCAGTTCCTCGACGTCGCCGAGTCCCTGCCGCTGTGCAAGGACTGCAAGGACGAGAACGCGGTCATCCACGCCGCGGAGACCTTGATCAAGATGGGCGTCGTCGCCCGCGAGTTCGTGAAGGGGAAGTATCTGTGGTCGTTGAAGGGAGAGCTCCGCTCATGAGAACGCAGAAGCTGGTCCTGTTCACGGGCTTCTCCTGCAACAGCCATTGCCATTTCTGCATCGACCTCAACAAGCGCGACCTTCCCGACAAGTCCACCCGCGCGATCGTCGAGGAGATGGTCGAGGCGAAGGCGCAGGGGGTCGAATACCTGGAGATGATCGGGGGGGAGACGACGATCCGCCGGGACTTCATCCCGCTCGTCAAGACCGCCAAGAAGCTGGGCTTCAAGGACATCGTCGTCGTGACCAACGGACGCATGCTGGCCTACCCGGAATTCGCCAAGGAGACCGTGGCGGCCGGCGTGACCGACCTCGTGTTCTCGGTCCACGGCCACAACGCGAAGCTCCACGACGAGCTCACGTACGCGGAGGGCTCGTTCGACGATCTCTTGAAAGGAATCGAGAATGTCAGGAAGGAAGGATTAAAGAGAATTTTCGGGAACTGCACGGTGATCAGGCAGAACATGAAATTCCTGCCCGATATCGCGCGGCTTTTTTTGCGGCAAAAAATACACCATGTCGAGTACATCTTCGTCGATCCGACCTACGGCGGCGCCTACACCAACTTCCACGGCCTCGTGCCGCGCATCTCCGAAGCAGCTCCGTTTATGAGGGAAGCGCTTGACATCGGCCGCGCCGGCGGGACGAAGGACTTCGTCGCGCGCTACGTGCCGCTCTGCCACTTTCCCGACCACCTCGATCAGATCTCCGAGATTCGCGAGGTCGCGACCTTCCGCACGCGCCACTGGGCGCCGGACTTCAAGAACGACGACGTCGGCGCCGGGCGCGCCGCCGCGGGGCGCAGCAAGCCCGCGAAGTGCGCGGGATGCTCCCTGTTCGACCGCTGCGAGGGCGTCTGGAACGAGTACCTCAAGCGCGTCGGCGACGACGAGCTCAAGCCCCTGGTCCATGCCTGACTTCCCGATCTGGCCGCAGTGCAACATCGCCTGCGTGTTCTGCTCGAACCCGGTGGAGGGCTTCCGGGACACCACGGACAAGTACGCGCTGGACGAGCTCAAGAAGAAGGTCTCGGACTACAAGTCCGGCCTGCGCACCTTCGTCAAGTTCGACGAGGAGCGCGACTACTTCAACCTGACCGGCGGCGAGCCGACGAATCACCCCGATTTCCTCAAGATCCTGGCCCACATCCGCACCGAGTTCCCGCGCAGCCTGATCCGCCTGCTCAGCAACGGCCGCATGTTCGCCTACGAGGACTTCGCCCGGCGGACCTGCGGCATCGCCCAGCTTCCCTTCGAGATCGCCGTCCCGATGTTCGGCCCGACGGCGGCGACGCACGAGAGCATCTCGCGCACGCCGAAGAGCTTCGCGCAGACGACGCTCGGCCTTCGCCATCTCGCCAAGCACCGGCGCCCCGGCCAGCTCGTCGAGATCCGGATCATCATGACCAAGGTGCAGGCTCGATGGCTCGACGGCCTCCTCGATTTCCTGCTCGCGGAGTTCCCGTGGGTGGACCGCGTCGTGTTCCTTTTCGAGGAGATCGAGGGGTTCGCCGAGCGGTACCAGGGCCAGCTCAAGTTCACGCAGTCGGAGTGCGCCGCGCACCTCGACCGCAACTACGAAAAGCTCGGGCGCTTCAAGGACGCGCGCCTCTATCACTTCTCGCTGTGCACGGTGCCGACGAGGCTGTGGCCCTTCGTCTGGAACACGCTCGCGGGCTTCAAGGTCACCTACCAGGAGGGGTGCCGGACGAAGTGCGCGTACAAGGCCCAATGCGTCGGCGTGCACCGCAGCTACATCAAGCACATGGGCGCGCCCGACATCGCTCCGATCGTCGAGGAGCGGCCGGTGACCTTAAGCGGCGACCCGTATCATCCTGTCTCCGCCGCCGAAGAACGGGAGCTTCAGCCTTGAGCCTCTCGCCAAACGGCGGCTTGCCCCCGCGCGCAACTGTTTCCGGAAACAGTTGCCCGCCGCTCTGATGCAGGCTTCCGCCGTCGTGCGCCTCGCCTCCGTCGACGAGAACGCGCTTCTCGGAGCCGCCTACCTGATGACGGCGGACGCGTACGTTCTCGTCAGCCGCAAGGGGAAGGGCGGCATCGTCGAGCTGCGGCCGAAGAAGAAGGCCTCGGCGGCGAGCCTCGCCGCGGCGTTCCGGCGCGAGTACGCGAACCAGGTCCTGCGCTGGACGCTGTCGCGCGGCGGCCTCGGCCTGCGCGCGGAGACCTTGCGCCGCGCGCTGCTGCTCGCCCAGGCGGCGGGCGGCCGGATCGAGGCCCCTCAGGCGTCGCTCACCCCCGAGCAGAAGGCGGAGATCGCGGCCCTCCTGGCCGAGGCCGACGCGGATCCGGGTCCTCGCGATCCCCTGGGCATCGCTTTGCCTTGGGAAGAGAGCCGGAAGGAACGATGAGGGTCGTCAAGGGCGCCGTCGCCTTCAAGCTCGACCGTCCGCTGTACGGCGCCGAGGCGCTCGCCGCGGGCGCGTTGGCGCTGGGCACGCGCGCCCAGGTGTTCGTCGACGAGACGAAGACGGCGTTCTCCGTCGAGATCCGGCCCGCGTCGGCCTTGCCCGCGGCCGCATTGCTGGCGCTCGCGGGGGAGTTCCTCAACGAGGCCTTGAATCACGAATACCGCCAGCGCGTGGTGCAGGCCAACGCGCCTCTGACGCAGGCCGTGTTCGCGCCGTTGTTCGCGAAGGGCTTCCCGGCGGTGCCGGCCGATCCGCTCGAGGAACTCGAGCCGCAGGTCAAGGCCGACCGGGCCCGGGATCTCGAGGAATTGCTGGAGCGGGCGCGGGGCATGCTTTGAGCCGGCTGACCTCGCTGGAAAAGCCGCCGAAGGCGCGCGCGGGCGCCTGCGCGCCGCATCAATACCGTATTCTGGGCCGCCGCGTGCTGATCACCGACGAGCACGGTCGTTGGGCGCTGCTGACGCGGAAGGAATACGACCGCTTCCTCGCGGGCCTCAAGCCCTCCGATCCTCTGTGGCCGGTCCTGCAGGCCCGCGGCTTCCTGGCCGGGGCGTTCGACTTCGACGGGGCCGCGCGCCGGCAGTTCGAGCGGAGCCTGCTCTCCTGGAAAGGCCCCGGCGCGCACGTGCTGCTCCTCGAGGGCATGGAGCTCGACGCGGCGCGCCGGATCGTGGATTTCGTGTTCGCCTGCCCGGGGCCTCAGCTGACGCTCGAGCTTGTCTTCGACGACGCGGCCCCCCGCTGGCCGGTGATCTGGTTCATCGCGCAGTACGCCCGGCGGCGGGGGGAGTGGTCCCGGCGTCCGGTGTTCCTGATCGCGCGGGCGCGGACCATGACTTCCGGGCGGGCGGACTTCCTGCGCTCGCACGGCGTCACGCGCTGCGCGGCGCTCGAGCTGGCCGGCAAGCCCGACATGGGAAAGGGCCCGCCGTTTCGCGCCCAGCGGGCGCGCGCGCGGCTCGGCGCCGGCGCGGCGGACCCCCGCGCGTGGGCCCGCTGGTTCGAAAAATGGGGGTTCGAATCCGTGCGCCTGCTACCCTCGGGGCTCGATGAAAAGGGCGCCGCGGAATTCACCGCTTTCTACGCGGAATTCCTCGACCATCTGATCGAGGACGGGGAGCGCCTGAACCTGCGCGACGAGTGGGCGCTCGGGATGCTGGGCGGCCGCTTGTGGAATCTTCCCGGGATGGACGTCCTCGAGCAGCTCGCCTACGACGGCGCCGGCCGCGTCTTCACCTCCGAGGAGGCCGCCGGGAACGAGGAGTTCTCGCTCGGCGCGGTCTCGCGGCTCCACTATCCGGACGTCGCCCTAAGTCCCGTCGCCCGCGCGGCGCTCGCGGCGGCGCATCCGGACAACCAGCCGCTGTGCTCGCAGTGCGCTTACCGGCCCTTTTGCGCGCTGCCGCCCTCGCTCAACCGGAAAATTTCGGGCAATGTCTGGGGGCAAACCCCGTCGAGCCCCGCCTGCGCCCTGCAGATGGGAATTCTGGACCGCATTTTAGAACGGCTGGATGATGAAAAATGTATTAATTTATTGAATAAATGGCATGTTGACATGACGTGACTATCGTGCTACACTTTCGCGAAGGCGAGTTCCTTCCTCATAACGCGGAAATTTGAATGAAATCGAAGAAAAAGCCCGTAAAGCCGGCGCCCAAGCTCTCGGCCTCTGAAGCCCTGTTGACCCTCGACGTCAAGCGCGACGGGCTTGAGGCGGTCTTCGGCGCGGCCTATCTGATGATGGACAAGGCTTACGTCTCCTTGTCGGGCGATCGAGCGGGCAAGATCGGCGTCCTGCTGCGCGCCAAGGATCCGCGGTCCGTCAAGCCGAAGGCGCTCGCCGAGGAATTCCTCTCCGACCTCGAGTCCCAGAAGGTGCGCTGGGCCGTGGCCAAGACCAATCTCCCGATCCGAGAGTACATCGCCGAGCAGGCGGTGCTCCTCGCCAACGGCGCGCTCCCCGCTCCGGCGCCCGAGGCGGCCGCCGAGGAGCTCACCGCCGAGCAGCGCGCGGAGATCGAGAAGCTGATCTCCGAAGTCGAGTCCGAGATCAAGTCGATGAACGACAAGAAAGTCGCGGCGGATCCGAAAGGCATCAAGGCCTCCTGGGAAGAAAGGCAGGAGCAGGGGAACAAAGCAGGCCTATGAGCCGCCTCACCGCGCTGGCGAAAGGAGCGGCCGTCGAGACGGGGAACCTCGCCGCGTTCAACTTCCGCGACATGGGCGGCTGGCACCTGCTGACCAACGACTGGGGCCAGTTCCTCATGCTCTCGACCGAGGACTTCCAGCGCTTCATGTCCGGCAAGGTCGAGCCCTCCGACCCCCTCTATCCCGAGCTCGAGAGCCGGGGCTTTCTGAAGGACCGGCTCGATTTTCCGCAGCTGGCCGCGAACTACGTCAAGAAAAGCTCGTTCCACTGGTTTCCCGGGCCGAGCCTGCACATGATCGTCGTGACCTTGCGCTGCAACCAGAAGTGCCAGTACTGCCACTCCAGCGTCGTCGACCCCTCGCGCACCGACACCGACATGGACGTCGAGACGGCGAAGAAGACCGTCGATTTTATTTTTCAAACGCCCAATCCCACGATCTGCATCGAGTTCCAGGGCGGCGAGCCGCTGCTGAACTGGCCCGTCGTCAAGTTCATCACCGAGTACGCGCAGGCGAAGGCCAAGGCCGGCAACCGCAAGCTTCTGATGGCGCTCGTGTGCAACTTCACCTTGATGACCGAGGACAAGCTCGACTTCCTCTTCGACCATCACGTCTCGATCTGCACCTCCCTCGACGGCCCCGCCGAGCTGCATAATAAAAATCGGCCGTTCCTCGGCGGCGGCGAGGCGCAGCCCAAGGTCGTGCATTGGCTCGAGACGATCCAGGCGCGCTGCAGCGCCGACCCGAAGAAGAAGTACTATCTGCCCGGCGCGCTGATGACGACCACGCGCTTCTCCTTCGAGTACGGCCCGGAGATCGTGGACCTGTACGTGAAGCTCGGGCTCGAGCAGATATTCCTAAGACCGCTGTCGCCGATCGGCTACGCCAAGCGCGTCTGGAAGGACGTCGGCTACGAGGCCGAGGAGTTCGTCCGCTTCTACGAGGACACGCTCGACTATATCATCGACCTCAACGTCTCCGGCAAGTCCGACATCATGGAGCGCATGGCGCTGATCCTGCTCAGCAAGATCGTCAAGGGCGAGGACCCGGGCTTCATGGACCTGCGCTCTCCCGCCGGCGCGGTGCTCGGCTGCCTCGCGTACAACTACAACGGCGAGATCTTCGTCAGCGACGAGGGCCGCATGGTCGACCACCAGGGCGACCCGATCTTCAAGGTCGGCGACGCGGCGAAGGACGACTGGACCTCGGTCATCGACCATCCGACGACGCGCGCCTGCGTGACGTCCTCGACGCTCGACAATCAGCCGATGTGCCAGCAGTGCGCCTACAAGCCGTACTGCGGCGTCGAGCCCGTCTTTCACTACGAGACGCAGAAGAGCGTCTTCGGGCAGATGCCCACGAGCGGCTGGTGCGTCTCCCACATGGGCGTCTTCGACGTCATCTTCCGCAAGCTGCGCGATCCGCGCGCCCGAAGGGTGCTGGACAAGTGGCTCGAGCGGGACCAGTGCCGCTGGCAGGAAAGCGAGGCCGTCCCCGCGGGGCAGCCGGAGGCCGTGCGATGAAGATGAAGCTTTCGCGGAAAATCTACTCCAAGGACGCCCTGCTCATCGCGGCGCAGGTCCTGTCGAGCAAGATCAACGTTTATCTCGAGGAGTCGAAGTCCGTTTACACGGTCACGATCGAGGCCAGGCGCCGCGGCGTCGACGATGACAGGCTGGCCGCGCTCGCCGGCGAGTTCGGCAACGAGCTCCTGAACCAGGAGTACCGCTTCATCGTCGGCCGCTTCAACGCCAAGATCTCGAGCCTGATCGTGACGCAGACCTTGATGGCCGCGCGCGGCGGCGAGACTCCGGCCGCGCCGCCCGCGGAGGAATCGACGCCCGCGTTCAAGAAGCTCGTCGCGGATATGGTCCGCAACGCCGAGGCCGAGGTCGCCCGCACGATGCCGAGGAAGATCTCCGATCAGGGCACGGTGCTGCCGCCGGTGAAGGAGCAGGACCTTGTCTAGGCTGACGGAGCCCGCCGGCATTCTCGAGCCGGCGCCGCTGAAGGTCGCGGCCCACAACGCCCGCGCGCTGGGCTCCGAAGTGCTGCTCACCAACGACGTCGGCGAGCATGCGCTTCTCTCGCCCGCCGACTACGCGCTGTACCTCGCCGGCAGGCACGAGACGCCGGAGCTCGTCAAGAAGGACTTCATCCGCGACCAGCACGAGTTCGGCCATCTGGCGGACCGCACCGTGGCCCGCCATTTGCTCGACTGGAAGGGGCCCCGCGTCCACACCGTCGTCGTGACCTTGCGCTGCAACTTCAAGTGCCTGTACTGCCACGCGAGCGTGGTCGCCGAGACGGAGGCCGGCAAGGACATGACGGTCGAGACCGCGCGCCGGGTCGTCGACCTGATCTTCCAAAGCCCCAACCCGGTCTTGATGATCGAGTTCCAAGGCGGCGAGCCGCTGCTGAACTGGCCGGTCGTGAAGTTCATCGTTCAATACGCGAAGGAGAAGAACAAGCATCACAAGCGGGCCCTGCATTTCGGCCTCATCTCCAACTTCAGCCTGCTCGACGAGGAGAAGATCGACTTCCTGATCGCGCACGGCGTCTCGTTCTGCACCTCTTTGGACGGCCCGAAAGATCTTCACGACCAAAACCGGATCTTCCTGGGCGGCAACAGCCACGAGAGCGTGATCGTCGGCCTCCGGAAGGTCCTCGCGCGCAAGGCGGCCGGAGCGAAGGTGGACGTTCCCAACGCGATCTGCACGGTCACCCGGCACTCGCTGAATCGCGCCCCGGAGATCGTCGACCAGCTCGTCGCCCTCGGCCTCGAGCGCATCCAGTTCGGCCCGCTCGACCCGATCGGCTTCGCGAAGCGCAGCTGGGGGACGATCGGCTGCACCTCGGCGGAGTTCGTCGCGTTCTACGCGGGCGCGCTCGACTACATCATCGCGCTCAACCGGAAGGGCGTGAAGTGCTACGAGAAGATGGCCCTGATTTTCATGGTCCGCATCCTCGAGGGCGGCCACTGGCGGTTTCCCAACGCCGACGGCGTCGCGCGGCTGGCTTATAACCACGACGGCTCGGTCTATACCTGCGAGGAAGGCCGCCTGCTCGCCAACGAGGGAGACGAGTCCTTCAAGATCGGGCACGTCTCGTCCTCCACCCTCTCCGAACTCCTCGACCACCCTACGGTGCGCGCGAGCCTGCTCGCCGCGAGCTCGAGCGCTCAGCCGATGTGCTTCCAGTGCGCCTATAACCCCTTTTGCAGCGTCCTGCCCGTTTACAACGAAAGCACCCAGGGCGGCGTCTTCGGCCGGATGCCCGACAACGGCTGGTGCGAGAAGATGATGGGACTTTTCGACGCGGTGTTCACGAGGCTGCAGGATCCGGAGGCCAGGAGGATTCTCGAGTCCTGGCTCGAGTACAAATCGCGGTAACGCCGTGGAGGAATCAGCATGGCCAAGAAAACTCCGAAGAAGGACAAAAAAAAGAAACCGCAGCTGCTGCCGCAGCTCAAGAAGGACGCGTCCGTCTTCTTGAGCTCCGAGGAAGGCAAGATCACCAAGGAGAACGTCATCAAGACCGCCGCGGCGCTGGGCATCATCGGCGCGGCCCTGCTCAAGGCGACGCCCGCTCCGGCCGCGCACTCGAACTACCTGCACAACTCCGGCGGCACGGGCTCGCACACGAGCCACGGCTCGCACGGCTCGCACGGCTCGCACGGGTCCCACGGGTCCCACGGGTCCCACGGGTCCCACGGCTCGCACGGGTCCCACGGGTCGCACGGCTCGCACGGGTCCCACGGCTCGCACGGGTCGCACGGCTCGCACGGGTCCCACGGCTCCCACGGGTCCCACGGCTCGCACGGGTCCCACGGCTCGCACGGGTCCCACGGCTCGCACGGGTCCCACGGCTCGCACGGGTCCCACGGTTCGCACGGCTCGCATTGCCGCGGCGGCTGGTGCAATCCGCGCTGCTGACGGACCGCGTATGGGCGCATGGGAAACCTTGATCATTTGGCCGTCTACCTATCGGACAGCTGCAACTTGGCCTGCAGCTACTGCTACGTAGCGGTCAATCAAGGACCCGGCGCCCGTCTCTCCTTCGAGCAGGTCCGCAAGGCGGTCGACGAGTTCTGCGGCGCGGTCCCGTCCACGGACCGCAAGGTGACGTTCCTCGGGGGAGAGCCGCTGCTGGATTGGAAGCTGTTCGCCGCCTCGGCGCGCTACGCGCGCGAGCGCGGCGGCCCGGACATCGTGCTGCAGACGTTCACGAACGGGACCCTGCTGACGCCGGAAAAGGTCGCGTTCCTGGCCGACGTCGGCGTGCACTGCACGATCAGCCTCGACGGGCAGAAAAAGGACAACGACCTGCACCGCGTCTATCACAAGACAAAGGAGCGCTCGGTCTACGACGACGCGATGGAGCGGCTCGCTCCGCTTCCGAAGGGCAATCTGGGCGTGAGCCTCGTCTTTACCGCGGCGACGGTCGACCGCCTGCTCTCGAATATTCACGCGTTCCACAAGATGGGCTTCGGGCGCATCACGTTCAACCCGGAGCTCTACGAGGACTGGCCCGAGGACAAGCTGCTCGTCATGCGCAAGGCGTTGTCCGGTCTCGCGCGGTGGTACAAGGCCCTGCTCGACTCGGGCACGCGCCCGCCGCAGATCCAGATCCTGTTCGCGGTGATGCAGAACCTCGAGTCGAACCGGCTCGGCGAGCGCTGGTGGCACGAGTGCCACAACATGGTCCTTGGCCCCGACGGCAAGTATTACTCGTGCGACAAGGGGCTCTCGTACCCGGTCGGCACGGCGAAGGATCTTCAGACGGGGGCCGTCGCGGACGGCCTCGACTGGAAAGGCCGCGGACGGCAGCTGACGGAGTTCGCGAAGTTCATCGAGAAGATCGGCGGCGGCGACAAGGAGGTCTTCTGCCCGATCGGCGTCGTGGCCCACGCGAAGCAGGGAGGGAAGGATCCCGTCAAGGCGCTCTCCGACTTCCGCCGCGCCGCGGACGCCTTCGCCGACGGCCTGACCGAGCTCGTCGACCTGTGCGGCGACCACCCCGTGTTCGAGGAGATCTATGCCCGCGTCCGCGTCGTCTGACCTGGACGAGGCGTACGGCCCGAAGGAGCTCGAGCGCCTGCGCGCGAAGGGCCTGGCGAGCAATAAGGAGATTCGCCGCTTCAAGGTGGCGATCAACACGGCTTGCCCGCTGCGCTGCGAGTACTGCTTCATCGACAAGGACTCCGGAGAGACGATCGGCTGGAAGCACGTCGAGAGCCTGGTCCGCTTCCAGCTCTCGTCGCCGGGCAAGGTGAAGAAGCTTCTGCTGTACGGCGGCGAGCCCTTCATGAACTTCGAGATCGCGCGCGAGATCGCCCTCTACGCGCGCGCCGAGGCGCTCAAGGCGGACAAGGACCTGGATCTGTCGATCTGCACGAGCGCGGGGCTGCCGCTGAAGCGCGAGTGGCTGGAGTTCCTGGCCGAGCAGCGTTTCTTCATAAGTGTGAGTATGGACGGCGACGCCGAGACCCACGACGCGCACCGGCGCATGAAGGGCGGGCGGGGCTCGCACGCGCTGATGCTCCCGAACCTGAAGACCATCTTCGAGACGATCGGCAAGCGCCGCTCGATGGCGATCCAGTGCGTGCACCCCGACAACGTCGAGGGTATGCTCGACAACTACAAGGCCCTGGTCGGCTACGGCTTCGAGAATATCGAGATCGAGGTGATCCACGGCTTCGGCTGGAAGGAGACCAAGATCCATTTCCGGCCGATGCTCGCGAAGGTCTTCGACTGGATCTGGGAGGAGGCGCATCAGGGGCGGTTCCGGTTCGTGGTGTGCTCGCTCGTCCCCTTGATGCTGAAGGAGGGTGTGATCCTCGAGGACTGGTGCCCGTTCCATTCATCGATGGAAACTTATCCCGACGGGAACTTCTCGTTCTATCCGTTCGCGTTCGTGGACTGGGACGGACGCAAGAAGTCGAAGGTCGGCAGCGCCTCCGAGGGCGTGCCTGAGCGTTACCGGGACTGCACCTTCGACCTGAAGTCCGATCAGTGCAAGACCTGCACCTCGACCTATTACAGCAATCCCCAGGTCAACGAGGGCAACGACCCCTACCGCTGGCGCACCGAGATGGCGCGCGCCTTCATGGACCGCGTGGCGCTCGCCTCCCGGACCGATCCGGTGATGAAGGAGTACCTCAAGGAGGCCCTGATCCGGTGCCGGATCAGCTGAGGCTGCGGCGGAAGGTGCGCCGCCTTCTGTCTCGGGCCGAACGCGCGGTGGAGACGCGCCGGCCCCGGGCGGCCCTGCCTTTGTTCGACGCGGCGCTCGCCGCCGATCCTCTGTGCGCCTACGGCCTGTTCTTTCGCGCCGGCACGCGCCTGGCGCTCGGCGACGCCGCCGGCGCGACGGCCGACCTTCTCGCCATGGAGGCCATGCCCGCCTCGTCCTTCGCCGCCTACAGGGAGTTCGAGGTGCCTTTGCCGCGCCTGTATCCGGGCCTCGCGGGGCGCCTCGAACGCCTCCTGGCCCGGCGGCACCTTCCCTTCGGCCTCGCGCAGAAGGCTTTCCTCCTTCGGGCGCAGGGGCGGTTCGACGAGGCGGTGAAGGTCATGGAACGGGCGGCCGACGCCGCGCCGCGCAACGCCGGCCTGCGCGCGGTGCTGGCGCGCGTGCGCTTCGTCAACCGCTTCCCGGAACAGGGCCTGCGCGACATGCGCCGCGCCGCCGCCCTCGATCCGCGCTGCGGTTGGATCATCGCCTGGGAGGCCGAGGCGCTGCGCCAGCGCGGGAAATTCGCCGAGGCCCTGCGGCGGGTCGATCTCGCGATCAGGCTCGACCCCGCGTACTTCCGCTCCTACGGCTGGCGCGGGGGCGCCTTGCGCCGCTTGGGCCGCCCGCGCGAGGCGATCCGTGCCCTCGACCGCGCGTTGTCGCTCGACCGCGAGGACTGCCGCGGCTGGGATTGGAGCGGGGCGGGACGCGACGCCGACCGGAACCTGTCCTGGTTCTTCAACGAGAGGATGCTCGCCAAGCGCGCGCTCGGCGACCTGGCGGGGGCGCTCGCCGACCTCAACCTCGCCCACGGCCGCAACAACCGCTACGTCTGGAGCTTCTCGCGCGACGGCGGCCCCGCCGCGCCCGCCCTCGCCGAGCTCGACGCCTACCTGAAGAAGAGGCCGCGGGCGGCGTGGGCGTGGGCGTGGAGAGGGCTGACCGAGCTCGAGAGCGGCGGCGCGGAGCGCGCCCTGCGCGACCTCGATCGCGCCATATCCCTCGGCGCTCGTGGGGCTTGGACCTTGACCTGGCGCGGGCGCGCCCGCGCGGCGCTCGGCGACGCGGCCGGCGCCTTGGCCGACCTGGACCGGGCGGCGCGCCTCGACCGGA
>JAKFCD010000072.1:0-5982 GCA_036676805.1 Elusimicrobiota bacterium
GTCCACCGGGCGCAGGTCCGCGTCGCCGTAGCGCTCGACATAGCCGGATTCGTAGCCGAGGCAGCGGGCGTCGAGCGCGCACTCCGCGCACTTCGCGTTCTTGTAGCGGCCGCGGCGCTCGTTCTGGAAGCGCCCGTCTTCGACGCCTTTCGGGTCGATGAGCAGGCTCGCGCTCTCCTCCTCCCAGTTGCGCAGGCGCGACCGGGGAATGGAGGGAAGCGAGCAGGGAGGCATGTTGTAGACGAAGACCTTGTCCTGCGCGCCCAAGGCGCGGGCCCGGGCGAAGGCGGCCGTGAGCGCCGGGACGACGGCGCTCACGTCCAGTTTTAAATCGTCGGCGTGCACCGTCATCAGCCCCTCGTAGTGCGGGAAGTAGAGCTGGAACTCGACGACGCCGGGGCGGGCCGCGAAGCGCTCGATGAAGGCGGGCATCGCCGAAACGTTGCGGCGGGTGATCACGAAGTTGAGCACGGCCGGTATGTTCAGCGCCTCCAGGCGGTCGAGCGCGCGCACGGCCTTGTCGAAGGCGCCGGGCACGGCGAGCAACTCGTCGTGCAGGGCCGGGTCCCCGGAATGGATGGAGAGGCAGGCGAAGCTCATGCCGGCGCCGGCGAGCTCGCGCGTATAGCTTTCCTCGGCCATGCGGATGCCGTTGGAGATCACGCCGATCGACGAGTAGCCCGCCTTGCGCGCCAGCCGCAGCATGGTCGGCAGCTCGGAGAGCAAGGTGACCTCGCCGCCCGAGAAGGTGACGCCGCGATAGCCCTTCCGGTGTCCTTCGAGCAGCTCGCGCGCCAGGCGCTCGACGGGGAGCTTCCAGGCGATCAGCTCCGGCGTCAGGGGCGGGTTGTAGCAGAACGGACATTTGGCCTGGCAGGCGTAATTCAGGAAGACGTCGAGCATCACAGGCCGGCCCCCAGGCGACGGCGGCAGTCGGCGAGGCCCAGGCGCGCGGCCTTGGACTTCACGTCGAGGGCGAAGGCCGCCGCGTAGTCCGCGCGCGCCGGCTCCCAGCGCCCCGCGGCGGCGTGCAGGGCGGCGCGGGACAGGAAGCCGAAGGCGGGCGCGGTCCGGGGCAGGGCCAGCGCCCGCCGGTATTCCCGGAGCGCGCCGTTTTCATCGCCGAGAGCGATCCTCGCCTCCGCCTTCCAGCAGCGCGCCCGCGCGTCGGCGGGGACGAGCCTCAGCGCGGCGTCGAGGTCGGCGAGCGCGGCGGCGGCCTCGCCGCCGTTGAGGAGGACGCGGCCGCGCCAGGCGAGGGCCGCGGCTTTGGGCGCGCGGCCCTTCGTCGAGGCCGCCGCTCGCGTCAAGTCGGCGAGGGCCCGCGCCTGATGTCCGGCCGCGCCGTGAAAGCGCCCCGACAGGAGCGGGGCGGCCGCGGCGGCCGCGTCCACGTCCGCCCAGAACGCCGCGGCCCTCTCGGCGGGCGTCGTCAGGCGCCCCTCCTCGACGACGGGATTCCAGGTGCGCGAAGGATCGAGCGGATAGACCCGGTCGAAGTCCGCGGCGGCCGCGTCGTAGCGTCCGAGCTTGAACAGCGCCTCGCCGCGCAGGACGGGGCCGTACAAGTGCCGCGCGTCGCGCCGGACGATGACCTTGCCGTCGGCCAGGGCCTCGACGAGCCGGCCGAGCATGAGGTTCAGGCGGCCGCGCCACTCGTAGGCGTAGACGAAGCCCGGGTCCATGGCGATCGAGCGGTCCAGGTCGCGCATGGCCTCGCGGTAGCGGCCGAGCCGGCGGTAGGCCTCGCCGCGCCAGCCCACCGCGGACGCCAGCCGCGGCGAGAGCGCGACCGCCCGCTCGAGCTCGCGCAGGCCTTCCGCGGCCCTGCCGGAGAGGGCGAGGGCGCGTCCCCGGAGGGCGCAGTACCAGCCCTCGCCGCCGCCGTCCGGGGCGAGCGAGGCCATCAACGGATGGGCCTTCTCGAAATCGCCGCTGTCGCAGAACAGGTCGGCGAGCTCCGCGCGGGCCCAGCCGTTGCCCGGGTCCAGGGCCAGCGCCCGCTCGAGATCGCGCCGGGCGCCGTCGAGGTCGTCGCAGTCGTTGCTGATCTCCGCGCGCAGGCGCAGGGCCCGCGGATCGTCGGGCGAGAGCGCCAGCGCGCGGTCCAGGTCGTCGAGGCAGCCCGGCAGCAGGCGGTTGTCGCGGCGCTCGCGCGAGAGCGAGAGCCGCACGGCCGCGCGCGCGAGGCTGGCCGCGGCGAGCCCCGGGGAAAGCGCCAAGGCGCGCGTGAGCGCGGCCTCGGCGGCGGCGCTCCTGCCGCGGGACATCTCCGCGGCGCCGGCCAGGGTCCAGAGCTCGGCCGAGCGCCGCCGCGCCGCCTGGTACTTCCAGGATCTCAGCTCCGCGGGAGGAACCTCGGCGCCGCGCGGCGGGGTGGAGTACATGAGGTCGTGGGAGGGAGTGTTCTTGAAAAAGGCCTCGAGGCCCAGCGCGCGCTCGGGGCCGAGCAAGGCCGCGGCCGCCGACTCGTAGTCGGCGCGCCGGACGGCGTCCTCGGCCCGGGACCAGTCCTTCTTCATGCGGCCCCCGGCGACAGGGAAGCCAGAGCCCGGAGAACCTCCTCGGACTTGGGATCCAGCAGGCGGGCGGCTTGGAAATCCTCCCGGGCGGTAAGCCATTGGCCCTTGCTCGCTCGATAGCGGCCGCGCGCGAGAAACGCCTCCGTGAGGCCGGGCTCGGGCCGCGCGAGGGCGAAATCGAGGGCGCTCAGCGCCCGCTCCTCCTCGCCCAGCCGCAGGCACGCGGTCCCGAGCCAGGCCTTCCAGCGCCGTACCCTCGGGCGGAGCGCCGCGGCGGCGCGCAGGTCCGCGGCGGCCTTTCGCGGCTCGCCTTGATTCATGCGCGCCCGCCCGCGCCAGGCGAGGGCGGCGCCTTTCAGCGAAGCGGGAAGCCTCCTGACGGCGCGGGTCAGGTCGGCGACGGCCTCCCCGGCGCGCCCCGACGTCGCGCGGGCTCTCCCGCGGAGCAGAAGCGCCGTCGGGTCCCCGCCGTCCGCGGCCGCGTCGAGCGTGCGCCAGTACGACGCATGGCGCGCCTCGCGCGAAGGCAGGCGGCCTTCCGCCGGGGCCTCGGCGTTCCAGACGTTGAGCGGCTCGAGGGGATAGATTCTCTCGAAGTCCGACCAGGCTCCGCGCAGCCGGCCGAGACGCAGGCGCGCCTCGCCGCGCCAGGCGAACGCGAGGGTGTGCGCGGGGTCGAGGCGGCAGGCGCGCTCGAGGTCGGCGAGGGCGCCCGCGGGATCTCCGAGCATGAGGCGCAGGCGTCCGCGGCATTCCCAGGCGAACGCGTACCGCGGCTCGTGCCTCACCGCGAGGTCGAGGTCGCGGCGCGCCGCCTCGAAGCGTCCGAGCTTGCGCCGGACCTCCGCGCGCCAGGCGCGTATCGCGCCGCGGCGCGGACGCCGGCGCAGCGCCGTATCGAAGTCCGCGAGCGAGGGCTTGAGGAAGCCGCACATTCCGCGCAGGCGCCCGCGCTGGGCGTAGTACCACCAGGGCGCCGCGCGCCCGCGCCGCGCGAGCTCGAGCTCGCGCAGGGCCGGACGATAGCGGTAAAGATCGGCCAGTATCTCGGAGCGCCCGATGCGGACGGCGACGTCGTCCGCGTCGCGGCGCAGAAGCCTCGCGAGGTCGGCCAGCCCCCGTTCATTGTCCTCGAACTCGAAGAGGATCTGAGCGCGCAGCAGCAGGGAGGCGCGGGAGGGCGCGAGCGCTACGGCCCGGTCCGCGCGCTCAAGGGCGAGGGGGAGCCAGCGGCGGCTGCGGCGGGAGTCCCCGAGCAGCCAGAGGGCGCAGGCCTCGAGCAGGGGGCAGCGCGCGGCGGCGGCGGCGGCGGCGGCTTGCGGGTAGCGCCGCGAGCATATAAGCCCGTACGCGTTCAGCGCGTGCTTGAGGGGGCCCGGCTCGAGCGCCTCAAGCCCCTGGCGGACCTTCGCCCGCTCCGCGGGGGTCAGCGAAGGATGCCGGGGATTATCGGTGAGGAGGTCCTGATCGGACACGAAGTCGTAGAAGGAGTCCAACGGCGGCAGGCGCCGCCGAAGGGAAGGCGTCAGCTTGCCGAGCGCCGCGTGAAAGTTCCCTCGCGAGGCCAGACGGTCGGCGGCGGACAGCACGGCGGACAACGTCGGCTCAGGCGACGGCTTCGGCCTTGCGCGCCCGGAGGCGGTTCATCCAGGCCTTGGCCTGCTTGCACTTGCCGTCGAGGGTGAACGCGTGCCGGAAGACGACGGCGGCCTCGTCGCGGCGGCCGAGGTTCCACAGCGCCTCGCCGTGCCAGACGTGCGCGGGCGCGTAGCGCTGCTCGGGGGTGTCGAGCGCCGCCTTGAACATGTTCAAGGCCTCGTCCGCGCGGCCGCTTTGCACGAGCGCCTGGGCCTTCCAGGCCCGGGCCCAGCGATTGGCGGGATCGAGCCTCAGGGAGGCTTCCAGGTCGGTCAGCGCCCGACCGAAGGCGCCGAGACGGCGCGCGCCCTCGCCGCGCCACGCGAGCGCGTAGGCGTGGGACGGCTCGAGCTGAAGCGCCCGGGTGAGGTCGCGCAGCCCGTCCTCGATCCGGCCGGCGCCGACCTTGCAGCGTCCGAGGAAGGCCCACGCCCAGGCGTCGCCGGAGGCGGAGCCCTTCTCGAGATCGGCCCAGAAATGCTCCTGGCGCTTGCCTCCCTCGGAGTCGAGCATGAAGTAGCTCTCCTGGGTCTCGTTGGTCTTGAGCCGCGCGTTCCAGAAGCCCTGGGGCTCGGCGGGGTAGACCGCCTCGAAATCCTCGGCCGCGCGCCGGAACTCGCCGGCCTTCCACCAGGCCTCGCCGCGCCAGGTCTGCGCCAGCATCTCGCGCGGCTCGATCTTGAGCGTCGCGTCGAAATCCTTCACGGCCCCCTGGTAGTCGCCGAGCAGCAGGCGGACGCGCCCGCGCCAGGCGTGCGCGAGGCGATAGCCCGGGTCGAGGGCGATGGAGCGGTCGAAGTCGGCGACGGCCTCCGCGAAGTGCCCGAGGCGGCGGTGCGTCTCGCCGCGCCAGGCGACCATCGGTCCGCAGGCCGGGTCGAGCTCGACGGCCTTCTCGAAGTCGGCCAGCGCGAGCTTGTAGAAGCCGGAGATGCCGCGCAGGCGGCCGCGTTGGGCCCACGTCCAGGCGGCCGTCGGGAAGCGCTTGATGAGGCTGTTGAGCTCCTTGAGCGCCAAGCGATAGTGGCCGGTCTCTCCGAGGACCTCGGCTTTCTCGGTGCGCGCCCAGACGAAGCGCGGGGCCATCTTGATGACGCGCTCGGTGTCCTCGAGGCGTCCGGGGACGTCCTCGAGCTCGCGGCGCAGGCCGGCGCGGATGATGTAGGCGTACATCTGCTTCGAGTCGACGGCGACCGCCTTCTCGATCGCTTCGAGGGCGGTGGGGAGATAATCGCGCGTGCGGCGCTGATCGCCGAGCAGCCAGATCGCGGCGGCATGGAGGAAGTGCGGCCAATACTCGTCGGGTGATTTTTCGCAGAGCGTTTTCAGCGCCGCCGCCGCGCGGTCGTATTCGCCCAGGAAGAGATCGAGGTAGGAGGCGAGCAGAACGCGCTCGCCGGCGGGAATGTTCGCCGCGGTGACCGCGGCGCGCGCCTTCTTATAAAGAGGGGCGTAGGGCGCGAGGCCGAAATCCTGCTCGTACATCAGGTCCTGGCGGCCGTCGCCGTCGGGGAAAAAAACGGAGAGGTCCTTCGGGAGGGAGAGCGCGCCGCCGGCCAGACGCTCGATGGTGCGGTTGAAGTCGCTCTGTTTCATGGTGATTCCTCTGTGTATTCCATGTCTATTTTACGGCTTATTTGCGACTGGGCGGGCTCGAGCAAGTGTAACAGGTCCCGTCGGGCAAGTCAAGAAGCAGATGCTCCCAGTTCATGGGGTTTTGAGGCAGGGGCGAGGGAACTTTTTGGTGGGGTGGATCGTATGAATAGTAATGGATAAACCACAAAGACACCAAGACACAAAGGATTTTTGGTTACGGCCGCTC
>JAKFCD010000073.1:0-54807 GCA_036676805.1 Elusimicrobiota bacterium
GCCTCGGGCTGCTCCTTCATGACCGGCAGGGGCTCGGCCTTCGCCACCTTCGTTCCCTCGATCCGCAGGAGCCAGTTTCCCGACTTCTTCCAGTCCGTTTCGAACTGGCGATAGGAGACGAAGAAGTCCTTGTTCGGGCCCCAATGGGCGTAGATGCAGCGCCGGTGATCGCTGTATCCCGTGACGACCATATAGCCGCGCACCGGGACCCAGCTAAAGCCGGTATTGACCAGCGCGATGACGGGCCGGCCGGCGTCGAGCTCCCGTTTGATCGTCGCCAAGTCGGCCTTGCTCATCTCCGCCTTGAACCCATGGTCGGTCCCCGCTTTCTCGAGGTCGAGCGCGACGTCCTCCGCCTTCCTCGTGAAACGAACTCCGCGGCGGACGGCCTTGAGGTCGACCGGCAGCCCCCAGAAGCTCAAGACGTCCGCGACCGCGGCGGGTCCGTACTGCTCTCTCCGATCGGAATAGTACGGCACCTTCAGGCGCGTCTCTTCCTCGGGCCGCGGGCGAGGCCGCAAGCCGCTGCAGGCGCAGAGAGGGATGAGAACGCTCGCGACCACGGCGATCGAGGGAGGATTCATCGAGGACCTCCTTGGCGATGTTCACCTGGTGCCTCAGGATAGCCCCTGGACCCGTTCGCGGCCCAGGGAGGCCGTGTGAAACTTTTGTGCTCTAAATGCGCCGAGGGGACCGCCGCGACGTGGTCATCGCTCGATCCTCCTCGCCAGAAGGCGGTCGATGGACAGCGCCCCGGCTCCCCGGATCGCCACCACGGCCGCGATGGCCATCGCCAGAAGGTGGTACTCGAATCCTTCTCCTTTCTGGCCGCCGCTCCAATTCATGAACAGCCCGAACGGCAGGTGCACCTTCAGCACCGCGACGGCCATCACGCTGAAGATGCCGAAGGCCGCGACCCGGGAGACGGCCCCCGCGATGAGGCCCAAGCCCCCCAGGAACTCCGCCATGATGGCCAGAAAGGCCAGCGGAGCGGGGATGCCCATCGTGCCGGTGAAGAAGCCCATCGTGCCCGTGAAGCCGTAGCCGCCCCACCACCCGAGCACCTTTTGCGCGCCGTGCGCGAAGAACACGACGCCGAGCACCAGGCGCAGCGAAGTGAGCGTATAGTCATCCGACGTCTTGAACAATTTGTCGATCATAATCCAGTTCTCCTTTTAGTAAGCGACGGTCGCGAGCTTTCCGGCGTAGCGCGGCTGTTCGAGCTCGTCCACGAAGGCGGCGGCATAGTCCTCCGCCGAGATGCGGCTTTGGCCCTTCTCGTCGGCGATCAGGTTCCCGTCGCCGGTGCGATACTTGCCGGTCCTCTCGCCGGGCTCGATGAGCGCGGCCGGCGCGTAGAACGTCCAGTCGAGCCCCGAGGCGCGTAAGACGGTCAGGGACTCCCGATGGGCCTGGGCGATCGGGCGCCACGCGTCCGGGAACTGCGGCGATTCGATGAGGTCCTTGCCTCCCGCCTTGAGGCTTCCGGCGCCGCCGACCACGATCAGGCGGCGGATTCCGGCCTTGCGGGCGCCGTCCACGAGCGCCTGCGCCGCGCGCACCATGGATTGAACGTCCCCGGACGGCCCGGGCCCGTAGGCGCTGAGAATCGCGTCCGCCCCCTTCGCGGCCGCCGCGATGGACGCCGGATCGAGCACGTCCCGCCGCGGCGTTTCCACGGCATGCCCCCGAGCCTTCAACTCCGCGGCGATGCGCCGGCCGATGGTCCCCGTAGCTCCGTATAGCACTGTCTTCATTGAGTCCTCCTTTAGTGTATCCATAGCAGTAACATAAAGCGTCAAAAAAAATCAGGCCGGCAGCAGATCCTTGAGGTTGATTCGCTTCATCTGGACGTGCGCGGCATTCTCGACGCCGGCGAACGCCTTGCCGAGCGACGACTTGATGCCGCGGCTGATGGGGCAGCGCGGGTTCACCGGATTGGCGTGCATCGCGAAGAGGCGTTCTTCGCCGAGGGCCGAGGCCAGGTCCCAGAGCGTCAGTTCCGACGGGCACTTCACGAGCCTCGAGCCGCCCGCCTTCCCCTTTTCCGCTTCAACGATGCCCGCGCGCGTCAGCGAGCACAAGATGCGCCGCACGAACGAAGCGTTCGTGTTGACGCTTCCGGCGATGTGCCGGGATTTGACGAACTCGCCGCGCCTCGATGCGAGGACCGAAACGATGTGAGCCGCGACCGCCAAGCGAGTGCTTGATATCATAACTGTACCTAGTATAGATACATATTAGGAAGTTGTCAAGGGCTGTTTCGCGGGCAAATCAGCGCGAGGACCCGCTTCTCGAGATCGGGAAAATCCGGAGGCTTGGCCAGGCAATCCACCGCGCCGAGCAGCATGGCGTCGCGCTTGAGCTCCGGGTCGTAATGGGCGGTGATCATGATGATCGGCGCGCCGGACTTGCGCGACAGCCCGGCGATCGCCTGGAGCCCGGTCCCTCCCGGCATGTTGTTGTCGAGGAAGATGACGTCGAACTTCTCCTTCTCGACGAGGGCCAGCGCCTCCCGAGCGCCGCCGGCTCCGCGCACCTGGAAGCCCTTCTCCGAGAAATAGAGGCCGAACGCGCCGACGATCTCCGGCTGATCGTCGACGACGAGTATGCGCCCTTTCAATCTCAATACTTGACCGAGCAGCCGTACGGGGCCGAGGAGGGCGTGGAGACGGGCTTGCCGGCCAGGGCCTCGTCGAGGGCCGCGGCCACGTGGTTGCGCGCGCCCTTGATGCCGGCCGGGTCGGCGCTGGGATTGTCGTCGATGCCGCCCATGTAGATGAGGCTTCCCTTCTTGTCGACGACGAACATGTGGGGCGTGGTCTTGGCGGAGTACAGCCGGCCGACGTCGCCTTTCTCGTCGCGCAGGATCGCCTTGGAGCCCATGCCCTTGAGCCGGTCCCGGGCCTCCTCGGGCGTCAGGTAGCCCTGCTTGCCCTTCTTGCCGGTCACGATGGAGTACCAGACGACGCCTTTCTTGGCGTACTTCTTCTGCAGGCCCTGCATGTTCTTGGAGCCGTAGTGCTTCTTGACGAACGGGCAGCCCTCGTTGAACCACTCGAGCACGACGAGCTTGCCCTTGGCGTCGGAGAGTTTGACGGCCTCGCCGTTCTGGTCCGTGAGCGTGAAGTCCGGCGCGGGCTCGCCGAGCCGGGGGGCGGCGTGGGCGGCGGCGGCCAGGCACAGCAGCGCGGCGGCGAGCATGAGCTTCATGGAGTCTCTCCCAAGGTATCGAGCACGAGGCCCGGCGTCAGAATCTCAGGCAAGGTCACGGCTTCCCCGCCCTTCGGGTACACGATATAAAGTGGGACGCCCGCGCGTCCATGGCGGGCGAGTTCCGCCTCGATGACCGGGTCCCGGTCGGTCCAATCCGCCTTGAAGGCGGCGCCCTTCTCGAGGGCCGCCTTGACCTCGGGCCGCGAGAGGACGACGCGCTCGTTGACCTGGCAGGACAGGCACCAGGCGGCGGTGAAGTCGACGAACACGGTCCTGCCGGAGGCGCGGACCTCGCGCACCGCCTCGGGCGACCAGACCTTCCACAGCGGATCGACCCCCGCGGGCGCCGCGAGCAGGCGCCACAGGACCCAGAGCAGCCAGGCCGCGGTCACGAACATCGGTATCGACAGCGCCTTTTTGAAGGTCTCCATCCAGCGGCCCGGCCGCGGCAGGAGCGCGAGCAAAGACGGCCGGGAGGCAAGGACGGCGTAGGGCGCGGCGGTGCCCAGGCCCAGGGTGCCGAATACCGCGAGGGCCTCCCACGGGGGCCGGGTCAGCGCCCAGCCGAGCGCCGCGCCCATGAACGGCGCGGTGCAGGGAGCCGCGACGACGACCGCGAACGCCCCCGAAGAGAACGAGGAGCCTCCTCCGGCGCGGCCGCCGAGGGCCATGATCCTGGTGCCGACCTCGAAAAGGCCGAGCAGATTGAGGCCGATGGCGACGAACAGGGCGGCCAGCGCGCCGACCATCCACGGGGACTGGAGCTGGAAGCCCCAGCCGAACGTGGCGCCCGCCGCGCGCGCGGCGAGAAGCCCCCCCGCCAGCGCCAGGAAGGTCGTCACCACGCCGGCGGTATAGGCCAAAGCGTGGCCGCGCCCGGGGCGCTCGAGCAAGGACGTGACCTTGATCGCGATCACGGGGAAGACGCACGGCATCAGGTTGAGGAGCAGGCCGCCCAGGAACGCCAGCAGAAGATTTCGCGCGGCGGCGCCGCCCGAGGCGATGGGCACCGCGACGTTCACCGGCGGAAGGCCGGGGCGCGCGAGAACGCCGGAAAGCTCCTCGAGGTCGGCGGCGCCCGGGGCCTTGAGCAAGGAGAGCTCGGTGCGCGTCGGCGCCACCGCGACGGCGCCGCGAGCGCTCTCGAAGGCGCCGTTGACCGCCGGGAAGAACTCGGCGCGCGGATGGCGTCCGGCGATCTCAAGGATCACCCGGTCGCCGCTGCGCGTCGCGCCGAGGGCCGCGCCCGGATCGGGCTTGGGCAGGCGCGCGCGGGCCTCCTTCAGAATGCCCGGCGAAACCTTGCGGGCCGTCAGCGAAGCCTTGCCGGGGATGCACGCCTCGGCGCACTCGAGCCAGGTCGCGGTCACCATCGTCGCGCCCTTGGGGAGGTTCGCGGGGAGCAGGACCTCCCCGGAGTAGCCGAAGCTCGTGAGCGGGCCGGCGACGATGCGCTCCGGCGCCGGGAACTCGAGCGTGCCCGTCGAGATTTTGGTCGCCAGCCCCGAGTCGCCGGGATTGAGCCAGTAAGTGTGCCAGTCCGGAGCATGGACGAGGCGCAAGGCGGCGTCCTCGCCGGAGACGAGCAAAGTCGCCTTCACGTGCGCCGCGGAGGCGGGCGCTGCGATCAAGCCGCAAGCCGCGAGCACGAGAGCGAGCATGGCCGATTTTAGCTAAAAAAATGCCGGGCGGCCGGCCGCGCGGGCTTGACGTTTCCGGCAAGAGGCCCCACAATAAGGGTGCTCTTGAGAAGACGACTTTCCCTCGCGGCCGCCGCACTCGCTCTCTCGATCGGCATCGGCGCGCCCGTTCCGTCCCGCGCCGCCAACGACGCGCTGTTCCTGACCCAGACGGTTCCGACCGTCATGGTCGCCTCGAAGACCTACACGGTCGCCGTCGTCGTGAGGAACACGGGCGACACGACGTGGACGGACGCCGCGAACCATCGGCTCGGCTCTCAGAATCCCCAGGACAATCTCACCTGGCTCACGACGAACCGGTTGCGGCTCGGCGCCGCCGAGTCGATCGGCCCCGGCCAGGATAAGACGTTCCAGTTCACGATCAACGCCCCCGCTTCCGCGGGAAGCTACGGCTTCCAATGGCGGATGCTCCAGGAGTTCGTCGAATGGTTCGGAGGCCTGACCGCGAACGTCGCCGTCACGGTGCACCTCAACGTGACGGCGGACCGCTCCAGCTATGTCGTCGGCGAGGCGCCGACATACGTCGTCAAGGGCGGCGCGCCCTCGTCCGCCTTGCTCTGGTCGAGCTGGAAAGACGGCGCGGCGCAGGAGGTCGACGTCGATCTCGGCCAGACCACCGACGCCGCGGGAAACTGGAGCGGAACCGGCCCGGCCTGGACCGCGCCCGATGCCGGTTTCTGGGAAAAGCAGGTCAAGGTCGCCGGCAGCACGGGCGCCGCGTCGTTCTCCGTCCGCCCGAGCTTGACGAGCGGAGCGCCCGCCGCGGCGAAAGCGTCGCTCGGGGTGACGCACGTGGCGGGAGACTACCGCACGACGACCGAACCCTTCCTGCGGGAAGGCGCCAACCTCGTCCGGCAAGTCGGCTCCGACAGCATCTTCGTCTACCTGACGTACAACCACGCCGTCGACTATCCGGCCACGGACTTCGGCGCGCCGGCCGCCTTGCAGGCGTTGGCTCAAACGGCGCCGTATCGGGAGCTTTTCGAGATGCCGTTCTCGACCTACGTCATCACCGCTTTCACCTTCGCCAACCAGGACTGGACGGCCGCGTCCGGGGCTTTCCCTGCGGGCCGCGCGGCCGCGGAAACGCTGGAGATGCGGAACCTGGCCGCGCACCTGCTTCAGACCTACCAGGGCACGGGCAAGACCTTCATCCTCAAGAACTGGGAGGGCGACTGGTGGATGAACGGGAGCTTCTTTCGCGACCACGCGGCCGCTCCGGGGCGAGTCCAGGCCATGGCGGACTGGTTCAACGCCCGGCAGCAAGGCATCGTCCAGGCGCGCGCGGACGTCGGCGCCGTCAGCGGCGTCCAGGTCCTCCACGCGCTGGAGTTCAACTTCATCGACAATCCGAAGAGAGGCCATCCCAGCCTCTTGACGAAGGTCGTGCCTCAGGCGCAAAGCGACTTCATCGCCTACTCGGCCTGGCATACGATCGAGTCTC
The DNA here is from genome assembly GCA_036676805.1 of Elusimicrobiota bacterium. Lineage (GTDB taxonomy): Bacteria > Elusimicrobiota > Elusimicrobia > UBA1565 > UBA9628 > GWA2-66-18. The sequence continues at coordinate 6,361 of JAKFCD010000073.1, forward strand.
CCGCCACGGCCGATCTTCGCCGCGTGATCCTGGACGACATCGACTTCATCCGCCGGTCTCCCGGCGTGGGGACGCGGCCCTTGCTGATCACGGAGTACGGCTTCGCCGAGGAGACCTTCGCCGACTCGGGAACCAGGACGGCGAACGCGGCCCAGGCGTTCCTCGACGCCGGGGTCCCGCTTTCGTTCGTCTGGGAGATCATCGACAATGAGTGCGACGACGGGACCTGCGCCGGCTTCGGGCTCGTGCGCCAGGACGGCACCAAGGCGCCCGCCTGGGACGTCCTCCGCGGGCTGCTCGTGGCCGCGGTCGACGGCGCGGCCGGCCCGGGAGGAGCCGTCCTCGGCTTCCAACCTCCCGAGGGGACGGTCACGCTCTCCATTCCCTCGGGCGCCTTCAGCGAGAACGTGACGGTCACGCTCCAGACGCCGGCCTCGCTGCCGGCCGCGCCGTCCCCGGCCGCCTCCTTGGTCGCGACGGGAATCGGCGTGGAGATCCTCCTCGACAAGGCGCTGCAGCCGGCGCGGGCGGCCGACCTCACGGTGTCTTACGCGGGCGCGTCTATGCCGGCCGGCACGGATGAGTCCAAGCTGATCCTGGCGCGCCATGATCCGTCGCGCGGCGTCTGGATTCCCCTCGTCTCCACGCCCGACCCGGCCGGCGATCGCGTGACCGCCAAGGTCGATCACTTCTCGGTCTTCCAGCTCATGCAGGCCGCCCCGTCGGGGAGCGTGGACGCGGCGAAGGCCTTCCCCAACCCGCTGCGGCCCTCGCGGGGGCACGGCGCGATGACGTTCTCGCTGCTGCCCGCGAACGCGAGGATCCGGATCCATACGATGACCGGAAGGCTCGTCAAGGACCTGAGCGCCGACGCGGTCGGGATGGCCTCGTGGGACGGGACGAACCAAAGCGGGCAGCGCGTCGCCAGCGGCGTCTATTTCGTCTACGCGCAGGGCGCCGGCGAGAAGCGGACGTTCAAGGTCATGGTGCAGAGATGAGGACCTTGGGGGCCGCCGCGGCCATCCTGCTGGCGGCCTCCTCCGGCGAGGCGGCCGGCTTCCGCTCCTCGGCGCGCGGCGCGGCCGCGGCCGGGTTCCTCGAGCTCGCCCCCGGCGCGCGCGCCGCCGGGATGGGCGAGGCGTACACCGCGCTCGTCGACGACGCGAGCGCCCTGTACTGGAACCCGGCCGCGCTGACCTCGATCGAGAGGCGCTCGGCCGTCTTCATGCACGCAGCACTTCTCGACTCGAGCTTCCTCGACTACGCGGCCTTCGGCCAAAGCCTCGGGCGCTGGGGCGCCTGGGGGACCGCCGCGCAGTATTTCAACGCCGGGTCGATCGCGACGACGGATCTGGCCGGCGCCGATCTCGGAGACGTGACGCCCAACGATCTGGCCGTCTCGCTGGGCTACGCCTACAAAGCGCGGTCGGGCCCGCTCGAGGGCTTCTCCTTCGGCGCGGCGGTCAAGCATATCCGCTCGGAATTGGAGGCGACGGCCCGGACGACGGCCGTAGACGCCGGCCTTTTGTCTCCGTCCATGCTCGACGGCGCGCTTCGCCTCGGCCTCGCCGCGCGGAACATGGGCGGCGCTTTGAGGTTCGAGCGGGAGGCGGAGGAGCTCCCGCTCATCTTCAAGGCCGGCGGCTCCTACTCGTTCCGGGGCCGCTGGCTCGCGGCCCTGGACCTGGGCCTGCCGAGGCATGACGAGCCCTATGTCGCGGCGGGGATCGAGCGTGCGCTCTTGGTTCAAGACTCCTGGAGCATGGCGGCGCGCGCGGGCTTCAACTCCCGCACCATCGGAAGCATCGACGGCTTCACCGGCGTCTCGCTCGGCGTCGGCTTCGCCCACGAGAAGACCGCGATCGACTACGGCTTCCTGCCCTTCGGCGGCGTCGGCCAGGCGCACCGCGCGTCGCTTTCGTACAAGTTCTGATATATAGGAGGTTTCCGATGAGACAAGCTGCTTTCGCGGCCTGGCTGCTGGCCGCCGCCCTCGCCGCCGCGCCGGGCGCGGCCGAGGCGGCGCTGAAGGACTCGGTCGCCGCCGCCGGCGAGATCTGCTTTCTCCCCCTTTCCGAGGAGCCCTTCGTCCTGACGCTCGAATCATGGGGCGAGGCGCGGGCGGCGGCGCCGCTGCGCGAGATTTTGATCGGCGTCGAGGGGATCCGGGAGTTCAATCAAAAGCTGCGCGCCGAGAGCGAGCGAGTGTTGGGCCGCGCGCTCGCGGACGCCCCGCCGGCGTTTCTCAGCGAGAAGAAGCGCCTCGGCGGCACCTGGCTGTCGTGGGACACCGCGGCTCTTCCATGCGCCTTCTACCTCGAGGCCCGGTTCGAGAACGGCTCGAACGCGCGCGAGGCGACGCTTCGACTGGGCCGCTCCGAGCGGGCCGAGGAGGCGGCCTACATCCCGCTCTCGGCGCCATGGACGAAGATCGCCCTCTACGAGAAGATCAAGCCCGGCAAGAAGGGCAAGAAGCGCGCCTCGGCCGACGCGATCCTGCTCGGGCGCCACAACGCGGAGTTCGCGCCCGGCAAGCGCCCCGTCGACCTGATCAAGCCGCGCGTCGAGGCTATCCTCGCGGGACGCGCGCCCGCGGACGACCTCGACACCGAGTACTTCCCGTGGGTCTCCGAGTATTACGCCGGGGACGACGAGACGCTCGCGAAGGGCTTCAAGTCGCACGCCGGAAAGCTGCGGGAGCGCGCGCCCGGCCGTCTTCTGGACGTCGTCGACCAATTCGCCCGGGACCTCGAGAAGTGGATGAGGAAATGAAGGGCGCGAGCGTCAGAACCAGTACTGCGCGGTCAGCACGGCGGCATTGGGCTGGGGGCCGTACTCGGACAGCCTATCCCCTCCGAAGCGCCGCCACGCGGCGGTGAGCCATAGGTCCGGCAGGGCGTTCCAGGACAGGCTCGGGTAGGCCAGGGTCGAGCCGTCGTCGGCGTTGACGATCGCGGCGATCTCGAGCTTGAGCAAGGTGTGCAGGTCCTTGGAGAAGGTGGCGCCGGCGTAGTTTCGCGCCACGCCCTGCTCGCGGCCCGCGCGCAGGGCGGCGAAGTCGTAGCGCCGCGGGTCCGTCGCGCCGTTGCCCGCGTGATATACCTCGACGACGAGGGCCGTTCCCGACGGGAAGTTATAGTCGTAGCCCACGCCGGCCTTCCAGTACGGCGTCCGGTTCTCCGGCTCGAACCAGGCGGCCTCCCCGTGGAGCGTTCCCTTCAGGAGCGCGCCCGCGAAGTCCCCGCCGACGACGAAGGACGCCGTCGACCCCGGAATCTTGCCGCCGAGCAGGGACGCGTCCCAGCCCTCCCAGTTGGCGCGCCCGCGCGCGAGCAAGGCGTGGTCGACCCAATAGTCGCCCGGGGCCCAGGCCAGCTCGGCCTGGCCGAGGGCGCCGATCCCCGCGCGGCCGTACAGCGCGTCCACGCCCCGGCGTTCGTCGCGCTCGATCGTCGTCGGGTCGTAAGGATTCAGCACGTCGGTCGGGTTCCAGAGCTTCCCGCTGCCCCAGGCGATGCGCTGGCGGCCCGCGCGGACGACGCCGCGGTCGTCCTCGAGGCCGACCCAGGCGCGGTAGGCGCCGATCCCGTAGCCGTTGGTCGTCCCGGTGGAGACGGTGTGCTCCATGTCGAGCCAGGGCTTGGGCGGCGCGAAGCCGAACCGCCGGAACTCCGTCGTGCGGAAGAACGACCCCGCGGCGACCTGCTGGTCGAAATCGACGTGGGCCTTGAAGGCCGATTTTTCGGCGTCGAGGGTGAGGCGCGCGCGCGCCGTGTTGAGGTTGTACGCGCGGCCGTCCAGGGCGGAATGCGAATACTGCCAGAAGTTCTTCAGATAGCCGCCGGCCCTCACCCCGGCCGAGGCCGGCGCGGCCAGCAGCAGAACGAGGAGGCTAGCGCTCGCGGACGTCATCGGACAGGAGCTCTCCGTCCTGGAGGCGCACGACGCGGCGGGCGCGCTCGAGCACGGCGCCGTCGTGGCTCGAGAACAGAAAGGTTATGTCGTGGTCGTCGTTGAGCCCCTCCATGAGGTCGAGAAGCTGCGCGCCGGTCTTGGAGTCGAGGTTCGCGGTGGGCTCGTCGGCGAGGACGAGCGAGGGCCTCGTCACGATCGCGCGCGCGACGGCGACGCGCTGCTGCTGGCCGCCGGAGAGCAGATCCGGGCGGCGCTCGGCGAAGCCCTCGAGGCCGACCCAGCCGAGGGCCTCGTGCGCGAGCGCGCGCCGCTCGCCCGCGTCCATGCCCTGCAGCACGAGCGGGTACTCGACGTTCTCGACCGCGGTCAGCACGGGAATCAGGTTGTAGGCCTGGAACACGAAGCCGAGCGAGCGCAGGCGGAAATCCGAAAGAGGATCGGGCCCCAACGTGGAAACGATGCGGCCGTCGTAGCTCACCGTCCCTTTCGTGGGGCGGTCGAGCGTGCCGACCAAATTAAGGAGGGTGGACTTGCCGGAGCCCGACGGGCCCGCCAGGGCGGTGAACTCCCCCCGCGCGATCACGAGGTCGACGCCCTTGAGCGCGGCGACCTTCGAGCCGCCGGGGTAGACCTTGTGGAGGTTGGAAACCTCGACGAGCTTAGACATGGCGGAGGGCCTCCGCGGGCTTCAGGCGCCCGGCGCGCAGCGCCGGAGGCAAGGACGCCAGCAAGGTGATCAGGAACACGGAGGCGCAGGCGAAGGCGTGCATCCCCCAGGCCGGCACGAGATAGATCACCGACGGGAAGGGCAGGAAGTATGAGAACGCCTCGCCGACGGGCAGGCGCAGGCCGTGGCGGCCGTAGTAGGCGATGAGGGCGGCGCCGACCGTGACGCCGAGCGAGGTGCCGGTGAGGCCGAGGACGAGGGACTCGGCGAGGATGAGGCGCACGATCCATCTCGGGCGCGCCCCGATGGCCATCAGCACGCCGAACTCGCGCACGCGCTCGAAGAGGCTCATCAGCTGGGTGTTGAGTATGCCCAGCGCCACGATCGCGAACACGATGAAGAGCACCACGGTCAGGATGCCGTTCTGAAAGGCTTGGATGCCGATGATCTCCCGGTCGATCTTCTTCCAGCTGATGGCGCGGACGTTGCCCGGGGGCAGCCGGCGATCGAGGTCGGCGGCGACCTCGTCGGCGAGCTCGATGTCCTTGACGCGGGCGGCGAGCTGGTTGGCCTGGCCGGGACGGCCGAGCAGCTCCTGCATCGCCTTGAGCGGCACCCAGACGATCTGTCCGTCGAAGGACTCCGAGCCGGTCTCGTGCAGGCCGACGACGCGGAAGGCCTCCGCGCCCATGGAGCCGTCGGCGGCCTGGGCCATGATCACGACCTTCTCCCCCAGGCGCACGTCGAGGCGGCCGGCGATCTTGCGGCCCATGACGATGCCCTTGCCGTCCGGGTCGAGGTAGGTTCCCTCCTTGATATAAGAGGACATGTCGGTGAGGGCCTTTTCCTTCTCGGGCTCGACCGCGCAGATCAGCGCGCCCAGCGAGGCGCTGGGCGCCGAGACCAGCCCGGTCATTTGGATGCGTCGGCCCCAGACCTTGATCCTGGGATCCTGGTCGAGCAGTCCCGCGGCGAGCTCCGGGTCGGTCATGAACTTGTCGGGGAACTTGGACTCGTCGACGTCGCTGCGCTGGACGCGGACGTGGCCCGTGATCGAGCCCGTCGCCTTCTCGACGAGCTGCATCTGCAGGGAGCGCATCATGCTCTGGCCGAACATGATCGCCGCCAGGCCGAAGCCCATCGCGGCCACGTTGATCAGGCTGCGGCGGCGGTTGCGCCAGACGTTGCGCCAGGCCAGCCGGAGCAGATCAGCCCCCGCCCTTCTGCAGGCGCTGGTAGCTGAAGAAGGACTCCTTCAACGGTATGTCGAACTCCAGCTCCTTGTATTGAAGAATCGTGCGCTGCCCCTTTTTCCTCGCGGGCACGCACTCCAGGCGCGCCGGCACGCGGCGGCCGCTCATGACCTTGATGTCGGACAAGGTGATCGTGCGGATCAGCTCGCCGCGCTCGGAGAAATCCAGCTCGTTGAGCGGGATGACGGAGCCGTCGTCGTAGAGCGCCACGTCGGTCAAGACCTTGCCCCAGACGACGGGCGCGTCGGCCTTCGGCGTCGCCTCGATATGATAGATCGTGCGGCCCTCCTCCTTCGTCGTCTTCAGGAGCTTGTGCGTGTAGTCCTTGACGATGGAGTCGGCCTTGACGATGTCCTCGTAGGTGAAATCCGAGCCCTGCCAGGTCGAGTGCATCATCGTCGGCGGGATCTTGATGACGCGCTCCACCTTCGGCAGCCACACCCACATCTCGGTCTTGCGGCGCAAGGTCGTGTTGCCGCGCTCCTTGGCGGGCGAGAGGATCTTGATGAAGGCGAAGGTCCGCTCCTTGTTCCAGCCCTCGATCTCGAGCGTGCGCCTCCACTCCGGCGTCTCGATCGTCATGGTGAGGCGGCCGCGGCTCGAGTCGCCGCGCAGGGCCTTGTTCGCCTTGTCGACGAGGTCGCGGACGTCCGGCTCGGCGGCGGGGGCGGGAGCGGCGAGGAGCAGCGCTATGAGCAGGGCCTTCATAGCGCGGCGGGGCGGGCGGTCAGGCGCCAGAGGTCGAACTCGCCGTGCAGTCCCTTGAGCGGGATGGTGAAGTGCTCCTTCGAGGCGGCGCGGCGCTCGAGGGCGGCCGCGCACGCCGGGTCCGCGGAGATCGCCTTCGTGATCACGATGTCGCCGCCGGCGCTCTCGTTCTGCACGCGGGCGGCGACGTTGACCATGGTGCCGAAGTAGTCGAGGTTGCCCCCCGCGTTGATCGCGATGGACGGACCCTGATGCACGCCGATCTTGAGCGCGACCGGCTCGCGCGGGGCCAGGCGCGCCGTGAGCTCGCCGAGGCGCGACTGCATGTCGAGCGCCGCCTCGAGCGCGCCCTCGCCGGACGGGAACACCGCCATCACCGCGTCGCCGATCGTCTTGACCACCGCGCCGCCGCGGGCCGCGACGATCGCGGTCAGCCAGTCGAAATGGTCGCGCACGACGCCGTAGGCGGTCGCGTCGCCGACGCGCTCGTACAGGGCCGTCGAGCCCTTGAGATCGGTGAACAGCAGGGCCAGGTTCTTGATGCCGATTTCCACGCCGGGAGCTAAAACTTCCGAAGAGAACAGGTCCCGGAACTCCTGCATCGTCGTGACGAGCTCGGCCGTGGCCGCGGCGTCCTTCCAGCTTTCCTTCTCCACGCGCGCGAGCCCGGGCGCCAAGGTCGGCTGAAAAAGAAGCTTGACGAGCCCCGGCCGGAATGCGAGCTCCGCGCCGTCCTCCGCGCGGGCGAAATCCACGGACACGGCCGCGGGGCCGCCGACGGCGGGCCTCAGGAGCACCGAGCGCTTCGTCTGCAGCAGGCGGACGGCGTAGGAGCGGGCCTCGAGGTCCAGCTCGACCGTCCGAACCGAGGCGCCGTCGAGGCGCAGCTGCGCGGCGGCGTGGCGGGAGTGGACGGGGCTGCCGGCGCAGAACACCGCGCCCTTGGCGTCGCGCACGCTCGGGTTCACCGAGAAGCGCAGCTCGACGGACCGGTCGAGGCTCACGCCGTAGTCGATCTCGCACGAGCCGCAGTGCGAGGTCCCCTTCAGGTCGGCCAGCGACGCCAGCGTCTCCTTGGGGGCCGCGCAGTTCGGGCACAGCACCTCCCACTTGAGGTCGAGCAGGCCCGCCTTCGTCGCGTGCAGGCAGGCGCCGAGCGCGGCCAGCCGCGGCAGGCCCCAGCGGTCGGCGAGCTCGAAGGGACGCATGCCGCGCAGCTCGTCGTCCGAGGAAGCCTGGAGGTGGGCGAGCAGGCGCTCGGCGCAGGCCTTGTCCACGCGCTGCCCGAGCAGGACGGCGGAGCGCGCGGCGAACAGGTCCTCGGCGAGCGGCGTGAGCGTGCGCGGCGGCGCCGGGAAGGCCCCGAGCTTGGCGAGCGACTGGTCGATGCTCCGGTAGAGGACCACCATGTCGCCCAGCGCCTTGCGCGCGAACAGGCCGGCCAGCGGGCGCAGCCACTCCTTGCGGGGCCAGAACGAGCCGTACAAGGTCGCCGAGGTTCCCTCGCCCGCGGCCGCCATCCTCAAGCCCCCCTGGAAGCGCGTGAAGGGGCCGGTGTGGAACTCGCGGACGACCTCGTAGCCGCGTCCGTCGACGTAGTCGAACGGCTCCTCTTTCCAGCGCAGGGGCAGGCCGAGCAGGCGGGCGCTCACCTGCTGCGAGAAGTCCTCGGGATCGGCGCCGGAGGAGGTCGTCGCGGGCAGGCCGAGGGCGCGGTTGAGCCGGTCGGTGTTGGAGACGAGCGGCCACAGCGCGGCCGGGGCCGATGACAGGAGAAAGGTTTGCTCGAGCCGGACCGGTTCCACCCGTCGATTATAGCAGGAGGAAGGCGGCGGCCGCGACCGCGGAGCCCGCCGCGATCAGCCCCGTCGCCAGCGGCCCGACGGGACCGGCCGTCCACTCGTCGTAGCGGTCGGCCCCGTATTTATGGCCGCGGACGTCCCGCAGGCCTCCGGTGTTGGGGTCGACCCGGTACTTCTGATCGTGCGAGGCCTGCCAGCCGCCCGTGACGGTGGAGCGCAGGCCGGCGAGGTGGCCGCGCATGGCCCAGGCGCCCGCGGCCCAGAGCGCGAGCATCGAGGGAATCAGGAGATAAGGATTCGTCATCGCGCCCTTCATGATCAGCGCGGCGAGCGCGACCGGGATCGACATCGCCGCGATCTCGACCGTCTCGGCGGCGGCCGTTCTGACCGGGCCCATCGCACGGGTGACGACGCGGTGGCGCGGCGAATTGGGCTCCTCGAGGGCGGCCGGCCGGCTCGCGCTCGGGCCCGCGTAAACCGCGGGGGCTTCCGCCGGGGTCTTCGCGCCCGCGTCGAAGACCCGGCGGGAAACGGCGCCTTGATCCGCGCCCTCTTTCGCGGCGGCCGACAAAGCGGTCCCGGCCCGGACGAGGGCGGCCCGGGCCGTGATGATCGGCGCGGGCGCGAGGCTCGGCGCCGTGAGGATGGGCAGGGAGAGCGCCGGCGGGGCGATCGCGCTGACGGGCAGGACCGCAGGCGCGGCTGGAACCGATATCCGCGCGGCGACGCGTACCTGGGCGAAGGCGGCCGAAGGGAGCAGGAGGGCCAGCGCGATCAAGACTCTCATGAAAGGACTATAGCCGCGGCCGCCTCTACGCGTCAGGAGCATCGGTCCCAGCGGGGCCTGGGCCCTTTGCCGGACGTTTGGCGCGGGGATTAAGTTAAAATAAAACCGTGAAGCGATTCGCCTGCGTGCACGGGCATTTTTATCAGCCGCCCCGGGAGAACCCCTGGACGGGCGCGGTGGAGCGCCAGCCGTCGGCGGGCCGCGACCACGACTGGAACGCGCGCATCGCGCGCGAGTGCTACGTGCCCAACGGCGAGGCCCGGGTCGTCGACAGCGAGGGCCGCATCACCGACATCGTCGACAACTACGAATGGATGTCGTTCAACTTCGGCCCGACCTTGCTGGCCTGGCTCGAGACGGCCCATCCGCACGCCTACGCGCGCCTCGTCGCGGCGGACAAGGCGAGCGCCGCCCGGCTCGACGGCCACGGCAACGCGCTGGCGCAGGCGTTCCATCATTCGATCCTGCCGCTCGCCTCCCCCCGCGACCGCCTCACCGAGATCCGCTGGGGACTGGCCGACTTCAAGACGCGGTTCGGGCGCGACGCGGAGGGCCTGTGGCTTCCGGAGTGCGCGACCGACGACGCGACCATGGCCGCCGTCGCCGCCGAGGGCGTCAAGTTCGTGATCCTCGAGCCCCACCAGGCCGACGCGATACGCCCCCTTTCAGGGGGCGTATTTAAAAGTGCGGCCGACGCGCTCCGCCCCGGCACGCCCTACCGGTGGACCGACGGAAAGAACGCCCTGGCCGTGTTCTTCTACGACGGCCCGCTGTCGCGCTCCGTGGCGTTCGAGCGCGCGATGAGCGACAGCGGCGCCTTCGCCGGCCGCGTCGTCTCGCGCCTTCCCCCGACCGCCGAGGACTCCTTGGCCCTGCTCGCCACCGACGGCGAGTCCTACGGCCACCACGAGTCCTTCGCGGAGATGGGGCTCGCCCACTTCCTGCGCTACTCCCTGCCCGCCAAGGGCGTCGCGCCCGTCAACCTCGGGTGGTGGCTGGCCAAGCATCCGCCGCGCCACGAGGTGCGCCTGCGCGAGGGCGGCACGTCCTGGAGCTGCCCCCACGGCGTCGAGCGCTGGCGCTCCGCCTGCGGCTGCGGGGCCGTCGAGGGCGCGAGCCTGGAGTGGCGCGCGCCGCTGCGCGCCGCCCTCGAGGGCCTGCGCGACAAGCTCGCCGCGCTGTACGAGGAGGAGGCCAAGGGCCTTCTGCCCGATCCTTGGGCCGCCCGCGACGCCTACGTCTCCGTCGTGCTCGACCGCTCCGAGGCGAACGTCTCCGCCTTCCTGAAGCGCCACGCGCCCTCGGCCAAGGACGAGGCGTCGCGCGTGCGCGCGCTAATCCTGCTCGAGCTGCAGCGTCACTCGCTGATGATGTTCACGAGCTGCGGCTGGTTCTTCGATCAGCTCTCCCGCATCGAGCCGGTGCAGGTCCTGCTGTACGCCGCGCGCGCCCTCGAACTCGCCCGGGCCCTGGACGCCGACTACGAGGAGGCTTTCGTTGCGGAGTTGAAGGACGAGGGCGGTGTTTGGGAAAAGCTTGTGAAGATCCAGCTCGTCACCCCCGATCACGTCGCCGCCCACTACGCCGTGTCCCTGCTGTTCGAGGACCAGCCGCCCGCCTTCGTGCACCATCACCGCGCCGACAGCGAGCGCTTCACGCGCCGCGTCGAGGGCGGGATCACGGTGGCGGCGGGCCGCTCGGCCTTCTTCGACGGCTGCACCGGCGAGCGCTGGACGCGGACCTTCTTCGCCGCGGTGCTCAAGGGCCAGCGCGTGCAGGCCTTCGTCTGCGCCGGCGACCTGCCCGACGACCGCTTCGACAGCCTCCTGCACGCCGCCGCCGGCGGCACGGAGGCGACCTTGCCTCCGGGGCGCCTCTTCCTCCTGCGCGACCTGCGCCCCGACGAGCGCGAGAAGGTCCTGACCACCGTGCTCAAGCGCCGCCTCTCGCGGTGGGAGGCCGCCGGCCGCGATCAGCTCGAGGACGCGCTGACGCTCGCCGAGCAGTTCCGCGGCCTCGAGCTTCCGCTGCCTCCCGGGCTCGACGAGGAGACGAGCCTCTCGCTGGGGCACGCGCTCGCCGACGCGGCGCGGCGCTTCGAGGAGGACGCCTTCGGCGCCCTCGACGAGCTGAAGTCGGTCGTCACGCGCGCCAAGGCCGCGGGCCTGCCCATTCCCTCCGCGCGCGCCGAGCAGCCGTTCGCGCGAGGCGTCGACCGGCTGCTCGGGGGCCTCGAGAACGGCTCGGCCGAGGAGTCCTGCAAGGAGCTCATGGAGGCCGCGGCGGCCGCGGCCGTCGCGGGCCTTAACGATTGGCGCCCGGCCGCGCAGGTGCGCGTGTTCCGCTGGCTTAAATCGAGGCCCGCGCGGCCGACGGAAGCCCGGCGCCTCGGGGAGCTGCTCGGGATCAGGGCGTAGCGGGCGGCGGCAGGTCGCGCAGCTCGGCGCGCGCGTAGTGCAGCAGGGCCGGCGCCAGCAGCACGCCGGGCACGCCCATCATCGCCTCGCCGACGACGAGGCCGAGCAAAGTCATCCACATCGGCGTGTCGATCGAGCCGCCGATGATCCGGCTGTTGAGCAGGTACTCCAGCTTGTGGATGACGACGAGGTAGATCAGGCCGAACGTGGCGAGCTGGACGGAGATCGTCAGGCCGGCGGTCACGATCGCGATGTTGCTGACGATGTTGCCGACGATCGGCACCAGGCCGCAGACGAACGCCGTCAGGATCAGGAAGGTCTTGAAGGGGAAGCCCATCGCGTAGAGGAAGATCGCGGTCAGGACGGCGTTGACCGAGGAGATCGCGACCTGCGCGCCGACGACGAGCTCGAAGCTCCTCACGAACAGCCTCACGCGAGCGGAGAACTCCGTGCGCACCGCCTCGAACAGGTTCTTTCCCGAGTCCGGGTCCGGCGGCGTCAGGAACTTCATCGCGGCCGCGAGCACGCCGACGATCACCTGGAAGAAGCCGCGCGTGAGCAGGCCGCTCGTCTTGCTGACCGAGGAAAAGTTCTCCTTGGCCGAGGCGACGAGCAGGTCGCGCAGCTCGAGCGCGTTGTCGACCGGCAGGGAATAGCCGAACTCGTGGGAGAGCGCGGTCAGCCTCGGCAGGACCGTGTCGAGCAGGACCGGCAGGCGGGACACGCCTACGCGCACGAAGGCCACGAAGATCCAGGACAGCGCGGTCGCCATGACCGCGAACATGGCCAGCGCCGCCCAGCGAGCGGTCCGGATCCGGGCGCCGCGCCGGCGCAGGGCGCGCTCGGTCAGGTCCATGATCATGTAGGAGACCAGCCCGGCGAGCACGCACGGGCCGAGGCCGAAGCGGGCGACGACGACCAGCGCGAGGGCGAACAGCGCGTAGGACGCCTTGCGCGGCCCTGATATCGTTGAGGTCATCCCGCAGAGAATAGCAATTTCCGGCGTAGGTCCTCTGACGCGGGCGTTTTGGGCCCTCCGGCTCATCCGGGGGCGCGCTCCTCTTAATAGGATGGCGTCATGAACTCGCGCCCCCTCTTTCTCGCGCTGCTCCTCGCGCTCTCGCCGGCCGCGCCCGCCGCCGCCCAGGTCGTCGGCCGCTCCGCCTCCGCCGTCCCCGCCGGCGCGCCTTCGGTCCCCGCGCTTCGTTTCGATCTTTCCCGTCAAGAAATGCGGCAGGCGTACCGCGACGCGTCTTCGACCCTCGACGGCGCGCTCCAGGGCATGCTCGCCGCGCCCTCGCCGACCTTCGCGAACACCGTGCTCGCCCAGGAGAAGGCCGTCGGGGACTACGTCCGCTCGGTCATCCCCCTCGTCTTCAACGCCCACGTCTCCCCCGACAAGGGCGTGCGCATGACGGCCCAGGCCATCGAGAAGGTGATGAATCGGCGCTTCGTCGAGCTCGGGCAGCGCGAGGACATCTTCAAGCGCGTCGAGGCCGCCGCGGCCCGGGGGGAGGCGCTCGACGCCGCCGACCGCAGGCTGCTGGACAAGACTTTGCGCGACTACCGCGACAGCGGCCTCGGCCTCGACCCGGAGAAGCGCGCGCGCCTCAAGGCCGTGCAGACCAAGCTCAACGACCTGTCCGCGCGCTTCGAGCTCAACATCAACGACCACAAGGACTGGCTCGAGGTGGACGACGCCGGCCTCGAGGGCCTGCCCGCCGACTACAAGGCGAGCCTCGAGAAGACCGCCGAGGGCAAGTATAAGGTCGGCCTCGATTATCCGAGCTACGTGCCGTTCATGCGCTACGCCAAGAACGGCGAGCTTCGAAAGGCGCTAAACCACAAGTACGAAAACCGCGCGGTTCCCGCCAACCTGCCGATCCTGAAGGAAGGCCTCGAGCTGCGCCGCGAGGCCGCGGCTTTGCTCGGCTACGCGGACTATCCGACGCTCGCGCTCAGGGACCGCATGGCGAAGTCTCCGGCGCGCGTGGCCGAGTTCCTGTCGCGACTGGCCGAGAAGGTGAAGGCCCGCGCGAAGGCCGAACTGGCGGCCGTGCTGGAGGTCAAGCGCCGCGACGATCCCTCCGCGGCCGAGGTCGGCGACCACGAGCGCGGCTACTACTCAAGAATTTTGCGCGAAGAGCGATATTCCTATGACGCCGAGGAGGTCCGCCAGTATTTCCCCGTGGACCGCGTCGTTTCCGGCGTGCTGAGCGTGTACCAGCGCATACTCGGCGTGACCTTCCGCGAGGTCGAGGGGGCGTCCGTCTGGCATCCCGACGTGCGGCTCTTCGAGATCGTGGACTCCAAGTCCGCCCGGCTGATCGGCCACTTCTACCTGGACCTGTACCCGCGCGAGGGCAAGTACACGCACGCGGCGGCCTTCCCTCTCTTGATGGGCCGCGCGCTCCCCGGCGGCTACGACCGGACCGCCGCCGCGATGGTCGCCAACTTCCCCAAGGCCATCCCGGGCAAGCCCGCGCTCCTGCCGCACGCGGAGGTCGAGACGTTCTTCCACGAGTTCGGCCACCTGATGCACCAGACTTTGACGAAGGCCCGCCACATGTCCTTCTCCGGCACCTCGGTCGCCCTCGACTTCGTGGAGGCCCCGTCGCAGATGCTCGAGAACTTCGCCTGGGAGCCCGAGGTCCTGGCCGAGATCTCGGGCCGCTGGGACACCGGCGAGAAGCTCCCCGAGGCGCTCTTCGAGAAGATGAAGGCGGCGCGCCGCTTCAACGAGGGCGTCCAGACCCTGCAGCAGATCGCGATGGCCGCCGCCGACATGGCCCTGCACTCCTTGGTGCCGGCGGATCCCTCGGCCGAGTTCAACCGCGTCGTCGCCGAGATCACGGGCATGCCGCAGGCGCCCGGCGGCAGCTCCGCGGCGAGCTTCGGCCACCTGATGAGCGGCTACGGCGCGGGCTACTACTCCTACCTGTGGTCCTTGGTCTTCGCCGAGGACATCTACTCCGCCTTCAAGGCCGAGGGGCCCCTGAACCCGGCCGTCGGCGCGCGCTACCGCCGCGACATCCTCGAGACCGGCTCGGAGCGGACCGAGGAGGAGTCCCTGAAGGCGTTCCTCGGGCGCGAGCCCAGCGAGGACGCGTTCATGCGCTCGCTCGAGGACGACGGTCCGACGGCCTCTCCGCGGTCCGGCTTCCGCTGGACCCCGGAGCTGCGCGTCCGCCTGGCGGGCGGCTACGGCGCGATGCTCGGCATGCTTCCCGGGATCGCGCTCGTGCTGGCCTCGCCGATCTTCGCGCCGCTGGCGATGGCGGTCGGCGCCGCCGCCGGAGCCCTGCTCGGCGCGCGCCTCGCCGCGGCGCGTCGGCGGAAGGGCTAGCCCAGGACGTCGAACCCGGCCTGCCGGAAATGCCGGTCGGTCGTCACGGCGCCGGACAGCCTGAGTCGGCGCATCACGGCGAACGAGGAGCAATCCGTGAAGGACCATTTCTTGTCCTTATTCTTCGTGAACAGCGCCCAGGCGTCCTCGAGATCCTCGGGCAGCAGCCGCACGAGCTCGACGACGCCCGGATCGAGCAAGGTCTCTCCGATGCGCGCGGCGTGCGCGAAGCCGAGCCGCATGCGGGCGAGGGTGACGGTCTCGTCGAAGACGAAGTCGGTGGTGACGAGCCGTCCCTCCCAGCGTTCGAGGGCCCCGCGGACCGCGGCGTGCGCGGGCTCGTCCGCGCGGACGTAGGCGTACCAGCCGGAGGTGTCGACGAAGACGCGGTTCATGCGCCTTTGCCGTACAGCGTCCGGTCGTGATCGGCCGCCGCGGGGCCGCCGGGGTCACGGGCGATGCCGCGGATGTCCGAGAGCTTCCGCGACGACGAGGGTTTCTCTCCGCCCAGAAGCCGGTCGATCGCGCCCCGGATCAGCTCCGAGACCCCGCGGCCGGTCCGGCGCGACAGCGACAGGAGCGCGCGGTGCTGGCTGTCTTCGAGAAGTATCTGGGTTCGTCTCACCTCATTAGTATATAGCATGGTGTATGTTTGTCAATCCCCCTGACCGGCTGTTTCCGGAATCAGTCCCCTCTATACATACGATTGAGGGGCCCGAAAAGTTCCCAAACTCGTAGACTATTCGGGTGAGCGAAGTCTCGATACGCGTCCATGACGGCGCCGGTCCGACGGTCATCTATCTGCCGGGCATCCACGGCGACTGGGGCCTGATCGGGGCGTTCCGCCGCGAGCTCGGCGGCAAGGTTCGCTTCGTCGAGTTCTCATACTCCAAGGAAGAGATCTCTTTGGACCGCCTCGCCGAGCTCGTTCACGCGGAGCTGAAGGCCCGCGGCGTGAGCGCCGGCTGGCTGCTCGGTCAATCCTTCGGCTCGCAGGTCGCCTGGGCGCTGATGGCGCGCGGGTTCCATGCCGACGGGATCGTGTTGGCCGGCGGCTTCGTGCGCCATCCGTGGCCGTGGGGCGCGCGCCTGTTCCGGCTCCTGCTCTCCGCGCCCGCCGGCGTCATCAATCCCGCGTATCGCCTCTACACTTCGCTGTGCAACGCCCTCGCGCGCCGCGGGCCGGAGGAGGCCGAGGAGCTCCTGGCCTTCGCGCGCGACCGCGGCGCCCGCGACTGGACGGCGATGGCGCTGCGCCTCGACCTGATCGCCGGGAGCGATCCGCGCGCGACGGCCCGCGCGACGCGCCAGCCCGTGCACTATCTCGGGGGCATGAT
This sequence comes from Elusimicrobiota bacterium, assembly GCA_036676805.1. Taxonomy (GTDB): domain Bacteria; phylum Elusimicrobiota; class Elusimicrobia; order UBA1565; family UBA9628; genus GWA2-66-18. The sequence goes on from JAKFCD010000073.1 coordinate 22,593, forward strand.
CGATCCGCTCGTGCCCTGGCCCCTGGTCACGCGCTGGCTGCGCCGCGAGTGCCCGGGCTACAGGGGCGAGACCATCCTGCCGTACGCCGATCACAACGTGCTCGGGAGCTCCCCGCGCGAGAGCGCTGAGCGCGTCCTCGCCTTCATCGCGGGCTAAGTTATCCCCGATATTCACGGGTGGAATATCGGGATAATTTCGTCGTCAGCGGGCCGCGAACCTCCAGCGCAGGCGCGCGGAGACCGTGCGCCCGACGGCGGGCACGACGAAGCGCTCCAGGCGCCCGCCCGACGCGGCCAGTATGCCTCGCGTCGCGTAGCCCTCGTCGAGGACGTTTCGCGCCCCCACGCTCACGGTCCATGCCCCGCGCTCGAGAGAGGCGTCGAGGTCGAGGGTGCAGTAGCCCGGGAGCTTGCGCTCCTGGTTGGCCTCGTCTCCGAAGAACCGGCTCGAGCCGACGCAGCGCCCCCCCGCCCCGGCGCGAAAGCCCCGGGGCAAGGGAACGGACGCGCCCACGGACAGGAGGTGGCGCGGGACCATCGGGATCTCGGAGCCCGGGGTCACGATCTGGGTGGCCGGAAACGGCGCCTTGTCGAGCGTGAAGAGGCCCTGGAAGACGGCCTCAGTGTAAGAGTAGTCCAGGTAGGCGTCCGCGCCGCCGATGCGCGGACGCAGCGAGACCTCGACGCCCTGGCGGCGGGTCCGGTCGATGTTTCGGTTCTTGCCGAAGCCGGCGACGGGGTCGAAAACCGCGTAGATTTCATCATGCGCGGAGGCGCGGTAGGCCGTCACGTCCGCCTCGCCCCACGCGGGGTGGCGCCACCCCGCCCCGGTCTCCCAGCTGCGCGTCTTGACCGGCCGCAGGTCCGGCGTGGAGGCGAAGGGTCCCAGCGCGGAGAGCTCCCCGGACGTCGGGGCGCGGAACGCCTCAGCGTAGGTCGCCCGCCAGGAAAAACCGCGGCCGAGCTCCCAGTTCAGCCCGGCGCGCGGCGAGGTGCGCGCGTAGGAGCGCACGCCGTCGTTGGCCGGCGTGATCCGGTTCTTGAAATCGATCGTCGTGCGGTCCCAGCGGGCGCCCGCCGTCAGCGTCGGCCCGGAGGGCCATAGGTCCGCCGATCCGGTCAGCCACGAGCCGAGCCGCGCGTCGCGCGTGCCGGTGGCGGTGCGGAAGCCGAACCCGCTGAAGTCCCCCGCGGAGGCGGACTCCGCTTCGGCGCGCGCTCCCTCCACGCCGCCGTTGAGCGTGAGCCTGCGTCCGGCGAGCCGGCCGTCCGCCGTGAGCTGGCCGGCGCCGCCGGCGGACCGCAGCCGGGCCTTCGAGGACGAGTTCGAGGCGCGTCCGCGGTTGAGCGGCGTGTACTCCAGCCGCTCGCGGAACTGGCTCAACACCGCGCCGGAAAGGCTCTCGAAGAACGTGCGCCGCGCGTTGAGCGCGACGGAGTTGAGCAGGCTGTCGGTCTTCACGAGGCTGATCCGCTGGCGCGGGTCGGCTTCGAACTCCCCCTGGGTCAGGGACCCGCCCTGGTCGAGGCGGTCGTCGGCGAAGGCGTAGGTCAGGCGCACGTCGTCCCGGGAGGTGCGCCGCCCCAGGCTGCCGGACAGGGCGGTCATGCGCGACGACGCGCCGCGGCGATAGCCGTCCTCGCGGACGTGGTTCCCGAAGACGGCGTAGTCGTAGCCGCCCGCCGCGCCGCGCACGGACGCGTCCGCGTCGGCCCGCCCGTACGAGCCGGCCCCCGCCGCGGCCGTCGCCTCGGTTCTGGCCGTTCCGCGCTTGGTGAAGATCGCCACGACGCCGGCGAGCGCGTCCTTGCCGTAGATCGTGTTCGGCCCGGGGAGGACCTCGATGCGCTCGACGGTCGCCAGCGGGATGAGCTGCCAGTTCACCTGGCCGAGGTCGGCCTCGTTGACGCGGACGCCGTCGACGAGGACGATCGTCGCGGGTCCGGGCGAGGCGTTCCAGCCGCGCAGGTCGAGGGTGGGCTGGAAGGGATTGCCGGACTGGTTGTAGAGGACGACCCCGGGCAGACGGCCGAGGGCGTCGGCCACGGTGTCGCCTCCGAGACGGCTCAGGTCCGCGGCGTCGAGGACCCGCGCGGCGCCCGGATAGCGGCGCTCGTCGATCGGAGCGTCGGGAAGGCGCGAGGCGGAGCGAATCTCCCGAAAGAGAGAATCTCCCGTGAGGGCGGCGGGGCGGGCGGCGGAGGGAAGGACGGATAGGACGGCGACGAGGACGGCGGGGCGTGACGGGACCATGGTTGGTCCTCCTTACTCGAGGTTGCCCGACGCAGGTCTCCTGACTTACGGATCATCGCCCATTGCCGCGTCTTCCCATCCTCTCTAGGACAGTGACGTTGCGGCGGGCTACCCGTTTACAGTGGCGGTACCGTGCCGGATTCGCACCGGCTTCCTACGGATGCGTCGGGGTGAGGCGCGAGGAGTCTACAAAATCTCCATGGGTCGCGGCGGGCGCCGCTGTTACCCTTAAGGAGGAAAGGAGGTGAGGGCGATGAAAAAGCTGGCGGCGGTGATGCGTTCCAAGCGCGGAGCGTTCGGCTGGGGCCTGCTGTGGCTCGTCGGCATCCCCCTGCCCATACTGGCGGTCCTGGTCCTGACCCGCGGCTGCGCCTGAGTTGAGGTACAATAATCCAGGCGGCGGAGATCGCCGCCTGGAGGACTCATGCCTCAAGAGCTTCGGCACTTCATCGGCGGCAAGCGGGTTTCGGGAAAGAGCGGGCGCTTCGGCGACGTGTACGACCCCTCGACCGGCGCCGTGGCCTCGCGGGCCCCGCTCGCGTCGAAGTCCGAGGTCGAGGCCGCGATCGCCGGCGCGGCCGCGGCCTTCCCGGCCTGGGCCGCCGCCTCCCCCATCGCTCGCGCGCGCGTGATGTTCAGGTTCAAGGCCCTCATCGAGAAGCACGCCGACGAGATCGCCGGGCTCATCTCCTCGGAGCACGGCAAGGTCCACGCCGACGCGAAGGGGTCTTTGATCCGCGGCAACGAGGTCGTCGAGTTCGCCTGCGGCATACCCCACCTGCTCAAGGGCGAGTTCTCCCCCGGCGTCTCCACGGGCGTCGACATGCACTCGATGCGCCAGCCGCTCGGCGTCGTCGTGGGCATCACGCCCTTCAACTTCCCCGCCATGGTGCCGCTGTGGATGTCGGCGGTCGCCCTCGCCTGCGGCAACACGTTCATTTTGAAGCCCTCCGAGAAGGACCCGTCCTGCCCGTTGCGCCTGGCCGAGCTGTTCCTCGAGGCCGGCGGTCCCCCCGGCGTGCTCAACGTCATCATGGGGGACAAGGAGGCGGTGGATGCCCTCCTCACCGATCCCCGCGTGCAGGCGGTGAGCTTCGTGGGCTCGACGCCGGTCGCGCGGCACGTCTACTCCACGGCCTCGGCGCACGGCAAGCGCGTGCAGGCCATGGGCGGCGCCAAGAACCACATGATCGTGATGCCCGACGCGGACCTCGACCAGGCCGCCGACGCCTTGATGGGCGCGGCGTACGGCTCGGCGGGCGAGCGCTGCATGGCGATCTCCGTCGCCGTGGCGGTCGGGAACGAAACGGCGGACGCCTTGATCGAGCGCCTGAAGAGCCGCTTGAAGGACCTGAAGGTCGGCCTGCCGGCCGACAAGGACTCCGACATGGGGCCGCTCGTCACCGGGGCGCACCGGGACAAGGTCCTCGAGTACGTCGAGGCCGGCGTGAAGGAAGGCGCGAAGCTCGTCGTGGACGGGCGCGGCGTGAAGGTCCCCGGACATGAGAAGGGATTTTTCCTCGGCGGGTGCCTGTTCGACGGAGTTACGGCGGCGATGCGGATCTATAAAGAGGAAATCTTCGGACCGGTGCTGTGCGTCATGCGGGCGAAGGACTTCGAGGAAGCCCTGCAGCTGCCCAACGACCATGAATTCGGCAACGGCGTTTCCATTTTCACCCGCGACGGCGACGCGGCGCGGGAGTTCTCCTCGCGCGTGCAGGCCGGCATGGTCGGCGTCAACGTGCCGATCCCGGTGCCGCTCGCGTTCTACTCCTTCGGCGGCTGGAAGAGCTCCGCCTTCGGCGACGCGAACCAGCACGGCATGGACGGCGTGCGCTTCTACACCCGCGTGAAGACGGTGACGTCGCGCTGGCCCGCCGGCATCCGCAAGGGCGCGCAGTTCGCGATGCCCACGCACGGCTGAGCCGGCTAGGTTTTGCGGGCCTTGCGCGGAGCGAAGGTGCGCTGCGGGAGGCCCGCCACGGTGCGGAAAGCGTCGCGCGCGATGAGCAGTTCCTCGTTGGTCGGGATGACCAGGACCTTCACCCGCGAGCCCTTCTTGGATATCTCCCCCGTCTGCCCGTTCTTGAGCGACTCGTTGCGCGCGTCGTCGAGGACGATGCCGAGCGCCGAGAGGCCCGCGCAGGCGCGCTTGCGGATCGCCGGGGAGTTCTCCCCGATGCCGCCGGAGAAGACCAGGGCGTCGGCCCCGCCCAGCTCGGCCAGGTAGGCGCCGACGCGCCGGCGTATGCTCGCGCAGAACACGTCGATGGCCAAGGTCGCGCGGCGGTCGCCGTTCTCCCTCTCCTCCTCGAGCAGCTCGCGCATGTCGCTCGTCAGCCCGGACAGGCCGAGCAGGCCCGACTGCTTGTTGAGCATGGTGATCAGGTCGGGAAGGCCCAGGCCTTCCTTGTGCGACAGATACTCGATGACGGAGACGTCCACGTCTCCCGCCCGCGTGCCCATCACCATCCCCTCGAGCGGGGTGAATCCCATGCTCGTGTTGACGGAGTCCCCGCCCTTGATCGCGCAGGCCGAACAGCCGTTGCCCAGGTGCAGGGTGATGATGTTCACCTTTTCCTTCGGGATCTTGTTGAGGACGCGATAGCGATAGGCCAGGTAGCGGTGCGACGTGCCGTGGAAGCCGTAGCGGCGGATCTTGTAGCGCCGGTAGAGGTGGTAGGGGATGCCGTACAGGAATGCGGTCTCGGGCATGGTGGCGTGAAACGAGGTGTCGAAGACGGCCACCTGCGGCACGCCCGGCCCGAACACCTCGGCGGCGGCCCTTATGCCTCGGATGTTGGCGGGGTTGTGCAGGGGTGCGAGCTCGATGCAGTCCTCGATGCCCTCGAGGACCGAGTCGCTGATCAGCATCGAGGTCCGGAACTTCTCGCCGCCGTGCACCACGCGGTGGCCGACGGCGTGGATGTCGGCCAGCGAGTCGATGCCCTCGATGCCGGACTCCGGCGAGATGACCCAGCGCACGATGCGGTCGAGCGCGGAGCGGTAGTCGCGCAGCGGCGCGTCCTCCTTGTGCGGCTGCCGGCCCGTCGCCTGGAACGTGACCAGCGCCAGGCTGCCGATGCGCTCGATCTGGCCCTTGGCCAGGCAGCGGTCGCGGTCCTCGGCGATGGCGGCCTGATCCGTCCGCACGACCTGGAACTTGATCGAGGAGGAGCCGGAGTTCAGGACGAGGATGTTCATGCGTATAGAGAACTACAAATACGGCGTTGGGTCATTGACTATCCTCAAGGATAGTCGCGCCTACGCGTCTATCAGGACGCTTCGGTCGCGATCTCGAAATCGGGCGGGTTCAGGATGTGCTTCTTGGCCGTGCACAGGCTCGCCGTCGAGATCACGCTGTCGCGGTACTTCTCGGGGAAGCCCTTGGGCAGGCGGATCTTGAGCGTGATCTTGGAGACGCGGTGCGCGGCGTCGTCCCACTCGGCGGTCTGCGTGAGCTCGAGGCCCTCGGTGGTCAGGTCGCGCTTGCGGCAGAAGCTCAGGACGAATATGCCCGCGCAGGTGCCGAGGGAGGCGAGGAACAGCTCGAAGGGCGCCGGGGCGGTGCCGTCGCCGCCCGCCTCCTTGGGCTGGTCGGTGGTCACGGTGAAGCCGTCGAACTCGGCGGTCACCTTCTTGTTGCCCGGAAAGCGGATCTTCATTTCCATGATGTTCTCCCCCTTCGATTGAGATGCCCGGGGACGGAAAAGGATTCGCGTCAGGCCAGGCGCCCGATCTCGCCGCGCAGGGACCACAGCACGGCGAGTTGGAGCGCGAACGCGCCGATCATCAAGGCGGTGAACGGCCCGAGTCTCGAGGCGTGTATAAGCAACGGAAAGGCCACGGCCGCGCCGATGATGCGCCCGCCCTGCATCAGGCCGATGCCGAGAGAGTAGTAGAAGCCCGAGCGGCCGCCGGCCGGCGTCAGTCGCATCAAGGTGAACTGCGCCGTCGAGCCCACCATCAGCTCTCCAACGGTAATAAGCAGCATGCCGCCGAACACCCACGCCTGCGACGCCATGCCCCAGCCCGCGACGAGCAGGCCCGCCACGGTCAGGACCATCCCCCCGGCGATGGTGCGCCAGGACTTCTTGAACAAAGTCACGGCCTTCACCGCGAAGGCCGCGCACAGCACCGTGTTGAGGATCATCATCAGCGAGAAGCGGCGCAGGCCCTCGCCGGGATGGAGGACCTCGAGGCGGCCCGCGCAGCCCTCGAGGAACAGCTCGTAGAAGAAGGCCCAGCCCATCAGGACGACCGCGCAGCGAAAGAAGGTCCACCGGGTCGCGCCGGGGCCGGCCCCCTCGCCCCCGAGGCGCACCGCCGGGGACGAGGCCGCCTCCCGGCGCGGCAGGATTTTTCGTCCCACGGCGAACGCGGTCAGGGAGGTGGACGCGTCGAACAGGAACAGGGGCGTCAGCCCGAACCGCGCGCCGGCCGCCGCGATCCCGAAGCTGAAGACCTGGGCCAGGTTGTTGACCATGCGCATCCACCCCAAGGCCTCCTTCTGATAGTTTCGCTCGACCAAGTCCATGAGGAGCAGGCGCTGGACCACGGCCATCAGCGCCTCGGAGAACTGGGCCAGCATGCCGCACAGGAGGATCAGCCAGATCGAGGCCTGGAAAGGCAGCACCCCGAGCCCGACGGCGGACATGAGCAGGGCCGCGAGCACCAAGGTCCGCGAGCTGAACCGGTCGGTCAGCGCGCCGCCCGCGAGCGTGCCGGCCAGCATCGTGACCTTGAGCAAGGAGAGCACGAAGGCGCCCTCCCCGGTGGAGACCCCCCGCTCCACGAGAAGGATGGCGATCAGGCTGAGGCCGATCGAGCCGACCTTGTTGCTGAAGGTCGTCAGGAGGATCGGGCGGCTCTGGAGTAAGGCGGGAGAGGAGGGGAGTCGGATGCGGCTATGTTAGCAAGGCCGCGGCTAGACGAACAGCGCCAGGAAGGAGTTGAAGCGGCGTGCGACGTCGAGCAGCAGGCCGTGGAGCTTGAGCGGCTCGGCGTAGACCTCGACCGGCCGGACCATGTCGACGGGCGCGATCGGGATGGTGAAGCAGAAGGTGGAGCCCGAGCCCTTCCAGGACTCGGCCCAGATGCGCCCGCCGTGGAGCTCGACCATCGCGCGCGCCAGCGTCAGGCCGAGGCCGGTGCCGGCCGCCTGGCGAGCCTGCGCGCCGCCGGCTTGCTCGAAGAGGCCGAAGATCTTCTCGAGCTCGTCGTGGGCGATGCCGCAGCCGGTGTCCTTGACCTTGAAGAGCAGGGTCCCGGCGTGCTCGTACCTGCCCTCGGCGACCGTGATGGTCACCTGGCCGCGGGTCGGCGTGAACTTGATCGCGTTGGAGATCAGGTTCATGAGGACCTGCACGACGCGGCGGCTCTCGGCGGCGCAGCGCGGCAGCAGCGGGGCGTAGTCCTTGGCGATCTTGACGCCCTTGGCCGTGGCCATGGCGCGCAGAGAGTCGGCGGCGTCGTCGACGAGGAGGCGGGCGTCGCAGGGCTCCTTGAGGATCGCGAGCTTTCCGGCCGCGATCTTGCTGTAGTCCATGATGTCGTTGACGAGCCCTTCGAGCCTCATCGTGTTGCGGATCGCCAAGGAAAGCATCTGCTTCTCGTCGGCCTGGAGCTTGGTCTCGATCTGCTCGGAGAGGATCTCGAGGCCCAGGCGGATGGAGGTGACCGGCGCGCGCAGCTCGTGGGCCAGGTAGGCGGCCTGGACCTTCGGGTCGGGGCGGCGCAGGGTCGCGGGGACTCTGGGCTTGGCGCAGGGCTTCGCGGGCGCCAGCTCGAAAGCCGGGGCCTCGCGGATCACCAGGTCCTCCCACTGCGGCTGTGTCGCGTCCATGACGAATATATAACCCCCTCGTGTTACGCCGTTATTACGGGTAAACTTACATCGGGGGATGCAACTTTTTGACCCCCTCAATCGTATGGTAAGTAGGATGACCGACAAAATCGACTGGGACGCGCTGATCGACGCCAACGCCAACAGGGCCTATTGCTTCGCGATGGGGCTGTGCGGCAACGAGGACGACGCCGAGGAGCTGGTCCAGGAGGGCTTCGCCAAGGCCATGGACCGGATCGGGACCCATGACCCGTCCCAGCCCTTCGAGGCCTGGTTTTTGACCGTTTTGAAGCACCTGTACCTGGACGGGATGAAGAGATTCGAGAGGCGCCACGGGCAGCCGCTGGAGGCGCCGATGGACGAGACGGGCCTGACGGTCGCCGAAGGGGTGAGCGACCACCGGGAGACGGCGCTGCTCGACCGCCTGGAGCGCCAGGAAAGCTCGAAGCTCGTGCGCCGCGCGATGCGGGGGCTGACGCCGGACGCGCGGGCGGTGCTGCTGATGATCGATCTGGAAGGGCTCGGTTACGAAGAGACGGCCGCGGTGATGGGCTGTCCGCTCAACACGCTGCGCTCGCGCATAGTCCGCGCCCGCGCCGCGCTGAAGCAACGACTGCTGGCCCTGGAGGTGACCATATGAACGAAGACGAAGACGCCCGTTTGGCGAAAGCCGCGATGAAGTCCCTGCACGTGCCCGCGCCGGAGAGCCTGAGGGCCGAGCTCAAGCGCCTGGCGCGCAAACGCAAGCCGGCCCCCACGATCTGGGACGGCCTGCGGGAGGCGATGAGCGGCGGCGCGTGGGCGTACGGCGCGGGCGCCGCGTTCGCGGCGGCCGGCGTCGGGGTGATCATTCTGCGCGCGGTGCCCGAGCGTCCGGCCGCCCCGACGGTCGCGGAGCTCCCGGCTTTGAGGATCGAGGCCGCCCCGCCCCAGGCCTTGGCGGATCTTTGGTCGGACGATGACGGAGGCGACGATGACGAGATATAAGCTGGCGGTCCTGCTCGCCTTGGCGGCGATCCCCCTTCAGGCAAAGCCGCGCGCGGCGAGGCCCGGCGCCGACGCCTTGATATTGAAGGCCCTGGCGGGGCCCGGGACGGGCTATGCCGCCGTGGAGCGGGTTCAGGTGTTCCTTCCCGGAAAGAAGCCGAAAGCCCTCAAGGTCAACGTGACGGGACTTCCCGGGGGCCGGGTCCGCCGGGAGGTCCTCCCGCCCAAGAAGAAGGCCGCGTCCGTCATCGAGGTCCGCGACCCGGAGAATCCCGAAGCGGGCCTCGCCCGCCTGCGGTCGGTCTACGACATCGCGGTCTCCACCGGCGGCGTCGTGGCCAAGCGGAAGACCTGGAAGCTCGAGCTGCGCCTGAAGTCCGGAGCGCTTCGCCGGGCGCTGTGGGTGGACCGGGACAGCGGCCTCCTGATGAAGCGCGAGACCTACCGCGACGACGGGACCTTGCGGCGGCGGGAACGGATCGTGAAGCTGGAGCTTCCCGCGCCGGTGCCGTCCTCCTTCAAGGCCGCCCCCGTCCCCGGACCGTGGACGCCGGAAGGCTTCGCGTTCGCCGGAGAGAGCGGCGGGACGCGGCGCTACACGAACGGCCTCGAGAACTATGAGGTCTCGAAGGCGGGCGGGAAGCTCGTGGTGACGGGCGACCTCGCCGAGGATGACGCGGCGCGCGTCCTCGAATCGGCGGCGCGGTGACCGTCTTGGATCCCGAGCGTCCGCGCGAGAAGCTGGCCCGCCGCGGGCCCGAGGCGCTCACCGACGCCGAGTTGGTTTCCGTGATCCTCGGCGTCAACGCCGCGCGCGCGGCGTCGATCGTGAAGGAGGGCTCGGGGCGCGGTCGGGAGGGCGCTTTGGAGGAGTACGCCAAGCGCCGCCGCGCCTTCGACCCGCGCCCGGTGGTGGACGGCGCGCGCGCCGCCGCGGGGCTGGTGCCCGCCGAGGCGCGCTGCGCCCGCAAGGAGCATTTCCTGGTCCTGTGCCTCAACGCCCGGCGCCAGCTCCTGCGCATCGAGACGGTCTCGGTGGGGACCTTGTCGGCTAGCCTGGTGCACCCGCGCGAGGTGTTCGCCCCCGCCATCTCCCACGGGGCGGCGGCCGTCGTCGCGGTCCACAATCATCCCTCCGGTGATCCCTCGCCTTCGGCGGAGGACCGGGAGGCCACCCGGCGGCTGCAGCGGGCGGGCGAATTGCTGGGCATACCGCTGGCCGACCACGTGATCGTGTCCGAGTCGTCGTTCTTCAGCTTCCGCGAGAGCGGCCTGCTGTGACTGTTTCCGGAAACAGTCGTGACCGTGAAGAAGAGCTAGAATATTGAGCCGATGACCTCCGCCCGACTCGCCGTATTGGCCGCCGCCGCCTTCCTCTCGGGCTGCGACACCTATCTTTATCTGTCGGGGACCATCCAGGAGGACGCCCGCCGGCCCGTCCAGGCCGTGAAGCAGTACGAGAAGTTCCTGGCGTCGCGCCCGAGTGATCCCCGCGCCTGCGAGGTGCGGCTGCGCGCCGCCGAGCTGTACCGCACCTTCTTCGCGCGCTGCGGCGAGGCGCGCGTCCATTACGAGGCCGCCGCCCGCGACTTCCCCAAGCACGCCGCGTGCCTGGAGCGCGCCAAGACCGGCCTCCTGCGCTGCCCCGACTATTTCCCCACCGACCCGGGCCGCACCTGGGTGTACGTCGACAGCGCCAGCGGCGGCAAGGCCATGCGCCTGGAGTGGGAGGCGCGCGCCTCCTCGGGGACGCTCGGCTCGATCGCCTCGGCGCTGTACGCCGGCGACCGGCGCATCCAGAGCAGGACCGAGTACTACCGGAAGGCGGACTGGGCGGTTTGGCGCGTGGACAAGGACGGGCGCGAGGACATCCTGCGCTATCCCTACACCGAGGCGATGGTCTGGAGCGCCAAGCGCGGCAAGTCGAAGGTCGAGTACCTGGTCGTCTCGGCCTCGGCCGCGGTCAGGACCGCCGCCGGGTCCTTCACCGGCTGCCTCAAGATCCGCGAGAAGGACGCCGCCTTCAAGGGCTCCTGGCGGTACGACTATTACTGCCCGGGCGTGGGACGGGTCAAGACGACCATCGGCGGCCCGGGCTTCGAGAACCCGAACACCGAGCTCCTGCGCTACGACGGGCATTTGGTAAAATAGCGGCCGCATGAAGCTTCCCCGCCCCCTCTCCCACTCGTCGATCACGCTCTACAACGAGTGCCCGCAGAAGTACAAGTTCAAGTACGTCGACAAGATCCCCGAGAAGCCCAAGCACTTTTTTTCATATGGACAGAGCGTGCATCTGGCGTTGGAGTACTTCTACGGCGCCAAGGAGCCCAAGGCGCCGAGCCTCGAGGACCTGCTGAAGCACTTCCGTGAGATCTGGGTGAACACGGGCTATCGCGACGAGAACCACGAGGCGGAGCTGTTCGAGGAGGGCCGCCAGCTCCTCGCCCGCTTCCACGACAAGCACGCGAAGTCCTATCACGTTCCGTTCTCGGTCGAATACGGCTTCACGTTCGAGCACGAGGGCATCCCGCTGACGGGAAAGGTGGACCGCATCGACAAGCTGCCCGACGGCCGCCTGTCCATTCTTGATTATAAGACAGGCAAGAAGCTCGCGGCGGGACGGCTCGACCTCGACGCCCAGCTCACCATGTACCAGTTCGCTTGCGAGAGCCAGCTCGGCGCCGAAGTGGGCGAGCTGATTTTTTATCATCTTCCTACTCTTAAAGAACACCGCACCGTGCGCCGCGGCGCGCCGCTGGTCAAGGAACTGACCACGCGGATCGTCGCGACGGCCGAGGGCATCACCAAGGACCGCTTCGACCCGAAGCCCACCGAGAGCGCCTGCCGCTGGTGCGACTACAAGCCGCTGTGCCCCATCTACAAAGACCAGTACGCGGGGATGCCCGCCGTCGCGGCGAAGGCCTCGGGCGAGCCGGAGCTGGCGGCACTCGTGGACGCCTACGGCGACGCGCTGGCCAAGGCGGCCGCCGCCAATGCCGAGGCGGAGGCCGCGGGCGCGGCGCTCGCCGCGTCGCTCAAGAAGAAGAACTATGTCCGCGCCTTCGGCGAGCGCTTCGAGGTCGCGTCCTCCCCCGCGGTCAAGTGGGAGTTCCAGGACAAGAAGAAGGTGCTCGAGCTGCTCAAGACGGCGGGGCTGTACGAGAAGGTCCTGGCGCCCTCGGCGCCGCTGGTCAACAAGCTCGTCGAGGACAAGGCGCTCGACGCCGACGTGCGCGCGGGCCTGACCGAGCTCGGCGAGCGCGTGGAATCGACGGAGCTCAAGCTCAAGAAGATCTAGCGTTTTTTTAGGGGACTCGCGCCGGTGCGAGTTCGTCGGACTATCCTTGAGGGTAGTTACTTCGCAACCTGGAGTCCGGACATGAAGACACGCGACCTTCTTCTGGCGCTCGATCAGGGATCTTCATCCTCTCGCGCCGTGCTCTTCGACCTGAAGGGCCGCATCGTGGCACTCGCGCAGCGTCCCGTGCGCACCAAGCGCCCCAAGGCCGGCTGGGCGGAGCATGATCCGCTGGAGTTGGCCCGGACGCTGGAGTCCGCCCTCGACGAGGTTTTGAAAAAGCTCGGCCCGAAGGACCGAGTGCTCGCCGCCGGGCTGGCCGTTCAGCGCTCGACCATCGTGTTCTGCGAGAAGGGCACGTTCAAGCCCGTCGCCCCCGCCCCGTCCTGGATGGACGGCCGCGCCGCCGAGTTCGTGGCACCCCTGCAGGAGCGCCAGGGCGAGGTGCACGGCCTGTCGGGCCTGTACGCGACGCCTTACTATTCGGCCCCGAAGATCCGCTGGTTCCTCGATCATGATAAGAAGGTCAGCGCGTTGGCTGACGCCGGCCGCCTGCTGTGCGCCCCGGTCTCGACCTTCCTCGCCGCGCGCCTGACCAAGGGCGCCGTCGTCGCCGCCGATCCCACGTGCGCGCAGCGCACCTTGCTGATGAGCCTCGACACGGCGGCCTGGGACCCCGGCCTGCTGGCCTTGTTCGGCCTGTCCGCCGAGCTTCTCCCCTCGATCCGCTCCTCGGCGGGCGACTGGGGCCTCATCGAGCGCGGCGGGCGGACGATCCCCTTTCTCGCGACCGTGGGCGATCAGCAGTCGGCCGCGATCGGCCTGGGCGCGGCGAACGAGGGCGACGCGGTCGCCAACTACGGCACGGGGGCGTTCCTCCTGCGCCATACGGGGCCGCGGCCGGAACGAGCGCCGGGGCTGCTGGCGTCCGCGGCCGCCACGGTGGGCGACCTGCGCGGGTATTATCTCGAGGGCACCGTCCATGCGGCGGGCACCTCGTTCGAGTGGCTCAAAGATAATCTAGGCCTCATGAAGGACGCCAAGGCGATCGACGAGGCCTTTAAAAAATCTAAACGGCGGGTGCTCATGCTTCCGGCGATCGGCGGCCTCGGCGCGCCTCGTTGGGACTACAAGACCAAGACGGCGTTTTTCGGGCTCGACTCTCAGACGACGAATCACGACCTGGTCCGCGCGACGGCCGAGGGCCTTTGCATGCTCCTCGCGGACGCGGCCGCGGTGATGACGGCCTCCGGCTCGCCGGTGACGAGGGCGCGCGTGGCGGGCGGGCTCTCGCGCGCGGACGCGATGATGGGCTTCCAGGCCGACGCGCTGGGCGCCCTGCTCGAGCGGCGCAAGGAGGTCGAGGCCACCGCGCTGGGTGCCGCGATCCTCGCGGCGAAGGCGGCGGGCCTGCCCGATCCGGAGAGGATGGCCGACGCGCGCGTCGAGAAGACCTTCGCGCCGAAGTCCGACGAGGGCGCTCGCGCCAAGCGGCGCGCGGAGTGGACGGCCTTCGTCGAGGCGACCCAGCGGCTCAGCCGCGAAGTGGTGCTATAAGGCCCGAAAAAAACCGGGCCTTAAGGCCTAAAATTCCTTCGCCGCTTTTTTCGGCTCGTGCTACAATAATTCGCATGAACCGCCGATCCCTCCCCCTCGTCGCCGTTCTCATCGCCGTCGCCGGATGCGATTTCAAAGAAACGCGTTCCGGACAGATCTCCCTGACCGCCGGCACCGCCGGCATCCCCCTGAACGGGAAAGCCGGCCCGGCCACGCTCGTCGCGGGCTCCGCCGAGGTCACGTTCAAGAAGGGCTCCGCCGACAAGTCGGTCGCGATCCGCGTCAAGCAGAGCGGCCGCCCCGACGTCGAGCTCGAGGCGGCCGTGTCCGGCGACTACCGGACGGGGAACTTCACGCTGAAGGGCTCCGAGATCGGCCAGCCCGTGGACATGGCCAGCTCCCGCTCCTACGCGATCACCGGCCCCCGCGAGCGCTGGTCGAACTGGGAGGACCAGGGCAGCCAGACCTGCATGGTCGAGATCACCTACGACCCCTGCGACGAGAACTGGAGCGTGGCGTTCCGCTCCGCCGCCGGCGCCGAGCTCGGGGCGTTCTCGTCCCGCCGATACACGCACTGCAACGAGCGCCGCAGCGTCTCGTTCTGCCGCCCCAACCACCGCGAGCCGCGCTTCCCCGACCACCCGCGCGGAGGCCGGCGCGGCGCGATCTTGGAGCAGGTCTCCGAGCTCGATCCCGCGAGCCTCAAGTTCGACTAGCTCGGCGGGTCTGAAGCAGAAGGCCGGCGCCGCTGAGCGGCGCCGGCCTTCGTTTTTTTGCGGCCCCTATCAGCGGCGCAGCCGCGCGATGAGGCGCTCATAGTCGAGGCCGCGGAAGCTGCCCAGCTCGAAGTCGGCGCCGGAGAGGTCCTGGCCCTCGTTGTGCGCGGTGCGGTACGCGGCGACCTTCATGCCCGCGCGCTTGGCGGCGAGCACGCCGACGGCGCTGTCCTCGATCGCCAGGCACTCTCCGGGCGGCGCGTCGAGGCGCGCCGCGGCCTCCAGGTAGAGGTCGGGCAGGGGCTTGGTCCGGCCCCCCACGTCGTCGGCCGAGACGACCGTGTCGAGCAGGGGCGTGAGCTCGAAGCGCTCGACGACGATCCGGACCCAGCGTTCGGGCGAGGAGGACGCGATCCCGGTGCGCACGCCCCGGTGCTTGAGATGGCGCGCCAGCTCGAGGAAGCCCTCGGAGCAGTCCACGCGGTCGCGGTACACCTTCAGGGCGGACACGTCGCAGTGGGCGAGGAACTCGACCTTGCCCATCGTCAGGTCGTATTCCTTGACGAGGAAGCGGTGCAGGTCCTCGACGCCGAGGCCGGTGATGCGGTCGTTGTGCTCGTCCTTCCAGCCCGTCACCGTCGCGCGGAAGAACTCCGCCTCGACGGCCTTCCACTGCGCCTCGCTGTCGACGATGACCCCGTCCATGTCGAAGATGACGGCCTTCATGACGCCTCGGGGGCCTCGAGCTGCTGATAGCGGGTGAGCGTGGCGTAGACGCCGTTTTTCGCCATGAGCTCGGCGTGGCTGCCGCTCTCCTCGACGCGGCCGCGGCGCATGACGACGATGCGGTCGGCCTTCTGCACGGTGGACAGGCGGTGGGCGATCATGACGACGGTGCGGCCGGGATAGAGGCGCTCCATCGCGCCCTGCACGGCGCGCTCGCTGCCCGCGTCGAGGTTCGAGGTCGCCTCGTCGAGGATGAGGAGCTTGGGGTCCTTGAGGACGGCGCGCGCGATGGCCAGGCGCTGGCGCTGGCCGCCGGAGAGGCGCGCGCCGCGGTCGCCGAGGGGCGTGTCGAGGCCCTGCGCCATGGCGCGGACGAACTCGCCGGCGTCGGCGACCTCGAGCGCGCGCTCGACCTCGGAGCGGGTCGCGCCCTCGCGGCCGATGACGACGTTGCCGAAGACGGTGTCGTTGAACAGGATGGTCTCCTGGGAGACGAGGCCTATGCGCAGGCGGATGTCGTGCGAGGACATGTCCTTGAGATCGACGCCGTCGATAAGAATCCGACCCTCGGTCGGGTCAAAAAGCCGTAAGAGTAAATGAACGAACGTCGTTTTTCCGGAGCCCGATGGACCGGCCAAAGCGACCACCTCGCCCGGTTTGATCGTCAGCGAAACGTCTTTGAGGGCCCAAAGGTCCCGGGACGGGTACTTGAAAGAAACGTTTTCGAACACCACGCCTTGCGTCAGGCGAGGGAACGGCAACGGATGGAGCGGCTCGACGACAGACGGACTCTCATCTAAGATCGAGAAGATACGCTCGGCGGCCGCCAAGCCCAATTGTAAGGTCGAGTTCATCTGCGCCAAATTTTTGATGGGGCCATACGCCATAAAGAACGAACCGATAAATACCGCGAACTGCGGCGCGGTCATGTGCCCGGCGCCGATGGCGCTGCCGCCGAGCCAGACGATGGCGGCCATGATCAGGGAGCCCAGGAACTCCATCAGCGGGCCCGACAGGGCGGTGGCGCGGAAGTAGCGCATCATCTGGTGGAAGAACTCGTCGTTCTCCACGCGGAACTTGGCGATCGAGCCCTTCTCGTAGTTGAACGACTTGACCACGAGCATGCCCTGCAGGCTTTCCTGGAAGCGGTGGTAGATCTCCCCCATCACCTCCTGGCCGCGGCGCCCGGAGGAGCGCAGCTTGCGGCCGAGCACGCCCAGCACCCCTCCCGCCATCGGGATGACGATCAGGGCGACGAGCGCGAACTTCGGGTTGGTCGTGATCATGATGGCGAGCACGACGACGATGGTCAGGGAATCGCGGATGGCATAAAGCGGGACGAACTGCAGAGCGGACTGCAGAGCGGTCATGTCGTTGGTGAGCTTGGACAGGACCTCGCCGGCCTTCGATTTCCAGAAGAAGTCCATCGAGAGGGCGTGCAGGTGGGTGAACAGGTCCTCGCGGATCTCCTGGGTGATCTTCTGGCCGAGCCAGCTCATCAGGTAGGACTGCGTGTATTGGAAAACGAGCTTGAGGAAGAAGATGACCGGGATCATCAGCGCCACGCGCTTGAGCTGCACCGGATCCGAATCGATGAACAGGCTGTTGGTGATCGGCCCGAGGACCTTCACGAGCGTGCCGTTGAGCGCGGCGACGCAGACCATCACGCCGGTCGCCTGGAACAGGCGGGCGCGGTGGGGCCTGACGTAGGTCAGGAGGCGGTCGAGCGACCGCCGGTCCGCGCTCACTTCGCGGCGACCGCCGTCAGTTTGGGCAAGGCCGCCTTCATCGAGGCCAGCGCCGTCTCGATGTTCTCCACGGAGTTGGCGTAGGAGAAGCGCAGGTAGCCCTCGCCCATGGCGCCGAAGGAGGTGCCGGGAAGGCAAGCCACCCCCGCCTGAGCCAGCAGGGCGTCGGCGAGTATTTTTGACGTGAGCCCCGTTCCCTTGATGCTCGGGAATACGTAGAACGCCGCCTTCGGCGTCTTGCAGGTCACTCCCGGCAAGGAATTCAATCCTTTGACGATCACGTCGCGGCGCCTTTTGAATTCCGCGACCATGGCGGTCACGGAATCCTGCGGCCCGGTCAGGGCCTCGATCGCGGCGTGCTGCGAGAACGCGGGGACGCAGGAGTGGTCGTTGGTCGAGAGCTTGGCGATCGCGTCGATGAGCCATTTCGGGCCCACGCCGTAGCCCAGGCGCCAGCCGGTCATGGCCCAGGTCTTCGAGAAGCCGTCGAGGAGGATGGCGCGCTCCTTCATGCCGGGGTAGGTCAGCAAGGACAGGTGCCTGCCCTCGTAGACGATGCGCGAGTAGATCTCGTCGGCGAGCAGCATCGCGCCGGGGAATTTGGCCAGCGCCTTGGCCACGCGGTCCATCGTCTCCCGGGTCATCACGCCGCCGGTCGGATTGGCGGGCGAGTTGAGGATGACGAGCTTGGTCTTGGGCGTGAGGAGCTTCTCGAACTCGGCGGCGTCGAAGTCCCAGTCGAGCTCCTCGCGGATCGGCAGGGGCACGGGCTTGCCGCCGACGTAGTTGATCATCGACTCGTAGATCGGGAAGCCGGGGTTGGGGTAGATGACCTCGTCGCCGGGCTCGACCAGGGCGAGGATGGTGAAGAAGATGATGGGCTTGCCGCCGGGGACGATGACGGTCTCCTCGGCGGCGTAGGAGACGCCGCGGGACTTGCTCACGTATTCCGCGATGGCCGCTCTCGTGTCGGGCAGGCCGGCGGAGGGGCCGTAGTGCGTGTGGCCCGCGTCGAGGGCCTTCTTGGCCGCGTCGCGGATGTTCGCCGGGGTGTCGAAGTCGGGCTCGCCGATCTCGAGGTGCACGATCCTGCGGCCCTGGGCCTCGAGCGCGCGCGCGCGCGCGAGGACCTCGAAGGCGGTTTCGGTGCCGAGGCGGGAAAAGCTTTCAGCGAGTCTCATGACGGAATATTAACCTTTTTTGCTCCCGTTGATTATGCCGCCCGTCCTAGTATGCGCCGCTGGTCGACGTCGTTGAGGACCATGAAGCGGCCGTCCGCGTAGGCGTAGACGACGTGGTCGGGGCCGCTGAGGGTGCCCTCGAGGAGCACGAGGCGGTGGCGCTCGCGGATCAGGCGCGTCTCGACGAGCATGGTGGCACCCAGGGGCACGCCCTTGCGGAACTCCGTGGTCAGGCGCGCGGTCATCACCGGGCGCCCGGCCAGCCAGGCCGCGGCGCCCAGGGCCTCGTCGAGCGCGGTCAGCAGCGCCCCGCCGTGCACCAGGCCCGGCGCGCCCTCGGAGAGCTCGCCGAACTTGGCGGTGGCGACCAAGGAGCCGTCGTGGCGCCGGTAGTATTTCAGGAGGATGCGTCCCTCGGTGCCCGTCATGCCCGCGAAGGCGCCCCGCGCCTCGGCGAACGGGAACGGCTGGACGGCCTCCCAGCCGGGAAGCGGCCAGGGCGCGGCGTGGGACTCTTTCATTGCGGCATTTTAGGAAATTTGACGGCCGCCGGGTCGCCGTTCAACGCGTCCATGAAGGCGTCGAGGTCCTTCTTCTCCCGCGGGGTCAGCTTCAGCGGCTTGATGCGCCCGTCGAGATGCGGGTTGGCGGCGCCGCCCCGGTCGTAGTAGTCCACCACCGCCTCCAAGGTCGCCTCGGAGCCGTCGTGCATGTAAGGGGCGGTGTATTTGAGGTTGCGCAGGGTCGGGGTCTTGAAGGCCCCGGTGTGATCGGGGTTCTTGGTCCGCCCGAAGCGGCCGGGGTTGGGCTTCTCCTCGGCCATGCCCACGCCGATGTTGTGGAAATCGGAGTTGGAGAAGTTGAAGCCGTCGTGGCAGATCGCGCAATTGCCCTTGCCGTGGAACACGTGGTGGCCGCGGATCGCCGACGCGCTCATCGCGCCCTTGTCCCCCGCCTGCCACCGGTCGTAGGGAGAGTTCCCCGTCAGGACGGTGCGCTCGAAGGTCGCGATGGCCTTGGCCACGCGGTCGATGTCGATGCCTTCGTCGCCGAAAGCCTTCTTGAACAGCGGGGCGTAGCCCTTGATGGTCTTGAGAAGGGCGACGGCCTCGGCGTGCGTGAAGCCCATCTCAAGGGGATTCTCGATCGGACCCTTGGCCTGCTCCTCGAGGCTCCCGGCGCGGCCGTCCCAGAACTGGAACTCCATGTACGCGGCGTTGAGCACGGTCGGCGCGGAGATTCCGCCCTTGCGCCCCTTGATGCCGGTCGACACCGGGGCCTGGTCGGTCCAGCCCTTCTCGGGCGCGTGGCACGTCGCGCACGAGACGGTGCCGTCGCGCGAGAGGCGCTTGTCGAAGTACAGCCGCTTGCCGAGGTCCGCCTTCGCGTCGGTGACGGGATTGTCCGCGGGCACGTCGGGCGGCTGCAGGCCGAGCGGGACCGGATACGGGTACTCGGGGCCGTCGAAGGCGAGAGCGGGCGCGGCGCAGGCGGCGAGAAGGACGGCGGCGAGCAGGCGGATCATGGACGCTCCTTGTGGATAATAATTATCAACGGATTAATTATATCCAGAGTCTATTGAGCTGTCAAGCCCCCGGTGCTCGGCCGCAACAATGGGCGGAGCGAAGCTCCTCCGGCGTGCGGTACAGCTTCTTTTTGCGCGCGGCGGCTTTGGGCGTCACGCGCGGATACAGCCACTCGCGGTACCGCGCGAGGCCCTCGGCGTGACCGTGCCCGGCGGCGGCGTCGTCGGCCGCCTTTTCGAAGGCCTCGACGGACTTTCCTCCCGGGTGGGCCGCGTAGGCCCAGCCGAGTCTAATCAAATCCCTCCGGCTCATCGCCGCGTACGCCTCGAGATGGGCGAGCTCGTGGGCCAGGATCGCCGTCTCCGCTTCGGCGGGAGGCGGGTCGTCGCAGACCGCGGCGTTGAGCAGCACGGCGTAGACGCGGTCCCGCGGAGCCCGCCATGCGCGGCGCGGGCGCGCGCGGTAGAAGTCCTCCTTCGAGGAAAAGGTCTCCAGGACCAGGTTCAGGCCGTCGAGGCTCGGGAAGGAGGCGCGCAGAGACGTGATCCGCGACGCGACGCGCGACAGGCAAGTCTCGGCGCGGACGGAAGGGGCGAGGAGCAGCAGCAGGGCGGCGGCGAGCACGGCGTAGTTTATCGCCCGGCGACCCGGGTGTCAACGCGCTTTGAATTTGGTTGAATAATCGCCAGCCGCTCGACGAGACCCGGAGGCCGAATGAGCACCGCCACGATGCCCGAAGTCCACCCCCTTCTCAAGGAATTCCTGTCGCGTCAGGTCCATAAGCTCCTCATCGACGGCAAGCCCGCCGACGCCGCCTCGGGCAAGACCTTCGACGTCCTAAACCCGGCCACCGGCGAGGCGCTGGGGGCCGTCGCCGAGGCGGACGCGGCCGACGTCGACCGCGCCGTCGCCGCCGCGAGGGCGGCGCTCGAGGGGCCTTGGTCCAAGATGTCCCCCGCCGAGCGCGAGAAGGTGCTGCACAAGGCCGCCGACCTGCTCGAGGCCCGCGCCGAGGCCTTCGCCCAGCTCGAGAGCCTCGACAACGGCAAGCCCATCCGCGAGGCCAAGAACGGAGACCTGCCGCTGGCCATAGGCCTGCTGCGCTACTTCGGGGGCTGGCCCACCAAGATCCACGGCGAGACCACCCCGGTCTCGGTCCCGTATTTTCCGGGAGCCAAGTTCCTCCATTACACGGTCCGGGAGCCCGTCGGGGTGGTGGGAGCGATCATTCCGTGGAACTTCCCCCTTCTGATGGCGGTCGAGCGTCTCGCGCCGGCCCTGGCCTGCGGCAACGCGATCGTCCTCAAGCCGGCCGAACAAACGCCGCTCAGCGCGCTTTGGCTGGGAGAGCTGCTTCTCGAGGCGGGCGTGCCTGCCGGCGTCGTGAACGTGGTGCCTGGCTTCGGACCCACGGCCGGGGCGGCGATCGCCCGGCACTTGCAGATCGACAAGGTGACCTTCACCGGCTCCACCGAGGTCGGCCGCGAGGTCGTGAAGGCCTCCGCGGGCAACATGAAGCGCATCTCCATGGAGCTGGGCGGCAAGTCCCCGAACATCGTGTTCGCCGACGCCGACCTCGACGCCGCGGCGAAGGGCATCTTCATGGGCATCTTCTACAACCAGGGCCAGTGCTGCTCCGCGGGCTCGCGCGTATTTATCGAAAGACCGGCGTACGACAAAATGGTGGCGGCTCTCGCCGAGCGGGCCAAGACGGTGAGACAGGGTAATCCTTTGGACCCTAAAACGCACATGGGCCCGCTGGTGTCCGCCGAGCAGCGCGATCGGGTCTTGTCGTACATCGAATCCGGGAAAAAAGAAGGCGCGCAGCTGCTTTCCGGCGGCGCGGCCGCCGCGGGCCCGG
Organism: Elusimicrobiota bacterium; assembly: GCA_036676805.1. Taxonomy (GTDB): domain Bacteria; phylum Elusimicrobiota; class Elusimicrobia; order UBA1565; family UBA9628; genus GWA2-66-18. The sequence goes on from JAKFCD010000073.1 coordinate 44,292, forward strand.
GGTATTTCGTCCAGCCCACTGTGTTCGGCGGCGTCAAGGATGAGATGAAGATCTCCCGCGAGGAGATCTTCGGGCCCGTCGTCGCGGTGATGCCCTTCGACACGATCGACGAGGTCATGGCCCGCGCGAACTCCAGCGACTACGGCCTCGTGGCCGCCGTCTGGACCAAGGACGTCAAGAAGGCCCATCAGGCCGCCGCCAAGCTCAAGGCCGGCACGGTCTGGATCAACTGCTACCACTTCGTGGACGCGGCGGCGCCGTGGGGCGGCGTCAAGCAGAGCGGGTATGGAAGAGAGAAGGGCCAGTACGCCTTGGAGAACTATACGTCCCTGAAATCGGTTTGGGTGGATCTCAACTGATGACCGTCGCCGCCGCCGAGGTGTTGGTCGAGATTGACGATAAGATCGGGATCGTCACGCTCAATCGCCCGTCGGCTTTAAATGCGTTGTCTATCTCCGTGATGGACGCCGTGGTGGAGGCCTTGGGCGGTTTTGATCGGGATCCAAGCATCCACGCCATGGTCTTGGCGGGTCTCCCCCGCGCCTTCGCCGCCGGCGCCGACATCGGCGAGATGAAAGGTATCGCCGGCGGCGAAGCCGCCGAAAAGCAGCTCGCGCGCCACCTGTCGAATTGGGACCGAATAGGGAACCTGAAAAAGCCGATCATCGCCGCCGTTTCCGGCTTCGCCCTGGGCGGCGGCTGCGAGCTGGCGATGGCGTGCGACATGATCATCGCGTCGGAAACCGCCGTTTTCGGCCAGCCGGAGGTGTTGATAGGCGTCATGCCCGGCGCCGGAGGCACCCAGAGGTTGACCAAGGCCGTGGGCAAGCAGCTGTCCATGGAGATGAACCTCACGGGCCGAAAGCTCAGCGCGCGCGAAGCCCTGTCGTTCGGTTTGGTGAACAAGGTCGTGCCGTTGGAATCGTTTTTAAGCGAAGCAAAAAAATTGGCCCACGCCATCGCCGCTCAACCGCCGCTCGCCGTGCAGGCGGCGAAAGCTTCAGTCCGGATCGCCGTTGATTCGAAGCTGTCGGAAGGTCTGGAATTCGAGCGCCAGTCTTTCTTCCGTTTATTCGATTCGCAGGACCAGAAAGAGGGCATGGCCGCCTTCGCCGAAAAACGCAAGCCCGTCTGGACCGGAAAGTGACTTATCCCCAAATTTCCACCGGTGGAATGCCAATAAAATGACCCAGACCACGACCCAAGAACTCCTGATCGAGCGGAAGGACGGCGTTCTCACCCTCACGCTCAATCGTCCCGACGTCCTCAACGCGTTGACCCTCGCCATGATGAAGGGCATTCGTGACGCGCTGAAGCAGGCGTCCTCGGACAAGGCCGTCAAGGCCGTCATCCTCACCGCGAGCGGCCGCGCCTTCTGCGCCGGCGCCGACCTCGGCGATCTGAAAAAACGGCAAAGCGTGAAGTCCTTCTCGCTCGGGGATGAACTGAGGGACCACTTCAATCCGCTGGTCGCTCAAATTCGCAAGCTGGAAAAGCCCGTCATCGGCGCCGTCAACGGCCTGGCGGCGGGCGCCGGCGCCAGCATCATCCTCGCGACCGATCTGAAGGTGTGCGCCGAGAAGGCGACCTTCCTCAACGCGTTCGTGCGGGTCGGCCTCGTCCCCGACTCCGGCATGACCTACTCCTTGACGCGCTTTCTCGGCTACTCCAAGGCCCTCGAGCACATGTGGCTCGCCAAGCCCGTCACCGCGGAGCAGGCCCTCGCCTGCGGCCTCGTCAACAAGGTCGTCCCCGCCGAGTTCGTCCTCGTCGAGGCGCAGCTGCTCGCCGCCGAGCTCGTCAAGATGCCGCCGCTTGCCTTGGCCTTGACGAAGCGCGCCATCAACCGCTCGTTAGAGGCCCCATCGCTCGACGAGCAGATGGAATATGAAGCCCAACTTCAAGAAATTTTAGGAAAGACAAAAGATCATGCCGAAGGCGTCAGCGCCTTCCTCGAGAAGCGCCCCGCGCAGTTCAAAGGAGAATGACATGACCCTCGAACCCAACCGCATCCGCGAAGAGAAGCTGCTCGCGAAAATCGCCAAAGGCCAGAAGATCACCGAGCTCTCCGAGATGAGCGACGAGTACCGCGAGCACCTCACGAACCTGATGTCGATGCAGGCCGACTCCGAGCTCGCCGGCGCGTTCGGCTACGTGCCGTGGATCCAGAAGTCTCCCGACATCAAGGAGACGCTGCAGGTGGCGCAGATCGTCAAGGACGAGGTCCGTCACGCGCGCGTGATGTACCGGCTCCTGGAGGGCATGGGCGTCGACGTCGACGAGTACTACAAGACGCACAACTTCAACCTGCGGGTGGACGCCGACGACATCGGGACGCTCCGGGCCGCGGACGACAAGCGCGTCAACATCTTCTATTACCCCATCGACACCTGGTACGACTTCATCATGTTCAACTTCTGCATGGACCGCGGCGCGGGCCATCAGCTCGAGGACTCCCTCGACTGCTCCTACAAGCCCTGGTGCGACGGGATGGAGGGCATCTTCAAGGAAGAGGAGATGCACATGGCGCACGGCGACCAGTGGGCCAAGAAGCTCTCCGAGGACCCCAAGACCCACGACGACCTGCAGGCCGCGTTCGACAAGTGGTACCCGCGCACGATGAACATCTTCGGCCGCGCCCATTCGCCGAAAAACGCGCTCTACCGCAAGTACGGTCTGAAGAAGCGCGACAACGACGAGGTCCGCCAGGCCTTCGCCGCCGACATCAAGGACAAGGCCGCGAAGTTCGGCCTCAAGGTCCCCGCCTGGACGCCGGTGGCGGCGAAGATGTCCGAAGAGCCTTTCATCCCCGGATGACGGCGGGTCTTCTCCTGACCGAGGTCCGAGACCGCGCGCTGGCGCGTCCGTGGCTGCTGGTGCCCCCGCTGCTGGGGATGCTCGGCCAGAACGTCCTGTCCCTGCTCTCGCCGGGCGCGCCCGGCTCGATGGCGGTCAAGTCCGTGCTCGCCGTCGCGCTGACCGTGGTCGTGACGGCGCTGTTCGCCGAGCTGTGGCTCGGCGACGGCCGCAGCCTGGACCCCAGGCGCCTGGCCGCGACCGGGGCGCTGTACGCGATCCCCTATCCGCTCCTGCTCGTCTTCGGCGCCCTGACCACGCCGGTCGCGTACTGGCTTCTGCGGGCGGACGTGCCCCAGGCCGCCTCGATGGGCGGCCTCTACCTCATTCTCGCCGCGGGCAAGCTCGCGGCCTTCGCCTTGGGCGCGGTCTCCTCGATCGCGGCCGCCCGCCGCGGCGAGTCCGCGGGCGCCCTCGGCGCCTTGCTGCTCGGCGCGCGCGTGCTGCGCGCGAACGCGCTCTTCTTCTTCCTCGCGCTCGGCGGGTTCTGGATGTTCCAGGAGATGTGCGTGATCCTCACGCGCGCCCTGGCCCCCGGCATGCTCTCGGGCTTCTTCACGACGATCGTTCCCCTTCTCGGCTGCGTGGCGTTTCCCATCGAGGCCTGGCGCTCCGGCCGCCTCAAGGCATGAAAGCGGCGGCGGGCGTCTTCGCCGCCGCGCTCGCGGCGCGGCTCGGCTTCTGGCGTCTTCAGGGCACGCTCCCCCTCGTCGGCGACGCGCTCGAGTACGACGCCTTCGCGCGCAGCCTCGTCGAGACCGGCCGCTATCTCGGGCCCAACGGCGAGGCCGCCTCGCGCATGCCGGGCTACCCCTTATTCCTCGCCGGGCTGCGCCTCGTCTTCGGCGCCTCTCCCGAGGCCGTCATCGCGGTTCAATGCCTCCTGGGCGCGTTGACCTGCGTGCTGCTGCTCGATCTCGCGCGGCGCTTCATGCCCGAGGGCTGGGCGCTCGTTTGCGGGCTCTCGGCGGCGCTCTACCACGGCATGATCGCCCCGGCGGCCTATCCCGCGAGCGAGGGCCTTTTCGGATTTCTTCTCGCGCTCTCCGCGTGGGCCCTGTATCGCCCGTCCTGGAAGCCGCGCCGCCGCGCGGCCGCCTTCGCCGCGCTCTCCGCGCTCCTCTACCTCGTCCGTCCCGAGCCGCTTCCCTACATCCTGGCAACGGCTCTTCTGCTGCCCTGGCTCTTCCCGAAATTCACCCGCAAGGATTCGCTTGCCGTCCTGGCCGTCTTCGGCTTGATCACGGGCCTGTGGGTCGGCCGCAATTTCGCTCATTTCGGGACCTTCATGCCCGCGAGCTCGGTCGGGCAGAACGTCAAGTACCTGGGCCTGCTTCTGCCCGCCGAGCGGCAGGGCCTGGCACCCGAGGGCCGCTATGAGGCGCCCGCCGCTCTGAGCGAGCTCGAGCGCGAGAAGGACATGGCGAGGGCCTACCGCGAGCTGGCCGGGCGCCTGACCTGGCCGCAGATCGTCAAGTCGTACCTGTTCAACCTGGCGACCATCCTCTATCCCTTCCTGCCGGAGTACGACTGGACCTACGTGGCACTCGCTCCGTTCTTCCTGCTCGGCCTGCGCGAGGCCGCGCGCCGCCGGGAGCTCCTGCCCCTCGCCGCGGCCGTCCTGTGCTCGATCTCCGTATTCATCTTCTTCGGCGGCCCCGTCTCGCGCTATCGCCAGGGCGTCGCCCCCTTCATCGTCCTGCTCGCCGTCACGGGCATGAGGGCGGCGGCGGAGGCGGCGGGCGCCGCGCGCTTTCGCGTCTGGGCCGGCGGGTGGGTCTGCGCCAACGTCGCGGTCTGGATCTTTTCCGCTCAAGCGCGCGAGGCGGCGCTGTTCCTCAAGGGCGTCCTGTGGCCTCATTGACAAGGTTTCCCGACGGCGGTATCCTTCCCCGATGATCCAGCGCGTGGCGGTCGTCGGAGCGGGCACGATGGGATTAGGCATTGCTCAGCTATGCGTCCAATCCGGTTTTTCAGTTAAGGTCCACGATGCGATGCCCGCGGCCTTGGCGGCACTGCCGGCCAAGCTGAAAAAATCGTTCGATACGGCGGTCCTCAAGGGAAAGCTCTCGACGCAGCAGGCGGAGCGGGCGTTTCACTCGGTCTCGGCGGTGGCGGAGATCGACGACCTCGCCGGGGCGGATCTCGTGATCGAGGCGGCGCCCGAGATGCTGGAGCTGAAGCAGGACCTTTTTAAACGGCTGTCCGAGATCTGTCCGGACGCGCTGCTCGCCACGAATACCTCGTCGTTGTCGGTCGCGGAAATCATGAAGAGGGCCCGCTCGCCGGAGCGGACCATGGGGGTGCATTTCTTCAATCCTCCCGTCGCGATGAAATTGGTCGAGATGATAAGAACCGATAAAACATCGCCTGAGGCGTTTCAAGCGGCTTGGGAGTTCCTGTTGATGGGCCTGCGGCGGACGCCTGTCGATGTGAAAGACGTGCCGGGGTTCATCGTCAACCGCGTGATGAGGCCATACTACGTGACGGCACAACGGATGGTGAATTCACAGACGAGCTGCGCCGCCGTTGATGAGGGAGCTCGAGGCATTGGCGGCGTGCCGATGGGGCCATTTGAACTCATGGATTTGATCGGGTTGGACACGAACCTGGCCATTACGACGGCCATTTATGAGGCTCTGGGAAGACCGGAAAGATTTGCGCCGCCCGCCCTCCAGAAGAAGCTCGTGGGGGCGGGCGAGCTTGGGCGGAAGGCGGGGAAGGGCTTCTATGTATACGACAACGGAAAGATTATCGGGGAGAACCCGTCGGCCCTCAACGGCCTTCCACCGGGAAGCATTTTAACGGCAAAAGATGTTTGGAGTAACCTTGCAGGAGCCATCATATTAGAAGCTGAACGACTTGTTTCCGAGGGTACCGCCGGCAAATCGGACATCGACACTGCTGTTAGGCTTGCTATGAATTTCCCCAAAGGACCTTTTGAATGGCAAAAAGAAAGCACGGCGGCGTAGCCGTCAAAAAGAAGCTGCCCACCTTGCTCGAGCTTCTTAAAAAAGACCAGGCGCGGGTGATGAGCGTGCTGCACAAGCACGGCGTTTATTTCGACGCGGGCACCTATATCACGCTTATCGCGACCCTCGACAAGGTCGCCGCGTATCACGCGGTGCCCAACCGGAAGAAGTTCTTCGCGGACCTGCTCGGAAAGTGATCGCCTTCGCGGCGCTGTGCGCCGGGCTCCTCGCCCTGCCCGCCTCCGCCGGGAGCTTCGTGACGAGCCGGGCCGAGCGCCGGGTCAACAAGGTCCGGGCGCGTCCGCCCTACGCGGTGTCGCCGCAGGCGCGAGAGCTCCATGGGCGCCTGCCGGTCGCGGATATGCACGCCGATCCGCTGCTCTGGGGCCGCGACCTGCTCGAGCGCGGCGCCCACGGGCACGCGGACGTCCCCCGCCTCGTCGACGGCGGCGCGGCGCTTCAGGTCTTCTCGATCGTCACCCATGCGCCCATGGGCATCAACATCAAGAGCAACGACGCGGGGCGGGGAGACCTGATCACCGCGCTCGCCGTCGCCTCGGGCTGGCCTCGAAGGACCTGGACGAGCCGGCTCGAGCGCGCGCGCCATCAGGCGGGGACCTTCGAGGCGGCGGTGAAGCGCTCCGGCGGCCGCCTCGTCGCCGTCCGGACGCGCGAGGACCTGCGGGAGTATCTGGCCGCGCGCGGCACGGGCACGGTCGCCGGGCTGCTCTCGGTCGAGGGCGCCCAGGCCCTCGACGGCAAAGTCGAGAACGTCGAGGAGCTCTACCGCATGGGCGTGCGCATGGTCGGCCTGACCCATTTCGTCGACAACGAGGCCGGGGGCTCGGCGCACGGCACGAGCCGCGCCGGCCTGACCGAGTTCGGCCGCGAAGCGCTGGCGGCGCTCGAGGAAAGAAGGATGATCGTGGACCTCGCCCACGCGTCCCCGGCGCTCATCGACGATGTCCTGAAGCACGGGAAGACGCCTCCGGTCGTGTCCCATACGGGTGTGCGCGGGACCTGTCCCAACGAGCGCAATCTGAGCGACGATCAATTGAGGCGCATCGCCGCGAAGGGCGGGCTGATCGCGATCGGCTTCTGGAGGATCGCGACCTGCGGAGACGACGCGGACGCGGCGGCCCGCGCGATCGTCCACGCCGCCAAGGTCGCCGGCGCGCGCCATGTCGCGCTCGGCTCGGACTTCGACGGGGCCGTGGCGCAGCCGTTCGACGCTTCGGGCCTGCCGCTGCTCACCCAGGCGCTGCTCGAGCGGGGCATGCCCGAAAAGGACATCGCGCTGGTCATGGGCGGCAATGTCCTGCGTTTTCTGGCCGAGAATCTGCCCGCGCGCTGAACTGTTTCCGGAAACAGTCGGGACTAGCCCTTGAGGATAGTCGCCGCTAGCGGCGAAAGTCCTTGATGCGGTGCACGCCGGCGAGAAGCTCGACGGGGCGTCCGGAGTGCTTGGTCTCGAGCAGGAAGTGGCGGCCCTTCGGGAAGCGCTCGACGAACATGTTCACGTGCGCGGGCTCGTTCTCGAAGGAGCCGACGACCTCCCCCAGCTCGGCGATCTTGTGCAGGGCCTCGTTCTTGAAGGCGAAGTCGGGGGTGTCGAAGCTCGGCTTGAGCACGAGCGTCGCCCCTTTGCCGTCGGGCTCGGGAAAGCGGTGGCGCAGCAGGGACGCCTCGGTGCCCTCGCGCATGCCCTCGTCGCGGCCCGTCATGTAGAAGGCCTTGCCCCCCCGCGCGATCACCTCGGCGGCGTACTCCGGACCCCCGGCGATGATGGAGTCCTCGAGGAGGTAGGGGTTCTTGAAGAAGCGCGCGAACCAGAAGTCGCGCAGGTCCTTGCCGAGCTTCTCCTCGAGGCCGTGGTCCTTGGCGGTGTCGGCGATCGAGTAGCGCAGCTTCTCGCGCGCGATCGCGCGCAGGATGCCCGCCGACCGGGCGTCCTGGGACTCGATGAGCGCCGCGAACTCCGCGAGTATGCGCAGGTGGCGGTCGGCGGTCGAGAAAAGGGTGTCGTCGAGGTCGAAGACGACGATGGCGGTCGCGCGTTTCGCGGCCGCCTCGACCGCGGCCAGCAGCCCGTCGAGCAGCTCCTTCTGCGTCACATGACCGGTAGATTGGGATTTCATGTTTCTATTGTATGATTTCACCCATGGATTATCCGCGACACTCCGCCGAGTACCGCTTTCGCCGCGCCCTCAACTGGGTCCCGATGGGCCTGGCCTACGCCTTCCTTTATATGGGGCGCTACAACCTGACCGTCGCCAAGAGCGCGCTGGGCGACGCCCTGATGACGAAGGCGCAGTTCGGGACGATCTTCGCCGTCGGCGCGTGGGTGTACGGCTTCTCCTTCCTCGCGTCCGGCCCCCTGACCGACAAGCTCGGCGGGCGCAACGCGATGCTCGTGGGCACCGGCGGCGCGCTCATCGTCAACGCGGTCATGGGCCTGGCGCTGTACGGCATGGGAAACTGGGGCTGGAACATCTCCCTGTTCTGGATGTTCATGATCCTGTACGCGGCCAACATGCACTTCCAGAGCTACGGCGCCGTCGCCATCGTGACCGTCAAGGCCCCGTGGTTCCACGTGCGCGAGCGCGGGACGTTCTCGACGATGTTCGGCATCATGATCTCCCTGGGCATCCTCTTCGCCTTCGACTGGGGCTTCGCCATCGTCGAGGCGACCCGGGCGGCCTTGCCCGCCAAGCTCGGGGTGTGGGCGAGCATCGCCCACTTCTTCCTGCCGAGCGCCACCGGCGTGAACCAGAACTGGTGGCTGTTCTTCGCGCCGGCGTTCCTGCTGGCCGTGACCTGGGTCGTCATGTACAAGTACCTCTGCGACTCCCCGGGCGAGGCCGGCTTCAAGGACTTCGACACCGGCGAGGAGGCGCTTTCCCACGACGGCAAGCGCCTGCCGGTCATGCAGGTCTTCAAGAAGATCGTCACCCATCCGGTGCTCATCGTCGTCTGCGGCATCGAGTTCTGCTCGGGCATCCTGCGCAACGGGATCATGCATTGGTATCCGCTGTTCGCGGCCGAGGTCGGGTTCAAGAAGACCTTCTGGGTGCCCCAGAACTGGGGCATGGTCCTGTTCCTCGCGGGCGTGACCGGCGCCATCTTGACGGGTTGGGGCTCGGACCGGCTCTTCCAGTCGCGGCGCGCGCCGATGGCGGGCGTGCTCTACGGCGTGATGGCGCTGTGCGCGGTGCTTCTGGCCTTCACCCTCGACGGCAACCTGTGGTGGGCGGGCGGCGCGGTGATCGTGATGTCGATGGCGGTCATCGGCGTGCACGGCATCCTGTCGGGCACCTCGACGACGGACTTCGGCGGCGCCAAGAACGCGGGCGCGGCCGTGGGCATCGTCGACGGCATGGTGTATCTCGGCACGGGCCTGCAGTCCGTCATCATCGGCTCGATCACGCCGACGGGCGACGCGGCGAAGATCGCGTCGAACTGGTTCTGGTGGCCGATCTTCCTCGTGCCCTTCGCGCTGATCGGGTTCGCCCTCTCGCTGAAGATCTGGCACGCGGTGCCGAAGAAGCGTCAGGCGCCCGCCGCTCAGCTCGTCAAAGGGAAGGATCCCGAGCTTCAGCCCTGAGCCAGGCCAGCGCGAGCGACGCTGCCGCGCCGAACAGGCTGAAGGGGAGGAGCACCGCGGTCCAGGAGCCCCAGCCGCCGCGGTCGACGAGCGTGCCGACGAGCAGAATGGAAAGGCCTCCCGCGGCGTGATGCACCCCGTCGAGCAGGCCCGAGACCGCGCCGGCGGAGCGCCGGCCGCCGGCGTCCATCGCGGCCGCGCCGCTGAGCAGGGCGTGGACGCCGAACGCCGCGCCGCAGGCCGCGCCGAGCAAGGCGACGGCCGAGCCGGGCTCCAGCGCCCGGCCGAGCCCGACCAGAGCCGCGGCCATGGCCGCGAACAGAGCGAAGGCGGCGGGCGCCCGGCGTCCGCGGAAGCCCTTGTCCGACAGGTACCCGCCCGCGGCGGGCCCGAGGAAGGCCCCGGCCGCGACCGAGGCGAGCGCCGTGAGGAACAGCGGCCCTCCGGGACGGATGTGGTGAACCTCGCTCAGGAATTGGGCCGACCAGCCCAGCAGCCCCCAGCGCACGGCTCCGGAGCAGCCCTCGAGCGCCGCCGGCACGAGAATCTGCGCCCGGCACGCGAGGACGCGCAGCTCCGCGAAGCCGGGCCCGGGCTCCTCGTCGCGCGCCTCGGAGGGGCCTGTCAACGCCGCGCCGAGGGCGAGCAGGGCGGCCCCCGCGGGAAGGAAGACGAAGGCCTCGGCGGGAAGGCGCCCGGCGAGCCAGAGTCCGGCCGGGAGGGCGAGGAGCTCGGCCGGGAAGGCGAGCGCGCCGTAGAGGCCGGCGTGGCGGCCGCGGAGCTCGGGCTCCAGGCGGACGGCGTTGAGCCTCGCCGCGGCCGGCAGCGCGAAGGCGGCGAAGTAGCACACGGCGGCGTGCAGGATCGCGACGGCGACGAACAGCGAGCCCTCGCGCCCGCCGAGGAACAGCAGCCCGAGGCCGGCGGCGGCGCCGGCGGAACCCGCCGACGCGTCCCGCAGGGCGCGCCGGGCGCCGAAGCGGTCGACGAGCGAGCCGGCGAACCCCGAGGCGAGGGCGCGCGTCCACAGCCCCAGGCCGAGCGCCAAGGCGAGCCGGCTCTTCGAGAGCTCGAGGGCGCCGCC
>JAKFCD010000074.1:0-105051 GCA_036676805.1 Elusimicrobiota bacterium
CTTCTGGATCTCCGCGGCCTTGGACTTGGTCAGCCCGGCCTGGATCTTGGCCAGCATCTCCTCGCGCTCGGAGAAGAACGACGCGCGCTCCTCTTTAATGGAAACCAGCGTCTTTTCGGAGATGGTCAGCTGTTCCTGGGTCAGCAGCGTGGACGCGTCGACCGTCTTCTTCTGGTTGAGCAAAGACTCGGCCATGACGTCGTTCAACGGATCGCTGTCGGAAAGAATGGCCGTCACCGAGCGGTCGAGCTCGGCGGACTGCGCGGACTGCTTCTCGATCTGCAGGCGGAGCTTTTCGACCAACGTGGAGGCTTCCTGAACCTTGCGGTTGTACACCGGCTTCTGGGCGTTCAGCTGATCGATGATGCGCTGAGCCATGACTTCCGGCGTTTCCAGCTTCTTGACGCCGAGGCCGAAGATGCCCAACGCCGCGTTCCACGCGCGCGCGAGGATGTTGCGGAAGGGCTTGGAGACCAAGGCGATCGCCGCGATCACGGCGGCGCCGATGCCGAGCTCCAGGAGAAGGCCGCCGGCGGCGGTCTTGTCGTCCGCGGCGGGCTTGTCCTTCTTGAAGATGTGCTTGAACGCCTCGCCGAGCAGGCTCGAGGCCAGCGCGACGCCGCCGAAGACGAGCGCGGCGGTGGTGGAGGCGACGGTGAAGCCGACGTAGCCGGCGAAGCCGACCGCGGCGACGCCGAGGCCGAAGCCGAGCACGCCGCCGAGCAGCGCGATGCCCGCGGTCTTGGCGCCCGAGGTCTTCATGACCTTCTCGGCGAACACGCCCGCGGCGATGGCGCCGGCGCCGCCCAAGGGGATCACGACGCTCATCACGGAGGAGGCGGCCAGCAGGGCCGCGATCCAGCCGGTGTTCAGGCCGGCCCAGACGGCCATCGCGACGTTGACGCCTATGCCGACGGCCTTCAGCGCGCCGAGGGCGACGCCGCCGCCCGCCGCGCCCTTGTCCTTCTTGGCCTGCTCGATGGCGGCCTTGCGGCGGGCGAGCTCGTCCTTGATCTCCTGCGACTTGAGGGAGTCCTTGGCTTTCTTGAGGATCTGGTCGGGGTTGCTCTCCACGGAGTCGGCGGTGCCCTTGGCGTCGGCCACCTTGTCGTTGACCGCGTCCTCGAAGCGGTCCATGTTGTCCTTGAGGTCTCCGACCTGGAAGCCGCCCTTGAGCACGGCGATCTGCTTCTGGATCTCCGCCGCCTTGGACTTGGTCAGGCCGGCCTGGATCTTGGCGATGGTTTCCTCGCGCTCGGAGAAGAAGCGCGCGCGCTCTTCTTTGATAGACGCGAGGGTCGCCTCGGCGAGGCCGATCTGCTCGTTGGTGGAGGCGATGGACGCGTTGAGGGTCTTCTGCTGGTTGATCATGCCCGAGGCCATGATGTCGTTGGCCGGGTCGGAGTCGGAGAGAAGCGCGGTGATGCCCCGCTCGAGCTCGGCGACCTTGGCGGTCTCGCCTTCCGCCTGAAGCTTGAGCTTTTCGACGAGCGTCGAGGCCTCCTGCACCTTGCGGTTGTAAACGGGCTTGGCGGCGTTAAGCTGGTCGACGATGCGCTGGGCCATGACCTCGGGGGTCTCGAGCTTCTTGACGCCGATGCCGAGCATCCCGAGGACGGCGTTCCAGGCGCGCTTGACGAGGTTGCCCAGGTCGGCCAGCGAGCCGGCCGCGCGGCCTTTCTCGAGGGCGGCGCGCTCGATCGAGGCGCGCGACTTGGCGGAAACGGACGCGGAGCGGGCGAGGGGGGTTTCGACGGAGGCGGCGGAGCGGCCGAGCACCTCGAGGGCCGCGCGGCCTTCGGCCGAGGAATTCTCGAACAGCGCGTCGAGGGCGGCGCCCTTCTCGGCGACGCCGACCTTGGCGTCCCGGGACTCGATCACGGACAGCGGTGAGCCCTTGATCGCGGCGGGCAGGGCCTTCGCGGCGGCGGAGACGGGCTTGGCGGCGAGCGAGGCGGGGACCGGGGCCAGCGAGACGGGGACCGGGAGGGCGGGGCTCGGCGCGGCGGTCAAGGCGGGGGCCAGCATGGCGCCCGGGGCCAGCGCCGGGATGTTAAAGGAGGAAGCGCCGGGAAGGGGGCTGTGAAGCCCGGTTCCGATCGTCGGGGTCACGGAAACTCCGGTGACGGGGCCGCGCGCCATCGTCTGCGCCGCCGCCGTCAAGGTGAGGTTTCCGGGGCCGGCCACGAGGACGGCGGCCGACACGATCGAGGCGAGTGACTTCTTTAACATCTAAGTGAACCTCCGGGAATTGGCTGCGGGGCTTATTCTATCGCGCGACGTCGAAAAAGAGATGAGACTTTGGGTGTCATTTCAGGAATCTAATGGGCCTAGGAAATCTGGGACCCCGGCGCCTGGCGTCTGGGCCCCGAGGCCAGGCGCGCGGCGACCTCGTGGGCGTGCAGGTGGCCGACGACCAGGTGCACGGCGCGCGCGCCCGAGGCCGCGGCGTCGCCGGTGACGGCGTCGGCGATGGCGCGCGAACGGACTGAGAGCGGATCGGCCGAGGCGCCCAGGGGCTGGGGCAGCTCGAGGCCGCGCAGGACGGCGAGGTCGGGCTTGGCCGTGAAGAAGTGCTCGGCCTCGTCGGCGTACTGCTCGGCGATGTCGCTCAGGCCGGCGGCGCGCATGGCCGCGGCGAGGCGGCGGCGGCGCCAGGCCATCAGGGGAAGGCCTCCGGTCAGGACGAGCCAGGCGAGCCCGCCCGCCGCCGGCAGGAGGACCCAGGCGAAAACCGACGCGGGGGAGGCGAGCGTCCAGGCCAGAACGGCGAGGGCGGAGCCGGGCGCGACGGCCCAGTCGATGGCGCGCTTGATCAGAAGCGACGCGCGCGTGTAGCCCGGGGCGGCGGGGACGACCGTCGCGGGCGCGCCGGCGGCGGCGGGGTGGTCGAGGGTTTCGAGGCCGGCCTTGTATCCATAATAGGCGGGGAGGTTCTGTTCGGAGTACAGCGCGCGGCCGGCGGCCTGGACGCGTCGAACGAGCGAAAGGACGGCGGAGCGGCGCGGGGCGCCGTACTGGCCGTGGGCGACGCCGTGCACGAAGTAGACGACGCCCTCGCGCTCGACCTTCAGGGCGGGGACGCGGAAGGACTCGTCGACCTCGAACGCGGGGGCGAGGGCGGACGAGGTCTTGCGCCAGAGGCGGGTCAACAAGAAGCGGAACTCGTCTTCTTGAGAAACGGCGAGGGCGGATTCCTTTGATCCGAGGACGCCTAACGTCGATAGCCGGGACGCGGCGTCGGCGGGGGACTGGGAATCGGAGAGAGCCTGGGCGAGAACGGCCCCGGAATGGCCGAGGGAGGAGGCGCGGGAGAGGACTTCGCGCGAGGTCGGCATCGAGCCGTCAAAGAGCGCATCGAGCTGGATGGACGGATTATCCGCGGCAACGGAATGAGCGGCGGATTTCGCGGACTCGGCGATATTGCGAGACGACTTCCAATCGGCGACGGCTTTGGCGGCTTCGGCCCGAATCTCAGCGGCTTTGGAGGCCGCCGGCGCGACGGATAACGACAACGGCGAAGGCGACGGATTATTAACGGCAACGGAAGGGTGCGGCAGGACAGGCAGAACAACGGCATTCGGCGTGGGGGAAACGGAGGGGGCCGAAAGGCTGGGGGATAACGACATCGACATCAACGGCAACGACGTTTGGGATGCGTCAAGACGGGTCATTCCGACGACCGGGACCGAAGGTGTCGACGGGGGCTGAACGACCATACCGACTCGTACCTGCGCCGCGGCTGGCGCCGCGGCGGACAGCATTATCAAAAAGGCAAGAAAGCTCCCCATTACCTCCAGCGCTGGAGGCAATGGGGAAAACTTGGTCCTTTTGAAAATGCCTGTTACCAACTCGAGGACCCGCCGCCGGAGCTGGAACCGCCCCAGCTCGAGCCGCCGCCGCTGGAGCCGCCCGACGAGCGGCGACGATCCTCTTCGCTTCGGCGGCGGCGGTCGTCCTCTTCCTGCTGGCGCCTGCGCCGGGCTTCTTCCTGGCGACGGCGCTCGGCTTCTTCTTCGCGCCTGCGGCGAGACACTTCAGCCTCGGCGGTTTGGATGGCTGAAATTGCCGCGCTGCGCGCGGCTTCGGCGTAACGGATAGCGCCTTCGTAATCACCGTTATTGAGGGCGGATTTCGCCGAGTTCAGCGACCCGGAGCCGGGGGAGCCGGGGACCGACACTCCGTACGAGCCCGTCCAATTAGTCGCCTCGCGGACCTGGGAGGCGGCGCTCGATATCTTATCCGTGGCGCGGGCGGCGGCGGCTAATTCACCCTTGAGCGACGCGGCGACGTGCGCCGCCTCGCTGGCGATTCGATCCGCTTCGCGGTCGATCGTCGGCCAATCGCCGTGGTCGGCCTGGGACGAGGAGGCCGCGGAAGCGTACGAGGACTTGAGATTAGCGAGGTCCCTTAATGCGCTCGTGATTGCGGGGCTGTCGGCGATGCCGTCGGACTGCGAATCCCGCGCCAGGCGCGCGGCGGAGTCGAGCTGGGCGTCGGCGGCCTTGAGGCTGCGCACGACCTCCGCGTAGGCGTCGCGGTCGTTCTGGAGCTTGACCCAGAGCTGGTCGAGGCCGGCGGAGACCGCGGCGACGGCGGCGGCCGCCTTGAAGGGGTCGCCCTTCTTCGCGTCGGCGGCGCCGCGAGCTTCGGCGAGCGCCTTGACGGAGGCCTCGTAGGCCTTGATCGTCGGGCGCATGGTGCGCTTGTCGTCGGGAATCTCGGTCTTCCAGGCGCGGGCCTTGGCCTCGAGCTTCTCGAGGAAGGCGTTGTTGTCGATGACGGCCTGGTCGAGGCGGGCGCGCTTGGCGGAGATCTCGTCGAGACGGCCCTGGGCGATCTCCTCGTGGGCCTTGGCCTGGTCGAGCAAGGACGCGGCTTCCAGCACCTTGGCCGCGCGGAAGGAGCGCACGGCCTTCTCGCGCTTGGACTTCGCGGCGTCGATCGCGGCCTGCGCCTCGTCGACGTTGTCCTCGATCGTGCCGTTGGCGTTGGGGTGGGAGAAGTCGCCCGCGGCGAGGCCCAAGGTGGAGGCGGCGAAGTCGCGCTTGATCGTCTTGAGGATCTCCGCGCGCTCCGGCAGGAGGGCGTCGAGGCGCGCCGCCTCGGCGATCCGGCCGGCGACGTCGGACTCCTGCTCGTTGAGGGACTGGAGGGAGGCGGCGACGATGGCGTTCGCCTGAGCGATCAGGTCCGCGCCGAGCCGCTGGGAAGCCTCGGCCTCGGCGAGCTTGCCGTCGCCGAGCTTGGAGGAGGCCTCGTCGAGCGCGACCGAGGCGGCCGTGAGGCGCTCGGTCGGGTCGTTTTGCGCCTCGCGCAGCATGTTCCCGGCGTCGAGGCCGAGGGCGGAGGCGGCCTGGGCGCGGGCGGCGTCGACCGCCGCGGCCGACTCGACGGCGGCGGCGCGCGAGGCGGCGATCGCGGCGAGGCCGCTCTTGGCCTTGGCCAGGCTCGACGCGTGCGCGGCATAAGCGGCCTCGAGCGCCGCGAGGCCCTCGGCCCCGTCGTTCTTGAAGAGGGAGGCGGCGAGCCCCGAGGCCCGCTCGTCGAGCGCCGCGCGGGAGTCGGCGATCCACTTGGTCCCGACCGAGGCCGCGGCCAGCGCGGCGACGACCGGGTCCGTCGTCGAGGTTTCGGCCCGGTACATCGACAGCGCGAGCTCCGACAGGGACTTCGCGTCGGCGGCCATGCGCCCGGCCAGCGCGCCCTGGCCCTTCATGGCGCCCACGGGGTTCTTTGCGGCCTTGCCGCGCGCGGCGGCCAAGGTCTCGCGGGCCTGGGGCAGGATGGAGGCGCCGAGCGCCGCCACCTTGAAGAATTCCCCGGAGGCGGCTTCGGCGGCCTTCCTCTCCGCGGCCGAGATCGCGGCCTCGGTCGCGTCGAACGCCGCGCCGTAGCCGGTGGAGGCTTTCTCGATCTCATCCAAGGACGCCACGGCTGATTTCGACGTCGCGTTGAACTTGGACATCACCGACTCGAAGTTCTCCGAGACCGGCGCGTAGTCCTTGGCCTCGCCGTACAGGTCGCCGCGCCAGTCGCCCGCCTTCTCGAAGAGGGCGTCGAAGCCGTCCTCGGGCTTGAACGTGAGGGGCTCGGTCGCGAGCAGCTTCTCCGCCTGGACGTAGCGCGAAGGCCAAAGAAGGTTGACGAGCCAGCCCATGGTCATCGCCTTGGGGCGCACGAGCGCGGTCGCGCGGTCGTGGATGTGGCGCGCCAGGGCGAGGTACAGCTTGGCGCGCCCGGCGTCCTTGCGGACCGAGGCGGCGGCGGCGGCGGTCTCTTCCTCCCAGCCGCGGGAGGCGGCGCCGGAGATCGGGCCGACGTACACGTCCATGCGCTTGTCGAGCTCGTCGATGACCGCGTCGAGCTTGGTCTCCAGGATGCCGTCCCACCTCAGGAGCTCGGCCTCCGCCTTGCCGCGCGCCTTGCGGGCGCGCCAGTTGAGGAGGGCGCTGCCGCCGAGCGTGCCCAGGCCGAGCAGGACCAGGAAGATCATCGTCAGCAGCGCGTTGCGGCTCGCGGCGGCGTCGGCGTCGGCGATCGAGCGCTCGGCGTTGGCGAGCGCGGACTTGGCGCTCTGAAGCCGGGACGACCAGGCCGAGGCGCCCAGCTCGTGGGCCTCGCGGGCCTCGCGCAGGGACTGCTTGGCGGTCACGAGGTCGGTGACGGCCGCGCCGGCGCGCTCGCGGCTCTCGAGCTGCGACAGCACGGCCTCGGAGGCGGCGAGCTGATCGGCCCCGGCGGCGTGCTCGTTGAGGGCGGTCTGCACGCGGCGGACCTCGCCGGCGACGGTCGCGGCTGCGGCGGCGGCTCCCGAGGGGTTGGCGGCCAGCGCGGACTGGGCCGACGCGAGCTTCTCGCGCAGGGCGCGGACGTCGGGGCGGGCCAGGTCGCCCGTGGCCTTGGGGTGGGACTTCAGGAAGGAGCCCGAGGCCTTCTCGAGCGCGTCGACCTCCGAGCGGGCCGAGGCGATCGCGGCCTCGCCCGAGGCGAAAGCCGACTGGTAGCCCGACATCGCGGCGGAGGCGGACCGGGCGGCGGCGCTCACCGAGGAGGCCAGGCGCGCGGCGTCGGCGTGGGACTTTCCGGCGAGGGCCTTCTCGGCCGAGGCGAGCTCGCGGCCCAGCCCGGGGAGATCGACGGCGCCGACGGTCGCGGCGGCCGCGGGGTGAGCGCGCTCGAAGGCGGCGCGGGCACGGGCCAGCTCCTCTAGCGAGGTCTTCGCCGAGGCGACCGAGGCCTTCGCGTTCTGCGAGGCGGAGGCGATCGAGGAGCTCAGGCGCTGGTCGATATTCGTGACCGTCTCCTTGGCCGCGCCCATGATGTCGCCGCCGGCGCGCAGGCGGGCCTTCGCCCACTGGTCGAGGTTGCCGGCGAACTCGCGCTCGCCGTCGAGGCCGTTGACGCGCTGGGCCTCGGAGTTGCGCAAGAAGAGCTTGCGCTGCTCCATCGTGATGACCAGGATAGAGCCGTCGGACAAACCGGTTTCGACGTTTACTTGGGAAGAGAAGCCGTCCTTCTTGAACATGCCCTGCCCCGCCCCGTACTCGACGGCGTCGTTGTCGCGGTGCGTGCGGCCCTCGGCGTCGCGGTACGTCATGCCCGCGTTGCTTTGGACGATGATCACGGTCCAGTGCTTGCCCTCGAGCCAGGCGGCGAGCTGGCGCTGGGAGCCGGCGTCGAGGCCGGGGCTGCCGATGACGATCACCTTCGTCGCCGGCGTCCACTTCGCGATCGCGTCGTTGATGTCGGCCGCCTGCACGACCTGGGCTTGCTGCTGCTGAGCCCCGAGCTGGGCCATCATCGTCGCCGCGGGAACGTTGGGGAGCATGACGGAATTCTGGGCGAGCGCGGGTCCGGCGACCGACATCGTGAGCGTGACCGCCATCATCGCCGTGACCGTGGCGCGCTTCAGGGCGTTCCAGGCCCGGCCGGGCGCGGAGAGCCGGCTCGTCTTCGGCGCGGAAACCGGGAGGGCCTCGGGGGCGGCGGCGCCCAGGGCGGCGAACTCGGCGGCGACGGCCTTGAGGGAGGCGGAAGCCTTGGCGGAGCCGGCGGCCTCGGCGGACATGGTCTTGACGGCGGCTTCGAGGCGGACGACGGCGGCCTCGCCGAGAGACTTGACCGCTTCGGCGCGGGCGGCGGGCGTCACGGGGGCGGCGATGACCGCGCGGGCGTAGACGGCGGCGGGTGAGGCGTCGGCGGCCAAAGCGCGCAGGCTCTCGGGACGGAGGGCGGCGGCCTCGAGCGCGGTCACGACGGGAGAGACGGAGGGGTTGAGCGTGCCGCTCAGGCCGGCGGAGGCTGCGGGGAGCGAAGGGAGCGCGGTGACGGGAGAGCCGGTCTGCAGGCCCACCGGTCCCGCCGGCGCGCGGCCGGTCCGTCCGGCGGCGGCGCCTTCCTGCATCTGGGCGGCGACGGGGCCGGCGGCCAGGAATAGAGCGATATAAAGGGAGAGGGCGTGCTTGATCATAGCCGGCAGTATAACCGGAGAGAGGGCCCGGGCGAATGAGCCGACGGGGCCCAAAACGCCCGGTAAGGGGACTAGGAATTAATGGGACTTTGATGACATGTCTTGGGACGAAAGACTAAGGTTCTCGGGCCCGTAGGTCCCATAAGAATGAATATTTCTTTGGATAAAATAACGCATGACGAAAATCGTCGGCATGGCCGTGGCCCTTTCGCTGCCGTCAACGTCATTGGCTCAAATGAAAGCCGGTCTTCCTTCGAGTCCTCGACAAGTCTCCTTGCCGTTCCAATCCGTCGGTGCCAACTTGAGTTCCCCTTCCGTTATGCCGTTTCCCTCCGCGTTATCCATTAACCCCACTTTGACCTCCGTTCCTTCTATAATGCCCTCTCCGGTCGCCGTCCCGGTCGTCGCCGCCGCCACCATGAAGATCCCCTCGAAAATCGCCGCCGCCAAGCCCGCCCTCGACGCCTTGACCTCCGGCCTCGCCAAGACTCCCGCCGCCGCCGCGGACACCTTGAACCTCCACTTCGACGCCGCGAAGGGCCATGCCTGCGCCGCCTGCGCCGGCGACGAGGTCCCCTCCGGCGCCCCGTCCGCGAGGACCCCGCTGCCGCCGTCCTCCTCCGGCCGCCTGTCGAAGACCGTGCTTCCGCGCAATTACGAACTTCGCTTGAGGCTCGACCCGGAGAACGCCGCGTTTACGGGTAACGTCAAGATTTCTCTGGAATCGCGAGTCCCCGCGAAGCAGCTTGTCCTGCACGCGCTCGATCTGTCTTTGACGTCGGTGGTCGTCGCCGGCCGCCGCCTCGATCCCTCGAAAATCGTCATCGATGCCAAGGCCGAAACGGTGATCTTGCTTCTGGATAAGCCGTTGAAGGGCCGTGCCGACGTCGAGATCGAGTACTCGGGAAAGATGAACGAGCTGATGCGCGGCCTGTACAAGTCGCGCGGCAAGAACGGCGACAAGGACGAATCCTGGGCGTTCACTCATCTCGAGCCCACGCACGCCCGAAGGATCCTGCCGTCCTTCGATGAGCCCGCGTTCAAGGCAAGTTTTAAATTGACGCTGGACGTCCCCGCCGGGCTGACGCCGTTATCCAACATGCCGCCGGTCTCGGACGCGGTCCTCGACGGCCGCCGTGTCGTTTCTTTCCAGGAGACCCCGAAGATGTCTTCGTATCTCTTGGCCGTCTTCGCCGCCCGTCTGGAGTCCCGCACCCGCAAGGTCGGCAAGACGGTCCTCACCGTCTGGGCCGCC
This sequence comes from Elusimicrobiota bacterium, assembly GCA_036676805.1. Classification (GTDB taxonomy): domain Bacteria; phylum Elusimicrobiota; class Elusimicrobia; order UBA1565; family UBA9628; genus GWA2-66-18. Next base: position 9,729 of record JAKFCD010000074.1, read on the forward strand.
CCGGACCAGATCGCGCAGGCCGACTTCGCCCTCGACGCCGGTGAAAACGCGCTCAAGTACCTTAACTCGTACTTCGGCCTTCCGTACATGCTGCCCAAGCTCGACATGGTCGCCGCCCCCGACTTCGCCTCCGGCGCCATGGAGAACTGGGGCGCGATCCTCTACCGCGACGCCTCCCTGCTCATCGACCCCAAGCTGTCCTCGGACGCCGCCAGGCGCCGCGTCGCCGAGGTCGTCAGCCACGAGATCGTGCATCAGTGGTTCGGCAACCTCGTGACGATGGGCTGGTGGAACGACCTGTGGCTCAACGAGGCCTTCGCGACCTGGCTCGCCTACAAGGTCGTGGACTCCTGGAAGCCGGGGTGGAAGGTTTGGGACGAGTTCGACCAAGGCAAGCGGTCTCCGCTTTCGATCGACGCCCTTCCGGGCACCCGTCCGGTCCGCTCCGACGCGGCCACGCCCGCCGAGATCCAGGCCATGTTCGACCCGATGTCCTACCAGAAGGGCGGGGCCCTGCTGCGGATGATTGAGATGTATGTCGGCGAAGCCGATTTTCGAAAGGGCGTGCGGGCTTACATGAAGCGCTTCGCGTATAAGAACGCCGAAGCGGCCGACCTCGCGAAGGAGCTCGAGTTCGCGTCCGGCAAGCCTGTGCGCAAGATGATGGATAAGTGGCTCAAGCAAGGGGGGGTTCCCCTCGTATCCGTTTCCGCGAAGCGGAAGACGCTGACTTTGACTCAGGCCCGCTTCTCCGCGTTCAATCTGAAGGCCGATACGAAATGGTCGATCCCCGTCGTGGCGCGCTATCGACTCAAGGGAGAAAAGAAAACGCGCGTTGTCAGGACCCTTTTGGAAACGGCAACGAAGAGTGTAACCTTGCCGGGCGCGGGCGAAGTCGCTTGGATCTATCCGAACGCCGGAGAGACGGGCTACTACCGCTTCGAGCTGTCCCCCGAGCTGTTGTCCGCGGCGCTGTCGCGCCGCGGGGACCTGTCACCGGTCGAGAGAGCCGGGCTTTTGAACAACTTATGGGCCCAAGTCCGCGCCGGAAATATGCCGGTCGCTTCGTTTCTTGAATCGCTCGCCGCGTTCCGCGGCGACGCTTCGCGTTCGATCGTCGAGGACGCGTTCGGGTATCTGAAGACCATTCGGCAGGAGCTCGCTCAGAGCGATGCCGAACGCGACGCGCTCGGCGTTTTTGCGGCGGAATTCTTCGGTCCGCTCGCGAAGAAGCTCGGGTGGGATAAGAAAAAAGGCGAGAGCCAGGAGACCACCCTCACCCGCCCGACGGTGCTCAACGCCCTCGCGCTTCTCGCGCCGAAGGCGCTCGACCAGGACCTGATCTCGGCGCGTCTCAAGAAATATCTCGCCGACCCGTCGTCGATCGACTCGTCCATCTCCCCGGTGGTCCTGACCGCCGCCGCGCGCCGCAACGACCCGAAGCTGTTTGATGCGTTCCGGTCGCGTCTTGCCGCGCCGAAGACGCCCGAGCAGAAAAGCCTGATGCTGCGCGCGCTCGCCGAGTTCACCGCCCCGGAGCTTCACGATCGATACCTCGCGATGACGCTCTCCGGAGAGATCCGCGCGCAGGACGCGTGGATGCCCTACGTCTGGATGCTGTCCAATCCCGAGACTCGCGAGCGCGCCTGGGCGTTCGTGAAGGCCAACTGGAAGGCCCTCTCGGCGAAGCTTGGCCCGCGGGGAGGGACCCGCGTCATCGGCGCCGCCGGAGGGCTCGTCTCCGCCGCGTTTAAGAGCGAGGTCGAGGCCTTCTTCCGCGCCCCCGAGAACGAGATCGAGATGGCGCGCAAGACCCTCGACCAGACGCTCGAGTCCATCGGCCTCGGCTTGAGCTTCAAGGAAATCCAGTCCTCCTCATTCGCGGGCTGGGCCGCCGGGCGCAGATGATGGTGTCAGTCCTCCCGTTATTTTCAGTATTTTTGCTGCTCGGCGCGCCGGCGCCCGCGCAGGTCCTGACCCGCGTCCAGGCGAGCGCCGCTCCGGTCCCCGGCTTCAGCGCCGCGGCGAGCCTCGCCCCCGCCGGGCTGCGATCTCCGGTCCTCGCTCTCTCCGCTGCGTCCTTGGCCCCGGCCTTGACGGCTCCCGCCGCCGCGCTGCCCGCGCCCGTCGCCGTGGCCGCCGCCCTGCGGCCGGCCGCGGTCCCAGCTGTTCCCGAGCGGCCGAATCCGCTCGGCCAGCTGCGCGCTGCCCTCACGGACTGGCTCAAGCCCGGCGTCGCCGCCGAGGACGGCTCCGCCGCGGCTCCGGTCTCCGCCTACGTCCTCGACCTCGACGGCAACGCCTTCGGCCCGGGCTTCCCGACGAAGATCATCCTGTTCAAAAAGGGCGGCGACCAAGAGCTTCCCGTCCCGACCGCCCACTTCGCCGTCATCGAGAAGAGCATCGGCACGGACTTCGCCTACGGGGCGGCCAACCTCAAGGACTACGAACTGCGCGGCGACGCCTCCTTCCGGGAGTTCTTCGGCCCGAAATTCACCGCGGATCTCCGGTACGCGGTGGAGAACCTTCCCGCCTCGCAGTGGCAGGGCCCGAGCTGGCCGGCCTTGGTCCGCGCGCTCTCCGATCCGGTCCTCGCCGCGCACACCTACGTGCTGACCGCGCGCCAGCACACCTCCGAGCAGCTGCTCGACGGGTTCCGCTATCTCCAGGCCGCGGGCTATATCAAGCATCTGCCGAAGGCCGAGAATCTCCACGGCGTCGGCGGCACCCATCGCACCGCCGAGCGCAAGGCCGAGCTGATGGCGGAGTTCGTCGATTCCCTGCAGGCGTCGCCCCTCGTCGCGGACGGCGGACGCCACGCGATCGGCTTCTCCGACGACACCTGGGCCAACCACGAGAAGATGCGCGACGCGCTGACCGCGATCATTCGCCGGGAGCCGGGGCGGTGGAGCAAGGTCAAGATCGTCCTGTTCTTCACGGGCGTCAACGACCCGCGCCGACGTCCCGAGGCTGTCGTGCTCAACGACGACGGGACGGCCCGGCCGTACCTTCCCGGCGAGCCGCGCTAAGCCGCGTCGCGGTTGACGGCGGCGGGGGAGAAGGCGGGCACGCACACGGCCACGTACTCGCACGGGCCGTTCGGCGTCGAATAGCGGACCCACTCGCCCTTCGGCGTGATGACGCCCTGGCCGGCCGCGACGTCGAAGGTCTTCGCCTTGGTCTCGACGCGCAGGGAGCCGGAGAGCACGACGGTGTACTCGTCGAACGCCGGCGTTTGGCCCGGCTCCACCCAGCCTTCGGGGCTCGACATGCGCGCGACGCTGGCCTGGGCGGTCCCGGTGTTCACGCCGCCGACGAACTCGCGGATGATCTTCGGCTTGTTCCCGGCCGCCTCGATGATCGAGGGCTTCTCGATGAGGGTTGCCACGCTCAGGACGCCTTAGGCCCCGGGAAGTGCCGGGCGGCGATGTAATCGTAGCGCGCGGAAACCGATTTCACGAAAGCCCGCTTCTGCTCGAAGGTGCCGTGGAAGAACGCTCCCTTGAAGCCGGCGACGATGAGGCGTTTGAGCTCGACGCGAGTGACCTTCGCGTGCTTGACCACGAGCTCGACTTCGCGGGACACCGTGGTGTTCGACACGAGCCGGTTGTCCGTGCAGATCGAGACCGACAGGCCATGGTCGATCATCTGGCGGATCGGGTGCCGGTCGAGGGACTTCAGCGAGGGGATGGTCTGCAGGTTGCTCGTGACGCAGACCTCGATGCCGATGCGCTGGCTGGCCAGGTAGTTCGCGAGGTCCTCGACGTATTTCTTGCGGTCGGCGATCTTCGGGTCCTGGATCATGTCCGCGGCGAACAGGAACGTGCCGTGGCCGATGCGGTTGGCGTGGCACTGCGTGATCGCCTGCCAGATGGACTCGGGGCCGTAGGCCTCGCCGGCGTGGACGGTCTTGCGCACGAAGTGGTTGTGGGCGTACTGATAGGCGGCCCAGTGGTCGGCGGGCGGATAGCCGGCCTCCTCGCCCGCGAGGTCGAAGCCGACGACGGGCAGGCCTTCCGAGGCGAGTTCGACGCCCGCGCGCGCGAGCTCGAGCGAGGCCGCCGCGTAAACCTCGTCCTTGGGCGCGTGCTCCATCAGGCGCAGCATGTCGGCGTAGTAGGGCGACATGCCCTTCTTGAAGCGGCGCATCGCGCACAGGATCATGCCGAAGTGAAAAGGAACGTCCTCGCCGGCCTTGACGGCCTTGGAGTTGTTGTGGGCCTTGGCGCCGGCCGCGAGGCCCGCGGCGACGGCGCGCACGACGTCGCGCACGTTGGTGCCGGCGGTCACGTGCAGCTGGGGCGCGAAGCGCACCTCGATGTAGCGCACGCCCTCGGCCGCGTTGTCCTCGACGAGCTCAACCGCCACGCGCGCCAGGTTTTCGAGGTCGGGGAGCACCGCGCAGGTGTACATGAACCCATGCAGGTAGTCGGGCAAGTCCTTATAAGTCTCTTTGAAGACGAGCTTTCTCAGGCCGGCCTCCGAATAAGAGGGCAGCTTGACCTTGGCCTCGCGGGCCATCTCGATCAGGGTCTTCAGGCGCAGGGACCCGTCGAGGTGGAGGTGCAGGTCGGACTTGGGGATCGCGGAAATGAATTCGGGCGTGATTCGGTCTTTCATGCGCGTACACTACCAAATAGGTTAGGCGGTTTTAAGGGACGCCCTCAGCGCGGCCTCGATGGCGTCGCATGCAAGAAATATTCCGTTCTCGGCCCGAATCAAGGTCCCGAACCGAGCCGCCTGATCTTTTATGTCGTCATCGTCCAATAGCCGCGACAAAGTCGCGGCAAGCTCCCGGCCCGTCGGGTTTCTCACCTGAAGCGCCTCGCCCGCCCCCAGGCGGACGATCCTCGCCGCGTTGTCGAACTGATCGTGCGCGAACGGCACGATCATCTGCGGGATTCCCGCCCTCAGCGCCTGCGCCGTCGTCCCGATCCCGCCCGAGTGCACCACCGCCGCGCACCTCGGGAACAGGTCGTGATAAGGCGCCGACTCGAACGCCTCCACGCCGTTCGGCAGATCCGTCAGCTCCTTGGCCCCGGGCCCCGCCAGCAGAACCGCCCGCACGCCGTGCCCCCTGACCGCCGCCGCCGCGTTGCGGAAGAAATCCCCCGCGATCATCACCGCCGCCGAGCCGAGGGTGAATACCACGGGCGGCGTCCCGGCGCCCAGGAAGGCCTCGAGCCTCGGATCGAGGCCCCCGCCGCCGATGTCCGAGTCCAGGAACGGGAACCCGCACGCGAGCGTGTTCTCCGGCCAGTCGAGCTGCGGCGGTCCGTACAGCGGCGAGAAAAGCGCGAGCGTGCCGTACGGCGAGTACTGTCCGTCGAAGAGCGGGTCCCCGCCGGGCGCGAGGCCGAGGTCTTTGCGTAGAGCGCGCACGGGATCTCCCCAGCGCGAAGCCGCGAGCTTGACGAGCAGGAACAGCGCGCGGTTGAACGCGGGGCCCAGCGGCCGCAGGGCGCCGAGCCAGGGGGCCGGCGCCAGGACGGACGGGTCCTCCGCCGAGAGGAACATCAGCGGCTGCAGCACGACGGACAGCCAGACCATGTTCTTCTTCTCGGCGAGCACCGGCGCGGCGTAGGTCAGCGAGTGCGAGAGCAGCAGGTCGGCGCCGGCGGCCGAGCGCTCGAGGTCCTCGTAGCTCTCGCGCACGCGCGGCATCATGATCTCGCGGATGATGACCTCGGGGCCCTTCACCCGGTCGAGGGCGCGCGCAAAGAGGGCGAGGTCTCCGCGGTCCAGGTTGGGCCTCACGGGAGCGAAGCCGAGCCCCCGGCTCTCGACGTCGCGCCGGTAGCCTTCCGCCGTCGCGACGACCGGGTCGTGGCCGCGCCGCTTCAGCTCGAGGCCGAGCGCGAGGAAGGGATTGAGGTCCCCGTAGGAGCCGAAGGTAGCGAGGATGATCCGGGCCATGACCTCAGAATATCAATATTGACCCGTTGCGGACCTGCCGGGGCGCCGAACTGTTTCCGGAAACAGTCGGGCGTCTGAAAAATCTACCGCGCGTGGGCGAGCTTCGCCAGGTTTTCGAGGCGGGTGGCCATCGCGTCGTCGACCCGCGCCGACGGGGGGTCCTGGAAGAACAGGGAGAAGATCGCGTAGGAGCCCCAGGAGAGGATGAGCGTGCCCGTGGTCAGCAGGAAGTAGAAGTACTGGTAGCCGAAGCTCGCGAACAGGCCGAACTGCATGGTCAGGCTCGAGAGCTGGTAGCAGTGCATCATCGTCGAGTGGCTGATCACGCCCGCGCGCCGCATCTTGTTGATCGCGGGGATCAGCGGGCCGCCGGAGATCATGCCCTGGATGATGTTGATGAAAATGAGGCCCATGCCGTGCCAGGTGTAGACCAACGGGTTCATCCCGAGCGGCCCGAGCACGAGTCGATTCAAGAATTCAAAGAAACAGAGCTGTACGTATACAAAAGTAAAATCGCCGATGTAGGCGGGGCCCACGCGCAGCATGCCGGTCATGCGCCCGAGGAACTTCATGTAGGTCTGGCCGAAGACCGTGAAGATGGTGTCCTGGAACTGATACCAGGTCAGCGCCGCGGCCGCGCGCATGAGCGCCAGGCCGCCGGAGCGGACGGGCATGATCATGAAGATCACCCGCACGACGAGGTTGAGGCCGAAGGTCTTCGTCGCGAGGTACGCGTAATCCTGGCGGTTCGGGACCGTCCAGCACGCGCGCAGCAGTTCGGGGGCCAGGCGCAGCATCTCGGGCTTGAACTCGACGAAGCCTTGCGGGCCGGAGGAGGCGTCCTTCTTCGCGCCGCCCATGAGCACGACGGTGGTGCGGCCGGAGAAGCGCGAGGAGATCGAGCGGGTCAGGGCCCGGTCCTCGGGTGAGCGTTCGCTGCCGCCTCCGCCCATGCCCTCGGAGTAGGTCTTGGTCGAGAACAGCGCGATGACGACGCGCTCGGCGTCGGGCAGCTCGGAGACGGAGGTGAACCGGGTCGCGGCCTCCGCGGTCCTCGCGTGGAAATAATAATAGCCGCGCTCGGTGTCGCTGCGGTCCAGGGCGAGGACGACGAGGTCTTCGGAGGAAGGGGTCATTCGGGGCTCAGAGGTCGAGGAGGATATGATCGTATATTTTGGGCGCGTCCACCGGACCGCCGTCGGCGACGGAGAAGGTCCAGTCCTCGGGCGTGGCGGACACGGCGCGCAGCTCGCCCAGGTAGCCGTCCCAGGTGGTGATGAGCACCTTCGCGCCGGCGAAGGTTTTGAGCTTGCCGAAGCAGCGCTCCGAGAACAGGAAGTTGACGGTGCGTCGCGCGGGGTTGGCCCCTTGCTTGACCTCGCCGGGCAGCGGCGGTCCGTAGGCGTCGGCGCTCGAGCCCTTGGCCGAGAACGACCGGGAGCCCCAGCCGTAGAGGAGGAAGCCCGCGTCCCAGCGGAAGCCGGGGACCTTGGCTCCGATCTTCGGAAGCGCCTCGATGCCGGGGCGGCCGGGGAACTGGAAGAACACGCTGAAATAGGCGTGGTCGTAGCCCTCGGGCGGGTTCCAGGAATCGGTGACCCGGCTCATCAGCAGCTCCATCTTGAGGTCGCGGCCGCGGGAGCAGACGCGGACGCGCTCGAGGGACAATTGGCCGTCGTAGCTGGCCTCGGTGGGCGCGCGCAGGCGGCGGCCGCCGAAGCCGCCCTTGTTCGCGGGAGGCACTCCTCGTTCGACGAGGAGGCGGTCGCAGCAGCGGAGGTCGACGTTTATGGCCGCCGACAGGGTCCGAACGCCGTTGGGGGCCGTCGACAAAAGGCGCAATCGCCGTTTGCCGCCGCCGAGGATCTCCGGGTCGGCGGTCAAAACGCCGGCCTTCAGGTCCCGCACGGGCCGGCGACGCTCCAGGTCGTCGTCGCACAGGAGCTCGAGCTTCGCCGGCTTGGGGCCGCGCGGCAAGTCGAACTTAACCGGGAACGGCTCCTTGTAAGGTCCGTCGTTGGGGACCCTCAACTTCGGCGCCGAAGGCGCCGCGGTTCTCGCGGGAGACCGGCTTTCATCCAGGATCAAGAAGGATTCGGGGGCCAGAGACAGGACCGACGACAACGGAAGGGGATCCGATGAGAGAAGGACCTTCACATTCTTGCCGGCGTTGGCCAACGCGTAAGCACGGCGTTCGGGTGCGGTGTTGAAGATGACGCGATATCGGCTTTTGCCGTTAACGACAACGTAGGAAAGTATCCCGCATGACGCCCCGGAATGCTCCACGGTCGCCTCGCCTGCGGCGAGGCTTGCATGTTCCTTGCGTAAGGAGATCAATTTGCGTAGAAACCGGTTTTCCGGACGCTTCGCGTCCGTTAATGACTCGTCGAACATTTGCTGGCGTGCCCCGGTGAGACCGGACTCGGTGCCATAGTAGACGCAGGGTAAACCGGGCAAGGTAAACAACGCGGCCAAACATTGCCGCGCTGCGCGCGGCGTGCCGCGGGCATAGACCCGTTCGACATCATGATTGTCCGCGAAGGTGACCCATAATTCGGGATTGCGTTTGCGCGCCGCAAGCGGCGCGCGGAGATTGTCGGTGGCGGACTTTCTAAAAAACACCTGGTTGAGGGCCTCGTTCAACGGCAAATCGACCGCGGAGTCCAAGCGCGGACCCTTCGGACCGTCCAGATATTTGCCGATGGATCTGTAGTCGTAGCTCCAGACCTCGCCGAAGACCAGGAACTCCTTGTTGCCGCGTTCCGCGGCGAACGGCTTGAGTCCGAGATCCTTCGGATCCGCCTTTTTCAAGAAGTCGTCGTAAAAGCCCTCGGGGGTGTAGTAGACCGTGTCGACCCGGAAACCGTCGATACCGACTTGTTCTATCCAAAACCGATAAATCTCGCGCATCCGCCGCGCCGCGATCGGATTGTCGAGATTGACGTCGTCCAGATCCCCCATCGCGTGCGTCAATGTCTGGCGTCTGTCGCGATAGTCGTCTATGTTCGGCGTGAAGTTGTAGACCCCCGCCTTGCGGTGCGCGGGATCGCGGGCGTCGTTCATCCGGAAAACGGGGTCGTTGGGCGCCTTGGGCTCGCCGTCGGGAGGATAGGTGCCGGGCAGGGCGCGCCAGCTGCGTTCGGGATGCCTCGGATCGTAGCCCTCGGCGGTCACGGTGAAGAAGTTGGCGGTGTGGTTGACGACGATATCCTGGATCACCTTCATGCCGAGCGCATGGGCGTCGGCGACCATGCGCCGGTAATCCTCGATCGTGCCGAAGTGCGGGTCGACGGCGGTGAAGTCGTAGGGCCAGTAGCCGTGGTAGCCGCGCGTGGCGATCGCGGGGTTGACCCACTGTCCATGGGTCGGCGGCGTCAGCCAGACGGCGTCGATGCCCAGGCGCTTGAGCGCCGGCAGGCGGCGGCGCAGGCCCTCGAGGTCTCCGCCCTGGAACTTCTCCGGGTCGGTCGGGGAGTATTCATCGCGCCCGAAGTCGTCGCGCGACGGATCTCCGTTGGCGAAGCGGTCGAGGAGGACGAGGTAGAGGACCTTGCCGGTCCAGGAGGGCAGCGGGGTGTTCTTACTTCGCGTCACGGACGAGGACGCGCACGCTCATCGGCGGCACGGAGACAAGTAATTTTGATCCGTCGTGGACGGGGCTGTGGGCGGTCGTCGTGTAGCCTTTGTCGAGGGCGTCGTGAAAGGCCGTTCCGGCGGGGCTGATCTTCGAGTCCACCCACATCTCCTCCTGACGCGCGTCTCTTGAAAAGTTAAGGACCACGACCACTTCTTGACCTTCGTGGATGCGGGAGAAGGCGAACACGCCCGCGCGGTCGGCGTCGGACCAGCGCACCCACTGGGCGCCGCGGCGCAGGGCGGCGTACGCCGTGCGCACGTCGGCGAGCTGCTTCATGAACTTGTAGACGGGGTTGCTCGCGTCGAACTTGTCGCCCTTCGAGCTCTCCGACTTGAACTGCCCGCCTTCGAACTGGTCCTCGCGGTTGCGGGGGTCGGCGGGATGCTCCGGGCCCTCGGGGTCGAGGCGGTCGGTGTCCTGCCGGAAGCCCTGCTCCGTTCCGTAATAAGTCATCGGGATGCCGACGGAGAACAGAAGATAGGCGAGCGCCACCTTGAGCTGGGCCTCGGGCTCGCCCAGGCGCAGGAAGCGGTACACGTCGTGGTTGTCGATGAAGCGCAGGAGGCGGTCGGCCAGGGGGCCTAGGACCTGGTTCGTGCGGTGCATGCTGTCCTCGAGCACGCGCGTCGGGGCCTTGCCGTGCAGGGCGTAGGTCTCGCGCCGGTAGGCGGGGTAGGAGAACGCGCTGTCCATGCCGTCGCTGGTCAGGTGCGGGATCAGGTCGGAGTCGATGCCGGTCGAGTTCTCTCCGACGAGGAAGAAGTTCTTCTTGCCGAGCGAGGCGGCGTAGTCCTTGATCGCCTTGGAAAATATCGGCACGAAGCCCGGGGCGATGTGGCGGACCGCGTCGACGCGGAAGCCGTCGATGTCCGTCTCCTGAATCCACCACTTCGCGATGTGGATCAGCGCGTCGGCCGTCTCCTTCTTGTCCGAGGCGTAATGCCGGTAGTTCGGGGGGAAGTCCCCGTTCGTCGCCTGCGCGTGGTCGTTCCAGTTGTCGATGACGCCGCGGCGGGTGAAGTGCTTCGGGTCCTTGAGGTCGCCGGGCAGCAGCGACTCGGTCCACTCGCCGATCTCCTTGGGCTGTCCCTCGAGGCCGCGCCACTGGGAGCCCTCGGTGTACTCGAAGACGGGGCCGCTGTGGTTGAGGACCCAGTCGAGCACGACCTTGAGTCCTCGTTTGTGGGCCTCGTCGACGAGCTCCTTGAAGTCGGCCATGGTGCCGAGGTGCGGGTCGATCGCCAGCAGGTGCACCGGCGCGTAGCCGTGGTAGGAGTCGGCCTGGTTCTGGTTCACGGGCGAGAGCAGCAAGGTCGTCACGCCCGAGCCCTTGAGGTAGTCGAGCTGCGAGGTGACGCCCCGCAGGTTGCCGCCGTGGCGCGAGCCGCCATGCGCCGGGTCGCCGTGAGTGCGGGCCTTGCCGGCGCGGGCGAAGCGGTCGAGGAGCATGAAATGGAGGATCTCGTCGCGCCAGTCGGAGGGCGAGGCGGTGTAGGAGCGGACGGGCTCGGCCTTTATCGGCGCCTCGGCCAAGGTCCGCGGCGCGTCGGGAACGTCCTCGACGAGGGCGCGGGCGGACTGCCAGGCGAGCTTGAGCGCGGCGATCTCGGCCGGGGTGCGGCCCTCGGTCGAGGGCGCGGCGGGCAGAGAAGCCGCGAGCGCCGAGGGGAGCGCGGCTTTCGCGGCGGCCGGCGCGGCCGGCTTGACGGGCGCGACCGGCTTGGCGGCCGCCGGGATGGCCGAGGCGGCCAGGGCCGGGGCAAGCGAGGGAACGGCGAGCGCCGGGGCGAGGCCGGCGGTGAAGACGAGAGCGGACGGTCCGTTGAGCGGCGAGAGCGCGGGGGAGGAGAGCGTCGTCCCGAGCGTGCCGCTGACGCGAGGGATCGAGGCGTTGGCGGCCCGGGAGACGGCCTGGGCGCGAAGCTCGGGCGCGCCGGAGAGCGCGACGAGCAAAGACAGCGAGACGGCAAACACGCGCCGGATCACTTTTTTCCTCCGCGGATCAGCTTCCACAGCGCGCGGGCGGGCCAGGTCATCACGCGCACCAGGGGGTTCTCGACGACGGCTTTGAGGGCCTGCTTGAGCGGGGGCTCCAGGAAGACGCCTTCGACGGGGTACTTGGCCTTGAACTCGGCGCTCTCGGCCAGCGCGGCGCTGGTGACGAAGACGATCTCGCGGGCCTTCGCGCGCCCGGCCCAGAGGGCGATGGCGAGGTCGAGCGACTGCTGGAAAAGGAAGATGGCCCAGAACATGGTCATCGAGCCCGAGGCGAAGAAGGGTGCCGCGAGCAGGAAGCTCAGGTCGCGAACCTGCTGGATGCCGGAGTGCTGCCAACGGCTGATCGCGCCTTTCGCGTACAGCGCGTTGAGGGCGTTGTAGCCGAGCACGCCGAAGAAGGTGCCGATCACCGACATCAGCGCCATGTCCTTCCAGTAGTTCGCGCTCCACGGGGGCGTCACGCTCGACGGGTTCGCGGTCCACGTCAGGAAGCGGTAGATGGTCCCGGCGCCCTGCATGTAGGCGAGGTTGAAGAACATCTGATAGTTGAAGCCGCGTGCCTTGACCAGGCTCTCCTGGAAGTTGTTCCAGCTCTTCAGGAAGAAGCCGTGGAAGACCTGCTGGGCCACGCTCAAGGTGATCAGGCCGGCCAGGGCGACGGGGTGGGCCAGGCCGGCCGCGGCCCAGTACACGCCGATCGAGGTGACGAGGGGGAAGGTCTTGGTGGCCAGGCCGCCCAGGATCTCGCTCGGCAGGGGCTTGACCAAAGAGTCCTTGAACATCTTGCCGAGGAAGCGGGCCTCGCGGAAGGGCGCGAGGAGCTTGGAGGCGAGCGAGGAGGGGGCCTTCGCCTCGGCCGGCGCCGCGGCCGCCTTGGCCGCCGCGGCGGCCTTCGGGGACCAGTCCACGGCGAGCGATTCCTTCTGCACGGCCTTGGTCTTGCCGCCGCGCAGCAAAGCGCCGACCTGGGCCGCGTGCTTCTCGTTGAGGCCGGTGGGATCGTTCTTGGCGGTGAGCAGGCGGACCTGGCCGCGGCGCGAGGCCGCCTCCGCCAAGGTGATCTCCGTCATCGGCTGGCCGTGGCGCACCACGAAGGCTTTGAGATTGCCGGTGTCGAAGGACGTTTCCGCGGCCGGCTTCTTCGCGCCGCCGTCGAACATCGCGGCGAGCTTCTCGGTCCACGTCCGGGAGGCCGCCTCATCCTTGGCGGGAGCCGAGGGAGCGACGAACAGGGCCGCGGGAGCGGCCGGCGAGACCTTGAGAGCCTGGACGGCGGGGCGGACGCCGGCCCGGGCCGCGGGCAATACTGGGACGGCGCCGACGGCCGAAACGGCGGCGGGGGCGGCCCCAATCGCGGCGGCGAGCGCGGCCGGGGCGATCCCGGGGGCGGGCGTCAGGACGGGCGTCATCGAGAGGGCCGACGGCGAGAGAGGGATCAGGCCGCCGAAGGCGGAGGGGACGATGGAGACGGCCCCGGCGGCGGCGGAAACGGAGGATTGAGCGGAGGCGCCGGCCCGAGCGGCGGAGAGATTTTGGGCAAACGAGGAGGCCGGGAGCGAGGCTGAAAGGAGAACTGCGATTACTCCCGAGGGTCTCATGGCCTATTGAGATTGTAGCCCGGGAGAAGGAAGGCCCCCAGGGGCATGGGACCTATAAGGATGTGGGCCTTGGTCCTATAGCGGGTGTCACAATACCGTCACGGGGGGCATGACCAGACGGGCCTGGCGTCCTGCCACCCCGATGCGGGCGACGGTGCCGGAGTTGAATTCGAGATAGTCAGCCTCAACGCCGTCGCTGAAGATGACGCCGCCGGCGGGCATGAGGGATTCGACGAGGAGTTCCTGCCCCGCGCTCAAGGTACCGGCCGCCAAATCCGTGCTGGAACGGCGGCTGGCGAAGGGCTCGCGTACGACGAAGGCCAGCTTTCTCTCGCCCCAATCCCAACGTAGGGCCTCACCTTCCCGGCCGCCGGAAAAGCACGTTACGCCCGCGGCCATGTTGAAGGCGGATGATAGCCAGCCGCTCGAGCCGGCTCCAGTCGAGACGATAACGCCGCTGGAGGATTGAACCTCTCTGCGCCCTCCGGCCTCCAGACGGTAGCGCGCTGAAACGTGGGTGCGCGCGCCCAGGAAGAAGTCGTTGAAGGCCAGCAAGGTCTGTCCGTCGTTGAGTTCGACTTGGGCCATGGTCACCTTGCGCAGGAGCGCTTTACCCTCCAGAGCCGTCGCCGCGGCCGCGCGAGCGCCCTCCGCCCGAAATGGAAGCAGCACGCCGTCGAAGCGGCTGGGATCGGGATTGACCGCGATGATGGGCGAGCTCCCAACATATTTGGCGCAGTTCGCGACGAGGCCGTCCTGGCCCAGGGCCACGACGAGGTCGGTCTCGGCGAACAAGGCTGTGGGCGCGAGGTCTCGGTCCATGACCTGGAGCTTTAGTCCGAAGTCCAGATCCCTGCGCAGGCGGTCGAGCGCCAGCCGGTAGGCATCGTCCTCGCTTCGGTAGTCGGCGAAGTCTCCGCCCGCGTGCTCGATATAGAACTTGGCTTGAGCCTTGGTGTTGAAGCGCACGACGAGCTCGCCCAACCGCGTGGGACGCGTGACCAGGATGATCTTGTCGAACGCCGCCGCCGTCACTTTTTCCCCGGCATAAGAGCGCTCAACAGGTCGGGAGTGATGTTGAGTTGTCCGATCTTGCCCGCGTTGTCGGCCAGCCGCTCGAAGGCGCCGGCCAGAAGAAGGCGGCTGTCGCCGCCGCCGAGGGCGAGAAGCATGCGCCAGTCCGCGCCCTTGTAGGGAGCCAAGGTCCGCTCGATGGCGTAGGCGCGGCTGTCGGCGTCCTTGGCCTCGTTCTTGACCCGATGATCGGTCAGGGCGGCGCGCTGTTCCTCAAGGGCGATGTCGGCGCTCATCTTGGACTCGCGCATCCGGCGGCGCTTCTCCTCTACCGCGCGCTCGGTGTCGAGCTCCTCCTCCTTGACACGGCGCTCCTGCTCGACGGCGGCCGTGCGCCGCGTGTAGACGGCCTCGTCTGATTCGCGCAGCAGCGCCTCGCGAGCGCCCGCCTCGAGGGCCTTGGCGGTCTCCGGCGTGGGCTTCAGCGAGACCAGCGAGAAGGCGAGTATCTCAAGGCCGTGGCCGGCGGCCAACTCGGAGGCTTTCAGCTCCCGCAGGCCTTGCACCGCCAGCGCCTCCACGCCGGTCAGCGCTTGGCGCAGGTCGAGGCGCTGGATCAGCGCGCGCATGACCGCCTGAGCGGCCATGAGGAGCCGATCGGGAAGCTTCGCCGGATCGTCCGAGAGGAAACATCCCTTGTCATCGATGGAGTAGTTGAGCAGGCCGGCCAGGCGCTTGGCGTCGGCGATGCGGTAGCTCAACTGCCCCTGCAGGGTCACGGTCTGGAAATCGGTGGTTACCTCCTGGAAGGCGAATGGCAGGTCCGCGGTGCTTAGGGGCACGGCGACGAGCGTCGAAACGGGGGCGAAGTAGAGCAAGGACAGTCCGGGGCCTTCCCGGATGAGCCGGCCGTTGCGATAGAGAAGCGCGTACACCGTCGGGTCCAGCTTGGCGAACTTGATCCCGAACATGGCCCACCTCCCTGCGTCTAGAGTTCGAACATGAAGCCCTTATGCTTGAGCCGGCGGTACATCGGGGCGTCGAAGCGGTAAAGGCGGGCGGCGCGGTGCGCGACGTCTCGCTCGTTCTCCCCGAGGTCGACGAGCACGCCCAGTCCAAGCGCTTTCTTGCGGAAGTTGCGCTTGTCGAGCGGACGCTCGAGCACGGTCTCGTAAAGGCGCTGAAGCTGCGACAGCGTGAACTTCGCGGGCAGGAGCTCGAAGCCGAGCGGCTCGTAGCGGAGCTTGCCCTTGAGGCGGTCGAGGGCGGCTCGCAGGATCTCTTCGTGATCGAAGGCGAGCGGAGGCATGCGCGCGACGGAGAACCAGGCCGCCTCGCGCGCGTCGGTTGACGCCTTGGGCTCGCGCTCGTCGAGGTTGATCAGAGCGTAATAAGCGACGGACACGACCCGGCCGCGCGGGTCGCGTCCCGGGTCGCCGAAGGTGTAGAGCTGCTCGAGAAACACTCCTCGCAGGCCCGTCTCCTCCGCGAGCTCCCGCCGCGCCGCGTCCGTGAGCGACTCGTCCGCGCGGACGAAGCCGCCTGGCAACGCCCATTTGCCCTCGAATGGAGCTAAGCCGCGCCGGATGAGCAGGATGCGAAGCTCGCTTTCGCGCGCGTCGAGGCCGAAGACGACGCAGTCGACGGCGACCAGGTGCGGGGAGGGCGGCGTGAATTTTCGTGCCATGGGATCAGGCGATCACCGCGGCGCGCGCGGCCTCCTCTTTTCGCGCCAGGGCTCGGACTTCCTCGAAAGTCCATTCCTTGAGGATCTTCCCGTCACGGAAGACCTCGACGAGCAGACCGCCTTTCTCCTGCTCGGCCGAAACACGGTCTGTGGTGACGTATTCGCCTCCCTCAAGGCGGTCGATGCGCACGAAGCCCTTGTGGGAACGCTTGCCCATGTCCGTGATGGGGTCCTTAAAGAGCTCTCGCTCCTCCTCGCCCACGCGCGCGTGGGTCGCCTTGATGGCGAAGCCCATGTCGTCCCGGTTATGCTGTTGGAGGAGAATGCCCCCGACGCCGATGACGAGGTTGGTGGTGGCATAGCCCATGACCTTGAGCGTGCCGAGGATGTCGGCGATGCGCGAATAATACATCCCGTCACCGTAGATGAGGCCCACCTTCGGGTTAAGCTCCTTGTAGCCTTTCGAGTTGACGGTCGATCCGAACAGTTTGTCGAGGAGGCGGATGGCGCCCTTGCGGGCGGGGGAGTCGGCCGGCGCGGATTCATCGCCGCATAGGATCATCTTTGGGTCGCCGGAGTCGGGGCGGAACACGACCTTGCCGTCGCGGGCGAGGATGTCCGGCTTAAGTTCGGTCGCGATGTTGGTCAGGACGTTCCATAGATCATAGGTATCTGAAACAATGGACACGATGCCCGTGGGGTTCTGCCGCAGCATTGTCCGGAAAGCCTCGATCTCGTTGTCGCGGCCGTAAGCGCACATCACGGAGTGCTCGGTAGCCGGGACTGACAGGCCGATGGGATGGACCGCCTTGTAATAATCCTTCGCCGCCTTCACGGCGGTCACGGTATCGGTGCCGAGAAAGGTCACGAGATGGGCCATGCCCGAGAGCGCGGCGGTTTGCTCGGAGGAGCAGCCGCGGTAGCCGAAGTCGTGCACTTGGAAGGGGACCATGCCCATCGCCGCCTCGGAGGCGGTCTCCTCGGCGTACTTGGTGAAGAGCCTTTTGAAGCCGAGTGAAGAGGTCGCGACCGTCGTGGTGTTCCATACCTTGAGGATGTAAGACTCGAGAAATCCCACGCACCAGGCGAACTCGGGGTCGGTGTTGGTCATGGTCATCAGGACGTTGCGGTTGGGCACGACGGAGCCCTCGGGCAGTGCTTTGACGGAGATCGGCCAATAGCCGAGCTTCCCGAGTGCTCGAATCTTGCGTTCCACGCCGGGGGGAATGGAGCCGAGGATCAGCTTGCGGTATTCAAGGAACTCTTCCACCATCGCCTCGGTGATGGGCATGGTCAGGAAGTAGAGATGGGCCTGCAGGCCGAACCACAGCGACGCGTCGTACTTCTTGACGGAACGGGCGATCAGGTAAGAGTAGATGTAGCGTGTCCCTTCCGGGTAGAACTCCATGTGGCCGAGCTTATAGACGTCGGTCGCGAGCAGCGGGTTGAGGTTCATATCGTCTCCTGGGGGATTTCTCCGGCGTGGGTGAAGATTCGGGCGATGCCCGAGCGGCGCAACGTTTGAGTCCCGTTCGAGAAGATGCCGTGCGTCACGAACAAGTGGACTTCCGCGGCGCCGTCGGCGAGAGCGCGCTCGGCGACGAGCTTGAAGGTCATGCCTCCGTCGCAGATATCGTCGACGATCAGCAGACGTTTTCCCTTCACGGCGCCATGGATGAGGATTCCCCGGATGAGCCCGGTGGCCTGGTCTCGCTCCTTGTCGGCGTGGACGCACTCGCCCAGGCCGTAGGCGCCGTATCGAGCCTTGGCTCCGGCGTCCGGGAATAGAAGGACGTCGGCCTGCGTCGCCCTGAGGGCGCCTTCGATCTCGGCGCGAGGCGCGCGATCTTCGAGCCGCTCGATGAGCGCGACGGCCTTGGCGCTGTGAGCGTCGAGCACGCGCACCGAGTCGAGTTCGAGGGCGTTGAGCAG
The DNA here is from genome assembly GCA_036676805.1 of Elusimicrobiota bacterium. Classification (GTDB taxonomy): domain Bacteria; phylum Elusimicrobiota; class Elusimicrobia; order UBA1565; family UBA9628; genus GWA2-66-18. Next base: position 27,511 of record JAKFCD010000074.1, read on the forward strand.
CCGGGCGAACGCGTGCAGGGCGAAGGTCGCGGCGTTGCCGACGTCCTTGTCCTGGCGGGCGTAGGGGAGATAGGGCAGGTCGAGGCTGACGGCTAGGCCGAACGATTTCAGCAGCAGCGCGAGCTGGGCCAGGTGGAGGAGTTCGGCCTCCGATTCGAACTCCCACCGAACGGCCGCGGCCGAGGCCGTCCTGAGCCTCTCGACGAGGTCGGCAGGCAATTTCCAGACCTGGGAGGTCTTGTCCGGGAAGATGGTCGGATTCGCCTGGAAGCAGGCCTTCGGGTCGAAGCGGGTCCCCGCCGAGAGTCTGATCATGGCCGGCCGCCCTTGTTTGTTAGTGTCATATGCACACTATTATAGTGTGTGTTATACACTTTGTCAAGGCCCATTCAAGCCCGGCGTCTAGGCCCGCCGCCGGCGCGCAGGCCAGACGAAGCCGTCGTCAGCGGTACTCGTCGGATGGCGCGACGCCGACCGGCACGTCGCGCGGCGGCGCGAGGCTCGCCCAGTCGATCGCCTCGCCGGCCGCGGCGGAAAACCACGCGCGCAGCGCGGGCCGCAGGCCGTCGAGCTCGGCGCGCAGGGCCTTGAGCTCGCGCTCGGCGTCCCGGCTCGCGGCGGACGGCGCCGCGGGATCGAGCCAGAACCCCTCGTCCTCGCGCCCGTAGGCGAGCAGCTCGTCGGCCGAGGTCTTCTGCCGGGAGGGGGGCAGGTCCAGCTCGGCGAGCGCGCGCGCGAGCTCGGAGCGGATCTCGTTGCTGCGCAGTCCGGCGGTCAGCGGGTCGGCCAGCGAGCTCTTCATCGAGTAGGCTTCGCGGTGCATCCGCTCGAACTCGTCGGTCGAGGCGGCGGCGACCTCGAGCGTCGAGACGATCGCGCGCCTTGTCAAGGAGAGCGCGCGGTAGGCGCGCGCGGCCCGCGCGTCCCCGCCCAGCGCCGCGCGCCGGGCGCGGTAAACCGCGCCGAGTCCCGCGTAGGCGGGCTCGGCGGCGAGCAGCTCCGCGGTGAATGCCGCCTGCGTGAAGCACGCGATCAGCTCGTCCTCCATCGTCGCGCTGACCGGCCAGCGCACCGCGCGCTCGTGCACGCGGGCGTGGCTGACCTCGTGCACCCAGACCGGCAGCAGCAGGTCGGCGAGCGCCGCCATGTCGGAGGGCCGGCGCGCGATGCCGCGCTCCCCGCGCGGCAGGTCGTGCAGGATCGAATGCTCCACCATGTAGCCCTTGCCGGTCATGAACTGCATCAGCGCGTTGTCGGCCATCAGCGGCAGAGCGGGGTGGCGGCGGGCCTGGGAGGCGCGCACCCCGATGGTCAAGGTATGCGTCGGGTTGCCCACGAGGTAGGAGGCGGCGCGGCGGGCATGAGCGCCTTTCAGGGACGACAGCCGCGCGTGGACGGCGGCGGGCAGGATGATCTCGATCTCCTTGTCGTGGGCGCGCGTGCATGACGCCGGCGGCGAGGCGTCCGCGGACGGGGACAGCAGCACGGCGAGAAGCGCCCAGGGCGGCATCGGCCCAGTATAACAGGCGTCCGTCAAGACAGCTAGACGCCGCGTCCATGGACCGCGGCGGCGGTGGAGGCTATGCTGACTTCGGAAGACGTCCCGTTGTGGAGGCCCCATGACCATCGACCTGCGACGGTTGTTCGGATTCGCTCTGCTCGGCGCGCTCGCGATGAGCGTCGGCGACCGGTTCCTGCTCGCCGAGCCGCCGGCCCGGGCGCAGAGGATCGTCTCCAGCTGGCCGCAGCCTTCCCGGCTCGTGGCCCGGGCGATGATCGAGAAGCACGGCCAGCCCCATAAGAGGACCGCCGACTCGCTGACCTGGTACGGCCTCTATCGCGGCAAGCGGACCATCGTTCACCGCTCGGCCACGCCCGAGGGCGTCGTCGAGCAGGTGGTGCTCTATCGGGTCCCCGAGGACAAGGCCGCCGCGGTCGCCGCCTTCGACGAGCGCCTCAAGGCCGACCCGGAGACCGCGGAGCTTTCCGCGCGCACGGAAAGCGTGAGGACGAGCTTCCTTGTCCTCAACCTCGCGCACGAGATCGCCAGCGGCTTCCGGGACGCGGCCGACGCGCGGGATTTCCGCGACCGTCAGATCCGCCTGTCGAACGCCGGCAAGTCTCCGCGCTACATGGAGAGCCTGCTCTTCGAGGCGCCGCTGCCCGTGATCGTGCCCGGCGGGGAGGAGGCCGCGCCGACGGGGAGGCCTCTCGAGACGCCCTGAGCCGGGGAAAACCTGTTAAACTTTACGGGGCGCCCCCTTAGCTCAGTGGCAGAGCACTTGTTTTGTAAACAAGCTACTCCAGTTCGATTCTGGGAGGGGGCTCCATTTTTTCCTAGAGAGCCTTCAGGAACGCCGTCACGTCCGCCTCTTCCTCGGGCGTGAGCTTGGTCTCCAAGACGAGGTTGAAGAAGCGTACCGTGTCGTCGAGCGTCAGCAGGCGGCCGTCGTGCAGGTACGGCGGCGTGTCCTTGATCCCGCGCAGCGGGAAGGTCTTGATCGGTCCGTCGGCCGACATCATCATTCCCCGGGAGCGCCGCGGCTTGTAGAAGCGCTCGGCCTTCAGGTCGTGCATCGTGTTGTCGGTGTAGTACGGCGGCGCGTGGCAATCGGCGCATTTCGCCTTGCTGAAGAACAAGGCCTGGCCGCGCAGCTCCGCGGGGGCGGCCTTCGCCGGCAGCAGCTTCCCGTCGACGCCGAGCTTGGGGGCGGGCGGGAAATCGAGCAGCTCCTGCAGCTCCGCCATGTGGTGGACCTGCGACTGGCGGTCGGGGACGTTGACGCCCTTTTTCGCCGCGAGCGTGATGTCCCCGTCGAAGTAGGCGGCGCGCTGCTCGAACTCGGTGAAGTCCTCGACTGACTTCAGCGCGCGCTGGGAGCCGAACAGCCGCTGGATATTCACGCCGCGCAGCGCCGGCGTCTCGATGCGGTGGCGGAACTCCTGGGGGCGTATGTCGCCGACGAGGTGCGCGGCGCCGTTGGCGCCGCCGTTGGCGTGGCAGTCGAAGCAGGTCACGCCGAGGCTCGGGCGCTTGACGCGGCGGTCGTCGATCGCGTTGAACTGCTGCTGGGGAAACGGCGTGAGCAGCAGCCGAAGGCCGTCGAGCTGCTTCGGGTTCAGGATCCCGTCGAAGAGCTCGTAGTAGTTGTCGAGCGTGACGAGCCGGCCCTTGGACACGTCGCCGAGGTCGGGGCGGGTGGTCAGGAACATCGCGGGCGGAAACTCGGGGAGGAAATGCTCGGGGATGTCGAAGTCGAGGTCGAAGCGCTCGAGGTCGCGGCCCTCCTGCTTCTTGATCTCGTCGATGTGCATGCGCGGGAACAGCATGCCGCCCTCAGGGTGGTTGGGGTGGGGCAGCGGCATGAAGCCCTCCGGGAAGGCGCCGCGCGCGCGGATCTCCTCGGGAGTCAGCTTCGCGAGGTCCTCCCAGGAGACGCCGGAGGGCAATTTCGCGCGCACGCCCCGCTGCAGCTTCTTGCCGCGGAACATCGCGCCTTCCTCCGCCGTCCGGTCCGCGAGATCGTAGCGCCGCTCGAGCAGGCGGGCCTGGCCCGCGTTGAACTCCTTGCGGCGCGCGGAGTACCAGCGTTGGATGTCCGCGAAGCCGGTGAGGTTCTTGGGCGTCGGCGGCGTCTCGTCGACGTCGGCGGCGAGCGCCGGGGCGGCGGACATGAGCAAAAGGAGAGGGAGCGCGAGAGCGTGCTTGTTCATGAGCCAAGCATAGACAAACGCGGCCGCGGAGCCCATGACGGGCGGGTAAAGCTGTTTTTTATTCTACTTGCGCAGCGCGACGCTGAAGCGGCGGGGGGTGGAGCCGATGGGGGAGCCGTCGCGGTTCTGGCCGCGCGCGACGACGACGTGCTCGCCGCTTTCGTAGCCCGACCAGTCGTACCACCAGTAGCCGCAGGCTTGGCGGCAGGGGTGCCACGGGCCGCGGTCTATGGAGACCTCGAGCGAGGCGAGGGTCTCCGGGGCGTCGACGCGGATCGTGTAGAGCGCCGAGGTCACGGTCTGGTCCTGCTGGGGATGATCGACTTCGAGTTTATGCATAGGCGGGTGAATGGCGCTCACGCCATAGTCTTACAATAACCCGCACTCGCGAGGCCAGCGTTAATTCGGCCGAAAAGGCCGCTATTAAAGGTGGGTGGAGAGGATCGAGTTCGGCCCGTGATGGTCGCCGGCGTTGGGCTTGGCGTGCGCGGGCGGCGCGGGCCGGTCCGGCGGCGGAGGCGCCTTGCGGGACTCCTTGCTGAAGGACAGGAAGGGCGCGGCCAGGCGCAGCAGGCCCATCACGCCGGTCGCGATCGCGGCGATCGTCAGCGAGGTCGAAATCGAGATGTCCTTGAGCACGAAGCCGTAGACGTAGGTGGAGATGATCGCGGCGGCGATGCCGAGCAGGGACTGCGCGGCCAGGATCTTGTTGACGTTCTCGTCCTTGTGGCGGCCCAGCGTCTTCTGGTACAGGCCCGAGATGGCGATGCCGACGAAGCCGACGGAGAGCGCCTGCAGGCCGTACAGCGCGACCGCGCCGAGCATGGTCGGGGTGTTGATCATCAGCAGGAACAAGGGCGCTTCCAGCGCGGCCAGGACGAAGAAGGGAATCGTCAGGGCTTCGTCGGTCTTGAAGCCGAACCTCTGAAACAGCCGCGTGAGAGGCTTTATGAGCAGCGAGGCGACGATGCTGCCCACGCTCGCCATCACCATCATCATGGCGAAGTTTCCCATCGGCGTCGCGGTCAGGGACTTGAGAAACCAGCCGAGCACGGGCACGTTCATGATCGCGCCGACGGAGCCCGGGTTGCTCGCCACGAGGCCCTCGATGTACTCGGGGAGCACGTTGAAGACGAGTGGGTCGGAGAACAGAGACGTCACCATAGACATAAGCAGGAGCGTGCGCAGGAAGCGGTCCTTGAACACGAGCCTCGTGCCGTCCTTGATCGACGACCACAGGCCCTTGAGCGTGCCGCCGAGCCCCTTCGGGGCGGGGGCCGCCGCGTCCTCCGCCCCCGGCTTTTGGGCGAGGTCGGCCTTCTTGGCGCCGCCGATCAGCTTGATCGAGGCGTACACGAGGGCCGCCAGCGCGATGGCGCCGGCGTAGATCGAGTAGATCACGGCGCCGCCGACGCCGGTCTTGCCCATCACCGGGCCGATCTGCGCGATCTGGCCGGCGATCACGGGGGCGATGATCGCGAAAAGCGCGGCGACGAAGGTCAGGATCGAGTTGGCCTTGGTGCGCTCCTCGCTGGTGACGGTCGCGTCGCCCATGATGCGCGTCGTCGCCGCGCCCTCGAAGGTCACGGCGATGCCCTGGAAGAAGGACTGCAGGGCGACGAGGCCGAGGAACACCCAGAGCGCGCCCGTCACGCTGAGCACGCCCGTCGCGAAGAAGAGGCCGGCGACGCCCGCGAGCGTGGCGGCGCGGGTCAGCATGGAGCGGACGAGCCATTTTTTCGGGCCGTCAGCCTCGATGCCGCGCGTGAAGAGGGGGATGGTCGCGTAGCTGACGCCCTGCGCGACCCAGTGCGCGATGCGCGCCAGCGAGCGGTTGGACCGGATCATCGACTTGAGCGTCTCCTCGTTTGCGGCCCGCGCGTCGTGGTTCTCGGTGAGGGAGTTGCGCGTGATCGCGGAGATCAGGTAGGGCAGGCCGACGACGTACATCTGATAGCCGAAGAGGAAGATGGAGTAGCCCGCGACGTAGCGCCAGAAGGACTTGTTGCGCTCGGGGTCCTTGAAGACCTGGGTGATGCCGGGTTTGCGCGGGGAGGGAGGGGCGGCTTTAGGCTCGGCGGCGGGCGCGGAGAGAGGCTTCGAGGAAAGGCCGGAGGGCGTAAGAGCGCCCATTCTGCCGGCGACCGGAGCGAGCCCCGCGTCGGACCGCGACGCGGAGGCGAGGGTTTCGGCGACGAGCGCGGAGAACTGGACGGAGGCTTTGGAGCTGGCCGAATCGCCTGACGCTTTTGAAAGACCTTCGACGGCCTTCGACGCGGCGAGCTGGGTTGCGGCTAACGCCGCGGCCGTGTGCGCGACGGGCTTCGGGGCGGCCGCTGACTTGGCGGCGTTAACGGAAACGGCAACGGCAATGTTTGGAGTGATTCCCGGTAAGACCGGCGTCAGGCGGGGAGAGATGGACGGCGAAGTAAGGGAAGGGGTTAACGACAACGACGGCAACGTGTTCGGGATCGTGCCGAAGACCGGCATTCCGGGAAGCGAGGGGTTGGAGCTTGCGCCTGCGGCGCTGTATGCGCCGATGGATGAGGGAACGGAGACGCGGATGGATTGGACTTGCGCCAGGGTGGGGACGGCGCCCAGGGTCATGGACAGGATGAGCGCGAGCGTCTGTCTCATGAGCCTCATGGACTCATTATAAGGATGCCGGCGGATTATGAAAGGCGGCATTCGACCCTGTTTTGACCGGGTCCGAAGGCCCACGGAATATTTGTCGCTTGCGGCGGCCGACTGTTTCCGGAAACAGTTCCCGCTAATCGGTGAGCTTGATTATGGTTTCCTTCGCGTCCGGAAACCGCGCGAGCAAGGTGGCGCGCGGTCCGAGATCGAAGTCGTCGAAGTCGAAGCCGGGGGCGACCGTGCAGCCGACGAAGCAGAAGCCGGCGCCGGGCTCGGGGGCGGCGCCGAACCAGTGGCGGGCGGGGACGACGTGCTGGAGGCGGTGGCCCGCCTTGAAGTCGGGGCCGAGGACGACCTCGGTGACCGCGCCCTCGGGGGCGATCTGGGTCAGGCGCAGGGGGCCGCCGAGGTGGAAGTGCCAGAGCTCGTCGGACTTGATGCGGTGCAGCCGCGACTTTTCCCCTTCGGGCAGAAGAAAGAGGATGCCCGTCGAGATCGGGCGCTTGACGCCGCCGCGCGTCGTCATCTTCTCCGCGCTGCGGTACGTTTCCTTGTAGAAGCCGCCCTCGGGATGGGGCTCGAGGCCGTACGCCGCGATGAGCTCCTTGCTCAACAGCCGATCGCGCGGGAGATCACGAGGCGCTGAATCTCCGAGGTGCCCTCGCCGATCTGGAGCAGGCGCTGGTCGCGGTAGAAGCGCTCGACGTCGAATTCTTTCATAAGACCATAACCGCCGTGAATCTGGACGGCTTCGTTGGCGACCCACTGGGCGACCTCGGAGCAATACAGCTTCGCCATCGCGCTTTCCTTGCCGAAAGGCTTCTTCTGGTCGCGCAGCCAGCACGCCTTATACAGGAAGATGCGGGCGTGCTCGATCTTCATGGCCATGTCCGCGAGCTTGAAGCTGATCGCCTGGAAGCGCGAGAGCGGCTTGCCGAACTGGACGCGCTTCTGGGCGTACGCGAGCGCGAGCTCGTAGGCTCCCTGCGCGCAGCCGAGGCCCATCGCGGCGATGGACAGGCGGCCGGAGTCCAAGGTCTTGAGCATCTGACGCGAGCCGGTGCCGCGCTTGCCGAGTATCGAGGAATCCGGAATGGTCACTTTGTCAAAATACAGCTCGGCGGTGTCGCTGGCGCGCCACATCAGCTTCTTGTGCATGCGCTTGGAGGTGAAGCCGGGCGTGCCCTTGGGCACGATGAAGCAGGTGAACTCGGGGTCCCCGGCCGCGTTGCGGTCGCTGACGGCCTGCACGATCACGCCGCCGGTGAGCTCGTTGGAACCGTTGGTGATGAAGATCTTGGAGCCGTCGATCGTCCACGTGCCGTCGGCGTTCTTGACCGCCTTCGTGCGCGAGCCGCGCGAGTCGCTGCCGGCCTCGGGTTCCGTGAGGCCGAAGGCGAACAGCTGCTCGCCCGCCGCGAGACGGGGGAGCCATTCTTGCTTCTGCGCGTCGGTGCCGAAGTACAGGATCGGAGCCACGCCGAGCGAGACGCCCGCCGCGACCGTCGCCGCCTGCGAGCCGTCGACGCGCGCCAGCTCCTCGACGGCGATGCAGTAGGAGGTGTAGTCGAGGCCCGAGCCGCCGAACTCCTCGGGGACGATGAGCCCGAACACGCCCAGCGCGCCCATTTGGCGCGTCAGGTCCGCGGAAAATTCTTCCTTTTCGTCGAGATCGTGAGCGAGAGGCTTGATCTTGGCCTCGGCGAATTTGCGGACCGTGTCGCGGATGTCCTTCTGGGCGTCGCTGAGCTCGAAATCCATTTTATTTCTCCCTGAAACGCATTGTAGCCGATTTTGTAGGATAGCCGCGTCATGAAGCAAGGCGCGCACCCGCACGAAAAACCCCACCATCCTCACTGGCCTCTCGAGACCTTGCTCTTCGCGTTCGTCTTCGCGCTGGGCTGGCGCTCGGTGCACGCCCCCGAGACCTGGATCCACCTGAAGACGGGCGCGCGCATACTCGCCGAGCACGCCCTGCCCGTGACGGACCCGTTCAGCTACGGCTCCTCGGGCGGAGCGTGGACGACGGGCTCCTGGCTGTTCGATGTCGCCGCGGCCAAGCTCGACGCGCTCGGCGGCGTGAAGGCCGTCGCGTTCCTGAAGAGCCTCGCCGCGGCGGCCGCCTTCGCGCTGCTGCTGCCGATCAACCACGGCAGCCCGCTCGCCGCGGCGTCGCTGCTGGCGCTCGGCGCGTGCGCGGGCTGGACCGGCCTCGTCGAGACCCCCGCGGTCTTCGACCTTTTGTTCTTCGCCCTGTTCATCCGCCTGCTGCGGCCGCGACACCGCTTCCAGTGGTGGCAGGGCGCGGCCGCCGCCGCGCTCACCGCGCTATGGGCGAACACGCACGGCGCGTCGTCGCTGCTCGCGCTGTGGCTCGTCGGGCTCAAGGTGTTCAAGGCGTCCCTGCGCACGGCCGCGCGCGAGCGCCTCGGCTACTGGGCGACGTTCGGCGCCTGCATCGTGACCCTCTCCTGGAACCCGCTCGGCTGGGCGGTCCTGGGCCGCACGTTCGCCGACGCGATCGCCGTCCCGGGAGGCTGGCCGGCCGACTGGCTTTCCCTTTACACGCTGTTCGCGGCCGCGGGCCTGGCCTCCTGCTGGTACACGCTTCAGCAGGAATTCCTCACCACGGTGGCCGCGGCGGCCATCATCGCGCTGTCGACGGTCCTCCCAGGGCTGCGTCCGCTGGCGATCCTGGCGGCCTGCCCGGTGATCGCCCTGGCGCTGGGACATTGGCTCAAGCCCCGTTCCGACACCTGGCCCCGCGTCATGCGCTGGGCGGTCTTCGCCGGCTTCCTGCTCGCCGGCTACCAGCATTTCGTGTCGAAGCCGCTGTCGCGCGCGCGGGGCTACGGCGCGCCGGCCCTCGCGGGCGCGGCTCATTACCTGGAGTCGAACGGCGTTCGCGGACGCATGTTCAACGAGCCCGACGCGGGCGCCGAGTTGATCGGCCTGACCGACCGTCCGGTGTTCGTGGACTCGCGCCCGGGCGTGTACCCCGCGTCGTTCAAGCGCGAGGCCGCGGCCTGGCCCCGCCTGTTCCGACAACTCGACATGGTCTACCGCTTCGACTACGCGGTCGTGCACAACCACCGCGCGGGCGCGCCCGCGCGCGTCATCGACGAGGACCCGAATTGGGTCCTGGGCTACGCCGACGACCGGGCGCTGGTCTATCTCAAGAAGGTCGGCGTGAACGCCCTGGTCCTGCCGCGCGAGCCGCGACTCGTCTTTCCCAATCGCATGTGGCCCGGCGAGCTCGACGCGCTCCTCGCCGACAAGCGCAAGGCGGGCAAGGTCCTCGAGGAGCTCGATCGGTGGCTGGTCCAGGCTCCCGACTCCGTGCAGGCCCTGCTCTGGAAGGCTTACGCCCTGGGACGCCTCGGCCTCTCGGACAAGGCCGACCGCCATCTTCAGCTCGCGCGCGAGCGGCCGCGCCTGCGCCGCGATCCGGAGCTGCGCGCCGCCTACGCCTTCGCCCTCGAGGCTCGAGGACGCGCGGCGCAGGCGCGCGACGAATATCGCGAGGCCCTCGAGTCGGCGCGAAGCCTGGGCCGGCCTCGCGCCCAGGCCGAGATCCTACCGCGGCTGGCCGCCGTGCAGCGCGCGCTCGGGAACGAGGCCGCGGCTCGCGAGGCCGAGGCCCGCGCGAAGGCTCTTCCCGCTCCGGTCGAGCCCGAGGAATGAACTGGACAACCCGGCGCGGTCCTGTTATACTCGGATTTCGCTGAAAGGATGAAAAACACGCTTCTGCGCCGTCTCTCCGCGGTACTCCTTCTGGCGCTCGCCGCCGGCTGCAACCCTCCCAAATACGCGCTGTACGAATCGATCAACAAGGACTACACCGCCTCCGTTCCGTGGGGCTGGCAGGTGATGACCGACCAGCAGGACGCGGACTTCTCCCAGACCACCTTCATCGGCCCTTTCGATCCCGATTTCTACCTGGGCGCGCCGAGCTTGAGCGTGCGCTGGTACCGCCGCTACCGCCCGCATCGCCTCTCCGGCGGGCGCCTGGAGATGTACTCCGGGGCCGACGACTTCATCAAGCAGACCTTGAGCCAGGTTTACGGCCCGGAATACGTGCTGATGACCTTGTCCGGCCAGCTCTCCTACAAGCCCGGCTCCAGGAACGAGCCCGTCGAGGTCATCCCCGAGGAGACGCTCAAGCAGTCCGGGCTGAAGGGCAAGGGCTTCGTCGTCGAGTCCGCGACCCCGGCTCCGGAGGCCAACAAATGGGGCATCAGCGAGCAGGCGGGGACCGGCAAGCCCTACGTCCTGCGCAAGCACGCCTACGTCGTCGTGCCCCTCGAGGACGGCTTTTACGTGCTGACCTACCCCGCCACGGAGCGGGGCTATCCGAACCATCTGGATAAATTCGCCGGGCTGATGGGCTCCTTCATGCCGCGCACCGCCGGCCCCGGAGGCGCGAAGATCCGGGTCCCCGGCCCCCGAGCCTCCTAAGGCCGCGACCCCTGGCCCGTTCGCGGGCCCTCTGCTACACTGAATCGATGCCGTCCGCCGAGAAACGCCGCCCTTCCACCCGCGACATCCGCCTCACCGCGACGATCCGCGCCAAGCCCGAGCTCGTCTACCGCGGCCTGACCTCCGCGCGCGAGCTGACGCGCTGGTGGCTGGAGGGCGCCGAGACCGACGCCCGCAACGCGGGCCGCCTGCGCATGATCTGGCCGGTCAAACGCGCGAAGGCCGGGAGCCGCCGTCCCGGCTTCGGCGAGCGCGAGGGCGTCTTCGTGGATCTCGAGCCCGCGCGCAAGGTCGCCTGGCTGTGGAAGCCGGCCCGCGGAGAAAAGGGCGCGCCCGCCCTCGCCTCGATCTTCATCCTGCCCGCCCGAGGCGGGAAGAGCGAGGTGACCCTGCTTCACTCCGGCTTCAGCGCGGCCGCGCGGGCCGACGCCCTTTTCGAGGGTTACGCGCGCGCCTGGGAGGACGGATTGGCCAAGCTGAAGCTTTATCTGGAATCGGGCCGCACCTGCAAGCTCGAGTGCCTCGACCTCGAGGCGGTGCGCATCTTCACGAGAAAGGGAAAACGATGAACGCGCTCACCATCCTGCTGGCGGTCGTCGCGGGCGCCGCCGTCGCCGGCGTCATCTTCTATCTCGTTTTTTTCTCGGCCCGCAAGAATGAGGACGCCGGCCGCGTTCAGCTGCGCGAGGACTTTCGAGCGCTTCTCGAGCTGGCCGAGCAGAAGTTCGAGACGGAACGCGTCAAGCAAAAGAGCGAGCTCGACGAGAAGAAGGCCTCCGTCGAGAACACGGTGGACAAGCTCTCCGAGCGCCTGAAGAACTACGAGGAGCTCGTCCGCAGGTTCGAGGCCGATCGGGCGACCAAGTACGGCTCACTCGAGAAGGGCCTCAAAGACGCGACCGAGCAGACCGCCAAGCTCGCCTCCTCGACCGAGGGCCTGCGCGCCCTGATGGACAACTCCCGCGCCCGCGGCCAGTGGGGCGAGCGCATGGCCGACGACATCCTGCGCGCCTCGGGCCTGCAGGACGGCGTCCAGTACCGCAAGAACCGCGCCCTCGACACCGCCGCGACGCGCCCCGACTTCACCTTCCTGCTCCCCGAGGGCAAGAAGCTCAACATGGACGTGAAGTTCCCGCTCGACAACTGGCTCAAGATGCTGCACGCGGCCGGCGACGAGGAGCGCGTCAAGCTCAAGAAGGACTTCGAGCGGGACGTCAAGAACCGGGTCAAGGAGCTCCAGGGACGCGGCTACATCAGCGTCGAGGAAGGCACGCTCGACTACGTCCTGCTTTTCATCCCGAACGAGCAGGTGTACGGGTTCATCCAGGAGAATTATCCCGGTCTGGTGGACGAGGCGCTCTCCCAGAAGGTCGTGCTCTGCTCGCCGTTCACCTTATACGCCGTGCTCGGCGTGATCCGCCAGTCCTTCGACAACTTCCACTTCGCCCAGGCGACCCAGGAGGTCCTCAAGCTGATCTCCCACTTCTCCGCCACCTACGAGACCTTCAAGACGCGCTTCGTCAAGCTCGGCGAGCAGGTCGGGAAGGTGGGCGAGCTCTACCACGACATCGAGCAGACCTCGTTCAAGCGGCTCGACGCCTCCGTCGCCAAGATCGACCGCGTGCGCAAGGGCGAGGAAAAGCCCGAGACGCCCGCCCTGCCGCCCGACCTGGGCTGAGCCCCGGCTAGTAGTTGTAGGCGAAGCCGAGCATGTGGGACTGCAGCGTATAGTTCGTCTTGAAGAACTTCTCGAACTTCTGGTTGGAGCGCGCCGTCGCGATGGTCGAGTTGACCAGCAGCTTGAAGCCGCGGCCGACAGGCACGGCGAGGTCGAAGAGGAAGTTGTCCTGTTCGAGGACCATCGCCTCGCCGAGATGGGTCCCCGCCGCATCCTGCGCGCGCCGCGAAAGATATTCGCGGCGGGTGTTGAGGTAGGCGATCGCGAGCTCGACCTTGCGGCGGCCGAGCGTGAAGGCCGCGCGCGGCTGGAGGGAGCGCTCCTCGTAAGAGTAGTAATCGCTCGTGTAGCGCATCGTCTGGGCGTCGAAGTGGTTCTGATTGCTGTCGAGGCGCGTCCAGGAGCCGTTCAGATCGACGTATACGCCGCTCTCGGCGCCGAGGCGCCAGCCCCGGCCGAGCGAGACGGCCGCGGATATAAGCCGGTCGGAGCGTCGCCGCGCCGTCAGGGAGCCCGACTCCTGGACGATGTTCTGCTCGGGATAGCCGCGGTCGGTCAGGTTGACGACCAGGCGAGTCTTGACCCCCGGGATCGCGAACGGGAAGGCGGCGATGCCGGTCCAGGACAGGTTATTGGTGTCGAGCGTGCGTCCCGAGGCCTGCTCGCGGCCGAGCCCCTGGCCCTTGACGCTGGACTCCAGCGAGCGGAAGTTCGGGAACTCGATGCGATACCAGTCCAGCGAGAAGCCGGCCGTGACCGCCTCCGCGACGGCGTACTCCGCCTCGAGGCCGAGGGAAGGCTTGCGGAAGTCGAAGAGCCCCTTGCCCCATTTCTCGTCGTTGGTCTCGCGCAGGAACTCCCACCGGTAGCCCGCCAGGGGCTTGAGCTTGAGCTTTCCGCGCCGCCAGACGCTCTTGAGGCGCAGGGAATGGCTCATCGAATCCTGGAACAGCTGCCCGCCGCTGCCGAGGTCGGCGATGGACTGCGTGCCCTGGTAGGCGAAGGCGTAGGTCGGGATCAGGCCCCAGGTCTCGGAGAATTTCACGGCGGGCGTGAACTGCAGGCTCGCGTTGCCGTTCCAGGAGGTGGACTTGCCGTCCTGCAGGACTTGCCCGAGCAAAGCGGTGCCGCCGAAGACGGGGACGAACTCGGCGGCGCGCGCCGGTCCCGCCGCGGCGAGCGCGGCCGCCAATAGAAGAAGGGGGCGATTCATCGCTCGCGGGGTCCTTTTGCGCCGCTCGGCGTGCCGAAGCGGTAGGTGATCGCGAAGAGATGCGAGCCCGCGATATCGCCGCCGGGGCCGAAGGCGTAATCGGCCTCGACGGGCCCGAAGCGGCCGCCCACGCCGACCTTGAGGCCGGAGAAGCGTCCCGCGTCGGGAGTCTTGGTGTTGAGGCCGGCGCGAAAGGCGACGGAATTGTCATCCCCGGAGAGGCGCGCCCGGTATTCTCCGCCGAGGGCCACGTGGAACGGGGCATAGGCGGGGGCGACGAGGTCGGCGACGACGCTCCAGCCCGGGCTCGGCCGCCAGGCGCCGCCGAAGGCCGCGCGCGCGGGCAGGGGGTTGGACTCCGACTCGAACTTGAGGCCGCCGCCGAGGTTGTGCCCCGAGGCGCCGACGGCCCAGTCGTCGCCGAGGTCGTATTGCGCGCCGAGGTCGAAGGCGGTCGCGCGCGCGGCGTCCACGATCTTGGACTCGACGCGCTTGATCGTCGCGGCCAGCCGCAGCTTCTCGCCGGCCGTCGTGCCGTAGCTCAAGGCGTAGACGGTGTCGCTGGGGCTGAAGCCGCCGGTGAGCGCGCCGCCGTCGTCGCGGCCCTCGAGGGTGCCGTAGCCGATGTGCCGGTAGGCCAGGCCGAAGCGGTGGACCCCGAACGCCCCGCCGTAGGCCAGGTGGTCGGCGCCGATGCCGTCGCCCAGGATCGAGTGGGTGAAGTACGCCTCATGCGCCGCGACGCCGTTGAGCGCGGCCGGATTGGTCGTCAAGGCTCCGGCTCCGGAGGCGCCGGCCTGGCCCGCGTCGCCCATGCCGGCGGCGCGGGCGTCGGGCTGGGTGTTGAGGAATTCGGCGGTCGCCAAGCGTCCCGCCGCCCGGGCCGAGAGGGCCGGGACGAAGAGCAGAACGGCAAAAAGATATTTCCTCATCTTTGCACCGCGAACTTGATCGTGCGCCGCCCGCCGGCCCCTTCGACGACGGCGAGATAGACGCCGCTGGCCAGCGCGCGCCCGTCCCGGTCGGTGCCGTTCCAGTTCAGGACCTGGCCCGCGGCGTCGGCGTCGAGCTCCTTGAGCAGGCGCCCCGTCGCGGTGAAGATCTTGATCTTCGCCCCCGCGGGCAGGCTCGAGAGCTTGATGTTCACGTGCCCGCGGCTCGGCCGGAACGGGTTGGGGAAGACGAAGCCCTCCGCGACCGAGGCTCCGGGGGTCTGCGCGACGATCTGAAACAGCGAGAAATGGTCCGTCGTGCCGACGACCTGGCGCGTCGCCGTGTCGGCCGCGCTGTCGAGCACGACCCAGCCGGTGGCCGCGTCGTAGCGGGCCAGGCGCAGGTGATCGGGGTTGACGCCCGCCACGGCGGCGGGGGTGTAGCCGATCTTGATCGTCACCGGGCTCGCGGGCTGAAGGCCGCCGGCGGTGACCGAGATCGTCACGCCGAGGGCGCTCAGGCCGGGCCGCGCCGGCAGCGCCGGGACGGCCGAGGCGCCGGGCACGGTCACCGAGATCGTCGCGGGCGAGGCGAAGCCTCCCTGGGGCACGATGACCTCCGCGGAGGTGCCGCCCGCGAGCGCGGTCGTGATGGTGGCCGTGGCGCCCGCCGTCAGGCTGACGAACGCCGGCGCGCCGAGGGCGTAGATGCCGTCGGGGTCGGAGACCTCGGCGGTGACCACGCCGGTGACGGAGTCGATCGCGGTCACGCCGTCGATCACCTGCTCGAAGACGCTCGATGCCTGGTTGAGCTTGAAGATGCGCATGACCGACAGCGGAACCAGGATCGACTGAGCCCCGTAGGCGCCGACGCTGATGCTTCCCGAGGTGACCACATAGGGCATGCTGACCGTGACGAGCCTGCTGCCCGCGCCGGCGGCCGTGGTCGGGCTCGAGTCGCGCACGGCCGAGAGCTTGAGCACCGTGGTCGAGACGAAGGTGTTGGCCGTCGCCGCGAACGCGGCGGTCGTGAGCGCGAGGTCGGCGGCCGGCAGCTCGTCGCGGCCCTGGATGCCCAGGCGGACGGCGAAGCCGTAGGTGTTGGCCGGAATGTCCGCGCGCAGTAGGGGATTGGCGAAGTTCACGACCGCTCCGCCCGCCGAGGTGACGAGCACGGTGGAATAGACCGTCGTGTCCCGCGCCAGGCTGCCGAGCGAGGCGCGCAGGAGGTTGGCCTGGGCGCTGAGGCTGTTCGTCGAGGAGAAGAAGGCCGTGGTCTGGCCGAAGGCGTCGGTGACCGCCTGGGTCGACGTCACGGCGGAGACGACCGAGCCGTTGACCAAGGACAGCGAGACGACGCCCGAGCCGGTCGCCACGGAGAAGGTCGCCGTCGAGTTGGAGACGGGGTTCGAGAAGCCGTCGAAGATCGTCGCGGTCAGCACGCTCGGCACGCCGGCGATGCTGGACTGGGGGTTGGCGAGCAGGGTGATCGAGGCGGGAGTCCCCGCGCCGACGACGGCGCTGTAGGTGGAGCGCCCGACGACGGACGCGCCGGTGTCCGAGGCGTTGATCAGGATGGCCTCGGCTTTCGTGTAGGTCTGGTTGGCGATCGTGACGACGCCGTTGGCCGGCATGTTGACGTTCGTGACGCCGAGCACGCCCGCGCCAGCGAGGAGCGGGTTGCCCGCGTTGAGCGCCGAGAGCGATATCGTCGCGGCGTAGCCGACGACCTGGACGCTCGACGCATCGACGGCGCGCACCGTCATCGAGAACGGGACTCCGGCCTGCGCTCCCGTGGGGACCGTGACGATGAAGTGGTCGGGGCCCTGGATCGTCAGCGGGATCGAGCGGCCGTTTTTGCCGTCGGATGAGCGGCTGGCCTTGATGTCGATGTCCTCGACCTTGTTATAGGTCTGAGCGGAAATCTGGAAACGGCCCGCGGTGAAGGCTCCCGTGACGTTGGTTCCAAGCGAGCCCGTGCCCTGGACGTTCGTGCCGGCGAACAGGGCGACGAGGTTCACGCCGCTCTCGGTATAAGAGGACAAGCGGTGGTTATAGGAGTTCATGGCCGTGATCGTGCTGACGAAGGCCACGCCGACCGACACGGGCACCGTCGGGACCGAGACCTCGTAATGGTCGACGCGGTTGCTCTCGATCAGGAAGAAGCTCGTCGCGGCGGGCACGCTCAGCGGCACGAAGGTGACCTGACCCGTGAAGTCGTCGAACGTGTCGTAGGCGGTCATTATCGATCCCAGCCGCAGGGTGAAGCTCGCCCGGCCGGAGGCGTCCGTCACCGCTCCCGCGAAATCACCGGTGCCTCCGATCGCCGGATCCATCGCCAGCTTCTCGAACGCCGCGCCGCCCGCGCGCGTGAAGCTCGAGACCGCGACGGGCACGTTCGGGACGGGGTTGCTGAAGGCGTCGAGCACGGTGACCGTCATCGTGGCGTAGCGCAGTTCCGAGTCGACCGACGACGAGGACCTGTCGACGGTGAAGCTCGCGGCGCGGATCTCCCGCGTGCCCGCGGTCTGGTCGGGTCGCTGGGGAACGCTGACGGTGTGCGACGAGCTGAAGTTGCCGTAGGCGGCGAAGGTGTGAGCCGCGCTGAAAGCGCTGCTCAGGATGTCTTGACGGATCGTGAAGACGGCTATTCCAAGCGAGCTCGTGGGCGCGCGGCCGATCGAGGCGAAGGCGCCGTCCCACCGTGAATAGGTCGTGATCGCGCCGAAGTTCTGCGAGTTCAGGCCGACGGGGATCTGCGGCAGCAGGGCCCCGGCCGCGTCGCGGACCGTGACCGTGGCGGTGATCACGCGCATCGAGCCCTGCATCACGGGCGGGCCCGTGGCGACGGTCACCGTGGCGACGCGTTCCTCCCGCAGCACGATGGTCTGGTCGGGGAAGCTCAGCACGCGCAAGGTCAGCGTTGAGGCCATGGCCGCATAGGCGGTCGGATCGACGCCCTGCAGGAATTCCTGGACGAAGAAGCTGGCCTGGCCCGAGGCGTTGGTCGCCGTGGTAAAGCCGACGGCGGTGGGCGTGATGGTGATGGGCGCCGGAGAGGCGGAGAAGTCGAGGGCGACCGGCACGTCGGGAACGACGGCGCCCAAGGAATCGCGAAGAGTGATCG
Organism: Elusimicrobiota bacterium; assembly: GCA_036676805.1. Classification (GTDB taxonomy): domain Bacteria; phylum Elusimicrobiota; class Elusimicrobia; order UBA1565; family UBA9628; genus GWA2-66-18. Next base: position 45,291 of record JAKFCD010000074.1, read on the forward strand.
TCACCGTCGAGATCCGGGCATAGTTGGAGCCGCTGATCTCGATGCCGGCCTGACCCGTCGAGAACTCGACGGTGGCGACGCGGTTCTCCCTCATCACGACCTGCTGCGGCGCCGAGCCGAGGCAAGCGACCGTGTGCGTCACGGCGTAGACCGCGTAGTTGTCGTTGTTGAGGCCCGCGATGTCGTCGCCGAAGACGATCGCGGCCTGCCCCGAGCCGTTCGTCGTCCAGAAGACCTGGCTCGGCGACGCCGTCATGCTCGTCGAGCCGGGATACGGCGTGCCGGGCGCGCGCGAAATGCAGGGAATGTTGGACAGCGGCGCCGAGAGCGAATCCCGGACCGTGAAGGTCATCGTGGAGAAACGCACTTTTCCCGCCGCGCCCGCCAACGCGGACGGCGTCGTGGAGACGGAGACGGATGCGACGCGCGATTCCCTCAGATATAGGGCCTGAGAGGCGACGCCTGGGGTCGTGAAAACGACCGTCGACACGACTCCATCGAGTTTGTCGGCCGTATAGCCGGCGGCGAACTCATGCTTGACGATGAAATCCGCCTGGCCGGCCGTATCGGTCAACAGGAAGCCGGTCGCGGAGGGGGAGATGGTCGGATTTGAAACGGTGCCGGGCGTGGTCGCGAAGTGATTGAGCTCGACGATGACCCCCGAGGATACCGCCGCTCCGCCGGCCTTCGTCACCGAAACGGTCGCGGTCGAGTACCAGAAGCCCGTCGCGCCGGAGATGGTCGCCGAGGCCGCGGCGGTGGATACGGCCAGGGCGGCGGCCTCGCTGTTCTCGAAGGCGAGTATCTGGCTCCCGTTGTGAAGGAAAACCCGGTTTCCCGGGGCGGGCACGGGCTGGCCGCTGAAGCAGGCGCTCGTGGAGACCAGCACGTCCCATTGAAGGCTGCCGTTGGAAGCGTCGAGCGCGGCCATGCGGGTGCAGGTCCCCGCGCCGCTGCAGGCCGGCGTGGTTCCCGCGCAATAAGTGAAATAGACGGATGTCCCGGCGGCCAAGGTGGGGGGGCCGATCGTGTTGACGGCGGCGGGCGCGCCGCCGGAGCCGGCGTCGTGCGTCCAGAGGGTGGCTCCCGTGTTGTCTATCTTGTAAATGCGCCCGTTGATGCCGGCGTTGCTCACAGCCGCGTAGGTGTTGAGCGCGGTGTCGGAGAGAAGAGACTGCGTAAATAACACGCTGCCGGAGCCTAGATCGAGGTCGCACTTGCGCCAGACCAGCGCGCCGCCCTGCGTGAAAGCGGCGAAGTGCTTGTTGCCCGTGGCATGCGCCGGGCATTCCGAGCTGAAATTAGCCTCGATGACGCTGAAGCTGTTGTCGCCGCGGAAGGAATAACCGAGCGACTTCGGCCCCACGATGGCCTGTGCCACGGAAATGTCGGAAGCCGCGCCGGTCGCGGGGTTGTGGCATTCAAGGGAAAATACGCCGTTGCCCGACGAATTGCATATTCGGGAGAAAGTCGTGTCGAAGAAAATGGAGCCCCGTCCCAGACCGGAGATATGGCCGTCCGTATAGGACATCAGCGGCGTCAGATTCGGCGTGTATGCATACCCGTTGAACTGGGACGCGCCGAGGCTTGGGATGAGGGTCTCATCGCCGTGTGAGACGTGAATATTCCCATCGTTGGAGATCTTGACGGCCCCGCCTCCCCCGGGATTGGTGCCCGTGGTCCCCGCCGTGGCGGAGGAGACGAAGGTCACGGCGCCCGATCCGGCGGTGTTGTAGGCATACACGGCCGTCGGGCTGCTGACATAAACGCGCGAGTTGTCTCCTACCGCCGGGGAGCCCCAAGAGTCGCTGCCGCCGACGACTTCGTTGGCGGTCCATTTGACCGAGCCGTCGGGATTGAGCGCGAAGAACGCGGCGCGGCCTCCGATGTAGAGCGTCCCGTCGGAGCCGAGCACCACGCCCATCTTGGAGCGCGGATTCACGGCCGCGCCCGCGTATACCCAGCTGACCTTCGGATAGACCACTCCGGAGAGCGTGGTGGTGCTGTTGTTCTGCGGATTTTGGCGCGTCATGGGCCACGCCGAATTATCCGGCCCGGCCGCAAACGCGGCGCCCGGGGCGAACAGGGCCAGCGCGAGGAGGAGCTTCCTCACTGGAGGACCCCGGCCTTGATCAGAATCTTGGGCTCGACGACGAAGTCGATGCTGCGCCCGCCGAACTCGGAGGCGGTGATCTTCTGCTGGAAATTGTGCTCGATGAGCTTCTCTTTATACGTCGCCCCGCTCGTCACCCCGCTGAAGTCCGCCTTCGTGGCCACCCGCCCCTCGTCGGAGACGACGAAGAAGTCGTAGGTCTCGAAGGAGTTGTCCGCCGTGTACGTGATCGTGACGCGGTCGTGGAAGGTGCCGGCGCCCGACGGCTTGCTGATGACGCTGGTCCGCAGCGCGTCCTCGCACGCCTGCCCCGCGCAGACGTTGGTCCCGGCGCCGTTCCAGACGCGGGTGTTGATCCCGCCGACGGCGTAGTCATAGGAGGTGATGTTCGCCCCGGCCGCCGGCTGCCAGCCGAACTTCTCGGTCCCGTTGATCTTGTAGGAGTAATTGTCGAATAAGGTGGTCCAGAAGGCGGTCCCGGCCGTCTCCGTGGTGAAGGTGTTGGTCTGCCCGTCATAGGCGACCCGGTCGGCCGCGAGCGGCGCGTTGACGAGGTGCCCGCCGATGCCGGTCTCGATGACGGTGTCCCGGGTGTTGGAGCGGCCGGTCTCGAACTCGGTGACGAAGTACTCGGGAGCGGCGCCGGACTTGCCCGTCAGGTGGCGCGTCGCCGCCGTCAGGTCGGCCGGCAGGTCCTGGTTGAAGCGGGCCTGGTAGTAGAAGTAGTCGAAGCGATCGGCGCGCTCGGAGAGCGCTACGAGCTTGAATTGGTCGGCGGCGGGGCGCACGACGTACTCCTCGAGGCGCACGCGCACGCCGAAGGCGTCGATGAGGGTCTTGCCCTCCTGGTATTCGGCCCGGCGGGCCTCGACGGCGGCGGCGGCCTGGACGGCCTCCTTGGACTGCCCCAGAGCGACTTCCCGCTCGACCTCCTTGCGGAACTCGTCGTCGACCGAGAGGGGGGCGCTCGTTTCCTTCTGTTCCTTCGGTTTGCGGACGGCGGCGATGATCTTGGGCGCCGGAGCGGCTTTCGGGGCGGGAGCCTTGGCGGGTGGGGCGGCGGCGGCGCGCTCGGCCGCGCGCTCGAGGGGCTGGTCGGGCAGGACCCGGATCGAGCGCATCGTGCGCCCGTCGCCGAGCTCGATCTCCTCGCCGAGCAGGGTCTTGACCCCGACGACGCCCTCGCTGACGTCGATCAAGGTCGCGCGCGAGGCCGCGACGTCCACCGAGAACTGCGTGCCCCGCACCGCGCACACCGCGGTCGGGGTGCGGACCTGGAAGCGGCGGTTCAGGGACTTGGTGACCCAGGCCTTGAGCGTGCCCAGAGCGAGCTTGAAATGGGCCGGGCCGCCGGCCTCGGCCGAGGACTCCGCCTCGAATTCCGAGGACGCCCCCAAGAGAATCTTCGAGCCGTCCCGGGTCTCCAGGGCGGCCGTCGACCCGCCTCCCGTGCGCACCTTGTCGCCTTTCTGCACGCGCCAGGGAACTTCGTTGACCCGGCTCCAGGACTGGGTGCGCGGCAGGAAGACCTCGACGTTGCCCTGCCGGGCGACGATGTCGACCTGGGCCCGGGAGGCCGTCGCGATGATAAGAGCGGCGATCGCGGGGAGGAGGACCCGCAATCTGAGGGGCGAATTCACCCGTGAAGTATAAGGGGGGCTTCCGGGGGTGTCAATGTCGTAAAAGTTACGAGAAGCCCCCCGGCCGCTTAGCGGCCGGGGGGCTGTTCTACCGGGCTCCGAGTTAGAGCTTGACGACGCCGGCGGCCTTCGGGCCCTTGTCGGTCTGAAGGAGATCGTACTGGACGGCCTGGTTCTCGCTCAAGGAGCGGAATCCGTCGGACTGGATCGCGCTGTGATGCACGAACACGTCCGCGCTGCCGTCATCGGGGGTGATGAACCCGAAGCCCTTCTGGTCATTGAACCACTTCACTTTGCCTTGCATGCTTGTACACCTCGTATTGCGACGTGTGCGGGCCCCTCGGCGAGGCCTTCTCGACGACGAATCGGCGAGAACCGACAAAATTATACCACGAGGCCTTAGTCCGTCAAGTACCATTTGTTACTGATAGGGGCATTTATTTTGGCACCCTTCGGAGGTCCTAGAAAAGACCTATAAGCGGGATCATAATAGGCCTCATCAACGCTTAATGGACGCGAAAGGAGTGAAATACGCCGAAAAGGCTCTTATTTCGCGGTTTGGCGGGCTTTGCGGCGGGCTTCGGCGGCCGCCCAACGCTTCTTCTCGTCCGGCGTTTCCACGAGAAGAGGCGGGATGGGGGCGGGGCGGCCGTGCTCGTCCACGGCGACCATGGTGACGAGGCAGGTGTTGGTGTGGACCCGGCTGCCGCCGGGCATGTCCTCGGCGTAGACCTCGACGCCGATCTCCATCGAACTGCGGCCGGTGTGGTTGACCTGGGCCTTGGCGATCAGGAAGGTGCCCACGTGGATGGGGACCAGGAACTCGACGCGCTCCATGGCCACGGTCACGCAGGGTTTGCCCGAGTGGCGCATGGCGCACACCGAGGCGGCCTTGTCCACCATCTGCAGGACCTTGCCGCCGAAGACGGTGCCGTGCATGTTGGCGTCCGGGGGGAACATCAGGTCGGCGACGTCGGAGACGGAGTCGCGTGAGGGCTTAGCGGTCATAGAGTCTCGGCCGGCGGTCCTCGAAGAGGTCGCAGGCGGGATGGACCTTCTTGTTCTTGGCCGTCCAGGCGTCGATCGTGACGACCGCCGCGGCCGGCTGCTCGGGACCGAGGCGGACGAGCAGGGTGCCGTTGGGGGAGACCATCTGGGACTGGCCGATGTAGCGCAGGCCGCGCTCGACTCCGACCCGGTTGGCCGTCGCGGAGAAGACCCGGTTCTCCAGCGAGCGGATCTTCATCCCCTCGGGCGCCCACGGGAGGACCAGGTTCGAGGGGTGGGCGATGATCTCGGCCCCCTTGAGGGCCAGGGTCCGGGCGGCCTCGGGGAAGAACCAGTCGAAGCAGACCATCACGCCGACCGACACGCCCTTGACCTTCTCGGTCCAGAAGCCCGTGTCGCCGGGCGCGAAGAACTTCTTCTCGCCGCCGAACAGGTGGGTCTTGCGGTAGACCCGGCTCTTGCCGCCCTGCGCCAGGACCGCCGAGTTGTACAGCTTCGAGCCCGCTTTCTCGGGGAAGCCCGCGACGATGGCGCAATCGCGGCTCGCGGCGTAGGCGCGCAGCAAGCCGACCAGCGGGCCGCTCGCCGTCTCGGCGCACTTCGCCGCTTCCTTCTTGTTCTTGAAGTTGTACCCGGAGGCGAAAAACTCGGGAAGCACCCAAAGGTCGGCCTCCTGCCTGTCCATCAGCTCGAAGCACGCCTTGAGGTTCTGCGGCGCCTTGAGGAACTTCGGCGAATTTTGCACGACCCCGAGTCGAAATTCCATGGCGGCCATCGTATCAAAAATAGGGGTCAGACCTCCCGTTGTTGCAATGCCGGGGTCTGACCCCAACAACGCAACAACGGGAGGTCTGACCCCTTAAATTTATAGAATCCGCGGGTGAGCAAGAAAGAGGCGCTGTCCTGGTGGCGGATGCACCTCGAGGACGACCCTCGGCGGCCCCACTCCCAGGTCAAGACGCAGATCGACGGCGTGGAGCGCTTCATGCGCCTGGAGCCGCGCTCGCGCGTGCTCGACCTCGGCTGCGGCTCGGGGCGGCGCACCATCGAGCTCGCCCGGCGGGGCCACCGGGTCCTCGGCGTGGACCCCGACGAGCGCGCCCTCGCCGTCGCGCGGGCCTCGGCCAAGGGCGAGAAGCTCAACGTCCACTTCATGAAGGCCGACACGCGCGCGATCCCTTACCGCGGCGAGATCGACGCCGTGGTGAGCCTCGACGGCGCCTTCGGCCAGCTGGCCAACGACCGCGACGACCTGCGCTGCCTCGAGGCCGCGCGCAAGGCGCTGAAGCCCTCCGGGCTTCTCCTGCTCGATACGCTTAATAAGGAATGGCTCATGCGCCACTTCGAGCCTAACTACTGGGAGCAGGGCGAGGAGCGCAAGAGCTCGGTCGTGCTCGACCGGATCGGCTTCGACTTCGAGCGCGGGCGCCTGGACAACCGCCGCGTCATCGTCGACGCCGACGGCACGCGCACCCCTTCGTTCATCAGCGTGCGGGTCTACGCGCTGACCGAGCTCAAGGCCCAGCTCGAGCGCGCGGGCCTGAAGTATCTCCAGAGCTGGGGCGCCTTCGACGGCTCGGCCTACGGCATGGACAGCGCCCGGACGATCGTGCTGGCCGAGCGTCCCCCGGAGCGCTCGACGAAGCCCGCCGACCCCGACGAGCCGCCGACCGCGATCCGCATCAAGGGGCGCAAGAGGTGAGGCGCCGCGCCGCCCCCGCGCTCGGCGCCGGGGCGGCGCTGGCGGCCATGCTCTTCGCCTCGCGCCTGCCCGTCACGCTCGACTTCATCCTCCCGCGCCGCGCCGGCTGGCCTTTGTTCCAGGCCGCGCACGAGGCGCTTTCGCGCCCCGGCCCGCGCGCGGCCTTCACCGTTGCGGTTTCCCTCCTCATGCTCGCCTCTCTGGCGCGGTTTTTATGGCTGCTTGGCGCCGCGGTCCGCGGACGGACCTGGTCTGGGAAGGAATTCCTCGCGCGGGGACTGCTCGTCGCGCTCGTCCTGCTCTTGACGCGCTGGTCCTTCGCGATCTGGTTCGAGGTGTCCCAAAAAGTCTGGTTCCCATTCGGCTCGCTGAACGTCCTGGAGCCGCTCGCGAACCTTCTCGTCTGCGCCGCGATCGTGTTTTGCGCCATGAGCGCCGCGCTCGCGAGCCTCTCGCCCCGGCCGGCGCCGCTTCGGGGGCTGGCGGCGTGGACGGCGGCCAACGCCCTGGCCGCCCTCGCGGCGTTCTCCTTGTACGGGGCCTGGTCGATCGAGGCGGCGCCCGCGGAAAGCCGCCGTCTGTTCGTAGTCCTGACCGAGGAGGAAGGGCGGCCCGGCCAGGCCGCCTACGACCTGCCGGTGGCGGCCGAACCGGACGTCGCGAAGGCCGGGGTCCATCGGCTCGGGTCGCTGCGCGCGCTCTACGAGCGGCGGGCCAAGCTCATGGATCCCGCAGGCCTGAGGAGCGCGCTGATGCTCGGCGTGAAGCATCACGACGAACTCGCGCGCTCGCTCCTGCTCGAACATCTCTCCGTCGCTCCGCCCTCACAGGGCGCGCTCGGGGCCCTGGGAGCGCTCGCCGACGAGACCGCGCACCGCATCGGGCCGATGGGGGCCTCGCGCATCGCCTTGGCCTACGCCCGCCTCGGCGACGCGGCCCAGGCCGCGGTGTGGGCGCGGCGCGCGGCCGAGGGGCCGCGGGGCATACCGGCCGGCCTGCTCGACCTGACGGGCGGCGGGGCGCTGGCGCGCGGGCGCGTCTCCGGGAAAATCGAGGGCCTCAAGCCCTTGAGTATCGGGCTGTACCGGAAAGCCGATCCCGCCGCGCCCTACCTCCTCGACGCCGCCGCCCTCGTCGCGTCCACGGAGCCCGACGCCCGGGGGCGCTTCTCGTTCACCGGGCTTCAGGCGGGCCGCTACTACCTCGCCTTCGCCTTCGAGGTCCCGGGCCGGGAGCTCCGCGTGCGCGGCCATCGCGGGGACCTGACGCTCGACGCGCGAAAGCCCGCCCTCGAGCTTGCCCCGTTGTCCGTCAAGTAGGGGGCCGAAGTGCCCATGGCGGATCGGGCGTCCTTGCCTTATAATGGTGCCCATGGCGACCCCTCTCGCTCGTACCCTCGCGCTGGCCGTCCTGCTCGCCCTCCCGTCCTCCGCGGCCGTCGTGGGCCGCGCTCCGTTGTCCTCCGCGCTCGGCATGGCCCAGGCCGCGCCCGCCTTCCAGGCCTCCGTTCTCGCTCAGGTCCAGCAGGTCGCCTCCCTGAGCGGCCAGCCCGCCGCGACCATCTCCCTCTCTGCGCTCACCGCCGCGATCGCCGCTCCCGCTCCCGCCTCCGACCCGTGGCGCCCGGAGGCCGCGCGTCTGGTGACCGCCCTCATCGCCCAGCCTCAGGCCCTCTCCCGGCATAAGGAGGAGATCCGCGCCGCGCTCGGCGAGCGGAACTACGAGCGCTTGGCGAGGTCCGCCAGCCGCTTCGCCTCGAAAGCCGCGGCGAGCCCCGCGCTTCAGGAGCAGCTGGCCGGCGTCCGCCGGGATCTCGACCTCGAAGACCCCGCGTCCGTCGAAGGGCTCTCCTCCCGGCTCAATGCCCTCTTTGAGAACTCCCGCGCTCAGCCCGGGTCCCCCGAGGCCGTCGCCGCCGGGGAGGGCGGGACGCGCAAGCCGCTCGTCTCGTTGGTCCGCCCCGGGGAGACGCCGATCATGTCTCCGGAGGAGCTCGAGGCGTACGTCGCCGCGCGTTCGGTGACCACCCCTCGCGGCATGAGGCGCGTGAACTTCGCCTCGGGCGACTACAAGCCCGCCTACGACGCCGCCCTCCGGCGCCTGGGGATCGACGTCGTCGTCATCAAGGCCCCCTCCCGCGCCGAGCTGGCCGCCCTCAAGGAGGAGGACGGCTACCACTTCAAATCCGAGTACCAGCGCTGGGTCATGACCACGCGCACCCTCGAGGAGCACAAGGCCGCTTTGGGCAAGGCCCAGCGCGTGCGCCAGTTCGAGAACCAGCTCGCCGCCAGCGGGAAGATCCGCACCGAGATCGTCCCGCTGACCGTCGAGGATTTCGAGCGCTGGCATCCAATCTACGAGGACGAGGTCGTCGGCAAGCCCGGCGGCAAGCGCAACGTCGCGCTCGACTTCGCGCGCAAGCAGGCCGAGAAAGGCGCGCTCGAGGGCTGGTACGGGCTGTTCTATTACGACTCCGTCGACAAGACGAAGATCATCGGAGGGGTGATCATGAAGGCCTGGCCGGAGCGCGGCATGTTCGTGCTCGGCTACGCGGCGTACCGCCCCGAGCTCAAGGACGTCAATCCCTCCGTGCGCACCTTCGCGGAGTCGATGGGGCTGGCCCGGAGCCTTGGCTACCCGGTCCTCAGCTTCGGCCAGGACACCAACTTCTTCGGCTACGACTACAGCCTCGGCCTGATGTCGAACAAGGCCGGCTTCCTGCTCACGCCGTATCCCGAGGACGAGCTCGTCCTGATGAAGGTGCTCGACGCGTCCAAGCCGGCCTCGGTCAAGAACGGGCAAGGCAAGACCGGCGGCTACTTCTTCTTCGGCGTCAAGCGGGACAGCCCGGTCGTCGAGCGCTACCTTCAGTCGAAGGAGGCGGGAGCGCCCAAGGAAGCCCAGGACCTGCTCGGCTCGCAGCGCTACTTCGACGGCGCGGTCGTGCCCGCGGGCGAGACGGTCGTCGGCTGGCACTACAAGGGCGACGACCCGAACCCCCTGCGCGTGCCCGTCGGCATCGACGTCAACGAGCGCTGAGCGTCAGTACAGCGCCGTGTAGGAGTAGCTTTCCTTAGGGTACTTTCGCAGGCGAGCCTGCACCGCGTCCAGGCGCGTCAGCGGCGCGTCGGGACCGTCGACGAACCCGCCGACCAGGGCCTTGGCGCCCGCGACGTCCCCGGTCGCCTTGACGCGGACGATCTTCTTCATCAGGGCCTCCACCGCCGCGGGCAGCTTCGCGTAATCGACGGCGAAGCGCTCGACCCCGTCGAGCCCCGCCTTCCACTCGAGCGCGCCGGCCTTGACGAAGGTTCCGATCTGCACGGCGGCGAGCTGGCTGTAGGGCTTGGGCGCGCCGCCCTCGGTGGTCATGCCGTTGGAGATGTGGCCGAAGCACCACGCGAGCTCGTGGGCGTAGATCTCGCGCGCGAGGCGGTCGGAGACGACCCCCTTGCGCCGGAGCAGCTCGACGTACCACAGCGCCCCGGTCTGGGCCTTGAGCTCCTCGAGCACGCCCTCAAGGCGCCCGCCGAAGATCTCGGCGGCGGTCCGCCCCTTGACCTTGGAGTCGCTGTGCGGCCCGAGGTTGTGGGTCGCCTCGTGCAGGATGGTCCCGATCAGGCCGGCGTCCTTGGCGGAGGAGTAGCTCTCCATGGCCCGCGCGTCGAGCATCTCGCCCGCCTTCAGCCGCGCCGTCTTCCTGGAGTCGGCGTCCTCGAACAAGTTGGTCATGACCACGGTGCGCCGGCGGTTTTCCTCGGCGACCTTCCCCCAGTTGGGCAGGGACTGTCCGACGGTCGCGCCCAGCGGAGGCTTGGAATCGCCGCTGTTGAGCACGATCTCGATGAAATCGGGCAGGGCGAAGGCGACCGGCCGGGCCTCATAGGCGCCGCCGGAGAGCTTGGCCAAGGCGTCCTCCATCTCCTGGCGCAGGGGCGTGAGCTTGTCCTGCCAGGCCAGCGACGCGGCGTCGATGCGCGCGAAGGAGACGTGAAAGCCCGCCTTCTCCTGGCACGGGTCGAACTCGACCTCGTCGGGAGCGACGCGCAGGTACCACTTGCTGTTGCGGGCGTTCATGCGCGACCAGGCCTCGTCGGCCTCCTCCCAGTCACCGGTCTCGAAGCCGGCGGCGGCCGCGAGGAGGTAGGATCTGAGAGCGGCCTCGCCGCTTCCCTGCGAGTCGGCCGCGGCGCGCAGCTCGTCGGCGACTAGCGCCATCCGCGGGCCGTACGCCTCGACTAAGGACACGGCGGCGAGCTTCCCGTTTTTCTCGCGCACGACCGTGAACGGATCCAGAAGGGCCTTGCCGTCGGGACGGGCCCTGAGCGCGTCGCACATGGCGCCGTCCTGCGCCAGCGTCTCGGGATAGGCGTCGGACTTGCGGGCCGGAAAGGAAGGCACGGCGCTGCAGAAGGGATCGCCCTGCGTCGCGGGAGCCTCGCACCAGGGCCCGTGGTTGCGCTCGTACAGGGCCAGCGAGGCCGCGTCCTCGGGAACCAAGGACGCGAGCCAGCGCCGACCGCCCTTTTGCACGGCGTACAGTTCATCGATGATCCGGCCGGCCGCGACGATCCGGCGCACGAGCTCGCGCTCGGACTCGGGCGCCGAGCGGAAGTCGCTGAGAATGAGGTTGGGGCGCCCCTGATCGAGCTCCTTGCGCACGGCCTCGCGCCGGCGCTCCTCCACCAGGAACTTATAGGCGTGCTCGAACTCGGCGGTGAACTTCCCCTCCGCGACGAAGCGGGAGAGCGCCTCGTCGTCGCCGACCCCGGCCAGGTCGCCCGGGCGCAAGGTCGCCGTGTCGTGCTCCACCGGCAGCCAGAACAGCGGCAAGCCCGTCTGCGCGGCCAGGCGGTTGAAGTCCGAGCGGGGAAGGGCGGGCGCTGCGAGCGCGGCGGCGGGAAACGCGGCGGCCAGGAGAAGGAGCGAGAGGGGCTTGATCATGACCGAAGGTTAGCACTGTTGGGCGGAATCCGGCAAAGAAAATCCGCCCCGGCCGGCGCCGGAGGACCGTCCTCCGGCGCCGGCGGGACTCAAGTATTATCGCACCGGTTAGGGCGCGGTCTCCTCGGTGCTCTCCTGCTCCATATCCTGACGGGTCTCCGGGGTCATCTCGGACCCTTCCGGGGCGCCGCCCTGCTGGGTGAAGATCAGGCCGTCGAGATAAGGCGAGGACTTTCCGGCCTTCTCGAGCGACTGCACCTGCTTGGCGAAGGAGCGGGCGTCCGAGACGGTCCGCTGGCCCTTGATGATGTCGTCGGCCAGGTTCAAGGTCAGGAAATTCATGCGCTCGCTGTCGGATCGGGAGGACAGCTCGCCCGCGGCCCGGTCGACCTTGAGTCGCTTGTCGAATTTCTCGAGATCCGCGACCTTTTCCTCGGGGACTTCCCGGTTGATGACCTGCTCCAGATGATCCCGGCTTTTCCCGATCATCGGGCGCGTGAGTCCCTCCTTGTGCATGACGGTCCTCTTCCAGGGGCCGTTATCCGTCCAGACCAGCTGATTGTCCTCGACCGTGCTCGGCTCCCCGTAGCGGTCGATCAGCATCCTCGCGTCGGCCTGGACCTTCTTCGGCCAATTCTGAATCACCGATTCCGCCGACCGGCTCTCGCCGGACATCTCGGTCTCGGGCATGGTCCCGGCTTCGGTCTGCGCGTGAACGATTCCGGCCGCGGACGCCAGGACCGCGGCCAAGCCCAGGCCCGCGATACGGCGCCGGCTCAAGCTCTTGAATTTGATCATCGTGTTACCTCCTCAGGAAATTATCAGCCGAGGCGCATTATATCCAGGGGCCGCGACGCCGGCCATGGAGGCCGGGCAACCGTTTGATGCCGGAGGTGTGGCGGCTAAGCGGGGTACTGGGCCATGACGGCTTCCGCGGCCCGGCGCGTCAGGGCGTGATAGGTCGGCGCGGCCTCGGCGAAGACCTTCCTCGCCAAGGCGCGTCCCGCGGGGGTCTTGCCCAGCGCCTGGTAGAGAGGGCGCACGTACTTCATGCGCCCGACGCGCCGCAGGAGCAGCCCGGCGCGGTCGAAGGCGGGCTCGTAGCCGTTGGCGGCGGCCAGGCAAAGCCACGCGCTGATGATCTCATGGTTGCCCCGGCCGGTCAGGCTCAGGGCGGAGTCGAGCCGGGCGCAGCCCTCGCGGCCGAGGTCCCGCGGCAGCTTCTGCAGGAAAACCAAGGTCTCATCGGGGCGCCACCCCGTCATCGCGGCGTCGCCGGCCGCCGGCGCCGTCTTCCACACTCGCGCCAGCGCGCTCAGCTCCTCGAGGCGGGCGGAGACGAAGCGCGGGGCGCCGTCGGGCAGCCCGGGACGGTCGAGCCAGGCGGGGGCGTCGACCCGGGCCAGCAGGCCGGGAAATACGGACTCGACGAAGGCGCAGAACTGCTCGGTGGTCACGCTCTGGAAGCGGAAGCGCTTCATGTAGGCCTTCACGAAGCGGTCGAACTCCTCCTCGCCGGCGGCCCGCTCCAGGGCGACGACGAAGCGCGCTCCCTTCTCGTAAGGCACGACGCTGAAGGCGTCGTCGGGGTCGATCCCGTCCAGATTCGTGCGCAGGCGGGTCAGCTCCGGCTTGCCGCGGAAGCGCTCGAGAGCCTCCTCGAGCTCCCGCTGACCGATGCCCCAGGCCAGCGCGGCCGCCTCCTCGCCGTGCAGCGCCTTCAGTATCCGGCGTTCGGCCCAGACCGTGAAGCCCTCGTTGAGCCAGAAGTGCTCGGCCGTCGCGTTGGAGACCAGGTTGCCGGTCCAGCTGTGGGCCAGCTCGTGGGCCACGACGTCGACGAGGCTGCGGTCGCCGGCGAGCAAGGTGGGCGTGAGGAAGGTCATGCGCGGATTCTCCATTCCTCCATAAGGGAAGGACGGGGGGAGGACGAGCATGTCGTAGCGGTCCCAGTCGTAGGGCCCGAACAGCGCCTCGGCGCGCGCGATCATCGCCTCGGTGCCGGCGAACTCCCAGGCGGCGGCGGCGATGGTCGCGGGCTCGGCCCAGACCCGGCAGCGGGGGGAGAGATCTCGCCCCTCGAGCTCGCCGACGGCGAGCGCGAACAGGTAGCTCGGGATCGGCTGGGGCATGGCGAACTTGAAGGCATGCCCGCCGTCCTCGGCGGGGGCGTCGCCCGCGGGCCCGGCTCCCATCACGGCGGTCAGTCCCCGCGGCACCGTCACCTCCGCCTCATAGGTGACGCGCGCGACGGCGCTGTCCTGGCAGGGCAGCACGCTTCGCGCGTGGATGGCCTGGCACTGGCTGAAAAGAAAGGGGCTGCGCTTGCCCTCGGTCTGCTCAGGCGATAGCCACTGCAGGCCGGCGGCCGCGGGGCTCGTTTCGTAGGTCAAGGTCACCGACTTGGTGTTCGCGGGAAGCTCGAGGCGTAGGCGGCGGCCGAGTATGGGCTCCTCGGGTCCGAGCTCGAGGGGGACCGGCGCGCCCGCGTCCGTGACGGCGCGCGCGACGCTCAGGCCTTTGGTGTCGAGATCGAGCGGCCCCTCGGCGGGCGCGTCGAAGACCACAGTCGCCTCGCCGCCGAGGACCTTCCGGTCGAAGTCCGCCCGCAGGCGCAGGCGCCAGCTCCGGGTGCGGGGCTGGGCGTCGTCGAAATAGGAGTGGGGGTCGATCCGGGCCATGTCGGCTCAGGACGGGCAGCCGCCGCCGCCGCAAGGGCCGCGGCGTCCGCAGGGAGGGCTCGAGGGGGCGCTTTTTCCTTTAGAGGACACCTTGGGCACGCGGTCGCTGACGCGGACGATCTCGCCGCTCTGTTTATCGTAGCGGTAGGTGCCGGTCGCGGCTTCGTCGGCCGGGGCTTTGCGGGAACGCTTCGCGGGCTTGGTCGGCATGTTTTTGATTATACCTCGTATTCTCATCTTCGTTTCGCCCCTTCGGTTGGGCTCTTCGCGCCCAATGAGGTCCCGGCGAGCAGCGCGGCGACCTGCTCCCCCGTAGCGATCGACACCGCCGGGCCGCCGAGCCAGCGCTTTTCATCGAGCACGACGCAGGGGCCCAGCCGCCGCAGGCGAGCGCGCTCCAGCACCCCGTTATAGAGGGGCAGGCCGGGATAGTCGACGCCTTCGGCCGCCTCCGCGACGAGAAAGTGCGGGCGCTCGGGCAGATAGTAGCCCCGCATCGGCAGGTAGTAATAGGTGTCGAGATAGACGAGGGGAAGGCGCCGGTCGGTGCGGCGGATCGAATCGGCCAGGCCGCCCAGCCGGGGATCGACGACGAGCCCCGAGATGAAATAGCCGACGGCTCCGGCAAGAACGAGCGCCCCGAGCGTCCGGCGCGCGGCCGAAGCGGCCCGGCCGCGCCGCGAGATCTCGAGCGCCGCGAGCAGGTAGAGGATCGGGGCGATCGGCGCGAAGTAGCGGGCCTGCGTCACGGGGCGCCCTAAGAAGAGCTCCGCCGCGGCGGTCAGGGCGACGAAGACGGCCGCGTGCCAGAGCAGAAAGTCGAGCGCGCGAAGCTCCGGCTCGTCGTCCTCGCGCCGGACGAGGCGAGCCGCGGCCAGGGCGGCCAGGGCCAAAACGAACGCTCCGATCGCGGGCACGAGCCAGGAGGGCAGGAGCAGGCCGAGGTAGGTGACGTCGAAGAACAGGGTTCCCAGCAAGCCGCATAAATGGCGAAAGGTGAGCGGGTCGCCGACGGCCAGGTCGCCTCGGTGCATGCCGAACTGCGCCATGAAGGATCCGAGCCAGGGCAGGAAGGCCGCCGCGACGCAGGCGTGCGCCGCGAGCCAGGCGCCCAGCTCCGGCGGCGAGCGCCGCCAGCGGCGCAGCAGCCAGGCCGCGTGGGCGGCGAGGATCAGCGCGAAATAATAATGAGCGTAGAGCCCGAGGACGGCGAGCGCGGCGTACCCCGCCCACAGCCGTCCCGTCGGGCGCCGCGCGAGCTCCCACGTCAGGAGCGCCTCGCACACGACGATCAGCGAGAGCAGGGCGTAGACGCGTCCGTCCTGCGAGAAGTGCAGCCAGTAGGACGACGCGGCCGCGAGGGCCAGGGCGATAAGGCGCGCGCGCTCGGGCAGCAGGCGCCCGGCCAGGCTCCAGAACGCGGCGAGAGCCCCGATCCCGCAGGCCGCGGAGAAGACGCGCAGGCCGATGCGCGGATCGGCGAAGAACGGAAGCCAGGCGTGCATCAGGAGGGAATACAGGGGCGGGCTGACCTCGAAGCGCAGGAGAAACGAGTGCAGGAGCGGCAGCGGCCGGCTCGCGACGAGCAGGCTGAGGGCCTCGTCGAACCACAAGGACCGGCTTCCGAGGAACGAGAGGCGCAGGGCGGCGCCGATGACGAGCGCGGCCATCGCCGGGGTGGCGCGAACGCGAAGGGCGCGGTCGAGGAGGGAGGGGGCGCCGGCGTTCGGCGGGACAGAACTCACGGTGGGATTATGTCAAAATACCGTCGTGAGGCTCTCCGTCGTCATTCCCGCCTATAACGAGGAGGACCGCCTCCCCGCGACCTTGGAGAGGGTTCGGCGCCGCGTCGGCGCCTCGGGCTGCGAGATCATCGTCGTCGACGACGGCAGCCTCGACCGGACCGCCGCCGTGGCCGAGAGCATGGGCGCTTCGGTGCTGCGGCTTGGGAAGAACGGCGGACGCGGCGCGGCCGTCCGGGCGGGGGTCGGGGCCGCGCGCGGCGAGCTCGTCCTGGAGATGGACGCCGACGGCAGCGTGGACGCGGAAGCCATCACCCGCTTCGCCGAGTATTTCGAGCGGCATCCGGGCGTGGACGTGCTCATCGGCAGCCGCAACGCCCGCGGCTCCGTCGTCGTCGTGCCGCAGCCTTTTTTGCGCGTTTTCCTGGGCGGCTGCTTCCTTCTCGCCGCCAAGGCACTCTTCGGCTGGGACGTCACGGACTACACGCTCGGCTTCAAGATGTTCCGCAAGGAGGCGGCCGGCGACGTCATGCGCCATCAGTTCGACGCGGGATTCCTCGCCGAGGCCGAGCTCGTGGTGGCGGCTCGGGGCCGCGGGTGGCGCACCCAGGAGCTGCCCGTGCGCTGGGCCGAGCACGGCAACTCGAAGGTCCGGCCTTGGCGGGAGTCGTGGCGCTCGCTGCGGGGCCTGGCCGCCCTCGTCGCCCGCTCGCTGCGCGGCGCCTACGATCCGGACCCGGGCGGGCAGTCCTTCTCGGCCGCCAAGCGGCGGACGACGGGGCTATATCGCGGCCTCGGGTGGCCGTCGCTGTTCGCCCGGATCCGCTTCTTCACGGCGCCGTACGGCGGGCTCGAGCCGCACGTGCCGCGCGAGGGCCTCATCGTCGATCTCGGCTGCGGGTATGGGACGTTCTCGAATCTATTGGGGCTCATGGGGCCGGGCCGGCGCGTCGTGGGCCTCGACCTCGACGAGGCGAAGCTCAGGCACGCGCCGCGCGGCCTCGGCAACGTGACCTTCCTCGGCGGCGACATCCGGACGGCCGTGACCGAGCCGGCCGACGCCATTCTGCTGATCCACGTGCTCCATCACCTGGGCTCCTACGAGGAGCAGGAGCCGCTCCTCGCCTCCTGCCGTCAAAAGCTGAAGCCGGGAGGGCGCCTCGTCGTCTGCGAGGTCGACCGGCGGCCCTACGCCAAGTACCTGCTCGGCCTGCTCGCCGACACCTTGCTCTATCCCGGCGACGACATCTTCTACCGCTTCCCCGGCGAGCTCGCGCCGATCATCGAGAGCTGCGGCTTCCGGGTCGACACGATGCGCAGCGACGCGGGAACGCCTTTCGCCCACGTCACCTACGTCGCCGTCAAGCGCTAGCTTCCTACTGCGCGCTGACCTTGTAGACGATCCCGCGGCGCAGGACCGTCACCTCGGAGCCGAGCGCGAAGTAGCGCGCGAGTCCGGGGTCCTTGGACAGCAGGTCGAAATACGCGGCGCCGCTCGCCGCCACCGCGACCGTGCGCCGCGACGAGGCCTCCGGGGCCTCGGCGTCCGCGTCCACCCAGGTTTCGCCGCGCTTGTAGAAGGTCTTGCCCCCGACCGTGCGGGTCTCCACCGAGGAAAACCCCTTGCTCCTGTTCTCGTCGCGGGCCTTCTTTTCGAGCTTGGCCAGCATGATCCCCGGGGCCGCCGGGGCGGCCCCGCGCAGGGCGGCGACCGAGGAGGGGGCGCCTTTCATCGCGCCGAAGGCCATCGAGTCGGACTGGGCCTCGGCCGCCGCGCCGGAGCCGCCGAAGAAGCCGCTTCGCGCCGCGTTGGACGACAGCATGTCGAACCGGCGCCGGCCCTCCCGCTCGGCCAAGCGCATGTCCGTGCCTTCCTCGGTGACGAGAAACGAAGTGTAGGGCGTCACGATCCCGTGCTTCTTGGCCAGGCGCACGATGGAGGAGACGACCTCCGGGTCGGCCGGGCGCCCGGAGAGGCGGATCATGTCGAGCTCGTGGCCGATCTTCTGCGAGGCCCACAGACGGGGCAGGAAGGCGTGGCGCGAGGCCTCGGCGGGCAGCTCCACCGGGAACTCGAAGCGCATGGGCTTGCCGTTGGCCTTGCCCGTCACCGCGACGGTCCCTTTGCCGCCGGCGCGGAAGCGCCCGTACAGCGCCAGCTCGCCGCCGTGGAACAGGTCGGGCACGGGCTTGGGGAAGACCTGGTCGACCTCGACGCCGTTCCACGCGACCTTCACGTCGGTCAGCGCCGGGCGGGAGACCTTCTGATAGAGGGAGGAGACCTTGGCCTCGATGTCCTCGTTGGGCGCCACGTAGTCGCGGGCCCCGCGGCCGGCCTCGGCCAGTTTGTCGAGGAGCAAGGTGTTCACGTCCGAGCCCACGCCGAAGGAGAAGACGCGGGCGCGCAGGGAGGCGTTGTCCGCGGCGGCCTTGCGCAGGATCGCGCCGGGGTCGGTCTGGCCGATCGTGGGGACGCCGTCGGTCAGGAAGAACAGCATCGGCGCGGCTCCGCCCGCCGTGTTGAGGAGCTTGAGTCCCCGGTCGAGGCCGGCCTCGATGTTGGTGCCGCCCGCGGCCTCGATGCGCTCGATGTAGCGCCTGGCCCGGGCCTTGTTCTCGGGCGTCGCGACGAGCAGGGCGCCTTCCTCGAGCGCGTTCCAGTCGGTCGCGAAGTCCACCACGCCGAAGCGGTCCTGCGGATTTAGGCGGTCGACGCACCACGCCAGCGCCTTCTTGGCCTGGTCCATCTTGCCGCCCTCGGTCATCGAGCCGGAGCGGTCCACGACGAACACGACGGCCTTCGGCGCGGCCTTGGCCTCGGCCTCGATCTTGGGCGACAGGGTCAGCAGGAAGGTGCCGTCCTCGCCGCTCTCGCGGTAGGCGAGCACGCCGGCCGCGAGCGGGTCCTCGCGCATCGAGAAGGTCAGCGCCAGGTCCTGGGGACCCGAGGACCCCTCCTCGAAGGAGACCGACGCCTTGCGTTCGCCCTCCCGGACGATCCTTGTTTCGGCGTTTGATGAAATTATCGTGCGAAGGGGGCGCGTCGTGTTCAGCACGATGCGCGCCGAGGCCTTGCCGCCCTCGCCCTGGGTGAAGCGCGCCGAACGCATCGGCACGGACAGGGAGACGAGCCCGCCGTTCTTGGCCAAGGTCTGCGTCATCTTGAGCGTCGCGACGATCTCGCCGCGAGGCTCGATGGGGAACACCTTCGCGCGGAACATGCGCTCGCCGATGAGCTCGAGCAGCCCGGGGTCGATGGCGCGGCTGACGATGCTCTGGTAGATGGAGGCCGCCTGCGCCGCCTCGAGCAGCTCGCCCTTGGTCTCCTTGCCGCCGATCACCATCGAGAACCCCGAGAGCGAGGCGTCGGCGGGCAGCGGCACCATCAGCACGCCCTCGAGGCGGCGGTCGGTGGGGTTGCGGAAGACGATGCGGTAGGACAGCTCGGCCACCTGGTCCGTGATCGTGCCCTCGACATGATAGGCGGCCATCGTGACCGGCGAGGCCTCGGGGGGGAGCACCGGCGAGGGGCGCGGCCCGGGGATGGGCAGCGGCCGCGGAAGCGGATGGGGACGGGGCCCCGGCAAGAGCGGATGGGGCATGGGCATTCCGGGCAGGAAGGAGCGCAGGGCGGAGCTTGCGGCGCCGATGGGCCAGGCGAGCAGCTGCTGCGACGAGGCGGGCGCGGCGAGGCCGAGAACGAGCAGGACGGACAGGGCGTGGCGTTTCATGTGAGCTCCTCCGTAACGAGGAGTACGACACGCCCGGCGGGATAAGGTTCCAACTGTTTCCAGAAACAGTCGGCGCCGTCCCCGACTCGGAAGGGCGTTATTCGGCGAGCTTGACGACGACCGGCTTGGAGGAAAGCGCCGCGGGGCGCACGCGGGCGGAGGGATCATCGAAGCCTGAGGCCTTATAAAGGACCACCAGGAGCTTCTTTCGGTTCTGGATGCCCGTGATGCCGCAGCCCTCGGGTCCGGCGAGGAAGACCGCCATCTGCTCGGGGAATTTCACCGCCGGCGGCTCGCCCGGCAGCCCGGCGGCGGCCCAGGCGGCCGCGAGCGCTTCGGCGCTCTTGAGCGTGAGGGCCTTCACGGCCGGAGCCCCGGCCTTGGACCGGGCGGCGCCCCTCACGGCGGCGATGGAGGGGCGGCCCTCGACGCGGGCCGCCTCGGGGGAGGCTTGCAGCGCCATGAACTCGCGCCCGCCGGAGGGCAGCCTGTCCGAGCCCTCGTCGCGGTCCATGATCTTGGCGATGCCCATGCGCTTCTTCTCCTCCTCGAAGCCCTTGTAGAGCCGCTCGTTGATGGCGGAGCGCTCCTCCTCGCTGCGGGCGAGCAGGGCGCCTCCGCCCGCGCCGGGCGCGGGAGCCGCGGCTTCGTCGATCTCGAGCGGCTTGCCCGGAGCGCTGAGGTTCTTGCCGACGGTCGAAGGCGCCGCGGGCTTGTCGTCGGCCGCGTCCTCCTTCTTCGCCTGGAGCTCTTGGGGCTCCGCCGCGCTTTCGGGGACGCCCTTGCCGCCGGCGCCCATGGCCGACAGCGCGCCGCTGACGTCGATCGAGGGGGGCGCGTCCGCGGCGCTCTTGACCGAGACGACCTCGCTGTCCCAGCCCGCGCGCGGCTCCAGGACGTCGGGCTTGCTTAAAGTCCGGTCCCAGACGACGAGTGCCACCACCGCGGTCGACAGCGCGAAGGCGAGGGGGCGGTAGGAGGGCGGCAGGATGAAGTATTCTCGTTCGGGGGCGACGTCGCGGGCGCGGCGGGCGTCCAGGCGCGCGGCGAAGCCGGCGGGCAGCGGCTCCTTGGGCAGCCCCTTGACCGCCGAGGAGACGGCGCGCAGGCCCTCGAGCTCGAGGCGCAGCTCCTCCGAGCGCGAGATCTCCACCTCGACGGCCCGGCGCTCGGCGTCGGGAAGCGCGCCGTCGAGATAGGCGGACAGCTTTTCGCGGATGTCGTCGTTCATGCGGATACCTTGTCGAGCAGGACCTTGAGCTTGGCGCGGGCGCGGAACAGGCGCGACTTGACGGTGCCCTCGGCGAGGCCTAAAACCTCGCCGATCTCGGCGTAGGAGCGTTCCTCGAGCTCGCGCAGGACGACGATGGCCCGGTCGTCCTGATCGAGCTGAAGCAAGGCTTTCTGCACCACGGCGTTCGTTCCCTCCTTTTCGAGCTCCGTATCGAGCGGGGCGTCGTTTCCTTTCGGCTCGTACACCGGCTCGTCGTCTTCCTCGTTCCCGAACGCCCCGAACGAGATCGTCTTCCAGAATCCCCGGCTCTTCTCGGCCCGCACCCGGTTCTTCCAGGTGTTGACCGTGATGGTGTACACCCACGTCGAAAGCTTGCTGTCGCCCCGGAACTTGGGCAGGGCGCGCAGGGCCCGGATCAGGGCGTCCTGCGCCAGGTCCTCGGCGTCGGAGCGGTTCCCCGTGAGCCGCAGCGCCACGTTGAACACGAGCTGACTATGTTCCTCGAGGAACTGAGACTCCGGCATCGGCTGATAGGACCCGGGAGCGGTCAGAATGTTCCTTTAGAGGGCGTAGGTTTTGACGTCGGCCGCGACCGTGAACGGCGCTCCCGTCAGGGCCTTCACCGCGTCGACGGTCGTGTCGGGGGAAATCGCGGTCAGGACCAGGCCGCTCTTCGAGAGGTCGAACGTCGCCAGCTCGGTCACGATCGTGTTGACCACGGCCTTGCCGGTCAGGGGCAAGGTGCATTTGGGCAGGATTTTCGGCTTGCCGTCCTTCGTCGCGTGCTCCATCGCGACGATGACGCGCTTGGCTCCCGCGACCATGTCCATGGCCCCGCCCATGCCCTTGACCTTCTTTCCCGGGATCATCCAGTTGGCGAGGTCTCCCTCGGCGGAGACCTCCATGGCGCCCAGCACGGTCGCGTCGAGATGTCCGCCGCGGACCATCGCGAAGGAGTCGTGCGAGCCGAAGTAGGAGCAGCCGGGCAGCTCGGTGACGGTCTCCTTGCCGGCGTTGATCAGGTCGGGGTCCTGCTCGCCCTCGTGCGGGTAGGGGCCGTAGCCGAGCATGCCGTTCTCGGTGTGCAAAGTGACCTCCACTCCGGGCTTGAGGAAGCCGGGGATGAGCGTGGGAATCCCGATTCCCAGGTTGACGTAGGAGCCGTCCTCGAGCAAAGAGGCGGCCTGGCGGGCGATGACGACGCGGGAGTCCTTGGGCTCAGACATGGGCGGCGGCCTTCCTTACGGTGAGTTTCTCGATCGGCTTCTTGTACGCCGGGCCCCGGAGAACCGCGTCGACGTAGATGCCCGGGGTGTGAATGTGCTCGGGGTGAAGGCCGCCGACGTCGGTGAGGTGCTCGACCTCGGCGACGACGTAGTCCGCGGCGGTGGCCATGACCTGGTTGAAGTTGCGCGCGGTCTTGCGGTACTCGAGGTTGCCCAGAACGTCGCCCTTGTAGGCCTTGATGAAGGCGAAATCGCCCTTGAGCGGCTTCTCGAAGACCATCCAGCGCCCGCCGATCTCGCGGGTCTCCTTGCCCTCGGCGACGGGCGTGCCGTAGCCGGTCGGCGTGAAGAAGCCGCCGATGCCGGCGCCGCCGGCGCGCAGGCGCTCGGCCAAGGTCCCCTGGGGGTTCCACTCGACCTCGATCTGCTTGGTGAGCGTCATCTCCTCGAAGGCCTTGCACTCGCCGCCATAGGACATGATCATCTTGCGCACGCGCCCGGCGCGCAGCAAGGTCCCGATGCCGAAATCGTCGAGGCCGGCGTTGTTGGAGACGAGCGTCAGGTTCTTGGCGCCGCCGTCGAGCAAGGCGGGGATCAGGTTCTCCGGGAGGCCGCAGACGCCGAAGCCTCCGAGCAGGATCGTCGCGCCGTCCTTGACGCGCGAAACCGCCTCAGCGGCGGCGGCGATGGTCTTGTTCATCGGAAGGTCCTCCGTGAAGGCGGATGTCGTAGACGGAAAAAAGCCGGCGGCAGGCCTCGTAGCCGGAGTATACCAAGATGGCGAAGGTGAGGTAGGGCATGGCGTCGACGCCGTAGGAGGCGGGCATGCCCAGCCAGTGCAGCGCCCCGAGGACGAGCCCGAGCGCGATCGTCGCGAGAACCATCACCGCCGCCTGGCGCCAGGTGAAAGACCACCAGAGGCGCCAGGCGGACGGCCGGGCGAGCGGCGTGCCGCTCACGAATGATCCTTAGGAGGCGACGGCGAGGGCCCGCTTCGCCTTCGCGCCCTTGCCGAGCACTTCCTCGCGCAGGGCGACCGCCTTGTCGGTCTTCTCCCACTCGAACCCCTTCTCCGTGCGGCCGAAGTGGCCGTAGGCGGCGGTCTGGCGGTAGATCGGGCGGCGCAGCTTGAGCGTGTCGATGATGCCCTTGGGCGTCAGCGGGAACAGCTTGCGCACGGCCGCCTCGATGACGAGCTCGTCGGCGGAGCCGGTGCCGTGGGTGTCGAAGTAGACGCCGACGGGCTCGGCGACGCCGATGGCGTAGGCGAGCTGGACCGTGCACTCCTCGGCGAGGCCGGCGGCCACGACGTTCTTGGCGATGTAGCGCGCCATGTAGCAGGCCGAGCGGTCGACCTTCGTCGGGTCCTTGCCGGAGAAGGCGCCCCCGCCGTGCGGGGCGCGGCCGCCGTAGGTGTCGACGATGATCTTGCGGCCGGTCAGCCCGGTGTCGGAGGCGGGGCCGCCGACGACGAACTTGCCCGTGGGGTTGATCAGGAAGCGGGTCTTCTCATCAATGAGCCTCTTTCCCAAAACGGGGCGGATGACGACGTCGATGATCTCCTTGCGGGCCTTCTCGGTGATCTGGTTTCCGGTCTTGTCGAGGATCTCGGGCCCGTGCTGGGTCGAGACGACGACGGTGTCCACGCGCACGGGGCGGCCGTCGAGGTACTCCACCGAGACCTGGGACTTTCCGTCGGGGCCGAGGTAGGGCAGTTGGCCGGACTTGCGGACCTCGGCCAAGCGCTTGACGAGCTTGTGGGCGAGCATGATGGGCAGGGGCATGAGCTCGTCGGTCTCGCGGCAGGCGTAGCCGAACATGATGCCCTGGTCGCCGGCGCCGCCGGTGTCCACGCCTTGCGAGATATCGGGGGACTGGCGGCCGATCGCGTTGAGGATCGCGCAGGAGTTGGACTCGAAGGCGTACTCGGGGCGGGTGTAGCCGATGTCCTTGACGACGTCGCGGACGATCTGGTCGATGTCGAGCATGGCCTTGGTGGTGATCTCGCCGCCGACGATGACGAGGCCGCGGGCGACGAAGGTCTCGCAGGCGACGCGGCTCATGGGATCGATCGTGAACACGGCGTCGAGCACGGCGTCTGAGATCTGGTCGCAGACCTTGTCGGGGTGGCCCTCGCTGACGGACTCCGAGTTGAAGAAGTATTTACCCTTGCGCTGCATAAGCTTCGAGCCTCCGGGCCGTGCTTTGGGCGGCTTCGCCGCCGACGGCCGTCCCGCGGATTATACAAATTTTACGACGAGAGAATCAGCGCGCCTCGTCGATGGCGGCGCCGGCGGCGGTCAGCGCTTCGCGGGTCGGGGCGATCGCCCAGACGGCGGGCTTGTCCCGGTCGGTGACGGCGAACAGCAGGCGTCCGTTCGCGGGGTCCTCTCCGAGAAGCTTCCCTTCGTGGGACGTCCAAGGGGCGCTCCAGCGCCGCCCCCCTTTCTCCAGGACGAGCAAAACCCGCGGGGCGAGGAAGTCCTTGCCGGTGTCGTTGCGCCGGGAGGGGTCCTTGGCTACGGCGTAGAGGCTGCGGCTCGTCTCGACGGCGGTCTCGATCTCGCCGTCGGCCTCGAGCAAGGGGACGCGGCGTCCGATCTGGGGATCCCCCGCCTCGAGGACGAAGGTCCCGGTCTCCGACATCCAGCGCGCCGACAGCGCGGTCCCGTCCGGGCGAAGCGCCAGCGGCGCGCCGGTCAGCGCCACGCGCCACTCGGCGGTCCGGCGGCCGTCGCGCAGGTCGTAGACCGCCATGCGCGGCCGCTCGGTCTGCTTCTCCGCGACGAGGAGATAGGGCTCCTCGAGCAGAAGCCCCCGCCACGCCGCCGGACCGTCGAGCAGGCCGCCGGCGCCGGTCCTCCCGAAGGCCTTCCAGAGGAGGCCCTTTTCGCCGTTCCAGACGGCGATCGGGTCGGGCGACCAGGCGGGGTGCCCGAGCGTCACGACGCCGCGGACCGGATGCTCCGACAGGATTTTTCCGGCGTCCGCGTCCACGACGAGGAGGACGCGTTCCGAGGGCTCGCTGCGAGAGGCGGCGCCGACCTTGCCCGCCTCGAGCAGGACGCGCCGGCCGTCGCGCGACAGGGCGAGATGCTCCCCGAGGACGAAGCCTTTGAGGCGCCTGCGCAGCCGCGCGCCCGAGGCGAGGCCGGAGACGACGAGGTAGGTCCGGTCGGGAAAGCGCCCGTCGACGAAGGCCAGGCGCCGCGACGAGGGGCTCCAGGAGAACCCCTGCGCGCCGGTGGCGCTCTCGAGCCGCTCGACGCCGGGCGGCAGGCCGTCCGAGCAGGCGGCCAAGGCCAGCAGCGCGAGCAAAGTCGCGCGCCTCATGGTTCTAGGACCGGATATTGAGGACTGCCGCCTCGAAGACGGAGATGTTCTCCCGGACGTGGCCGTCGGGGCCGATGATGCAGTTGGTCAGGCGCACGCCCTCTCCGACGGTGACGTTCTCGAAGAGGATGCATTTTTCCAGGCGCGCGTCCTTGCCGATCCGCGCGCGGTCGCCGATGACGGTATGGGGGCCGACCACGGCGCCCGCGGCCACGCGCGAGCCCTTGCCGATGAGCACGGGCGCCTCGAGCCGGGCCTTGGGGTCGATCATCGCGCCGGCCTCCACCCAGACGCCCTTGCGGATCTCGGCGCCGGGAATGTTGATCTGGGACTTGCGGTCGAGGCAGTCGATCTGCGCGCGGCGGTACTCGGCGAGGTTGCCGACGTCGCACCAGTAGGCGTCGGTCTCGTAGGCGTAGATCGGCTTCTTCAGCTTGAGCAGCTTGGGCCAAAGCTCGTGGCCGAAATCGTAGGGCTTGCCCTTGGGCAGCAACTTGAGAATCTCGGGCTCGAAGAGATAGATGCCGGTGTTGACCTTGTTGGAGAATACGTCGCCCCAGGAGGGCTTCTCGAGGAAGCCCTTGATCTTCTGGCCGCCGTCGGTCAAGGTGACGCCGTACTCGAAGCGGCCGTCGACGCGCTTGGTCGCCATCGTCGCGACCGAGCCGCGCTTGCGGTGGAACTGCCACATCGCGGTGAGGTCGATGTCGGAGAGCCCGTCGCCCGACATGACGAAGAACGGGCCGTCCTTGAAGAAGCTCTCGACCTTCTTGATCGAGCCCGCCGTGCCCATCAGCTTGGGCTCATGCGAGTAATGGATCTTCAGGCTCCAGCGCGAGCCGTCGCCGCAGTAGCCGCGCACCTGCTCGGGATGCATGTGCAGGTTGACCATGACCTCCTCGACGCCGTGCTTGAGCAGGTTGTCGAGGACGTGATGGATCACGGGCCGGTTGACGACGGGCACCATGGGCTTGGGCGTCTCGTAGGTCAGGGGGCGCAGGCGCGTTCCCGCGCCGGCCGCCAACAGCATCGCTTTTTTCGGGAACATGATTCGACCTCTAGGCGTTCAGGTTGGGCGCGACCCACTTCTTGGCCATGTCGAGCAGGCCCTGGGTCCTCTCGGCCTTGTCGCTCTCGGCGTAGACGCGCATGAGGGGCTCGGTGCCCGAGGGGCGCATCAGCAGCCAATGCCCGTCCTCGAGGACGATCTTGAGGCCGTCGATGGAGATGAGCTCCTTGATCGCGGTGCCGAGCAGCTTCTTGGGCAGTTTTTTTATCAACTTCTGCGTCCACAGCGCCTTGTCCGCGACGGCCTTGTGGATGCGGTAGTCGATGCGCTTGTAGTGGCTCGCGCCGAAGCGGGTCTCGACCTCCTTCCAGAGCTGAGAAGGCGTCTTGCCGGTGACGGCCATCATCTCGAGCATCAGCAGCGCGGTGAGCATGCCGTCGCGCTCGGCGATGCCGCCCTTGGTCGCCCAGGCGTAGCCGCCGGACTCCTCGCCGGCGATGTCGGCCTCCCCCGTGGCGATGCGCTCGGCGACGTGCTTGAACCCGACGGGAAGCTGCTCGAAGGGGATGTTTTTCTCCTTCGCGATGCGCTCGGCGAGATAGCCGAGCGAAACGGACTGCACGATCTTCTTGGCGTACTTCTTCTTCTCGACGAGATAGAGGACGATCATCGGAAAGACCTGGCAGGGCGTCAGGTATCTGCCGTTCTCGTCGATGAGGCCGAACCGGTCGGCGTCCCCGTCGAGCGCCAGGCCCACGGCCGCCTTGTTCTTCTTCACCGCGTCCGTCAGGGCCGCGAGGTACTGCTCGATGGGCTCCGGGTGGACGCCGCCGAAGAGAGGGTCATGCTTGCCGCGGATCTCGACGAGGTTCTTGACGCCGAGGACGTCGGCCATGAGGCCGGAGCCGGCGCCGTGCATGTAGTCGATGACGAGCGGCTTCTTGAGCTTCGCCTTGATCTTGGGAAGGTCGGCGCGCGACTTGAGATATTGAAGATAGACGTCGCGGAAGGACTTCGTCTTGATCTCGGCGGCGCGCGTCGGCGCGGTGCGGTCCACCCAGGCTTCGACGCCCTTCGTGACGGGATCGAGCGCGGCGCGGCCGTCGATCTTGATCTTGACGCCGTTGTATGAAGGAGGATTATGGCTGGCCGTTACCATGACGCCGACCCCGCCGAGCTTCTTCGTCATGTAGCTCACGGCGGGGGTCGGCAGGGCCTCGGCCATGAGGACCGGGTGCATCTGATTGGCCTCGAGCACCTTGGCGATCTCGCGCGCGAAAGCGTCGGACTGGAAGCGCTTGTCGTAGCCGATCACCATCGGGCCGGAGAGGGGGCCCTTCTTGTCCTTGATCTGCTCCTCCTTGACGTAGTCGGCGATCGCCTGGGCGACCCGCCGGCAGTTCTGGAAGGTGAAGTCCCTGGCGATCACGCCGCGCCAGCCGTCGGTGCCGAACTTTATGGGATCCGCCATGTTATTTTCCTCTCCGTCCGTAATCGTCCTGCAGGCGCACGACGTCCGACAGTTCCGGCGTGGACACCTCGATGAGGGTCACGCGCCCTCGCGTCGCTTCAAAGCGGTGGATCGTCCTGGGCGGAACCTCGAAGGCGGTTCCGGGGCCGACGGTCCTGGTCTTTTTCCCGAGCGTGAGCTTCAGGCGGCCGCGCTGCACCAACAGGGTCTCGTGCTTGCGGCGGTGCAGCTGGAGGCTCAGGCGGTGGCCTTTCTCGATGACGAGGATCTTCCCCACGTATTTCCGGGTGCGGGCGAAGATCATCTCGTGGCCCCAGGGCTTGTGCACGCGCTCGATGAGCCCCAGTCTCATAGCTGGCTGTAGTCCCCGACCGAGGAGCCGCCGGCGAGCGCGGCGCCGGGGCCGAGCACCGCGTGGGTGCCCACGCGCGCCTTCGGCCCGATGACGCAGCGCTCGAGGCGCGCGCCGTCTCCGATCACGGCTCCGTCGAGGACGACGCAATCCGTGAGCTGGGCGCCCCGGCCGATGACGACCTTCGAGCCGAGGCTCACCGAGCCGGCGAAGCGCGCGAAGGGGGCTATCTTCGTTCCGGCTCCGGCGGTCACGCGCGCGCCGTCGGCGCTCTTAATAGCCCGCGCGCGGGGCCCGGACTTAAACGGAGTCCGGCCCTGCAGCAGGTCCAGGTGCACCTGCAGGTACGCCTTGACCGAGCCGATGTCGATCCAGTAGCCGGGCGCCACGTAGCCGGCGATGCGCGCTCCGGCCGCCAGGCGTTCGGGGAAAAGGCCGCGCTCGAGGGAATAAGGCTTGCCCTGCGGGAGGTGCTCGAGCACGGACGGCTCGAAAAGATAGGCGCCGGCGTTCACCGAATTGGTCACGACCTCGTCCCAGGAGGGCTTCTCGAGGAAGCGCCGGACCATCCCCTTATCGTCGGTGAGCACGAGGCCGTACCGCGTCGGATCCTTCACCCGGGTGAGCGCGATCGAGATCTCCGCGCGCCGGGCGCGGTGGAAGCGAAGGAACGCCCCCAGGTCGAAGGCGTTGAGCACGTCGCCGTTGAGAACCAAGGTCGTTCCTTTGAGCAGGGGCTCCGCGTTCTTGATCGCGCCGCCCGTGCCGAGAGGGAGGCGCTCGCGCACGTAGGAGATCTTGAGGCCCAGGCGCCGTCCGTCGCCGAAGGCCCGGCGGAAGGTCTCGGCGCGGTAGGAGGTGCAGAGCACCACCTCCCGGACCCCGTGGCGGCTCAGGATCTGGAACTGGTATTCAAGGAAGGGGCGATTCATGACGGGCAGCAGCGGCTTGGGCGTCTCCAAAGTGAAGGGACGCAGCCGGGTGCCCATGCCTCCGATGAGGATGACCGCTATCACGCTCCGCTTCGCTTCGCGTGATATTCTTTCATAGATTCTTTCATAAGGCGGGATTCTACAAAAATAGATCAACCCGGTGTCAGGCTTACGCAAAATTGCGTATGATGACCACGCTCTCATATGGCTTCGAACCTCTACATCCCGCCGTCTCAGACGGCCAACCGCAAGATTCTCGTTTTCAGCGTCCTGGGCCTGGTTTTCTTCCTGGCGGCCGAAGCGCTTCTCCTGCGGTCCTTCATCCGCGCCGACACCCGCCCCCCGGCCTGGGACCAGGCGATCCACCTGGAGATCGCCCTCGATTACCGCGAGGCCCTCAAGGAAGGGCGTCTCGCCGACGCCTGGTTCCTGGCGCCGAAGCCGGGGATGCCGCCCTTTCCGCCCGCCTACCATCTTCTCCTCATGCGCGCCTACGACTCGGCGAACCCGGCCAACGCCGCCCTCTGGGTCAACTGGTTCTACCTGGCGCTGCTTTCGGTTTCGATTTTCGGGATCGCCTGGCGCTTCCGCCCGGACGAGACCGCGCTGGCCGCCGTCGTCCTCTTCGTCGCTTCGCCCGCGATCCAGGACCTGCTGACGACCCAGCTCGTGGACCTGCCGATGGTGGCGCTGGCCGCCGCCGCCTATTGGGCCCTGCTCGCCTCGGACGAATTCACGCGCTGGATCCCGGCCCTGCTCTTCGGCGTCCTGCACGCCGCGGGCATGCTCCACAAGTGGTCGTTCTTCAGCTACATGCTCCCCGCCTATTTCATCGCGCTGCGGTCCCTGCGCGACAGGCGCACCGCGCTCGTCATGCTCTCGGCCGCCGCGCTGTCGGCGGCCCTCATCGTGCCGTGGTATTCCGCCCATCTGGCACTTCTGCCGTCCCGCCTCGTGCAGGCCTCCGCCGACTTCGCGGTCCCGGTGTGGACCCCGGGCGCCTGGCTCGTCTACGCGAGCCAGGCTTCGAATCAGATCGGGCCGCTCGTCTGGCTGCTCGGCACGATCGGCCTGCTCGCCCCGCAGTACCGCCGCAGCCGCGAGCAAGGCTGGATCCTGCTCGCCTGGTTCGCGGCCAGCTACGTCTTCTGGACGATCGTGCCCAACCGCCAGCTGCGCTTCCTCCTGCCCGGCCTCGTTCCCATCGGCATCGCCTTCTGCGCGACCTGGCCCAAGGCGGTGACGTGGGGCGCGGTGGCCCTGCAGCTGTTCGGGCTGTTCAACTTCTACGGCGGCTGGATCGGACCGGTCAGGCTGAGCCTGCCCTTTTATAACCCCGAATTTTTCGCCAACCGGCCGGCGGCGAGGGAGGACTGGAAGACCGAGGAGATCCTCCGCCGGATCGACGCCGAGCGCGATCCGTCCTTGCCCATCAGCAACGTGACCCTCGTCGCCAACGACGCCCATTTCAACGCGCCGACCTTCCACTGGATGCAGCGCCGCCTGGGCCTCGAGCGGGTGCGCATGCGCGGCGTCAACCGGCGGCTGTCCGAGCTCTCCGAGTTCGTGCTCCTCAAGGATCCGAAGGTCGGGCCCGCGGGAGTGATCTCCGGCCTGCCGGAGGCGTCGGCGGAGATCCGGGACCCGAGGACCTGGTTCGGCAAGGCCTACGAGGAGATCGCGCGCTGGCCGCTGCCCGACTCGAACAACGCGATCCTCTACCGCCAGCGCCGCGCTCCGAAGAAGCCCTACGAAGGGAAGTTCCTCGTCTATCAGCACTACACCGCGGGCAAGGTCGTGATCAACGACCTCAAGGCGGTCTTCGGCCCCTGGGACGACGGGAAGTCGGTGTACAAGACCATGAGCCTCACCGTCGGCCGGCTCAACGTCCGCGGGCTGATCCTCGACGGAACGGACATCGATCTGGTCAACGTCCGGTTCATCCCGATCATGAAGAAGGATCGCGAGGACGACTGGGTGGACATCCGGCTCCTGCGCCTGGAGCGCCTGCGGGTCAAATCGCTCGACGTGGGCGCCGACGAGCTTAAGGCGTTCCTTTCCGAGCGCGTGAAGGGCCTCAAGGTCGACGAGCTGACGCTCGACAAGACCGTCCGGATCGCCGGTTCCTTCAACGGGAAGCCGGTCTCGGCCGAGGCCGGCCTGCGCCTTCTCGACGCCCCGCGCCGGCTGAAGATCGACATCATGTCCGTGCGCCTCGCGGGCATCAACGTGCCGCTCTCGGTGTTCCGGGAGATCAAGGAGCTCACCATCCCGCTCTACCCGAATCCCGAGACGCCCTTCGCCATCGAGCTGCCCGGCCTCACGATCGCCGGCGGCCGCCTGACGATCCCTTAGCGCGTCAGCGGCCGAGCGGGAAGATCACGAGCTTGCCGTCGTCCCAGACCGGGGCGCCTTGGGCGCGAAGCCGCTTCCACATCTTGCCGTCGGGCTCGGCGAACATCCCGCGCTTCTCCGAGGCGATGAAGCGCGCGCCCTTGGCGGCATGCTCGTCAAGGAAATCCTGGACGGCGCCCACCGGCTGCGGGTCGAGCTCGCCCGACCAGCCGCGCCGGCCGAGATAGTACAGCAGGACCGACGGGGCGGGGCAGTTGGTCAGGAACAGGTCGCCCGGGGCGCTGACCGCCGCGGCGGCCCTGCCGGCGCCCTCGACGTAATCGTAGCCTTGACGGTACCAATGGCTGATGCGCAGGGCCGAGTGGGCGGGAACCGCGACGATCAGCAAGGCCAGGCCCGCGAACGCGAGGGCGCGGTATTTTTGAGGGGCGGCGGCTGCCTTCTCGCGCAGGGCCGCGACGCCGACGCCGATCAGGCCCGCCGCGACGGGCGCCAGCGGAAGCGCCGTGTACTCATGGGAGTGGGAATAGCCCGCCATCGCGAAAAGATGCGCGATCACGCCGAAGAACCAGGAAAGCCAGAACGCGTCTCGCTTATCCCATAAGACTCGGCGCGCCCCTACGGCCAGGAACGCGAGGCCCGCATAGGTCAGGACGACCTCGGGTATGCGGCTGAAGAGCTGGAACTGGATGAAGTACGGAAGGCGGGCATAGTCGAGCAGCGAGGAGTATTCCCCGGCGCGCGTCGGCACGACGTAGACGCCTTGGCGGGCGTGAAGGTACCAGGCGATGACGCCGCCCATCGCCGCGAGGCCGGCGGCGTGCATGCGCCAGTCCATCAGGGCCCCGCGTCCGAGCTTGCGCCAGGTCAAGCCCGCCAGCGGGATGAGGAGGTGGGCGTAGGGAAGCTTGAGCCCGACCGCGATGAACGCGCAGAACGCCGCGCCCGCCCACGCGCTCCAGGGGCGATCCGGCTCGAGGTGCCGGCTCCAGAAGCCGAGAGAGGCGACCAGCGCGAGGAGCGCGGTCGCCTCGGGCTGAACGGTGCGGCCGAAGTAGACCTCGACGGGAAGGAGCGAGAAGATCGAGGCGCCCCAAAGCGCGGCCTCGCGCCCGAATTCCCTCTCGAAGAGGCCGAAGAGGAGCAGCGCCGTGAGCAAGGAGGCGGCCACGGAGAGCAGGCGCCCCCATTTCTCGCCGAGCCCCGCAAGGGGCCACAGCTTTCCGTACAGCCACATGTAGACCGGCAGTTCCGTCGCGGCGAGCCGGTCGGAGGGTCCGTCCCAGTCGATGCGGGGCTGATGGATCGGGCGGCCCCCTTGGTGATAGCCGCGCGCGATCGAGGCGGTGTTGACCTGGCGGTGGAAGTGGTAGTCGAGCAGCGGCGCGGTGAGGCCTTTCGCGTGGACGAGGAGGGAGAAGAAGGCGACGACGGCCAGGCATAGGCCGCGGCGCTCGAGGACCGGTCCGATCATTCCTTGAACGCGTACATCTCGAAAGTCCCGCCCGACCGCAAAAGGGTCTCGAGAGCGGTCGCGACGACGACGAAGGGAACGAGGACGGGAAGCAGCAGGACGTGGGCCGCGGTCTGGAAAGGGTAGCGAAGGGCCGTGTCGGTGCGCGCCGTCGAGTTCTTGAGCAGGGAGTAGAGAAGGTTGAAGCGGAAGCCGGCGGCGTTGAAGAGGGACTGGAGCAGGCCGTAGGGGTTCTGCTCGAAGCTGAAATGGTCGAGCTGGACGACGCGGAAGCGGTGGCGCTGAAGGATCGCGTCGAGGGATTTGACGGTGAAGTGAAAATAGTGGCGGGGGGCGTCCACGTGGAACCAGCTGCCGCCGAACACGCGGGCCTGCCAGCTCCCGTAGTTCGGGACCGCGATGAAGAGGACGCCGCCGGGCTTGAGGAGCTCGTGGGCGCGCGCGACCGCGGCGACGGGATTGGCGAAGTGCTCGAGCGTGTGGCAGAAGATCACGGCGTTGTAGCGGTTCTTCTCGTGGGGGGAGGTGAGGAAATCCCCGGTGGCCACCTCGAGCTTGAGGACGCGGCGGGCATGGTGGGCCGCGGTCTCGCTGAGCTCGAGGCCGTGGGCCTCGTAGCCGAGGTCGCGCATGTAGGAGAGCATCATGCCGCGGCCGCAGCCGACGTCGAGGACGGGCCCGCGGGGGACCCGGTTGAAGAGCACGGCGGCGCGCCGCTTTCGGAACCAGCGCACCATGGCCTCGAAGAGCGGATTGAAGCGGACGTTTTCCTTCCCGTAGTATTGCTCGGGATACCACTTCCCGATCTCGTCGCCCGGAACCGGGGGCCAGGTTCGCCCGAAGCCGCAATCCGGGCAGGCGAGAAGCTCGAATCCCTCCTCGTTCGAAGGGGAGGCCGTCTCGGGGCCGTCGAACCCGCAGGCCGGGCAGCGCGCGGGGCGCCGGTCCTGGGAGGCGAGCTCGGGCTGAAAGCGGCTGGAGGAGGTCGTCACGAGCGAAAATTATATAAAATTCGGCCATGCAGAGACTCCTGGCCGTGGTCCTCGCGCTGTCCGCCGGCTCGATGACCGCCCACGGCCTTTTGCCCGACGAAGAGAACACGATCAAGGTGTTTAAATCCGCTTCGTCCTCGGTCGTCTACGTAACCAACGTCGCTATCACCCATAACCTCAACATGGACGAGCATGCCATCCCCCAGGGGACCGGCTCGGGCTATGTTTGGGACCGCCAGGGCCACATCGTCACCAATTTTCACGTCGTGCAGGGCGGCCACGCGTTTCTCGTGACGCTCGGCGATCAGACCCAGCTCGAGGCGCGGCTGATCGGCTCCGACCCGACGAAGGACATCGCCGTGCTCAAGGTCGAGAAAAGCCACGAGAAGCTCGTCCCCGTGCGCATGGCCAAGTTCGAGACCCTGCAGGTCGGCCAGAAGACGATCGCGATCGGCAATCCGTTCGGCCTGGACCATACCCTGACGACGGGCGTGATCTCCGCGCTCGGCCGCGAGGTCCAGGGCGTCAGCGGCATCACGATCCGCGACATGATCCAGACCGACGCGGCGATCAACCCGGGGAACTCCGGCGGCCCCCTGCTCGATTCGGACGGGAACCTCATCGGGATGAACACGATGATCTTCAGCCGCTCGGGCGGCAGCTCGGGCATCGGCTTCGCCGTGCCGGTGTCGTTCATCGCCCGCATCGTCCCCGAGCTGATCAAGTTCGGCAAGGTCGTGCGGCCGGGGATGGGCATCACCATCCTGAGCACGGGGCAGAAGTACTACCTCATCGGCGACCGGCCCGGCGTCGTCGTCAACGAGGTCGCTCCCGGCGGGCCCGCCGCGAAGGCCGGGCTGCGCGGGCTGCGGCGCTTCCGGGGCGGGCGCGTGGCGCCCGGCGACATCATCGTCGGCGTCGAGTCCTTCGTCGTGCGCGACTTCGACGACCTCTACAACGCCCTCGACCGCTTCAAGCCGGGCGACACGGTGACCGTGAAGATCGAGCGGAGCGGCAAGCCGATGTCCTTGTCCGTGAAGCTCGTCAACATCCACTAGCCGCGGGCGCGGCTACTTGACGGAAGGCAGGGCCGCGATCTCCGCGTACAGGTGCACGGCCGAGGCGATGGCCTTCTGGAACATGCCCAGGTGCAGGCTTTCGTTCTCGGAGTGCGGGTTGGAGAGCGGGTCCTCGACGCCTATCAGCAGCGCGGGGGCTCCTTGCAGGGCTTTGGCGAAGGGTCCCACGAACGGGATCGAGCCGCCGCAGCCCATATCCACGGCCGCCCGGCCGTAGCCCTTTTTGAGCGCCGCGCGCGCGGCGGTGAAGGCGGGCGCGTCGGTGTCCGTCGTCCAGGACGGGCTCGCCGTCTCGCCGGAGAACTCCACCTTGACGCCCCAGGGGGCGTGCTTGAGCAGGTGCTTCTTGAGGTCGGCGAGGGTCTTCTTGGGGTTCATGCCGGGGACCACGCGGATGCCCATGTGCGCCCAGACGGAGTCGTTGATGATGTTCGCGCAGTCCTTCTTCGAGGAGGCCTGGATCGCGTTGACCGAGAAGGAGGGCAGGTACCAGTTGGAGCGCAGGATGTCCTTCGGCTTCACCATCAATTTCGTGCTCTTGAACAGGCCGCTCTGCTCGCGGAAGGTCTTCTCGGTGAGCTTGAGCGCCTTGAGGCTGGCCTCGGAGGCTTTCGCGGGCTTGGCGACGTCCTTATAGATGCCGGGGATCGTCATGCGCCCCTGGGCGTCGACGACGGAGGCGATCATCTTCGACAGCGCCAGGACGGGGTCGGCGACGGGGCCGCCCCACATGCCGGAGTGGAGCGGATGGTCCATCGAGCGCACGGTCACGTCGAGGGCGACGATGCCGCGCAGGGCGACGGTGATCGACGGGGTCTCGTGGTCGAAGTTGCCGGTGTCGGTGAGCACGATCACGTCGGCCATGACCTTCTCCGCGTACTTCTGAAGGAAGGGCTCCAGGTTGTCCGAGCCGCACTCCTCCTCGCCCTCGATGATCAATTTAACGTTGACCGGCAATGAGCCGTGAGTCTTGAGCCAGGAGGCGATCGCGCTCGTGTGGGCGACGGCGCCGGCCTTGTCGTCGGCGCAGCCGCGGCCGAACAGGCGTCCGTCGCGCTCGGTGGGCTCGAAGGGCGGAGACTTCCACAGCTCCTCGCGTCCCGCGGGCTGGACGTCGTGGTGCGCGTAAAGCAGAAGGGTGGGCTTGCCCGGGGCGTGCAGCCAGTCCGCGTACACGTAGGGGTGCGCGCCGGGCAAGGTCAGAATCTCGACGTTCTCGAGCCCGCGCGCCTTGCACAGGGCTGCGACGGCCTCGGCGGAACGGACGACCTCCTTCGGGTCGAACCCGGGGAACGAGACGCTCGGTATGCGGGCCAGCGCCTTCAAGTCCTCGAGGAACTCGGAGTTGTGGTCGTCGGCGTACAGCGCGGCAACGGCGGATTGGGAGGAAAGATCGCTCATGAATCCGATCATACAAATACGGAGGCGTCGGGCCAAAGTTGATAGAATCGGCTGAATGCCGATCCTGCCGCGCTACGTCCTGCGCCAGTTCCTGCCGGTTTTCGCGGCCAGCCTCGCCCTGTTCCTGGGCGTGCTGCTGATGAACCAGTTCCTGCGGCTGTTCTCGCTGGCGATGATGAAGGGCATCCCGGTCTGGTGGATCCTCAGCTGCTTCGCCCGGCTGCTCCCCTCGCTGGCCGCCCTGGCCGTGCCGATGTCCTTCCTCGTGGCGGCGATGATCGTCCTGGGTCAGCTCGCCGACAGCGGCGAGGTGATGGCCCTGCGCGCCAGCGGCTTCTCGTATCGCGAGATCACCCGGCCCCTGCTCTGGGCGGCCATCGTCCTGTCGGCGTCCCTGCTCGTCATCAATCACAAGCTGGGGCCCGAGGGGTTCCATTCCTTCAAGAAACGCACGAGCGAGGCGGCGCAGAAGGTGGCGCGCGTGGATCTGCGTTCCCGCTCCTTCACCACGCTCGGGCCGTGGCGCCTCTACGCGCGCGGCGCGGACGCCAAGACGGGCGCGCTCGAGGGGGTCTACCTCGTCAAGCCGGGCCAGTCGTCCGGCATGCGCATCAACGCCGAGAAGGGACGGCTCTCCTCGGACCCCGGCAAGGGCATCATGCTCGAGCTGCTCGACGGCCAGCTCCAGCTGCCGAGCCGCCAGCCGGAGCGGTTCACCTCCGGCCGCTTCGAGCGCTACAGCGTGTTCGTGCCGCTGACCGCCGCCGCGGAGCCGCGCGAGCTCACCATGCAGGAGATGAACACCTCTCTTCTGCGCGCGAAGGCCGCCGACCCGGCGACGCCGGCCGACCGGCGCCTGGAGTACCGCGTCGAGGCGGCCGTGCGGACGGTCGGCGCGCTTTCGCCGTTCGTCTTCTTCTGGGTCGGCGTCCCGCTCGGCATGGCCAAGCGCCGCACGCGCGGCGCGGACCTCGCCGCCAGCCTCGGCGTCATGTTCGTCTTCTACGGCCTGCTCGTCGTGGGGATCAGCCTGGGCCGCCGCCACGAGGCTCTGGCCTCGTTCGCCCCGTGGCTGTGCAACGCCGCGGGCCTGCTCGCCGGCGCCGTCCTGACCCGCAGGGCGGCGGCCCAGTGACGATTTACACGCGCTACATGGTCGGCCGCTTCGTGAGGCCCTTCGCCTTCGGCCTAGGCCTGTTCGCCGTGCTCATATTCCTCGGCGACACCTTCGACAAGATGAACCCGATCATGCGCTCCCGCGCCCCGCTGCTGACCATACTCGAGTGCCTTTGGCTCGAGGTCCCCTACTGGGCCGGGCGCGTGATCCCGATGGCGACCTTGCTCGCGACGCTCGTGGCGATCGGCGGCTTCGTGCAGAGCGGCGAGTGGCTCGCGTCCCAGTCCTGCGGCATCGAGACGAAGCGCTTCTGGCTGCCGGTGCTGGGCTGCGCCCTGGGCGTGTCGGTGCTGGCCTTCGTCGCGCAGGAGACCGTCATGCCGGCGGCCTGGGCCCGCTCCCGGCGGCTGTGGCGCGAGAAGGTGCACCCCGAATGGGAGTGGACCAAGTACCAGAACGTCGCTTTGCTCGGCGGCGAGGACCAGTTCGTGCAGGCCTGGCTGTTCCTGCCCAAGGAGGGCAAGCTAGAGCGGCCGATCCTCGAGACGATGGGCGCCCGCGGCGTGACGCGCCAGCTGGACGCGAGAAACGCGTTCTGGGACCCGGCCCGTTCCCGCTGGGTCTTTCACGACGGCGTCGAGCGCGTGTTCGGCGAGAAAGGCGTCGTGGAGAAGCCCTTCGAGAGCAAGGTGTCGGACCTGGACGCCCCGCCGTTGAGCCTCGTGCCGCGCGCGATGAGCCCCGACGAGATGACGATCCGCGAGGCGCTCGTCTACGCCCGGCGCGTCGGCCGCTTCGGCGGCTCCCCGCGCGAGTACGAGGTCGCGGCGATGGCGAAGATCGCCTACCCGTTCACGAACCTGATCATCTGCGCGCTAGGCATCCCGATCGCGCTGCGCCTGCGAAAGTTTTCCCGCGTCCTGAGCTTTTGCGCGGCGCTGGGGCTTTCCTTCATCTTCCTCTGGATGATGGAGATCGGGCGCACCCTCGGCGTGAGCGGCGTGCTGCCGCCGTTCGCCTCGGCGTGGATGGCCAACGCCCTCTTCGGCTCGCTCGCCCTGTTCCTGATCCGGCGCTGGGATCTTTAAATCACGGCTTCGCGGCGGGCGTCCGCTGGAGCTCCTCGACCTTGAGGTCCTCCTGGGCCTTGTCGGCCGCCTTGCGGATCGTCTCCGTGGAGGCGGGCTGATCGTCCGCCGGAGGGGCGGCTTTCCATTCGCGCTTGGGCGCCGCGGGCTCCTCGTCGGCGCCGCCGAAGAGAAAGCTCAACTGGAAGCCCAGGGCCAGCTCGCGGGGCATCTTCTTCTGCTCGCCCTGGCTCTCGGTGGTCACCCGCTTGCCGCTGACCGCGGCCGAGGCCTCGAGGGTCACGTGCAGGAAGTTTAGGCCGGCGCCGAGCGTGAGCACGTTGCCGGCCGAGGGCTCCGCGGTGTTGCGCATCAGCCCGACGCGCAGGGGGATGTTGAGCCAGGAGCGGTTGAACACGTTGAACTCGCTGCCCACGCCGAACTGGCGGCTGGCGGCGTTGTCGACGGGCGTGAGGTTGCGCGTCAGGTCGAGGTCCGCGGCGAGGTTCCACCAGCTGAGGGGAGTGATCGACGCGCCCAGGCGCACCTGCGGGTTCACGGCGAAGCGGCCGGGCAGGCCCGCCGCGGCGGCCGCCGCGGGCCGATTGAACTTGGGGTTGTTGAGGTTGCGGCCGACCACGCCGACGCGGGGCTTGAGCGCCATGCCGCCGAAGCTGCGGTCGAGGTCCCAAAGCGCGCCGGCGTCCACGCCGAAGCTCGAGCTCCTGGCCGCGCCGTCCTTGAGCTTGTCGATGATGTCGTCCTGGCTGTTGTCGTTGCGCAGGACGAAGTAGTCGGCGTGGCCGACCTGGGCGTTCATGAGCTTCAGGGCCCCCCCGAGGTACAGCCCGGGCGCGAAGGGCAGCTCGCGGCCGTACGCGGCGCCGAGCTCGGCGATGTTGGCGCCTTTGACGATGAGCTTGGAATTGTTGGTGCCGTTCTGTATCTCGGGCGCGGTCGCGTTGTTGCGGTCCACCTGCGGCACCGCGCCGATATGGCTGAAGCCGTTGAGGAAGGCGGCGAATCGGCCCATCTTCAAGTCGGCCCCGAAGCCGCCGTCCACGCGCAGGCCGCTGCCGGGCTGGTCGAATTTATTGAGGGCGTCGTTGATCTCGCCGTCGGTCGGGGCCGTGCCGCGGTCCCTGAGATTCTCGAGGTTATTGGCGCCCTCGATCACCGAGCCGGTCACCGCGGCGTGCACGCCGAGAGGGATGGCCAGGCCGTTCTGGGACGGCCGCCCGAGCGCGCCCGGGTTCCAATACGCGGCCAGCGGCCCCTTCGTCGAGGCGACGCCGGCGCCTCCCATTCCGACGGAGCGCGCGCCCAGGGCGTGCCATTCGAGGGCGGAGGCGGGCGCGGCGGCCAGCAGCAGGGCGGCGAGGGGGAAAAGGGATGCTTTCATGCCGGAAGTATGGCAAATCCACGACGACGGGGATATACTTCGGCGTGGTCATCTCCCGGGGTCTTGTCGCCTTGGCCATCCTCCTTTGCTCCGCCTCGTCCGGCCGGGCTGCCGCCGCTTTCGGCGACGGCGTCAACCTTCAGCCGTCGTACTACGCCGACGGCCGCCCCGACTTCGGCTGGGAGCTGATGAAGCGCTATAAGAAGATCAAGACCGTCCGCATCGAGATCGAGCCCGACAAGGCGGTCCAGGCCAAGGAGTGGATCGCCCAGGCCCACGCCCACGGCTACGCGGTGATCGCGACCTATCACAAGGTCTCGGCCCTGGGTTCCGACGAGGCCGCGGAGCTGCTCGCCGCGGCGGAGTGGTGGCGCCGGCATTACGCCGGCCTCTCGGCCTCCGGGCCCGTCACCGTCAACCTGATGAACGAATGGGGCAGCCACGCGCTTTCGCCCGCGGCCTACGCGAACGCGTACAACGACGCGATCAGCGTCGTGCGCAAGGTCTACTCCGGTCCGATCATCATCGACGTGCCGGGCTGGGGCCAGGAGACGGCCGTCGCCGCCGACGCGGTCAAGGGCCGCAAGGGCGCGGCCATCGCGGACCCCGGCGTCATCCTCTCGGTGCACGTCTATCCGGCGGGCTGGAACCAGGCGCTGAGGCACCCGCTGCGCGCGTCGGACCTAGACGACCTCGAAAGCGCGGGGCGGCCCTGCATCATCGGCGAGTTCGGAAGCGGCGGGACCGGCAAGGCCGACTGGGCCGGGCTCGTCGCGCACGCCAAGAAAAAGGGCTGGCCCGTCCTCGGCTGGGCGTGGAACGGCGACGGCGGCGGCATGAACATGGCCGCTCCGTCATGGTCGAGCGAACCCCATGCGGCCTCGTTTACGCCCTCTTCCTACTTCGATTCGATCTACTCCCGCCTGGGCCCTTAAAAAAGGGACCGGCGGCCCCGAGGGGCCGCCGGTCGGTTTCTCCTGGTGAGGAGAGCGTTCAGCGCGACTCGAGGCTGCGGAACCAGCTCTGGATCGCGTCCGCGTGCCGGCGCACCTCGTCCTGCGGGCCTTCGATGATCAGCAGGTAGTCGGTGCTGAGCCAGCCGCCGTAGGACTTGAGCTCGTACTTGACGCCGGCCTCGTCGAGGTAGCGGCGCAGCTGGTTGACGACCCGGCCCCGGTACAGCGCTCCGACCGAGAACGTGATCTTCGCCTTCACCGCCGGCGAGCCGTCCGCCGCGGCGAGCAGCCCCGTGTTCATCGAGCCCTCGCCGAGGCTCTCGACGCCCGTCAGGCTCACCGCGGACAGCGGTCCCGCCAGGCGCGACAGGAGGCTCGCGACGCCGCCGGAGCGGCTCTGCGGAAGGTCGATGCCGTGGGCCTTCGCCGCCGCGCGGATCTCCGCCT
This sequence comes from Elusimicrobiota bacterium, assembly GCA_036676805.1. Classification (GTDB taxonomy): domain Bacteria; phylum Elusimicrobiota; class Elusimicrobia; order UBA1565; family UBA9628; genus GWA2-66-18. The sequence goes on from JAKFCD010000074.1 coordinate 86,699, forward strand.
CATGCAGGATCGTGCCGTCCTTGGCGGTCGCGTTGACGAGCACCTGCGCCATCGCGTCCGGGATGCGCGAGGTCTTGGCGAACATCGTCGGCAGGACCAGCGACTCGGCCACGGCCGCGCCCTCGGCGTCGCCGAGCTTGGCCATCAGCGCCTTGCGCAGCTTCCACGCGAAGCCGCCCCACGCCTGGCCCTGGTCGTGGACCTCGTCGTACTCGTTGTACTGATACTTGTTCTCGCCGTGGCGGATGTAGTCCACGCCGCCGCGGGGCTGCTTGAGGAAGCCCTCGCCGATGATCGGGTTGTTCAGGCGGAACATCGAGAGGATGTCGCCCCAGCCCTCGGACATGCCGCCGTTGACGATGCCGCCGGTGAAGTCGTCCCAGTAGTGGCCGTTCTCGTGCTCGGCGACGGTGTCGTAGGCGGAGTTGACGCAGTTCTTGCTCGACCGGAAGAAGTTGAGGGTCGGGCGGCCCGGCGTGTAGTAGGCGTTGCACTCGTCGTTGATGTTCGTGCGGACCGGGAGCTGCATCTTGTCCATGCGCTCGTTGCTGAGGCCGCGCTCGCGCAGGAAGTTGAGGGACAGGTTGACCTTGTGGAAGGCGTTGACCTGCGCCAGGGTGTTCTCGTCGGCGATGCCGGCGTTGGGGTTGAACACGACCTTGTTCTCGCCGGCCGTGACGGTCACCTTGATCGAGAGCGTCTTGCCCTGCTGGTTCTCGACGCGGACGTAGGGGCCGGCGAGGGTGGCGGTGAGCTCGAGCCCATCGGGCCCGACCTCGAGGCCGAGGTCCTTGGGCAGGTCGCCGTTCTTGTCGGTGACGTAGGTCTTCCCGCCGATCTTCACTTCCATGAAGGGCATCGCGACCTCGCTGACGACGGCGCCCTCGCGGATCGGGCCGCGGTCGACGACGTGGCCGCTGACCTTGCCGTTCACGCCGCGCGCGGCCGGCGCCGCGGGCGCCTGGAAGTTCTCGAGGCCGGCGCGGTTGTCCCACGCGAACACCAGGCCGCTGACGACGTCCACGGCCACCATGACCGGCAGGCCCTCCGCGACGTAGAGCTTCACGTTGCGCCACGCGCCGCGGGAGTAGACGATCTTCTGCTCGTAGAACTCGAAGGAGGAGGCGACGTCGGAGGTCGGGACGCCGGTGCGCTCGGCGATCTTCTCCATGATCTGGTCGTCGGTCAGGACGGTCTCGGTGTTGACGTCGAGCTGCGGGAAGATCTGGCCGGTCTGCGCGACGATCGTCGGCCGGCCGTCCAGGGTCTTGATCGTGAAGGAGAGCGCCGAGCCGTTGACGACGAGGCCGCTCTTGGTCTGGCGGAAGTACACGAAGAGCGTGTCGGCCTGCTCGCCCTTGCCGGTGAATTTCTGCGCGTGGATAAGACGCAGGTCGGCGCTCGACACGCCGTAGCGCGCCGGATCGGCGTCGATCATCGCCTTGACGGCGTTCACGACGGCCGTGCCGTCGTTCGGGTCGGCCGCGAGCGCCTTGCGGCTCGTCTCGAAGATGCCGCCGACGTCGCGGGCGCCCGGGAGGCCGTACGCCTCGACGCGCGTGGTCGGCTCGCGGTCGGGGGAGGGGATGGTCGGCTGCTCGTCGGTCGCGGTGCCGTTGGGTAGCGACAGGGGCTTCTGCTCCTGGAGGCCCATGCGCGAGAAGACCGGCGCGGGGCGCTCGGAGGCGCCGTCGAAGGAGACGGAGGCGGCGGGACGGCGCAGCAGGGTATCGAGGATGCGGCTGCCCAGGCTCTTCGTCGCGGCGGCGGCCTTGGCGGCGGGCGCCTGCGCCGCGGGGACCGCGGCGTATTCGGCGGCCTCGGCGGCGAGGCTCGTCGCGGCGGCGCCGGGGGTGGGGATCGTGATCGACTTCGCGCCGTCGGGCGCCGCGGCGGCCGGGATGACGACGGTCAGGGCCGAAGGCGCCTGGAGGGCGGCGGACGGGATCGCGGACGCCAGCGGAGAGGGGGTCATGGCGGGCGCGGAGAGGGAGCCGTTGAGGCCGAGGGCCGCGGGGGAGTTCGAAAGGGAGCCTGCGCCCGAGCGGATGCCGCCGCCCAGCGCGGGCACGACGGGGACTCCGGCGCTCGAGCCGGCGCCCACCTGCACGCGCATTTGCGCGGCGGCGGGAAGCGGGCCGGAGGCGAGGAAAAGGGAGAGTGCGAGGAACACGGGAGACAGGCGGGTTTCTTTCTTCATGGGCGCATCCTATCAACTCCCGCGATTCGGGCATGAGGGCCGATGGTCCTTGGGCCTCTGGGGGATAGGGCCCAGAAGATTCCGGGACCTTCGGCCCGCCGACCCGCCCTCGCGCGATTTGATATCATGGGGTCCCCATGGAAATCGGCATCGTCGGTCTGCCCAACGTCGGAAAGTCCACCATCTTCAACGCATTGACCTCCGGTAATGCGGCGGCTTCCAATTACCCGTTCACGACCATCGAGCCGAACGTGGGCGTCGTCGGCGTTCCCGATCCGAGGCTGCAGCGCCTGACCGAACTGGCCAAGCCCAAAAAAACGATCCCCGCCTCCTGCCGTTTCGTCGATATCGCCGGTTTGGTGAAAGGCGCCGCCTCCGGCGAAGGTCTCGGCAACAAATTCCTGGCCAACATCCGCGAAGTCGACGCCATTCTCCATATGGTCCGCCTGTTCCAGGACCCGGACGTCATTCATACCATGGGCGGCGTGGACTTCAAGCGGGATATAGACGTCATCGAGACCGAGCTGATGCTCGCCGATCTCGAGAGCATCTCCAAGCAGTACGACAAGGTCTCCGGCAAGGCCAAGTCGGGCGACAAGGCCGCCAAGGAGGCGATGGTCGTGCTCGACGCCCTCAAGGGCGGCCTCGAGGCGGGCAAGCCCGCTCGCGCCCTCGGCCTCGACGCGAAGTCGCTTGGCGACTTCGCCCTCTTGACCGCCAAGCCCGTCCTCTACGTCGGCAACACCGACGAGAATCCCGATCCCGCGACGCTCGCGGAGTTCAAGTCCTTCACCGCGGCCCGCGGCTCCGAGTCCGTCGTGATCTGCGGCAAGCTCGAGAGCGAGATCGCCCAGCTCTCCGGCGAGGACCGCGAGATGTTCATGAGGGAGCTCGGCATGAAGCAGAGCGGCCTCGAGACCGTCATCGTCGGCGCCTACAAGACCCTCGGCCTCTGCTCCTACTTCACCGTCGGCGTCGAGGAGGTCCGCGCCTGGACCATCCGCGTCGGAGACAAGGCCCCGCGCGCCGCGGGCGTCATCCACACCGACTTCGAGAAAGGCTTCATCAAGGCCGACATTTACGGCTACTCCGACATCGACAAGCTCGGCTCCGAGGCCGCGCTGCGCGAGAAGGGCCTCATCCGTTCCGAAGGCAAGGAGTACACGGTCAAAGATGGCGACATCTGCCACTTCAAGTTCGCCAACTGAAGCCTCGTTGCTTTGCCGGCATTTCGGCACGTGTGGCGGCTGCTCCCTCCAAGACAAGCCTTACGACGTTCAGCTCGTCCTGAAGAAAGAAAAAGTCCTCGCAGCCTTGGCGGGCTTCGAGGGCCTTCCCGCTCCATCCCTCATCGGCGCCCCCGACATCTGGAACTACCGCAACAAGATGGAGTTCAGCTTCGGCGACGTATACCCTCCCGTTGAGGGCAAATGGCTCAAGCTGGGCATGAAGCCCAAGGGCCGCTGGTACGAGATCCTCGACCTCCAGGAATGCCGCCTCCCCAGCCCCGAGGCGGCCAAGCTCCTCGCCTCCGTGCGCGCCTGGGCCGAACGCGAGAAGGTCCCTCCGTACAACTCCCATAAGAAGGTGGGCGTGCTGCGCCATCTGGTCATCCGCGAGGCCAAGAACCGCCCCGAGCGGATGGTCCTGCTGGTCACGACGGACGGGAATATCCCCAAGGCTTCCTTTATAGAAGCCGTGCAGGCGGTCTATCCCGCGACGACCGTCCTCCTCGGCTCCAACGCCAAGGAGTCCGACACCGCGATCTCGGACTCGATGGAAACCTTGATGGGGCAGGGCTTCATCACGGAAACGCTGTACTTCCCCGACGGCGCCGTCGACTACCGCATCTCTCCGCACTCCTTCTTCCAGACCAACACCAAGGGCACCGAGGCGCTGTACGGCCTGCTGCGTTCCTGGACGCGCGAGCTTGCGGACACGAGCGCGGTTCTCGACCTGTACTGCGGCGGCGGCGGCATCGCGCTGTCGCTGGCGGGGGCGGCGCGCAAGGTCGTCGGCGTCGAGCTCAACGCCTCGGCCGTGGCCGACGCGAAGGCCAACGCCGAGCGCAACGGATTCAAGAACTGCGAGTTCTACTGCGCCCCCGTCGAACTGCTCCTGCCGTCCTTGCTCGACATGCGGCCGCAGGCCGTCATCGTCGACCCGCCCCGCGCGGGCCTGCACGCGAAGGCCTCCGCGACCTTGCTTGAGATGGCGCCGCCGCTGATCTTCTACGTCTCCTGCAATCCCGAGTCGCTGGCCCGCGACCTCAAAGTCCTCGAGCCGAAGTACGCCGTCGACCGCCTCGTCGTGGTCGACCTCTTCCCCCACACGGACCACGTCGAGACCGTCGTCCGCCTCGTGCCCCGCGGGTAATCTTTCTTATCCCCTTGCCGACGGCGCCCGTTCCCGCTATCCTTGGGCCATGCCTCTTCGATTTATTCTCGGCTTTCTGCTCAGCGCCTTTCTCGCCAACGCGGCTCCTGCCAAAGAATCCGCGAACGATAAATCTGCGACATCGAAATCGACGGTGAAGAGCAAGGAAAAAAACAAACCTGCCAAACAAAAGGTTTCTCGGACCTGGATGACGGTCGTCGATTACGTTCTTGCCAATGGGATGGGAAGAACTCTGAAGGCACCCCTCACCAAAAATCTGAAATTCGAATCAGATGCGGTTAGCACAAAGGCGCTTCGCTACAAGCTCGGCGATTCGCCTGACAAGAAGAACCATGCGTTCTATGTGGTCTTCACGGGAAATGAGGATGGAAAACTTGTTCCCAAAGAATTTGTTGTTGGCAGCGCCTTCGTCGTCAAAAATGACGATGCCAAGTCGGTTGAAGATTTTTTCCTGCGTGTCGATTTGAATGGAAACATTGTTGCAGCGGTCAGCAGCAAAGGCCCGTCGGGGAAAGTGATCGAGACCATTCATCCGCCGGATTCGCAAGAAGCCCTCACGGCTCTTAAAGCCGAGAAACTGCTACATCTGAAAACCATGGATCTCGAGAAGCTGAGCAAATGAAACCGCTCATTATTGCCGCGCTTTTATTCGTGAGTGCAGGTCGCGCGCAGGATGACGGATGGGCCGAGGATTTGCGGAATGATCAGCAAGAAGTCGAACAGCTTGCCCGTGACGCAAAGGTCCCCGGCATCACTCCCGAAACCGCGTCGGAGCTCGAGCGACAGCGGTTGGAATCTGTAAAGAGAATCGAAACGATCGCCGATAATCGCCCCGACAATCCCGCCGCCCAGCTCGCCGTCGGCAAAAGCCTCGCCTCCGTCGAGGAAGCCCCGCGCGCCATCCCCTACGCCGAGCGCGGCCTGGCGCTCGCGGAGAGCTCCGGCGATCCGAAGCTGGTCCGGGAGGCCTTGCTGACCGGCTCCGAGGTCTACGCCAAAGCGGGGCGCTACGATCTGGCGCGCGAGCGGGCGGAGCGCGTGCTGAAGACGAACCCTCGCGACAAGGACGCGCTCGCTCTGTACATGCAGGTCAAAGGCCGTGGGGCTGCCTCGGCGGCTTCGCCTACCGGCGGCAAGACGGCAGGCGCTTACGGTGCGGCCGGCTCGGCCTCTGCCGGCGCCCCCGCGGCGGCCGCCCCCGGCGCGGCGATGACGAGCCCCGCCTCGCTCGAGGCGCGCAAGCAGATCGCGCTCGGCTGGAGCCGCATCAAGCTCGACCCGGCGGCGGCGCTCAAGAGCTTCGAGGCCGCGATCACCGCGGATCCGATGAACGCCGCGGTGCGCGTGCAGCGCTCGAAGGCGCGCCTGGCGGCGGGCGATTTCCCCGGGGCGCTCGGAGACTCCGACGACGCGATCAGGATGGACCCGAGGCTAGGCGAGGCCTACGCCGCCCGCGCCGAGGCCAAGCGCGCCCTGGGCCGCGCGGAGGCCGAGCTCGTCACCGACTACGAGGCGGCGGCGAACCTGGACGGACGCTTCGCCGAGGCGTACAAGGCGGTCGTGACGCGTCTTTCGGCTTCAGCCGAAGGGGGCGCTAGCGCAAGCGGCCCCGGCGACGGCTCGACGGCGGCCGGGCTGCCCCCGCCCGGCGGGCCGCTCGGGCTCTTGGCGCGGTCGCCCAAGAAGTGGGGCCTGATCGCCCTGTTGTGCGTGCTCGCCGCGCTCGCGGGCGGCCTGTTCGCCCCGCTTCTGCTCAAGAGGCGGCGCTCCCCGGACGCGGGCGCCCCTACGCCGACGCCGCGACCCTAGGGTTATCTCCGACCTAGCTACCGCCCCCGGCGATACGGTATAATCCCGCGTCGGGCCGTCGATTGCGCTCGTAACACAAAGGATAGTGTCCCGCCCTGCGAAGGCGGGTATCCAGGTTCGATTCCTGGCGAGCGCAATGGACGGCCCGCCTTTTTTTAAAGCGCGAGGGCGGGCAGAAGGCTCGCGTGCTGGTCGGTCCAGGCCGCCGCGCGAGAGGGTCCCACGCCCAGGGCGCGCCACCCCCGCTTCTCGACGAGCGTATCGATCGCCGCCGCGTCGCGGCTGACGGCCACCCACACCGACGGCACGCTGCCTCCGCCGGGAACGCCCGCGGACAGCTGGCGCTTGGCGGCGGCGGAGAGGCCGAGGTCGCGCGCCGCCGCGCCGAGCACCGGGCGCAGGTCGAGGTAGCGGTTGGAGACGTGCACGAGGATCACGCCGTCCGGCTTGAGGCGGCCGAGGTAGGAGGCGAAGGCTTCCTTGGTGAGCAGGTGAATGGGGATGGAGCCGCTGCTGAAGGCGTCGAGTATGAGGCCGTCGTAGGAGGCGCCCTCGGCGCGCTCGAGGGAGAGCCGGCCGTCGCCGGTCACGACGCGGACCGTGGACGCGCTGCGGCTCAGGTAGGTGAAGGAGCGCTCGGCGATGACGGCCACGTCGGGGTCGAGCTCGTAGAAGTCCATCGCCATGCCGGGGCGGCCGTAGGCGGCGAGGCTGCCCGCGCCGAGGCCGACGACGCTGACGGTGGTCCACCGGGCGCCGAGCGCCTGCCACGCCTCCCCGAGGGGGGAGTCGTAGCCGTAATAGGACAGCGGCTCGTCCTGCCGGGCGGGGTCGAGAAATTGCATGCCGTGCTCGGTGTTCCCGTGGAACATGCTGCGTACGCCCTCCTCGTCGCGGACCGAGTAGACGCCGTAGAAATTGCGCAGGCTGTAGACGGCGCCGGAGCGGGTGCCCGCCGCGCCGATCGCGCCGGCGACGGTCAGCGCCAGGACGCCCAGCGCCGCCGTCGCCTTGCGGTTCGCGACGACCTGCTCCCAGTCCCGCGCGAGGATCGCGGCGACGGCCGCGGCCGCGACGGCCGCCCAGTCCAGGGCCACCGCGCCGACGCCGCGGCCCAGAAACGGCACCGCGAGCGCGATGAGCACGCTGCCGAACAGGCCGCCCGCGGCGATCCAGCTGTAGTACTCGGCCATCGCACGCTCCGACGAGGGACGCGCGACGGCGAGCGAGCGGTGGAAGATCATGCAAAGCGCGAAGAGAGCGAAGAGCATGTAGCCGAACTTGCCGACGTCGAGCGCGCGGCTCAGGATCTGGGCCGGGGTCGCATCCTGGGCGAACCAGAAGGCGAGGCCGAAAGGGACCAGGCACAGCGCGAGCCAGAAGGCGAAGGCCGGGAGCATCGCCCGGTTCAGGCGCTCGGGATACCAGGGCTCGCGCTTGAAGTTGAGGACGAAGGTGAGCAGATAGGTCGCGAGCGGGGCCGTCCAGAGCAGGGGCACGGCGGCGAAATCCAGGCTAAGGAGATTCGTCGCGGCGAGCAGCGCCGCGCAGGGCGCGGCGCTGAGCAGCAGCCACAGCGCGCGCTGCCGCGGCGACGGGGCGGGACCCGAGGAGGACGGGGCGGGCGCGGGACCTCGGGGGGCGCAGAAGAAGCACAGCGCCGCGTACGCGGCGTAAAGGCCGCGCCAAAGCCAGCCTTGGGCGCTCAGGGCGAGCAGAGGCTCGATGGCGAGCGGATAGGCGACCAGCGCGCAGGCCGCGCCCGCGTTGGAGGCGGCGAACAGGAAGTAGCCGTCGGCGCGCTCCGCGCACGATGTCCTCATAAGCCAGCTCTGGGCGACCACGACCGTCGTCGAGAGGACGAAGAACGGCGGGCCGACCGAGAGGAGCAGAGCCAGGAAAAGCTCGGCGAAAGGAGCCGAGGCCGCGGGCGCGGCCGGCAGAGCCAGGGGGAGGAAGAAGAATGGAATGGCGAGCGCGACGGCGTGCGCGCGCGGGTGAAGGCGCGCCCGGCGGCCGTAGAGGTAGGCCGCGAGCAGCAGGGCTTGAAAAAACATCATCGCGCCGGTCCATACGTAGGCGCTGCCGCCGAAGCGGGGCAGGAGCAGCTTGGCGGCGGCCAGCTCCAGGCAGAAGGCGAGGAAGGAGCCGAGGAACGCGAGGGCCTGGAAACGCAGTCTCTGGGGCAACCCGGACAGTGTATATATTTCTAAAACTTGCCCGGACGGGCGCTCTTGCGCTCGCGGCGCAACGGGGCTACAGTCTGCAGGGAACTTAGCGGCCGCGACGTTGTCCAAATCGCATCCTATGCCCGGTGAGAGCGCCATGAAACGATTACTGCTCGTTCTGTCCATTCTCGCGGCCGCGGCGCCGCCCGCGCGCGCCGACCTCTCGAAGGCGGACGCCCTCTTCGAGAAGCGCCTCTACCAGGAGGCCCTCAAGGAGTACGAGGCGGCTCTCGGGTCCGCGTCGGGCGAGGAGCGCCTCAAGGCCTTGTACCGGGCGGCCGAATCGGAAGCCCTGTTGTTCCGCTACGCGGAGGCCGCCCGTCGGGTGTTCCCGGAGAAGCTGCCGCGCGATCCGGCCTGGCGGGGCCGTTTCTTGATCCTGCGCACCGAGCTCGCCCGCGAGTTCCTGAAGCAGTACGGCCGGGCCGCGCCCCAAGACTCCGAGGAAGGCGCCGAGGACCTCACGAAGCGCACGCGCCCGGAATGGGAAGCCGATTTGCGGGACGACTATCAGAAGCTGTGGGCCGTGCGCCGGGACCTCGCCGGTCTTCCGATCGCCGGGGAAAGCTATTTCGTGGACTTGAAGGACGCCGACGCGTCGCTCACGCCGACGCTCTGGGACCTGGCGGTCCTGCGCTGGACCGGCTATCTTCTCGGCGAGGCCACGTCGGAGCCGGGGAAGAACCCGCCCGGGCTCTCTTTTCTCGTCGAGAGCTACGCGGGGCGCTACGCCCCGGACGCGCCGCTCGCCGTCCAGGCCGGGGCCGTTCTCGAGGAGGCCGCCGGCATGGGCGGCGATGGACGCGAAGCGGTCCGCGAGAGCTGGCGGCTCCAGCGCCTGCTGATCCCGTTCCGCCATTCGGACAACGTCGCCGGCTTCCCGGATCACCCGGCCGCGCGCAAGGCGGCCGTCGCCCTGCTGCGCGGCTGGATGGGCTCCCTTCGGACCCCCGACGCGAAGGCCGAGGCCGGCCACGAGGCGGCCCTGCTGCTCCACGCCGGCGGCAGCCCCTCCGAGGCCGTCGCTCTTTGCAAGACCGTGGAGGGAAGCTGGCCCCAGACCCGCTCGGCCAAGGCCGCCGCGAAATTGCGCGCCCAGATCGAGCTGCCGATGCTGTCGGTCACGGGGCGCTTCTCGCCGCCTCCCGGCAAGGATATCCTGCGCCTGTCCACGCGCAACCTCGAGCGCGTTCACGTCTTCCTGCACCTCGTCGAGCCCGAGGAGCTCGCCGAGCTCTCCCGCCGCCGCGGCGACGATTGGTCGGCCCTGCGCAACCCCGATAACGAGCTGGTCAAATCCTTCCTCGCGGAGCGCTCTCCCGTCGCGCGCTTCTCCGTCGACACCAAGGCGCCGTCCCCTCATCAGCAGGTCGAGACGCCGGCGGTCCCGCCGGCGCTGACGGCCGGCATCTATCTCGCGATCGCGAGCAACGACGTCCGGCCCAAGCCCGGCTCGTCCTTGATCTCCGCGGTGTTCGTCAACGTGACCGAGCTGTTCCTGCTCGGCTCGGCCGGGCCCAAGGGTCCCGAGCGCGATTTCATCTTCGACCCCGCCGGGCCCCGGGAGCGAACCGTCGCCGGCTTCCATCTGTACGCGCTCGACGCCCGCACCGGCGCCCCCGCGCGCGGCGCCCGCATCGACGCGTTCAAGCGCACGAACTGGGGGCAGATCGAGCGGCACTCGCTGACGACCGACGACGCCGGCGTCGCCGAGGTCCCCGCGACCGTGAGCCTGATCTACGGCGACAGCCGGAGCTTCTCGCTCGACCCGCTCGCCCGCTCGGGCGCCAGCCGCGCGTACTGGCAGAATCCGTCCCATTTCAACGCCGGCGTCCCGGCCCCCGTCGAGCTGCACCTGGAGACCGACCGCCCCATCTACCGCCCCGGCCAGACCGTGCGGGTCAAGACCACGGTCCTGCGACGCCTGCCGCGCGGCTATAAGGTCTACGACGGGACCTCCAAGCTGACGGTGCGGCTCAACGACGCCAACGGCCAGGAGCTGTGCAAGGCCGAGCCGAAGCTCAACGCCATGGGCTCCGCCTCGGTCTCGTGCTCGATACCGACCGGGCGTCTTCTCGGCCGGTACTCGGCGCAGGCGACGCTCGGCGACTTCGAGCGGAACTTCTCCGGCCGCCTGGCCTTCGCCGTCGAGGAGTACAAGCGTCCCGAGTTCGAGGTGAAGGTCGACGAGAGCACCGGCATCTGGCGCTACGGCCGGGCGGTGTCGGTGGGGGGCGAGGCGAAGTACTATTTCGGCGGGGTCGTCCCGGACGCGCCGGTGACCTACAAAGTGACGCGCTCCGTGCACATCCCGTGGTTCTGCTGGTGGTGGCGGTGGCAGTGGGGAAATCGGGGCGCCTCCGAGGTCGCCTCGGGCCGGGTCAAGACGGGGGACGACGGCAAGTTCTCCTTCCCGTTCACGCCTCAGCCGTATGACCCCTCCGCGAAGAACGCCCCGCCCTCGCGCTTCACCGTCTCGGTCGAATCGCGCGACCCTGGGGGCAGGACCATCACGGCCGAGCGCTCCTTCACCGCCGGGGACAAGTCCGTCCTCCTCGCCATCGAGCCGCCGGCCGGGTTCGCCCGCGCCGGCAAGCCTCACGCGGTGGCGCTCAAGCTCTTGAACCTCAACGAGAAGACGCGGGACGGAACCGGCTCCTACACGCTGTACCGCCTGACCCAGGACCCTCCCATGGACGGCGGCGAGGCGCAGTGGGGAGGCCGCTTCGCGGAGAACACGCCGCTCGAGCAGCTCTACAAGGATGTGCCCAACGGCCCCGAGGCCGCCGCGGGCAAGCTGCGCTTCTCCAAGGACAGGCCGGTCTTCGCGGGGCTGCCGGGCCTCGCCGAGGGCGCCTACCGCCTCGTCGTGCGCGCCGACGACCCCGCCGGCGGGACCGTCGAGCAGTCGGTGATCGTGCTGTCGGCGGGGAACGGGAAGTCCCTGCGCCTGCCCGCGGTCTCGCTCGCCGAGCAGGGGACCGCGCTGCGCGGCGAGACGGCGCGCCTGCTCCTGGGCTCCGCCGGGCTCTCGAAGCAGATGATCGTCGAGATCTGGGGCGGTTCGTCCATGCTCGAGCGCCGCGTGCTCGGCGGCGGCGGCGTGCGGGTCCTCGAGGTCCCGGTGACCGACGACCACAAGGGCGGCTTCACCGTACGCTGGTTCGGCGCCCGGGACTTCAAGATTCGTTCAGGTCAGGCCCGCGTGGAGGTGCCGTGGAAGGACCGCGAGCTGTTCGTGAAGCTGCGCCACGACGCGGTGATGAAGCCGGGCCAGAACGTGCGCTGGTCGCTGTCCGTGTCCGACCGCGACGGCAAGCCCGCGTCGGGCGAGGCGGCGGTGCGGGTGTATGACCGCTCGCTCGAGTACTACGCCGGCGCCGCCGGGGCTTGGACCGCGGGCCTCTACCCCGCGCGTCGGAACTATTCGCCCGCGCAGGGCTCCTTGTTCATCCCCTACGGCCGGCAGCTCCCCGTCGACGAGGGCTGGGTCAGGAGGATGATGGACCTGTATCATCAGGCGATCCGCGAGCCCGTGGCGCCGGGCCTCAGAATCAACCGCAGCCGCGTCTACGGCGGGCGGTTCTCCGGCATGAAGATGTACGCCCCCGGCTCCGTCGCCGCCGTCAGGGGCGCGATGTCGGAAGAATCCTACGATATGGCCGGCGGCGGTCTGGCGGCGGCCTCTCCCGCGGCCGAGGCTTCTATGATGCGGGGGAAGAGCAGTCGCAATGAGATGGAGCAGGATAAGAAGGAGTCCGCCCCGAAGCCGTCGGAGCCGCCCGTCGCGGCGCGCAAGGACTTCTCCGAGACGGCCTACTTCGAGCCGCACCTGAGCGTGAAGAACGGCAAGGCCTTCTTCGCCTTCAAGGCGCCGGAGCGCCTGACGAGCTGGAAGACGAGCGCCGTCGTGCTCACGCGCGACGTCAAGCGCGGCGGCGTCTCGGCCGAATCGGTGACGCGCAAGGACCTGATGGTGCGCGTCGAGATGCCCCGCTTCTACCGCGAGGGCGACGAGGGCCTGCTGCAGGCCGTCGTGCACAACGAGACGGGCGCGCCCATGACGGGCGAAGTGACCTTGCTCGTCACCGAGGACGGCAAGGACGCGGCGTCCAAGCTCGGTCTCTCGGGGACCGTCGTCGGGTTCACGGCGAAGCCTCACGGCATCGCGCCGCTGTCGTGGACCGTGAAGGCCCCGCGCGGCATGACCACGTTCTCGGTCCGCGCCGTGGCCCGCGCCGGGGCGTTGGCCGACGCCGAGGAGCGCGAGCTCCCGATTCTTCCTTCACGCGAGAGGCTCATCGAGACGGCCTTCGCCGTGCTCGACGGCGAGACGCGCAAGGTCCTGGCCCTGCCGGCCTGGACCGAGCCCGATTCCACGCGCGAGCACGAGTCGGTCCACGTGCAGGTGGATCCTCAGCTGGCTTTGATCGTCCTAAACAGCCTGCCGTCGCTGGTCCATTATCCCTACGAGTGCACCGAGCAGCTGCTCAACCGCTACGTCCCGCTCGCCATCGTCAACGCCTTCTACCGGAAGTATCCGGCGCTGGCCGCGGCGGCCAAGAAGATCCCCAAGCGCAGGACGGTCACGCCCGCCTGGGACCGCTCCGATCCGCGGCGCCTGACGCGGCTGATGGAGTCGCCGTGGGAGGAAAAGTCGAAGGGCCGGGCCGCCCATTGGCCGATCATCGACATGTTCGACCCCAGGACGGTGCAGGCCGAGCTCGCCGACTCGCTGGGCAAGCTCAAGAGCTATCAGCTCGGCGACGGGAGCTTCCCCTGGTTCCCCGGCGGACGCCCGAGTCCGTACATGACCTTGCTCGTCCTCGCGGGCTTCGCCGAGGCCCAACGCTACGGCGTGACGCCTCCGGCGGAGGTGGTCTCGAAGGCGCTGGCTTACACGAACAACGAGATTCCCCGGCACCTCAAGCCCGAGGAAGGCGAGCTCGCGCTGATCCTGTACGCGGCCTACACCGTCACCTCGTTCCCTCGGACGATGCCCGGCGCCGAGCAGGGCTGGCGCTTCGCCAAGGTCTGGGCGGACTACGCCGACAAGCACACCGACGCGCTGACGCCCTTCGGCCGCGGCTACGCGGCCTACGTGTACTGGCGCTTGGGCGAGAAGGCGAAGGCGGACCTTTACCTCGCGCGCGCCCTGGACGGCATACGCACCGATCCGATCGCCGGCACCTACTGGGCGCCGGAGAAGATCTCCTGGCTGTGGTACAACGACACGGTCGAGAAGCACGCCTTCTTCCTGCGTACCTTGCTGACGCTCAGGCCCAAGGATCCGCGCATCCCCGGGATGGTGCAGTGGCTGCTCTTCAACCGCAAGGGCAACGAGTGGAAGTCCACCAAGGCCTCGGCCGCGGCGATCTACTCCTTGCTCGACGTGCTCAAGTCGCGCGGCGCGCTCGACAAGGGCGACGGCTACAAGATCAAGTGGGGCGGCGAGACCGAAACCGCCCAGGTCGAGCCGCTCGACTGGCTCTCACAGCCCCTGCGCTGGAGCCGCTCGGGGGCCGAGGTCAAGGAGACCCACGGCAAGGCAGTCATCGACAAGACCGGGCCCGGCTTCGGCTTCGCCTCCCTGACCTGGATCTACAGCACCGACAAGCCGCCCAAGGCCTCGGGGCCGGGGATGATGGAGTTGGAGCGGACCTACTTCCGCCGCGACAAGGCGGGCGACGGTTATAAGCTCTTTCCGCTGAAGTCCGGAGACGCCGTCGCCGTCGGCGACCAGATCGAGGTGCGCCTGACGGTCAAGACGCGCTCGCAGTTCGAGTACGTGCACTTGAAGGACCCGCGCGGCGCCGGGTTCGAGGGCGAGGAGCTGCGCTCGGGCTGGAAGTGGGACCGGCTCTCGCGCTACGAGGAGCCGCGCGACTCTCTGACGAACTTCTTCATGGACTGGACGCCCCACGGGGAGTACAAGCTCTCCTACCGCGTCCGCCCCACGACGCCGGGGACCTACCGCATCGGCGCGGCCGTGCTCCAGTCTATGTACGCGCCGGAGATGACGGCGCACTCGGACGGCATGATCCTGAAGGTCCGCCCTTAGACCCAGACGGCTGTTTCTGGAAACAGTTCAGGACGGACTCGCGCCGGTGCGAGTTCGTCCTAGACCTTCAGATGCTCTTCCTCGACCGAGGAGGCCCAGGCGCAGGCGAGGATGGCCGCGCCGAGGGCGGCGAAGGTCCAGCCGAGCGAGAGCTTGGTGAGCAGGCCCACCGTGGGCAGGAGGACGACCCCGATCAGCTGGCGGCCCATGCTCACGGCGGACAGCACCGTGGCGCGCCGCGGGCTGTCGACGTGCTTGTTCAAGTAGTTGGCGATGAGCACCGCGCGCGAAAGCCCGAAGGCCGGGATCGCGACGAACAGCGCGACCGCGGCCCACGGGTTCGTCGCGAACGGAAGGGCCAGGAACGCCAGGCCCGGGATCACCGCGCTCCAGAGCAGGTAGCGGCGCGTTCCGCCGAAGAAGCGCTCGACCCGCTCGATGCCGCCCATGATCGCGATCTGCGCCAAGGTCATCGCCGCGGTGACGAAGCCGTACGCGCCGATGCCGACCCCGAGCTCCTTGAGGCGCGGCTGGAACAGCCAGATCGCCATGAAGGACAGCATCCAGATCGTGACCGAGTCGAAGGCCAGCGCGCGCAGGGGCTTGTGCGAGGCGAAGTAGCGCACGCCGCGCGTCAGTACCTCGCGGTAGCCGGGCCGGGCGTTTTCCTCGCCCGTCGGAGGCTCGGTCATGGTCAGGCTCAGCGCCAGGCCGAGGCAAAAAGGGACCAGCATCGCGATCAGCGGGGCGTTGAGGCCCCAGCGCGCGGCCAGCAGGCTGCCCATCGGGGCGGCGAACGCGATCGCGCCGATCTCGAAGGAGGACAGGCGCGAGAGCGTCCTTTGGGAGAGGTGCTCGTCGCCCGAGGCCTTGAGGCTGTCGTAGGCGAGGGCCTCGGAGGCGCCGGAGGAGAACGCGGCCGCGGCCGCCCAGATGAACTCCGCCATAAGGTAGCGCGGCATCCCTTTTCCGGAGGCGTACAGCGCGGTCGCCGTGATGAGGCAGACGCTCGCCGCGACGACCGAGGCCTTTCGTCCGTACCTGTCGGCCACGGCCCCGGTCGGCACCTCGAGCAGGAATATCCAGAGGAAGAACCAGGCTTGGAGCAGGAACATCTGGTTCAAGCTCAGCCCGCCCCAGTCGGTGAAGTAGGGGACGAGCACGCCCGCGAAGAAGTGCATATGCATCAGCGCGCGCCAAAGATACATGCGTCGCACGTTTTGGCGCCAGGCTTCTTTTAAGGTCAAGCCAGCTTGACCTTGAAAGGCGAAACACGCCGTTCTTTTTTATGCATGACCGTGCCGGTCAAAAGCCGCACCACCGTGGCCGTTCCGTGCCGTACCGCGAAGCGGCATTCGAAGTCGTAAAGAAAAAACCCAAGCTCCAAGCCCTCCTTATTCTGAGCTTTGTCTCGAGGGTTTCTCAAATCTTGGCCGAGAATGTCCGTCATAAGGCCGCTCAATCCGTTGACGTTCAATCTTTTCTCGGCCCGCTCGATGTCCCGAGCCGCCGAAGGCGAAATGTCGACGTTTAATGAGGGAAAAGGGGCGTCATTCACCCACCCCGCGCTCGCGCCCTGCGCGACGTCCCACTCCGGAATGTACGGCTTGACGTCGAGAATCGGCGTCCCGTCCACGAGATCGATCCCCGCGAGCTGCACCGTCGCGCCCTCGACCGCCACGAGCCGCGCCAGCGACAGCCCTATCGGGCTCGGCCGGTGCGGCGACCTCGACGCGAAGAGCCCCACGCTCTCTCCCTTGAGCCGCGGCGGATGGATCTTGGGCCTTATCGTCTTGTTCGTGTTGAGATGAAAGTAGGAGATCAGCCACACGTGGGTGAAGCGCGCGAGGCCCGCGAGGGAGTGCTCCGGCAGGAACTCGCGCGCGATCGTCAGGGTCGCGGTCGCCCCCGGCGCGAGCTGCGGCTGGCGCGGCGTGCCGAACTTCTCGCGGAAGCAGGAGCGCAGCTTGCCGATGACGCGCAGAGGCTGGGAGGCCAACTTACGAATCGACCTGCTCGAGGAGTTCGGCCTTGTCGTTGAAGACGAGGAAGGACGCCTTCTCCCCGGCGGCGACGGCGGCCTCCTTGCCGGCGTAGGCGGCCTCCACCGCCTCCGGCTGCTTCTCGAAGTCGCCGAGCCAGCGCAGCAGGCCCCCCCGGTCGCGCCGGGCGGCGCGGAACCATTTCGGCTCGATCGGGCGCTCGGCGAAGAGGGCCGCGGCCTCCGGCGCGGGGACGTGGGGGCTGCTCTTCTTCAGCCACAGCACGACGAGCCAGGCGAAGAACAAGGGCAGGACGATCCAATAGATCAGAGGGAAAAACATGGCGGTTCCTGGATCAGCGAGAGGCGGCGAGCGGGGCGGGCGCTTGCAAGCCCGCTTCCTCGGCCGCGGCCTTCGCCTTGTCCATGAACATTTTAGCCGATGCGGGGGTGCTCGCGCGAGCGGCGAGCACGCGGTAGGCGTGGACGCGGAAGGCGGGCCAGCGCTCGCGCTGCTCGGCGAGGAAGGCCTTGAAGTAGGGATCGCCCACGATCGCGTTTTTCTCGTACATGCCGGCGACGGATTCGAGGAAGCCGTCGAGGTCGGCGGCCGCGTCGGTGATCATCCACCGGCCGTGGTCGCCGCGAGGCTCGCCCGTCTCGAGCTCCGCGATGAGGAACAAAGTCTGGCGGAGAAAGGCCTCCTGCTCGGCCTCGGTGGAGAGGGTGAAGTAGCCCGTCGTCCACGGCGGGCGGCGCCCCTGGACGGCGTGCACGAGCTCGTGGAAGACGGTCGAGTTCATCTCGCGGATGAGGCGGCGCTGCAGCGCCGGATCCCCGAGGACCTGCTCGACGGTCCAGCCGCGCTGGGTGATCTCGTTCTCGGCGAGGTAGACGCCGTCGAATAACTTCTCGTGCTGGGCGTGGGAGTCGTCCTGGCGGGAGACGAAGAAGGCGGGCAGGCGGATGACGCCGCCCCGGTCGCGCAGGCGGTCCAGCAGCTCGCGGCCGACCGGATTGCGGGAAAGCTCCTTGATGGCCTCGTCCTCGACGGCGCCGCCGCGCAGCCAATGCACGTCGCGCCTCTTGTCCGCTTCGGCTCCCCGATCGGCGAGGCTCGCGACCCGCTCGACGACGGGGCCCGTCGCGTAATACGGGGCGGCCGCGAGGCCGAGGCCCAGGATCGCGCCGGCGGCGATCACCGCGAGCTTCGCGCGGCGGCTCGGCGGGGGCTTGGCCGCGGTCTGCGGCGTCGAGCGCAGCTTGCGCCAGACCGCGGCGCCGGCGGCGAGCGGCAGGATGATCGCGAGCATCATCAGATCCGCGGCCAGGACGGCGTAGACGTACTTCAGCGCGGGCGCGGCGCCCCACAGCACGGGTACGCTCGCGGCCGTCACGGCCGTGGCGAACATCGCCTTGCCGAACGCGTTCTGCAGCGGGGTCTTGGCGCGACGGTCCCGGTAGCGCTGCAGCAGGCCGCGCCGGGGCTTCGCGGCGGCTTCGGGCGCGGCGACGGGCTCGACGGAGGCGGGCGCGGAGCGCGCGAGCGAGCCGTCGAAGATCCCGCCCGGGCGGAGGGCCGGGCCGGGGGCCGAGGCGCGGCGCAAGCTCGCCAGGGGGGTCTCGGTTTTGACGGGCGCCGGCGCGGGCGCCGCCGCCGCGCGGAGCGCGGCCGGG